>NZ_JAYMSC010000003.1:0-576279 GCF_038900775.1 Paraburkholderia sp. JHI869
CCGCCCAAACTCCGCATACGTCACGATCAGCGTGCGATCCCAACGCCCGAGTTCCACAAGTGCCGAGCGCATGGCCTCCATACCCGCGGCGAACTGGCGCAGCAAGTCGGCGTGACGCTGCGGCTGGTTCTGGTGTGTGTCGAAGCCGTTCAGCGTCAGACGAATCACCGCGACGCCTCGCCCCGCCACCGGCGCGCCTTGCGGCGTGTCGCTCGATGCGAGCGCCTGCATGGCCGTCTTGATCGAGGCGCCGAACGCGCCCGCTGGAAACGCCGTCTTCAGTGCGTAATTGCCCGGCCGCGGCCGCAGTGCATCGGCGGCATGCACGATGTCGTTCTCGACGTCGAGGATATGCGCGAGCGCGGGGTTGCGCTCCTTGAGCGAGACCGGTGTGACAAGGCGCGAGGCGCGCGCGAACTGCGCCGGATTCACGAGCGCGATGGCGCGAGCGCCGTTCGAGAGCGGCCCCATCTCCGCGCTTCCGAGCACCAGCGCATCGGCGGCAAATCCAGGCGGCACCGGCTCGCGTGCAAAGGCCCGCGTGAGCCAGCCCTCGCGCAGATATTCGTTGGAGCGCGAAGCCGTGTCCCAGATCTCGATCGAACGAAAATGCGAAAGATTCGGTTGCGCGTAGCTCACGCCCTGCACGATCGCGAGTTCATGTGCGCGCCACATCGGCATGAGCGGCGCGAGTGCGGGATGGAGCGCCGTGCGCTCGTCCAGTTGTATCGCCTGCGCGCGCGGCACGCCGATGGTTTGCCGGTAGCTGTAGTAAAGCGGATCGGCAAACGGCACGACGGTGTTGAGGCCATCGTTGCCGCCTTTCAGCTCGACGAGAATCAGCAGGTTCTCGTAGCCGCTCGCGTTGCCCGTGTGCAGGAGCGCCGCGCCTTGCGCGCGCGCAGCGCCAGGTAGCCATAACGATGAACCCGCCATCGCGGCGGCCGCTGTCGCACCGGCTGCAAGAAAGTCGCGTCGCTTCATGGCTTGCCTCGCTCGTCAGTGCGGCGGCGCACATTGCCGCCCGGGATTCGGCCGTTCATATCCATGTTTCACTTCTTCACTTCAACTGATACACCGGATCCATCAGCAGTGCCTGGAGATATGCCTGCGCACTGCTGCCCACTGCAATCGCATCGACGGGCGCAAGCGGCAGGACGGCGTGCTGCATCTGCAACTGCGCAGAGAGGTTGGGCCTGGCGTCGGCGCTAAGACCGAAGTGCGAAAGCCAGCCATCCAGATCGAAACGCATGCCGCCTTGCAAGACGTCTCGCCGCATCGCGTTCGGTGCGTTGAGCATGCTTTGCGGCATGCTCGCCGCGACCTTCGCCGGCGCGGCCGAAGCATGCGGGCGCCCTGCTTCCGTCGCACGAAACAACTGCTCGACGAACTGCTTGCGCGCGAGCAGCGTCGAGCTATTGATCCACGACGCGCCGCCGGGCCACCCCTTCACGTTCGGCGGATAAAACAGGTTCTCGCCCAACGCGGCAGCGCGCCGCGCGAACGGCAGCGTGTCGCCATACACCACGTCGAACCGCCGCATCGTCCCGACGATGAATTCCACCGGCGAACTCACGAGCACGCCCCGATTGCCTGCATCCCAGAACGCCGGCGTCAAAAGCAGCGCGTGCAGCGCAGCGCCGACCTCATAACCACTTGCGCGGAAGCGATCAGCGACGCCTGCAAGCTGCGCATCGTCCGGCGTACCGGAGATGAACTCGCGCCACAGCCTGGCCGACACATATCGGGCAGTTTGCGGCTGCGCGAGCAGGATGTCGAGCACCTGATCGCCGTCGAACGCGCCGCTGCGTCCAAGCACGGTCTTCTCTGCGTCGTCGTGCAAGTTGGCGCGCCAGACGAACGCCTGGGTGTCGGGGTCGAGACTCCAGCCCGTGTAGGCGCGCGCCGCTTCGGCAACGTCGCGCTGCGAGTATTGCCCTTCGCCCAGCGTGAACAGCTCCATCACTTCGCGCGCGAAATTCTCGTTGGGCCTGCCCTTGCGATTGCTCGCGCCGTCGAGATAAAGCAGCATCGCGGGATCCTTCGCGACGGCGTGCAACATGCTCGCGAAACTCCCCAGCGCATCGCGCCGCAAGAGCGCGTTTTGCGCGGCCATCAACTGCGGCTCGCCGACTTTGTCCTGCCCCGAGGTGAAGTGGTTGTGCCAGAAGAGCGTCATGCGCTCGGTCAGCGGTGAAGGCGTGACGAGCATCTCGCGCAGCCACCACGCGCGCAATTCGTCGTAGCGCGCACCGCGCTGGCGCTGCGCTTCCTGGCGTTCTTCGGGTGTCCATGCGTTGCGCTGCGCGCGGCTCGGCGGCACTTCGGCTGTCCATGCGGGTAGTGGTGTGAGCGCCTCGCTGCGCGCGCTGCCGACGAGCCGCGCGACCGCCTGTTCTCGCGTGAGTCCCACGTAAGACCCGACTTCGCTGGCCCGCGGTGCGAAGCCCGTGCGCACGAGAAGATGGCGGGCGTCGTCGGCATCGAGCAGCGCATCCGCGCTGTCGTCGGGCGTCGCTGCGTCCGCGGCGGACTGCGCGTTTGGCCTCGACCGTCTGGAATCGCTCATGATGATTGGGCGCCCGACAAAACCGCCGGCGCAGTCATTGAATGTACCGGCTTAACGGTCGCGGTCAAACGGATGTTGACTGCCCAATTGCTACGGTATTTTTCAACGCGTCTCACCGGCACGATTACACGATTCGATGCCGATAAAATCATGAAAGGCGCGAGAAAGGCGCGAACGAGGGCGAAGGGAAAATCGTGAATACGTTATCGCGGCGAGCGGCATTTACGCGCGCCGAAGCGGCATTAGCGCTTGTACAGTTCGCGCACGGCGTCTTCGATATGCTGACGCAAGAGGCGCCGCTCGTCGGGCGTCATATGGCCGTCGCGGCGACGCTGATCGAGATCGGGGGGAACCGCGGGACGCTGGTTGATGTCGGATGCAGGGCGCGGGATCGTGTCGCTGCGTATGCGTCGCATCGACGGTTTGCCGCCCGGCGAGCGAGTGGAGGACTGCGAGTTCTCGTAGCGGTCTGCGGAGGGCTGGGCCCGGGCTGGCACCGACTCCAATGCAGCCGCCACGCCACCGGCTAGCGCCAGTGCAAGCATGGTGTGGCGCATTGTCGGCCTGACCCCTCCCATCGTTTTGTTCCCTTCTTGACGCGGCAAACGGCTACCTCGAATACATGTACGAACCCGGCTCGGCGCGGGCATGAATTTTAAAGTCGAATGAAGTATCTACCGAACTGCCGCTTTACGTAAAGAAGTCTATCTGTCAGTGCTTGCCGTCGTGGCACAGCACGGGTAAATTTTGTAACTGACTGTAACCTGATAATTGGTGCAAACTCGCATCAGTATCCAATCGCGCTAAGATGCCAGGCATGGAAACCAAAAACCCGTCCAAAATTCTCGTTGTCGATGACGATCCCCGGCTGCGGGACCTGCTGCGCCGCTACCTCGGTGAGCAAGGCTTCAACGTCTATGTGGCCGAAAACGCCCCCGCCATGAACAAGCTGTGGGTGCGCGAGCGTTTCGACCTGCTGGTGCTCGACCTCATGCTGCCAGGCGAAGACGGCCTGTCGATCTGCCGCCGCCTGCGCGGCAGCAACGACCGCACGCCCATCATCATGCTCACCGCCAAGGGCGAGGACGTGGATCGCATCGTCGGCCTCGAAATGGGCGCCGACGACTATCTGCCCAAGCCCTTCAACCCGCGCGAACTTGTCGCACGCATTCACGCGGTGCTGCGCCGCCAGGCGCCATCCGAATTGCCGGGCGCGCCCTCGGAAACCACCGAGGTGTTCGAGTTCGGCGAATTCGCATTGAATCTCGCCACGCGTACGCTCACCAAGGCTGGCCAGGAAATTCCGCTCACCACGGGCGAATTCTCGGTGCTCAAGGTGTTTGCGCGTCATCCGCGCCAGCCGCTCTCGCGCGAAAAGCTCATGGAGCTTGCGCGCGGCCGTGAATACGAAGTGTTCGACCGTAGCCTCGACGTGCAGATCTCGCGCCTGCGCAAGCTCATCGAACCCGATCCGGGCAGCCCGCGTTTCATTCAAACCGTCTGGGGACTTGGCTACGTGTTCATTCCCGACGGCGCCGCCTGATCCTGGATGGTGTCTCGTTGTCTGCACTGCCTCTGTTGAAACGGGAAGGGTCCATGCGGATTGACCGGCGTTTGCTCACGCTCGCGTTCGGCGATCTGTTCTGGCGCACCTTCCTGTTGATCGCCCTTCTCATCGCGGTCAGTCTCGCCGCGTGGTTTCAGAGCTTTCGCGTGATCGAGCGGGAGCCGCGCGCACAGCGCGTGGCGCTCCAGCTCGTTGCGGTCGTGAAGCTCACGCGCACCGCGCTCCTCTACTCCGATCCCGATCTGCGCCGCGCGCTGCTGCAGGATCTCGAGAGCAACGAAGGCGTGCGTGTGTACCCGCGCGAAACCACCGACAAATACAAGCTCCAGCCCGACGAGTCGCTCAATCGTCTGATCGAGCATGACATTCGCGGGCGGCTTGGCGACGACACCGTGATCGCGCAGTCCGTGAACGACATTCCGGGCGTGTGGATCAGCTTCAAGATCGACGACGACGACTACTGGGTCGCGCTCGACCGCGACCAGCTCGACAACGTCACAGGCTTGCAGTGGGTCGGATGGGGCGTCTCCGCGCTTGCGCTATCGCTCTTTGGGGCGGCCTTCATCACGAGTCTCGTGAACCGGCCATTCGCGCGTCTGGCCATGTCGGCACGGATGCTGGGCTCCGGGCAGCCGCCCGCGCCCTTGCCTGAGAGCGGCATGGGCGTCGCAGCGGAGACGAATCGCTCGTTCAACCAGATGGTGCGCGACCTCGAGCAGCTAGAGGCCGACCGCGCGCTCATGCTCGCGGGCATTTCGCACGATTTGCGCACACCGCTTGCACGTCTGCGGCTCGAGACGGAGATGAGTCCATCCGACCAGGCGACCAAGGACGCGATGATCGACGACATCGAGCAGATGGACATGATCATCGGCCGCTTCCTCGATTATGCACGGCCTGCCCAACGCATGCCCGAGCGCGTCGATCTGTCGGTCATCGCGGGCGAGATGGCCGCGCGCATGGCGACCGAAGACGGCGTGCGCCTCATCACGCGGCTCGCGCCTTCGGCCATGATCGAGGCCGACGACACCGACATGCGCCGCGTGGTGGGCAACCTCATCGAGAACGCGCGCAAGTACGGCGCGAGCGAAACCGACGGCATTCCGCACATCATGCTCGAAACGCGCGTCTCGCATTCGCGCGTCGAACTCTCGGTGGTCGACGAAGGCCCCGGCATTCCCGAAGATCAACTCCCGCTCGTCACGCGGCCGTTCTACCGCGTCGACACGGCTCGCACGCAGGCCAACGGCACAGGCCTCGGCATGGCCATCGTGCAGCGCCTCGTGGGCCGCTATCGCGGCGCGCTGCGCCTGCGCAACCGGCTGCCGGGCCCCGGCCTCGAAGTGACGATCGAGTTCCCGCTCGCCAAGGGCGCCTGAGCTCCCCCTCTCCTGCGCGAGACCCGGCGGCGGCGCACCCTCGCATCATGCGCCGCCCGCACCTGCGACAATCGTTTTCATGGGCACGCCACGTTGCGCACCGCGCGCGGCGTCAAAGCGGGCCGCCCGGCCCGCCTCTCGTCTGAGGACATCCGCCATGAAAACCGTCGGCGACAAACTCGAAGCCTTCACCGTCACGGCCGCGAAACCCGGCTTCAACCATCCCGAAGAAAACGGCGCATCGGCGTTCGTCGAGATCACCGAGCAGACCTTCGCCAACAAGTGGAAGGTGATCTACTTCTACCCCAAGGATTTCACGCTCGTTTGCCCCACCGAGATCGTCGCATTTGCACGGCTCATCAAGGAATTCGATGACCGCGAAACAGTCGTCATGGGTGGCAGTTGCGACAACGAATATGTGAAGCTCGCCTGGCGGCGCGAGGACAAGAGTCTCGATCGCCTCAATCACTATTCGTTCGGCGACGTGAAGGGCGAACTCATCGATCAGCTCGGCATACGCGACAAGGAAGCGGGCGTGGCGCTGCGCGCGACGTTCATCGTCGACCCCGACAACACGATCCAGCATGTCACGGTGAACAACGTGAACGTCGGGCGCAGCGCCGAAGAAGTGCTGCGTGTGCTCGATGGCTTACAGACCGGCGAGTTGTGCCCCGACGGCCGCGAGGTCGGCGGCGAGACGCTTTAGGCCTCGCCTCCTCGCGCATTGCGCTTCACGTCTGGCTCGCCGCGGCGCGCGTGGGCAGGCGGTTGCGTATCGCTGTTTCGAGCGGCCGCTTCCACTCGAGCACGCGCTTTTCCAGCACCTGCCACGACAGATGCGCGAGCAGCACGGCCAGCGCGAACTGCAGCGTGAGCGCGAGGACGGTCTGTGCGGCGTCCGGCAAGTGGATCCGCGCATAGAGCCCCGGCGCTACGCCAAGACGCGCCGGCACGAGGTTGTGGAAGAGATAGAAGCCGTAGCTGATCGTGCCGAGATATGCGAGCGGCCGTACCTCGAGCACCGCGACGAGCACGCTGTCCTGGCAACGCACAAGCCACAGGAATAGCGCGCAGAGCGCGAGGGCGAGCCCGATGTCGATGAAGCCCGGCAGCATCGTCGCGCTCGTTACGCCTTCGGCCCACTCGCCACAATCGGCACGCGCCAGCGCGAAGCCGGCGATCGCCGCACACGCCACGACGAACCACACCGCGCTCAAAGCGCGCGAGCGCAACGGCACGCGCGCGCCGCCAATCGCCAGCGCGCCGCCGAGCGCGAGCATGGCGAAGTTCCACGGTGAGAACGCGTAGATGAGCGGCGCGATCGCGCCTTCCTCGTAGAGCGCGAGATGCGCGAACGCAGCCGCCGCGATGACCACCGCGCAAAGCGCGAGGTGACGCGACGCACGCACGAACAGGAGCGCAAACGGCGCGACGAGATAGAACTGCTGTTCGACCGCGAGGCTCCAGAAATGCGACACGGTGCCGGGCCAACCGTCGTGCACCACGCCAATCCAGTAATTGGAGAGGAATGCGAAATGCCAGGCGAGTCCAAGATCGACATCGCGCTGATAGAAGCTCGCATGCGCGATGGTGAGCGCAATGAGCAACAGGTAATACACGGGAAAAATGCGCAGTGTGCGCTTCATGAAGAAGACATACAGCAGCGCGGCCGTGCGCGCACCGTGCTGCTCGATGCGGACCCGATTGCGATGCAACTCACCGATGATCAGATAGCCACTGATCAGAAAGAACAGCCAGACACCGATCTTGCCAGCGTCGACGGCATCGACGTGGGCCTTGTGCGAGAGGAATACGAGCACGACTGCCAGCGCCCGCAGGCCGTCGAGGCCTTTCACGCGTCTTTCAACTCCCGCCATCGTCCTCCCCACTTCCGGTTACCGGTTCAGTATGGGACGAAAAAAACGGAAATTAATCGGCAAGAAAAGCAACGGCGATGATTGCAGCTGCAATCATCGCCGTCGGGTGCGCAGCGGGCACGCGCCCTGCTCGCGCCGTTCAACCCTTCAAAACAAGGGTTGAATAACGCATCACGCGCGCAGCAGCAGGACCGCAGCCTGCGCTTCGATCCCTTCGCTGCGGCCGAGATAGCCGAGCTTCTCATTCGTCTTCGCCTTCACGTTGACGCGCTCGACCGCCAGGTTCAGGTCTTCGGCGATCGTCTGGCGCATCGACTCGATATGGGGCGCGAGCTTGGGCTGCTGCGCGATCACCGTGGTATCGACGTTCATGAGCGTGAAACCCGCCTCCTGCACGCGGCGCAGACATTCGCGCAGCAGCACGCGGCTGTTGGCGCCGTAGAACTGCTTGTCGGTGTCGGGAAAATGGCGGCCGATGTCGCCGAGCGCGGCGGCGCCGAACAGCGCGTCGGTGATGGCGTGCAGCAGCACGTCGGCGTCCGAGTGGCCGAGCAGGCCGCGATCGTAGGGGATCGTCACGCCGCCGAGCACGAGCGGGCGGCCGGGCACCAGCGCGTGCACGTCGTAGCCTTGTCCGATTCTGATGTCCATGTGTGGGGTTCCGGTAAATGGATTGCGGGTGCGCTTATTCTGCGGGCCGGCTGAGGATCGCTTCGGCGAGCGCGAAATCTTCGGGGTACGTCACCTTGAAGTTGCGCAGGCTGCCCTGCACGAGTCGCGGCGCGTGGCCGAGCCATTCGATCGCGCTCGCTTCGTCGGTGAGATCGTGGCCGTCTTGCTGCGCGCGTTCGATGGCCGTGCGCAGCATGCCGATGCGGAACATCTGCGGGGTCTGGGCCTGCCAGAGTCCGTCGCGCGATTCAGTGCGCGCGATGTGCGTGCCGGGCGCCGCGGGGTCTTTCGGTGCGACGCGCTTGAGCGTGTCGGCCACCGGCAGCGCCATGATGCCGCCCACGGGGTCGTCCTTGAGCGACTCGACGAGCGTGCGGATCAGCGCGGGCGTGATGCCGGGGCGCGCGGCGTCGTGGACGAGCACCCAGTCGTCGTCGGTTGCGCCGAATTCGGCGAGCGCGGCGAGGCCGTTGTACACCGAAGCCTGGCGCGAGGCCCCGCCGCAGCGACGCACGGCAAAGCGCAAGCCGCCGAAACGCCGGGCGTCGAAGTGGCTATCGTCGGGCGAAAGCACCACGAGCGTCTGCGAGAATTCGTTGCAGGCGTCGAAAGCGGCGAGCGTATAGTGCAGGAGGTCGCGTCCGGCAACGATTCGATATTGTTTCGGCATGGCCGAGCCCGACCGGCTGCCGGTGCCGGCGCACGGAATCAGGGCAAAGAGGCGTGAAGTCACGGTATCGCGAGACGCATGAGTCAAAGTAAAGGACGGATTTTATAATAGGTCCCTTACCCGCACGCCGGACGCCTGCAAAACGTCGGTCGACGTGAGAAATACGCGCGACGAATTCGCTTGAAGACCAGAAACCGGCCCCCATATTCCGGCGTTGCACTCCGCCCGAACTGAACTGGCCACCATACCGACACACGCGTCGGCCACCCTGCTGCCTATGTCCGATATCGCCGCTTCCTCGCAATCTCCGTCCCCCGTCGCCGTCGTCAAGCCGGGGCAGCGCTACGCGTTCGACGGCACGCACGGCTCGTCCGACGCGCTACTGATCGCCCGCTACCGCGAGGCCGCGCGCGCCGGCGCGGGCCAGGCGCCACTGCTCGCCGTGTTCTGCGCAAGCGCCGTGGACGCGCAACGGCTCACCCAGGAGATTCCGTTTTTCGCGCCCGAGGCGCGTGTGCGCCTCCTGCCCGACTGGGAAACGCTGCCGTATGACACCTTCTCGCCGCACCAGGACCTCGTTTCGGAGCGTCTTGCCACGCTGCACGACCTCGGCGAAGGCCGCTGCGACATTCTCATCGTGCCGGCCACCACGGCGCTGTATCGCATGCCGCCCGCCTCATTCCTCGCGGCCTATACGTTCTCGTTCTCGCAGGGCGAGCGCCTCGACGAAGCGAAGTTCAAGTCGCAGCTCACGCTCGCGGGCTACGAGCACGTGAGCCAGGTGGTGCGCCCCGGCGAATACTGCGTGCGCGGCTCGCTCATCGACCTCTTTCCGATGGGCTCGCCGCTACCCTACCGCATCGATCTCTTCGACGATCAGGTCGACTCGATCCGCGCATTCGATCCGGACAGCCAGCGCAGCCTCTACCCCGTGAAGGACGTGCGCCTGCTGCCGGGACGCGAATTCCCGTTCGACGAAGCGGCACGCACGGCGTTTCGCAGCCGCTGGCGCGAGGTGTTCGAGGGCGACCCGAGCCGCGCGACGATCTACAAGGACATCGGCAACGGCGTGCCTTCGGCGGGCATCGAATACTACTTGCCGCTCTTCTTCGAAGAGACGGCTACGCTCTTCCACTATCTGCCGGAAAACGCGCAGCTGGTGTTCTCGGGCGACCTCGAAGCCTCGATCCGCCGCTTCACGAACGACACGAAGCAGCGCCACAACTTCCTCTCGCACGACCGCGAGCGGCCGATCCTCGAGCCGCAGCGCCTATTCCTGACCGACGAGGACTTCTTTGCGTTCGCGAAGCCCTTCGCGCGCCTCGTGCTGCCCGCGACGAGCGCCGGCGGCTGGGCCACGGCGCTGCCGAGCCTCGCGATCGACCGTCACGCCGACGACCCGCTCGCCTCGCTGCGCACGTACCTCGACACGACGAAGAACCGCGTGTTGTTTGCGGTGGAGTCGGCAGGCCGGCGCGAAACCATCGCGCAGCTGCTCGCCGACAACCATCTTCGCCCCGGGGGCGCGGACAGCTTCGAGGACTGGCTCACCGGCGACGAGCGCTTCGCGCTGGGCGTCGCGCCGCTTTCCACGGGCTTCTCGCTGCCGGGCGAGGAACTCGCGGTCATCACTGAGACCGAGCTTTACGGACCGCTCGCGCGCCGCGCCGGGCGCCGCCGCCAGGAACAGGCGAGCAACGTCGATTCGATGGTGCGCGACCTCTCCGAACTCAAGGTGGGCGATCCGGTGGTCCATGCGCAGCACGGCATCGGCCGCTATCACGGCCTCGTGACGATGGACCTCGGCGAAGGCGACACAGAATTCCTGCACCTCGAATACGCAAACGGCAGCAAGCTCTACGTGCCGGTCTCGCAGCTGCATGTGATTTCGCGCTACAGCGGCGCCGATCCGGATAGCGCGCCGCTGCATGCGCTCGGCTCGGGCCAGTGGGAAAAGGCGCGCCGCAAGGCCGCGCAGCAGATCCGCGACACCGCCGCCGAGCTGTTGAATCTCTACGCGCGCCGCGCCGCGCGCGAGGGCCACGCGTTCGCGCTCGAACCGAAGGACTACGTGAAGTTCGCGGAGAGCTTCGGCTTCGAGGAGACGCCCGACCAGGCCGCGGCGATCGCCGCTGTGATCGGCGACATGACGAGCGGCAAGCCGATGGACCGCCTCGTGTGCGGCGACGTGGGCTTCGGCAAGACCGAGGTGGCGTTGCGCGCGGCGTTCATCGCCGTGATGGGCGGCAAGCAGGTGGCGATCCTCTCGCCCACCACGCTGCTCGCCGAGCAGCACACGCAGACCTTCACCGACCGCTTTTCCGAGTGGCCCGTGCGCATTGCCGAGCTGTCGCGCTTCAAGTCCGCCAAGGAAGTGAGCGGCGCGATCCAGCAGATCAACGACGGCAGCGTCGATATCGTGATCGGCACGCACAAGCTGCTTTCATCCGATGTTCAGTTCAAGCGCCTCGGGCTCGTGATCATCGACGAGGAACACCGTTTCGGCGTGCGCCAGAAGGAGGCGCTCAAGGCCCTGCGCGCGGAAGTGGACGTGCTCACGCTCACCGCGACGCCCATTCCGCGTACGCTCGGCATGGCGCTCGAAGGCCTGCGCGACTTCTCCGTGATCGCGACCGCGCCGCAAAAGCGCCTCGCCATCAAGACCTTCGTGCGCCGCGAGGAAGACAGCGTGATTCGCGAGGCGATGCTGCGCGAACTCAAGCGCGGCGGCCAGGTGTACTTCCTGCACAACGAAGTCGAGACCATCGAGAACCGCCGCGCAATGCTCGAAGCGCTCGTGCCCGAAGCGCGCATCGCCGTGGCGCACGGCCAGATGCACGAGCGCGAACTCGAAGCCGTGATGCGCGATTTCGTGGCGCAGCGCGCGAACGTGCTGCTCTGTACGACCATCATCGAGACCGGCATCGACGTGCCGACCGCGAACACGATCCTCATTCACCGCTCCGACAAATTCGGTCTCGCCCAGCTGCACCAGTTGCGCGGCCGCGTCGGACGTTCGCACCACCAGGCGTACGCGTATCTGCTTGTGCACGATCCGCAAGGACTCACGAAGCAGGCGCAGCGGCGTCTCGAAGCCATCCAGCAGATGGAAGAACTCGGTTCGGGCTTCTATCTGGCGATGCACGACCTCGAGATTCGCGGCACTGGCGAAGTGCTCGGCGACAAGCAGTCGGGCGAAATTCAGGAGATCGGCTTCCAGCTCTACACAGACATGCTCAACGACGCCGTGAAGGCGCTCAAGGACGGCCGCGAGCCCGATCTCAACGCGCCGCTCGCGGCGACCACCGAGATCAACCTGCACGCACCCGCTATCCTGCCCGCCGACTATTGCGGCGACGTGCAGGAGCGCCTGTCGCTCTACAAGCGCCTCGCGAACTGCGAGCACGACGACTCGATCGACGGCATTCAGGAAGAGCTGATCGACCGCTTCGGCAAGATGCCGGCGCAGGCGCACGCGCTCATTGAAACGCATCGGCTGCGGCTGGCCGCCAAGCCGCTCGGCATCACGAAAATCGATGCGGGCGAAGCGGTCATTGGCCTGCAGTTCGTGCCGAATCCGCCTGTGGACGCCATGCGCATCATCGAGATGGTGCAGAAGCACAAGCACATCAAGCTCGCGGGCCAGGACAAGCTGCGCATCGAAACGCGCAGCCCCGACCTCGCCGTGCGCGTGGCAACGGTGAAGGAGACGTTGCGCGCGCTCGGCGCGCCCAATCGCGCCAGCGCATCGCGCTAAGCGCCCTTGCGGCACCTTCAGACGCCCGCGCGGTTTGCCCTCCGCGCGGGCGTTTTCACGTCATGCTGCAGCGCGCCATACACGCTGCAATTGCGCGTTACGTGAGACGCCGCACAGCCGGCAGCTTTGGCTTGCCGCATTCTTTTTGGGTAAGATGAAGAATACAAGCAAGCCGGAGTCCAACATGTCCCTCGCCGCTGAAACAGCGCAGTCGTCCACGCCTTCCGCCGCCCTTCCCGCCTCGCTCCCCTGGGTTACCCGCCTCGTTTCGATGGATACGGTCAGCCGCCATCCGAATCTCGGCCTGATCGAAACCGTGCGCGACGACCTGCGCGCGCGCGGCATCGAGTCGACGCTCACCTATGGCCGCGACGGCAAATGGGCCAACCTGTTCGCCACGATCCCCGCGCATGACGGAGAGACGAACGGCGGCATCGTGCTCTCGGGTCACACCGACGTGGTGCCCGTGGACGGCCAGAAATGGGACAGCGACCCGTTCAAGCCCGAGATCCGCGACGGCCTGCTCTACGGCCGCGGCACCTGCGACATGAAGGGATTCATTGGCGCGGCGCTCACGCTGCTGCCCGAGATCCAGCAGACGAAACTCGCCAAGCCCCTGCACCTCGCGCTCTCGTTCGACGAGGAAGTGGGCTGCGTGGGCGCGCCGCTCATGATCGAAGAACTCGTGAAGCGCGGCGTGAAGCCCGAAGGCTGCATCGTGGGCGAGCCCACGAGCATGCGCCCCATCGTGGCCCACAAGGGCATCAACGCGTATCAGTGCTGCGTTCGCGGCCAGGCCGCGCATTCGTCGCTCACGCCGCGCGGCCTGAACGCGATCGAGTACGCGGCGCGTCTCATTTGCTATATCCGCGACATGGCCGACGAGTTCCGCGCGAACGGCCCGTTCGACGAGCTTTACGATGTGCCGTTCACGACCGCGCAAACCAGCACGATCGAAGGCGGCAACGCCATCAACACGGTGCCGGCAGAATGCCGCTTCGCATTCGAGTTCCGCAATCTGCCGACGCTCAACCCCGATACGATCTTCGCGCGCATCGAGCAGTACGCACGCGAAACGCTCGTGCCGAAGATGCAGCGCGAGCACGCGGTGGGTGCAATCGAATTCACGAAGATCGCAGCCGCCCCCGGCCTCGACGCCACCGAGCAGGCCGCGATCACGCAACTCGTGCGCGCGCTCACTGCCGACCAGTCGCGTCGCAAAGTGGCCTACGGCACCGAAGCTGGCCTCTTTGCGCGCGCGGGCATTCCGAGCGTGGTGTGCGGCCCCGGCGACATCCAGCAGGCGCACAAGCCGAACGAATACGTCTCGCTCGAACAGCTCGCGGCCTGCGAAGGTTTCCTGCGCAAGCTCGTGCACGGCATGTCCGTCGAAACCCTGGCGCAGTAACCCCTGCTAACCACGCTGGACGCGCACCATCATGTCCACCGCCGCGCCGCTCCCCACCAGCCACACGATAGACGGTGAGGCGATCCCCACGCTCGACGAGATCGCCTCGCAGCATTTCGCGCTCGCGCCGTGGGTGTTGCGAACGCCGGTGTTCGACCGCCACGATCTGTCCACTCTCGAAGCCACGCTCGTGAACTTCAAGTTCGAGCTGCTGCAATCGAGCGGCAGTTTCAAGGTGCGCGGCGCGTTCACGCATCTGCTCGCGCTCGACGCCGCGCAACGCAGCGCGGGCGTCACGTGCGTGTCGGGCGGCAATCACGCCATTGCGGTCGCGTATGCGGCGATGCGCCTCGGCATCAGCGCGAAGGTCGTGCTCTTTCGCACCGCGAGCGCGGCGCGCGTCGCGCAATGCAAGCGCCTTGGCGCGGAAATCGTCGTGGCGGGCAACAGCAGCGAGGCGTTCGAGATCGTGCGCCGGATCGAGACCGACGAGGGACGCTATTTCGTGCATCCGTTCAACGGCTATCGCACGGTGCTCGGCACGGCCACACTCGGCTACGAATGGGGGACGCAAGCGCCCGATCTCGACGCCGTCGTCGTGCCCATTGGCGGCGGCGGGCTCGCTGCGGGCGTGTCCACCGCGCTGCGGCTCGCGAATCCGAGCGTGCGCGTGTATGGCGTCGAGCCCGAGGGCTCGGATGTGATGAGCCGCAGTTTCGCCGCGAACCGCACGGTGCGCCTGACCCATATGCATTCGATCGCCGACTCGCTGATGGCGCCGCATGCGGAGCAATACAGCTATACGCTGTGCCGCCGCCATCTCGAACGGGTCGTCACGGTCTCCGACGACGCCCTGCGCAGCGCGATGCGCGTGCTATTCGAGCAACTCAAGCTCGCCGTGGAGCCCGCTTGCGCCACCGCGACGGCGGGGTTGCTCGGGCCGCTGCGCGATACGCTGCAAGGCAAGCGCGTAGGCGTGCTGTTGTGTGGCACGAACACCGATCCCACGACTTTCCATCAGCAGATCTCGCACGCGCATTGAATCCATGCGCGTGCGGTAGGCACGCGAAGTGCGTTTGCCGGGGCTTCGTCGCGAGTCCCTGGCAAAACCGCCCGGCAAAACGTCAGGGAATGTCAAATTGCTACCGCGATACGGATGCGTTCGCTATGATTGCGCCAATACGCCGTATTGACCCCAGCCCCGTGCCGCGCCATTCAGGGAGAGCCCGCTCATGAGCATCGTCCAGGAGTTCAAGGAATTCGCCGTCAAAGGCAACGTGATGGATCTCGCCGTCGGTGTGATTATCGGCGGCGCGTTCTCGAGCATTGTCAACTCAATCGTGAAGGACCTCATCATGCCGGTCATCGGCGTGATCACGGGCGGCCTCGACTTCTCGAACATGTTCGTGCGGCTCGGACACATCCCGGCCAGCTATAAAGGCAACCCCGAGTCGTACAAGGACCTGCAGACCGCGGGCGTGGCCGTGTTCGGCTACGGCTCGTTCATCACCGCGGTGATCAATTTCGTCATTCTCGCGTTCATCATCTTTTTGATGGTGAAATTCATCAACAAGCTGCGCCAGCCGCAAGCGGCCGCCGCCGCCGAGCCGGCGCCCACGCCCGAAGACGTGCTGCTGCTGCGCGAGATCCGCGATTCGCTGCAGAACAATCCGCGCTGATCCGCGCGAGAATCCAGACAAAAGCCCGCGCCGCCGCAAGGCCGCGCGGGCTTTTTTGTGCCCAACGCAATCAGGGAGCAGGTGCGGCGGAACCGGGTTCGGCCGCCGCGCTGCGCGCAGCGATGGCCTCTTCGATCAGCCGTTCGAGTTGCTCGAAATTGACGGGTTTCGTGAGATGCGCGGTGAAGCCCGCTTCGACGCTGCGGCGCACGTCGTCGTCGGTGCCGAAGCCGGTGAGCGCGACGGCGGGCGCCGTCGATTGCGCACGAAACGCCCGGATGAAGTCGATGCCCGAGCCGTCCGGCAGGCCGATGTCGCTCACCACGAGGTCGAACGGCATGCTGGCCGTGAGCGCGAGCGCGCCGGCCACGCTGCCCGCCACCGTCACCTCGTGGCCGCCCGCGCGCATGAGCTGCGACATGACCTCGGCAGTGTCTTCGTGATCCTCGATCAGCAGGATGTTCAGCGCGCCCGCCCGATGCGGCCCGCGCAGTTCGGCTGTCGTCGCCGCGCCCTCGCCTCGCGCCGCGCTCGGCAGCACGATGGTGAATGTCGCCCCGCAATGCGCGCCGGGGCTCTTCGCGCCCACGCTCCCGCCGTGCGCCTCGGTCAGCGCCCGCGTCACCGCAAGACCTAGACCGAGCCCGCCGAACTGGCGCGTGAGATTGTGGCTGCCCTGTTCGAAGGCATGAAAGAGCTTGCCGATCTGCTCGGGCGCAATGCCAATGCCCGTGTCTTCGACCTCGATCTCCACGTGCATGCGCTCATCGCGCGTACGCACGTAAATGTGGCCGCCGTCGGGCGTGAACTTCGCGGCGTTGCGCACGAGGTTCCAGAGCATCTGCTGCAGGCGCGCGCGGTCGCCGCGCACATAGTGTTGCTGCGCGCGCAGATCGACGTGCACGTCCTGCTGCTTGATCTGGATTTCGCTATGAAAGAGTTCGAGCACCGCCCCGATCACTTCGTGCACGTCGACCGTGTCGAGCGCGAGGCTCAGCTTGCCATTGGCCACACGCGTGAGATCGAGCAGATCGTCGATCAGACGCGCCTCGAGTTCGATATTGCGGCGGATCATCAGCACGCCCGAGCGCGCCGCGTCGGGCAGGCCCGGGATCTGCTCCAGCAGACGCGTGCCCGCGAGCACCGGCGTCAGCGGCGTGCGCAGCTCGTGCGAAAGCATCGCGAGGAACCGGTCTTTCGCGCGGTTGGCGTCTTCGGCGGTCTGCCGTGCGGCCTGCTCCGAGGCGAGCAGGCGCTCGCGCTCCTCGGTCGCTTCGCGTTGCGAATCGATGTCGGTGCAACTGCCGAACCACTTGTTGACGCCGCCGCGCGGGTCGCGCATCGCAACGATTCGGACATCGAACCATCGATAAGCGCCATCGCGGCGGCGAATCCGCATCTCATGGCGATAGTCGGTGGCGCCGCTGCCCACGGCATCGAGCCAGGTATCGCGAATCTCGTCGCGATCGTCGGCGTGCACGGCATCGAGCCAGGCGAGACCGTGCGACTGGCCCGCGTCGAGCCCCGTGTAGTCGAGCCACTGCTTCGAGACAAAGTCGCAATGGCCGTCCGCGCCGCAGGTGAGCACGAGGTGCGGCAACGCCTCGGAAAGCGTGCGGTAGTGCTCTTCGCGGTCGCGCAGCAGCAGTGCTTCGTCGGAGGCACGCTGGAGCGCCACTTGCGACAGCACGCGTGCAACGGCTTCCGGCAGATAGTCGAGATAGTCGCCCGATTTCGGCACCACGTCCGAGACGCCCGCGCGCAGCGCTGCGATCACGCGGGATTCGTCGGTGAACCCGGTCACGAGGATGGCCGGCACGCGCACGTCGTCGGCACGCAGGCGGCGGAAGAAGTCGAGGCCCGTTTCCGCGCCGTCGAGCTGATAGTCGAGCACGAGCACGTCGGGCGTCTGAACGGCGAGCAATGCGCGCGCCTCCCCCACACCCGTGCAGGTGTCCACGCGCGCTCCGGCGCGCAGAAGCGACTTGCGGGCGAGGCGCAGGATGCCTTCGTCGTCGTCGACGACGAGCACGCGCGCGCCGGCCAGCATCGTGGGTTCCTCAGTCATGCGCGAAGCGTCCCTTCGGGCACGGTTCGGGCTTGCAGTGCATGCCGCCGTTTTTGCCGCCGTTCTTCCATGCTGTTGCCAATGCGTGACGATTCCATGCGTGATGCTTGCGTAAAGCGTTATTGTGCGCCGGCCGGGGGCGCCTGAACGAAGCGATGCCCCGGCGGCAGCTTGACGACCTGGAGAAAGAAGCCGAGTCGGCGCACAGCTTCGATGAACGCGTCATATTCGACCGGTTTCGTGATGTACACGTTGCAGCCGAGCTCGTAGCAGCGTTCGATCTCGCGAGGGTCGTCGGTGGTCGTGAGCACGATCACCGGCACCGACGCCGTGGCAGGCTCCGCTTTCAGGCGCCGCAGCACCTCGAAGCCGTCCACGCGCGGCATGCGCAGGTCGAGCAGCACGACGAAATTGCCGAGCGCCTCGCGCGACGGCCAGGCCGCCGACGCAGCCGGGTTGTCGCCCGGCGTGCCGAAAAAATAATCGAGCGCCTCCTGGCCGTCGCGAAAGCGCAGAAAGCCGTTTGAAATCCCCGAACGCCGCAGGTTGCGCTCGACCAGCGTGGCATGCCCGTCGTCGTCTTCGATCAGCACGATGCTGACCTGTTCCCCGTTCGTCATCTCGACTCTCCTACGTACTGCATGAATTCTTCAAGGCTTGTTGAAAGCTTGCGGCGCTGCGCGCGCCGGCTTACCCGCTATGTGGTACGCATCGGCTGATCGGGCAGCGCGACGAAGAACGTCGAGCCCGCGCCCTCGGTCGATTCGACCCAGACGCGCCCGCCATGGCGCTCCGCGATACGCTTGGCGAGCGCGAGGCCCGTGCCCTGCCCAGGCGATTCGCCGCCGTGCAGGCGCTGGAAAGCGCGAAACAGCTTGGGCAGATACGCTTGCGCGATGCCTACGCCATTGTCGCGCACAAAATAGGTCCGCGTACGCTCGCCAGGCTCTGCGGCCTCTGTTTTTCCTGCGTCTTTTCCGGCGCCTTTACCGGGTTCGCCGGCGGATTGGCCGCCGGCCTCGAGCGCGCCGATCTCGACCCGGCCCGGCCGCGCTGGATCGAGATGGTGCAGCGCATTCTCGATGAGGTTGCCGAAGATCTGCTCGAGTGCGGCCGGGTCGCCCCACGCGGGTGGCAGCTCCCCCACTTCTATGCGCGCAGCCTGCGCGCGTTCCTCGGCGAGACCGCCCAGCACGCGTTCGACGAGCCGCGCGACGTTCACGCGCTGCCAGCGGTATTCGAGACGCCCGGCGCGCGAAATGCGCAGCAGCGCGTCGATGATGGCCGAGGCGCGCGCCACCGCCAGGCGCAGGAATTTCAGCGATTCGTCGACATCGCCGTCGAGCACTTCGGCCATCGCGCGATACTCGTGCTCGGGCAGCCCCGCCGAGTCGACCTGCGCGCGCAAGTCGTCGCAGGATACCTGCAGTTCCTTCGAAAAACCCTGCAGGTTCACGAGCGGCGAGCGCAAATCGTGCGACACGCTGTAGATGAACATCTCGTTGTCCTGACTCTCCTGCCGCAAATGCTCGTTGGCGCTCGCGAGGTCCGCGGCGCGCGCCTGGAGCTGCACCTTCAGTGCGGCCTGCTCGCGCTCGGCCACACGCAGCCGCGCGCTCGTCTGATGCAGCACCGCATCGAGTGCGGCGATTTCGTCGTTGCCCGTGAGCGGCGGCGCGAGCGGCGCGCCGTCGCCCAGACGCTCGGCGTTCGCACCGAGCGCGGCGAGGCGCACGCCCACGTTGCGCGCGAACGCCATGGCCGTGAACGCCCAGATCAGCATCGAGCCCACCACCGCAAAAATGAGCGCATTCTGCTGGCGCTCGCGCGTCTCGCGCAGCATGGCCGCGCGGGCCTCGTCGAGCCGCGTTTCCTCGGCGATGAAGTCGCCCAGCACCTCGCGCACCGTCTCGATCTCGGGCGGCATGCCGTTGCCCGCCACGCGCGCGAACGGTGCGCTGTGGCCCATGCGCAGCGCATCGGCAATATCGCCGGCTTCCTTGCGCCATGCATAGGCGGCATCGCGCATACGCTGGACGCGCGCGAGTTGGGGAGGATTGTCGGCGACCATGCGCGCGAGCAACGTGATGCGGTCGGAGAATTCAGTCCAGACGGCGTGGCGATCGATGAAGGAAGGGTCTTCGAGCACGATGCCGGTGCGCACGCGCGCCGCTTCGCGCAGCAGCGGGTCAACGAGACTGTTGGCTTGCCAAAGGATTTGCTGCGTGTTTTCCGCGCGTTTGGCCGCGAGCGCGGCCTCCCCCTGGGTGTCGAACACGACGCCGAGCAACGCCAGTTCGACGGCGCTCGGAATCGCGATCAGCAAGAGCCCCTTGGCGAAGAGTTTCATGTCGGTCTGGTTCTGTGGCGGGTCCGGGCGGCGCCGCGCTCACCAGAACCGCAACATTATCTGCGCGATTTTTCGGGATGACAATGTATGTGACACCACACACCTCTCGTCGTGGAAAACCCGCTTTTTTGCGGCAATTCGCCACACCGAGCGGACACACAGGTCTATTATTGAGACGGAGACAAGCGAGAGAGCGCCGGGATATCTACATGAGCGCGACGTGCGATCCGGCATGGCGTTTGCGAACGCAATGAGGGTGTCGAGACAGGGGCAGCAAGGCGGGCCGCGCAGGCTGGGTCGCTTCAGCGGTTCGTGCGCCAATAAAGCGGACCGTCCCCATCTCTATCCTCGTGAACGCAGCAAATCCGTGTGCTATAAAGGATCGACGTGCGGCGCACCAGTCCGGGAGTGGTCGCATGGGAACGCTGCGTGTACTGCAATCCAACTTTTTCAGGCGAATTTTTATGTCCTTCCCGAAAAAGCGCAAACGCGTCAAGGCTGACGGCGACGAGTCATTTCTCGCCGTGCTGAGCCATTTCAAACCGTTTGGCCAACTGGATACCAAGATTGCGCGCGCGCGTGCGCAGGACGAGCCAGTGCTCTATGCGCATGTCCTGCCGGGGCTCGATGTGCTCCTGTGCAGCGTGCGCGGTGCGCAGCCGCCCTATCCGGGCACGAGCGAATTGCGCAAGCGCTGCATCGAATCGATCGCTCACGCGCTCGAGCAGCCGATCGAAGGCCTCGAGAACGGCGGTTATTGGTATGAGGCGGACGGCTTCGGTTTTCTCGTGTTCGCGAGCCGTGCGCGCGGCCGGGTCTTGCCCGAGTTCGGCGCAGCGCGTCCGACCATGACCACACGGCGGGTATCGCGCCGCCAGGACGCCGCCGGCGACACCGCCCCCCGCTCGTTGCGCTAAGTTGCGCTAAGCCGCGCTTTCCACGAAGTTTTCTGCACTGCTGCGCCGGGGCGATTTACCCGGCGCAGCAGCGTCTGCACGTCAGCCTTCCCGATTCAGCTTCCCTTGTAGAGCGGCTCCTGCCCCTGCGTCGGCTTGCCGGCCGACGCAGGCGACGCCGTGCTGGGCGTTGCCGGGCTCGCTTTCGCGCCCCGGTCTTTCTTGTCAGACGCGGCGGCACCGCTCGCGCCCGCGCTACTGAGATCGGGCTTCGGCAACGCGTGCATCTTCTGGCCCGGCGGCGGCGCCACAGGATGCTGATGCATCTGCGCGAACAGCGCGTCGCACGGCAGCGGCTTGTTGTTGCTCGGCGCGATCAGCGGAATCAGCGCGGCGAACGGGTTGAGGAGCCCCAGCCCGATCATCGCGCCGCCGCGCAGCGCCAGCGCGGTCGCATCCACGCCCACGTGCGGATTCTTGAACGTGCCCTTCGCGTAGAGCGGCGAGCGCAGCGAGAAAACGCGGAAGCCCTTGGTGTGCGGATGGATCTTCATGTCCATCGACTCGTCGCGCAGGTCGATCGGACCGTCGATGTCGATCACGGCGTCGTCCGTGTCGAGCGCGAACACGCGCGGATCGAGCACGCCGTTGGTGGCGACGAAGTCGGCCGCCGCGCAGTTGATCTTCACGTCGCGCGAGCCGAACAGCTTTTCGTAGACCACGTTCGCCACGTTCAGGCCCGCCGCCTCCATGAGCAGCATGCTGATCTCGCCCTGCGTGACGAGCAGTTTCACCTCGCCGTTCGAGGTCGCGGCGAGCGCCGCCGGCGAGTTGCCGGTCGCCGTGAGCGAAGCGTCGCCGTTGATCTCGCCGAGCGCCGACTGCATCGTCTTGAAGTTCGGGAAGAGCTGTTTGAGCTTCAGGTGACGCGCCTCCAGCGTGCCGCGCGCCTTGAGCGGCGCACCGCTGCCGTCGAGCGAGACGCGCATGCCGAGCGTGCCGCCCGCCACGCCGAACTGCAGCGGATCGAGCACGAGCACGCCGTTCGTCAACACGACGTGCGTGTAGAGGTCCTGAACGGGCAAACTGCCCTGCTTGATGATGCGCCGGCCCGTGAACTTGACGTCGGCGTCGATGGCGCTCCAGCGGTCGGTGCGGAATGGCTCGACCGGAATCACGCGATCGGCCGGCTGATTGACTGTGTCGCCGCGCTTTTCCTTGCTCGCCTTGGTGTCTGCGCCGATGATCGGCGCGAGGTCCGAGAACTGCAGCAGGTTCGAAACCAGTTCACCCGTCAGGAGCGGCCGTGGCGAGCGTTGCTGGTAGACCACCGTACCGTTCAGATCGCTGCCGCCCACGCGGCCCGTGAAGTTCTCATATCGGAACACGCTCGCGCCGCGCTTGAAATTGCCGACGAAGCGCCCTTCCGTCGCATACGGCGGCGTTTCCGGCAGCGTCACGCCGGTAAGGTTGTAGAGGTGCGCGAGGCTCGGCCCTTGCAGCCACAGGCGCAGATCGACGGCAGCCAGATGCATGGGATCGGTGAGCGTGCCGACCAGCGCGATGTGCATGTCGCCCGCGCGCACGTCGGCCTGGATCGGGAACGGACGCTTCGCGTCCTGCAGGGCGAGCACGCCGCCGAGCTTGCCGTTGCCCGAGAGCGCCGTCTTGCCGTACGTGCCCTTGATCGTCCAGCCGATCGCATAGAACGGCTGTTTCATCGGCGGCTGTGCGGGCGCCGCGCCCGAGCCGGCGATGGAGCCGCTGGCACCGCTCGCGGCGAGCGTCTGCGAGCCCGCTGCGGGCGCGCTTGTTGCCGCCGTTGTTGTGCCGGCGCCGCTCGCGCCAGCCGGCACGCTCGAAGCCGCCGCCGCACTAGCCTCGCCCACCTCGCTCGCCGCGCTGGCAGCCGCCGCCTCCGAAGCCTGTTCCTTCTGCACCTGTTGCGTGAGCCGGTTCGCGCCCGCACGGCCTATGACCTGCGCGGAACCCTGGCGCGACGCCGCTTCCTGCTCCTCCATCACCTTGCCGATCGGGATACCCTGCCCGAGCAGGCTCACCGCGATCTTCACGTCGGTTTTCGTCTGCTGATCGCTCACGTCGATGTTGCCGCTCGAGAACGTGATGTCGTGCAGATCGAGCCGCCATGTGGACGGCCCGCTCGAGGCGGGCAGCTTGAACGTCCAGTTGTTGCGCCCGTCGACAAGACGCTCGACGTCGATGGACGGATTCACGAGATTGATCGCCGGAATCACGATGTCGTGCGCGAGAAGCGGCAGCACGGCCACCTCGAAGTCGATCTCGTCGAGCGTGGCGAAGTGCGGGGACTTCGTCCAGTCCGGATTGGCGATCTCGATCTGCGTGGCGGAAAAGCGCGGCCAGGGCACCCAGGCGCGCCAGCCCGTTTCGCCAGGCGGTTTTTGCCAGCCCACCTTGAGATCGCCTTCGATCGCGAACGGCCGCCCGATGGCCTCGGTGACCTTCTCGTTCACGT
The DNA here is from genome assembly GCF_038900775.1 of Paraburkholderia sp. JHI869. Classification (NCBI taxonomy): domain Bacteria; kingdom Pseudomonadati; phylum Pseudomonadota; class Betaproteobacteria; order Burkholderiales; family Burkholderiaceae; genus Paraburkholderia; species Paraburkholderia sp. JHI869. Next base: position 23,387 of record NZ_JAYMSC010000003.1, read on the forward strand.
AGGGTTTGGCGTGGTTCCAGTCGAACGTCAGGATGAAAACGACGAGCACGGCAATCAACACGACGACAACCGCGACGAGCCATGCGATGATCCTGGCGAGCGTGCGGCCAAGGCTGAAGGGCTTGGGCTGCGGTGACGTCATGCGTACTCCACGTTCTACGTTGTTGTTTGGCCTGCTATGTTGCAATACCGCAAGAGCAGTCAGCGTGCCTGGTTAGATCTGCATGACTGCCTCTCGCGGCTTGCGGGCCAGTCATGTTTGCAATCTTTCGATGCTCAAGCACCCTCATTCTCCCCCACCCCACGCCGACGGCGCACCGCTCGTCGAGGTGCGCCAGATCGCCCGGCGCGACGCGCAACGCGGCCAGTGGCTGCTGCATCCCACCGATTTCGCACTGCGCTCGGGCGAGCGCGCCGTGCTGACGGGACCGTCCGGCTCCGGCAAGAGCGTGTTCCTGCGCGCGCTCGCGCTGCTCGACCCGCTCGACGGCGGCGAGGTTCGCTGGCATGACCAAGCGGTCACGCGCGGGCGCATTGTCCACTATCGGCGGCATATTGCGTACCTGCGGCAGCGGCCCGCGCTGCTGGACGGCAGCGTCGAGGACAACCTGCGCTACCCCTATACGCTAGCGGTCTACCGTGACGCGCGATTCGACGCGGCCCGCGCGAGCGCCCTCTTCGCCGCCACCGGCCGCTCCCGCGACTTCCTCGCACGCGATACTTCCGAGCTTTCTGGCGGCGAAGCGCAGATCGTTGCGCTCGTGCGCGTACTCCAGCTCGATCCCGAAGCGCTCCTGCTCGACGAGCCGACCGCCTCTCTCGACCCCGAATCGGCGCGCGCCGTCGAAGCGCTGGTGGCGGGCTGGTTCGACGAGGCGCACACGGCGCGCGCCACGGTCTGGGTCTCGCACGATCCCGCCCAGGCGCAGCGCGTGGGCGAGCGGCATCTGACCATGCGCGCGGGCGTGCTCGAAGAACCCGCCACGCGCGCGGCATTCACTCAGGGAGCCGCGCAATGAGCCCCGGCGTGCTGCAGAACCTCGGCATCGGCGACGTCGCCATTGCGGCGCTGCTCGTGTTCGTCAACGGCGCGGTCTCCGTGCTGCTCAAGCTCGACCTCGAACGCAAGCTGGCGTGGGCCGCCGTGCGCACCGTCGTGCAGCTGCTCGCGATCGGTTACGTGCTTGGCTGGGTATTCGCATTCAACCGCTGGTACGTCGTGCTGCCGCTCATGGTACTCATGACGCTGATCGCCGGCTTCGCCGGGGCGCAGCGCGGCGCACGCACCTACGGCGGGCAACGCGCGGACAGCATCGTGTCGATCTGGGTGAGCGCGTGGCTCGTGGCGGCGGTCGGGCTCTTCGTGGTGATCCGCATCCGGCCGTGGTACGAGCCGCAATATGCGATTCCGATTCTTGGGATGATTCTCGGCAACACGCTAACGGGCGTGTCGCTCGGCGTGGAGCGCATGATGCAGGAGCTGACCGCGCGGCGCGACCGTGTGGAGAGCGCGCTCGCGCTGGGCGCGACACGCTGGGAGGCCGCGCAGGCGAGCGCCCGCGAGGCCGTGCGCGCCGGCATGATCCCGACGCTCAACCAGATGGCCGTGGTCGGCGTGGTGAGCCTGCCCGGCATGATGACGGGCCAGGTGCTCGCGGGGCAATCGCCGCTGCAGGCCGTGCGCTATCAGATCGTGATCATGTTCCTGATCGCTGCATCTTCGGCGCTCGGCACGGTGGGCGCGGTGCTGCTCGCGTACCGGCGCCTCTTCTCGCCGGAGCATCGCTTTCTCGTTGCGCGGCTTATCGAGCGCAAAGCGCGCGCTTAAGCCTGTGCGGCGCGTGTGACACATGCGGCCGGCCCACTGCGCCGGCCATCCCGCTCGCGGCGCGCCCTAGCGCTGCGCCGAAATCGTGATCTGCGTGCCGTCGCTGAGCTTGAGCGTCTTCGCGGTGCCGTTGGTGGGCATCGTGAGGTGCGCGACCTCGCTATGCGCGACCACGGCAGGGCACGTAATCGATGCGCCGTTGCTCGACACCGACTGCGTGCCGTGCGGCGCCTGGGCACGGAAGCTCACCTGCACGGTGGCCGTGCCGTTGCTCGCGACGATCGGCGCAAGACGCACCTGGGTCTGCCTGACCATCGCGCCGTTCGCGTCGAGCGGCAATGAGGCGTAGTCGGGGCAGCCTTGCGGCGTGGCGACCGCACCGCCCGGCGGCGTGGTGCGCCACGTGAAGTCGTCGGTGTCGCCCGAGCGCAGCGTGCGCGTTTCCTGAGCGTCGCCGAACGCCTTCGACGCGACCCGCACGGTGTAGCGGATCGGCCCGTCGGTGGCGGCCTTCGAGGTAACCGTAATCGGCGTGGCCGCGAGCGCGGGCAGCGCGATGACGCAGGCAGCGGCGAGGACACACTGGACGAGCGCCGCGCGGCGGCGGCGAGTATGGCGGGAGCTGCGGCAAGGCATGCGTCACCTCCTGGCGGGAACGGCCGCGCCCGCGAGCGAAAAGCGGCGTACACAACGAACGCGGCAAGCCGCGCTGGCGGTACGACGCTCCGCTCCCGTGCGGCGGATGGTCTGTTACCAGTCTAGCGCGCTGCGCGTCGCCTTGCGCCGAGCGCATGCATCGAACGGACCAGGTTTTATCCTGCTTGTCATCGCGGGCAATTTGCTTGCCGTCCGACAGCGCGCGGCGATGCGCCGGCTTCGTCCACGTTGCCGATCCGTCGTGCATAGGCGCCTTTCGAAGCCGGCTCGCTGCACGTCACTTCCCTGCAGACTCAAGAGTCAGCGTCAGCTCCGCCGTCAACTTCTGGCGCACGCGCCCATAGGCCGCCCAGGGATCGGCTTGCTCGACCTGGGCGAGGCGTGCGTCGATGGTCGCAAGCGTCCATTGCGCGCCACCCGTCGTCGACTCCAGTTCGTCCCAGCCGATCGGCACGGACACGCCCATGCCCGGCCGCGCCCGCACGCCATACGCGAGCGCCGTGCTTGCGCCGCGCGCATTGCGCAGATAGTCGATGAAGATCTTCTTCTTGCGGTGTTCGGGGCCCATGGTGGCCGTGATCTGCGTGGGCCACACCGAGGCCAGATGCTGCGCAACCGCGCGAGCGAACGCCTTCGCGTCATCCCAGCCCGCCTCCGGCGTGAGTGGCACGACGATATGCAGTCCTTTGCCGCCGCTCGTCTTGCAAAACGATTCGAGCCGGAGATCCGCAAGCAACGCGCGCGTGGATTGCGCCACCTCGATCATGCGGTCCCAGCCCAGCGCTGGATCGGGGTCGAGGTCGAACACGACCCGATCGGGCCGCTCGATGTCGTGGACACTGGCGTTCCAGGTGTGCAGTTCGATCACATCCATTTGCGCGGCGCTCACCAGCGCTCTCGCCGTCTCGATCGTAAGCAGCGGCGGATGGCCCGGGTCGAGCCCTTCGTGTTCGGTGAGTTCGGGCAGCGGCGCGCGCCCGCAGTGGCGCTGGAAGAACATCTCGCCGCTCAGGCCGCGCGGTGCGCGCACGAGCGACACGGGGCGATCTCGCAGATGCGGCAGCATCCAGCGCGCGGCGCGCTCGTAGTAGCGCACGAGTTCGAGCTTGTGGGTGCCGCTGTCCGCATCGATGACGCGCCTTGCGCTCGTGATGCGTATGCCGTCGATTTCGCTTTCGGCGGAGTCGTCGCGCCGGCGCCGAGCCGTGCGAGGCAAGCGGTGCACGGACGCGGCAGGCGTGGCCGGCGCGGCGGCGTCCGATGTCGGGGCCCGCTCGCCGCGCGGCGTTCGGGCAGATGTCGTGGCTGGGGCCTTGCGAGCGTCCTGCATACCGGTTCCCCCCCGGCGCCTTCGCGCACATGACGCGTCGCGCGACGCGAGTCGCGACACGTTCGGTTGACGGCATGCGGCAGCCGCCCCCGTCTGACCGCCGCACGAGCTTTCATTGTGCCTCGATTGGGAGCTTTCGTCGCTGCAAGGTGATCGCAAACTTACGCCAAAAACGGGGAAACATCCGCCACCTCCAGAAGCGCGAAGGACGGCGCATGCGACCGCCACGGTCAGCGGGAAGTTACAATGACGGCCTTTGCGGCGCGCTGCAGGGAGCACTGCAGGACCTGACACGCGCGACTGCGCCCTTTTTCATCCGATTCATCCGAACCCTCCGACGACGCGTGCGTCGGCTTTGCCCGTGCTGCCATGAACCTCGTCATCCAGAGTCCCGCCCCGCTCGACACCGTCCATCACAAGCCGCTCCTCGGCCTCGCCCGCGGCAGCCGCCTCACGCAGATCGACGCTCACGCGCTGCGCATCGAGCACGCCGAGCCGGCCCAGCGCGCCGACCTCGAGGTCTACTGCGGCACGCACGAGCTTGACTATGCGTTCGTCGAAGCGGGCCGCGCGCTGGCCGATTTCGGCCTCGTGGCGATGGACATGGACTCGACGCTCATCACGATCGAATGCATAGACGAAATCGCGGACTTCTGCGGCCTGAAAGCCGAGGTTGCAGCGATTACCGAAGCCTCGATGCGCGGCGAGATCAAGGACTTCAACGAAAGCCTCACGCGCCGCGTGGCGCTGCTCAAGGGGCTCGACGCGAGCGCCCTGGAACGGGTGTATGAAGAACGCCTGCAACTCTCGCCGGGCGCCGAGCAGATGCTCGCGGGCGCGAAGGCCGCGGGACTGAAGACGCTGCTGGTCTCCGGCGGCTTCACATTCTTCACCGAGCGCCTGAAAGCGCGTCTCGGGCTCGACTACACGCGCGCCAACTCGCTCGAAATCGTCGACGGCAAGCTCACGGGCCGCGTGACTGGCGAGATCGTCAACGCCGACGTGAAGGCACGTACGCTCGCAGAAACCTGTGCGGAGATCGGCATCGACCCGCGCCGCGCAATCGCAATGGGCGACGGCTCGAACGACCTCAAGATGATGGGCGTGGCGGGCTTGTCGGTCGCGTTCCGCGCGAAGCCGGTGGTGCGGGAAGCCGCGAGCGTCGCGTTCAACTTCGTCGGGCTCGACGGGCTGCTGCGTCTTTTCTGATTCGTCTTTTTTGCCGCGGCCAGAAACAGCAACGACCGCTCGTGTCCCTTTGGACGCGAGCGGCCGTTATCGGTTTGCGCAGTCTATTCAGGCGTACTGGCTTTTTCCGCAAGCCTCGCGAGCGCGCGCTCGATATCGGCGCGCAGATCGGCTTCTTCTTCAAGACCGATGTAGAAGCGCACCAGCGTGCCGCGATGCGGCCAGCTCGCTGCCGTGCGCATGGAACCGACGTCGTACGGCATGGCGAGGCTATGCGCCCCGCCCCAGCTCCAGCCCAACGCAAAGAGATCGAGCGACTCGCAGAATCTGTCGATTTGCGCAGCACTGTAGCGCTCGTCGAACACCACGGAAAAGAGCCCGCCCGCGCCTGTGAAGTCGCGCTTGTAGAACTCGTGGCCCGGGCAGTCTTCGAACGCCGGGTGCAGCATCGCCGCGATTTCGGGGCGCGTCTTGAGCCATCCAGCGAGTGCGAGCGCGGTGCGGTCGTGCGCCTCGAAGCGCGCCTTCATGCTCGGCAGCGCGCGCAGCACAAGCGAGCAATCGTCGACCGAAACGCCAATGCCAAGCCGCATGCGGGCCGCCTTGAGCTTGAGATAGAGATCTCGGTCGGCGGTGATCGTCGCGCCCATCAGCACGTCGCTGCCGCCCGACTGGTACTTCGTGAGCGCCTGCACCGAAATGTCGATGCCGTGCTCGAACGGCTTGAAAGCCAGGCCCGCCGACCACGTATTGTCGATGGCCGTCACGACGTTGCGCGCACGCGCCGCCGCCGTGATGGCGCGCACATCGGGCACTTCCATCGTCACCGAACCGGGCGCTTCCAGCCAGATCAGCTTAGTGTTCGGCTGGATCAGCTCGGCGATGCCTGCGCCGATCATCGGATCGTAATAGCGCACGGTGAGGCCGAAATCGCGCGCAAGCCAGTCGCCATGATCGCGGTTCGGCGAATAGACGTTATCGGGGATCAGCACGTCGTCGCCTGACTTCAGCAGTCCGAAGTAGACGTTCGAGATGGCCGAGAGACCCGAGGGTTGCAGCAGCGCATGCTCGCCGCCTTCGATCTCGGCGATGCGCTTTTGCAGCATGGCCGAGGTGGGCGTGGCGTGCAGGCCGTAGCGCCATTGCGCGTCGTTGCGCCAGTCGAGCGCGCGAACCGAGGCGAGATCGGGAAACACCACGGTCGAAGCCCGCGTGACAGGCGCGGCGAACGACTCGAAGCCGGGCGTGAGGTCGTCTTGCGGGTGAATGATGCGCGTCTGCAACGCGCGGCTGGAGTCGGATTTGGTCATGTCGGAGCGAATACGGTTGAGGCGCGAGGACGTTGCGGCGCGCGGCTTGCGCGGGTGGCGCGCGCAACGCCGCATACCGAAGAGTAACACCCGCAGCGGCGCTTATTGCCCGATGACGAGATTGCCCACGCCGTTCACAGCCTGAGCGCCATTAGGAGTCGATGCGGGCGCGGGAACCGCACCGGTCGACACGGCCGGAGCCGCGGACCCCGCGGCGAGCGGCTTCAGATCGAATGGCACCGGATGGGAATCGTCCGGGTCCATCCGGTCGCCCGAAAGCGTGCCGTCCTCGGCGAACGTGCCCACCCAGTTACCGGTGATATGCGTGCCGTCGTTCGAATCCTCGGCTTCGAGCGTGGCGTCCGAGCGGTCGCCGGCGATCAGGACCACCTCGCCGGTATCCGTGAACTGGTATTCGCCATGCACGCCAGTCGGGTCGTCGTCGCCTGCCTTGGCGCCAAGGCGCATGACGATCTGGCGCTTGCCGAGCGTGCCGACGTATTGCGGCAGCTTCGCGAACTCAGGGTTCGGCTTGAGCGTGGATTTGACCGGCGGCGGCGTGCTTGCGTCCTGCGCGCGCGCCGCGAGCGGCAGCGCGAGGACCATGGCCGCCGCAGCCGCGGCCACGATCCATCTGCGCGCCTTGCTGGCGCTGCCCTGTCGGGCGGCCGCGCGCTGCGGCCGCTGTGCTTGCGTCACAACTTCCATCTGAATCGTTCCTTCACTTGCACAGCGGACTGTGGACGCGCACGCGTCAGATGCGTTCGAAGATCGCGGCAATGCCCTGGCCGCCACCGATGCACATCGTCACGAGCGCGTAGCGGCCCCCGATACGCTGCAGTTCATAAAGCGCCTTCACGGTGATGAGCGCGCCGGTCGCGCCGATCGGGTGGCCTAGCGAGATACCCGAACCGTTCGGGTTGACCTTAGCCGGGTCGAGTCCGAGTTCCTGCGATACCGCACAGGCCTGCGCCGCGAAGGCTTCGTTCGCCTCGATCACATCGAGGTCGCTGACCTTGAGGCCCGCGCGTTCTAGCGCCTTCTGCGTAGCCGGCACCGGGCCAATGCCCATGTATGCCGGATCGACGCCTGCATGCGCATACGAGACGAGGCGCGCAAGCGGCTTCACGCCGCGCGCGCGGGCGGCGTCGCCGCTCATCAGCAGCACCGCGGCCGCTGCGTCGTTGATGCCCGACGCGTTGCCCGCCGTGACCGTGCCGTTTTCCTTCGCGAACACCGGCTTGAGCTTCGAGAAGTCTTCCAGCGTGGCGCCTTGACGCACGTGCTCGTCGGCATCGAACAGCACCTCGCCCTTCTTCGACTTGAGCGAAATGGGCAGGATCTGATCCTTGAAGCGGCCTTCGGCGAGCGCGCGCTCGGCACGGCGGTGCGATTCGAGCGCAAGCGCGTCCTGCGCCTCGCGCGTGATGCCGAACTTCTTCGCAACGTTTTCCGCCGTCACGCCCATGTGGATCGTCTGGAACGGGTCGTGCAATGCGCCGATCATCATGTCGACGAGTTGTGTGTCGCCCATGCGCTGGCCGAAACGCGCGGCCGGCATCGAATACGGCGCGCGGCTCATGTTTTCCGCGCCGCCGCCGATCGCGATGTCGGCGTCGCCGAGCAGAATGGTCTGCGCGGCCGAGACGATCGCCTGCAGGCCCGAACCGCACAGGCGGTTCACGGTCAGCGCGGGCGCGTGCTGCGCAACGCCGCCGTTGATTGCGGCCACGCGCGCGAGGTACATGTCCTTGGGCTCCGTGTGCACGACGTTGCCGAACACGACGTGACCCACCGCGTCGCCTTCCACATTTGCGCGCGAGAGCACTTCGCGCACCACGCGTGCGCCGAGATCCGTCGGCGAGAAGTCCTTCAGGCTGCCGCCGAAGTCGCCGATTGCCGTGCGCACACCGCTTGCCACCACTACTTCGCGTTCCATAGTCTTGCTCCTCGTCTTCCTGAATGGATGAATCTTGTTATAGGGGCGCTTCGGGTTGGCGTGTGGCCTGGCCACTGCGCGCTCAGCCTGCGGGCTGACCGGCCAGCAAGCGCTCGACGTCCGCTTGATAAGGGATTGGCGCAACCGCGCCAAAGCCCAGCGTCGAAAGTGCGGCAGCCGCGTTCGCATAGCGCGCAGCCGCGAATGGATCGTCGCCGGCCGCGAGCCGCGCGATGAATGCACCGCCAAAACAGTCGCCCGCGCCCGTGGCGTCTACAGCCGCGACCACGTGGCCCGGCACGACTCGCCGCTCATCGGGCGTCGCGACGTAGGCGCCGTCCTTGCCCAGCTTGAGCGCGACCACGCGAGCACCATGCGCGAGCAGGTAATCGACGATCGCGTCGCGGTCGTCGAGACCCGTGAGCACCGCCACGTCGTCCCAGCTAGGCAGGCAGATGTCGGTGAGGCGCAGCACCTCGTTCATCACGGCGCGTGCGCGCGCGAGCGGCCACAGCTTCAGACGCAGATTGGTGTCGAAGCTCACGCGCACGCCGCTCTCGCGCGCATGCTCGACGGCGGCGAGCGCCGCGTCGCAGGCGCTATCGCTGATCGCCACGCTGATGCCGGAAAGATGCAGCACGCGCGCGGCCGCGATGACGTCGAGCGGCAGATCACGCGGCGTGTATCGGCTAGCCGCCGAGCCCTTGCGCAGATAGTCGAAGGCATGGCCGCTCGGGCCATGCGAGACGAAGTAGACGCCCGTGGGCGCCGTGGCGTCCACGCGCACCGTCGACGTATCGACGCCTTCGCGCGTCCACAGGTCGGTCAGGAGGCGTCCGAAATGATCGTCGCCGACCGCCGAGACGAAGCCCGTGCGCGCGCCCTGGCGAGCCGCCGCGATGGCGAAGTTCGACGTGTCGCCGCCAAAGCCTTGCAGATACTCCGGGCGGTCTTTCGACGACTGGTTGAATTCGACCATGGCCTCGCCATAAGCGAGGACTTGCGGGGCGACGCTCGTCATGCCGGTCAGACCTCGCCCCAGAGATCGTGGCCGTCTGCGCCGGTGATCTTCACCGAAACGAAATCGCCGACCTTGTAGCGCTTCGACGCCTTGGTCGCGGGCGCAACATACACCACGCCGTCGATCTCGGGGGCATCCGCCGCGGTACGGCCAATGCCGCCGTCGGCATTGATCTCGTCGATCAGCACCTTCAGCGTCTTGCCCACCTTGCGCTGGATACGCTTGGCCGACACCTCCTCCGCGACTTGCATGAAGCGCGCGCGGCGCTCCTCGCGCACCTCGTCGGGCAGCGCGCCGTCGAGCTCGTTCGCCGTTGCGCCTTCGACCGGCGAATAGGCGAAGCAGCCCACGCGGTCGAGTTCGGCCTCGCGGATGAAGTCGAGCAGCGTTTCGAACTGCTCTTCGGTCTCACCCGGGAAACCGGCAATGAACGTGCTGCGGATCGTGAGATCGGGGCACATCTCGCGCCATGCCTTCACGCGCTCCATGACCTTCTCCGCGTTCGCGGGGCGCTTCATGCGCTTGAGCACTTCGGGATGTGCGTGCTGGAACGGCACGTCGAGATACGGCAGCACGTGGCCCTTGAACGGACCTTCGGCCATCATCGGAATGACTTCGTCGACGCTCGGATACGGGTAGACGTAGTGCAGGCGCACCCAGGCGCCGTATTGCGCGGCCAGCTCGCCCAGCGCCGCGACGAGATCGGTCATGCGCGTCTTGATCGGCTTGCCGTTCCAGAAGCCCGTGCGGTACTTCACGTCGACGCCGTAGGCGCTCGTGTCCTGCGAGATCACGAGCAGCTCCTTCACGCCGGACTTGAAGAGGTTTTCCGCTTCGAGCATGACCTCGGCGACCGGGCGCGACACGAGGTCGCCGCGCATCGACGGGATGATGCAGAACGTGCAGCGGTGATTGCAGCCTTCGGAGATCTTCAGGTACGCGTAATGGCGCGGCGTGAGCTTGATGCCCGCAGCCGGCACGAGGTCGACGAACGGATCGTGCGGCTTGGGCAAATGACTGTGCACTGCCTGCATGACTTCGCCCACGGCGTGCGGGCCCGTCACGGCGAGCACCTTCGGATGCACTTCCTCGATCAGGTTCGAGCCGCTCGCGCTCGCCTTCTTGCCAAGACAGCCAGTGACGATCACCTTGCCGTTTTCGGAAAGCGCTTCGCCGATGGCGTCGAGGCTCTCCTGCACCGCTTCGTCGATGAAGCCACACGTATTGACGACCACGAGATCCGCACCGTCGTAGGACCCCGAGATTTCGTAACCCTCGGCGCGCAGCTGGGTAATGATCTGCTCGGAGTCGACAAGCGCCTTCGGGCAGCCGAGGGAAACCATCCCGACGCGCGGAGCAGGATTGCGGGAGGTCGTTGATTCAACAGGGTTTTTCACGTGTACGTCCGGATGTGGGGCGCAGGGCATTCGTTGCGCCGCGCGAGGGTCAAGCCAATCCGCCATTTTACCCGTTTGGCGTATCGTGCGGCGCAGCATGGTGGGCGCGCGCCTGGAAGCGCCGGGGTCGGATGGAATATGGACAGGATCAAACTTCGTTCAGCTATTGCTCGCTTGCGAAGTACGCGGCGGGGTAATTTTCGCCCGGTGCGCCTTGCGCACGATCAAGCACACCCTTTCACCGGCTGCGCGGAGAGCGCAAATATGAGAAAGACAATGAACCCGTTTCAGGTCGATTTGCTGAAGTCGGTACGTGAGATGAAAGCCGCCGCTGCGCGAGTCACACGCGGCAAACCCACCGCCGCCGCGCTCGCGCGTGCAAGCGCCGGCCTCTCGCAGCGCGCGTTCGCTGCACTGTTAGGCGTTTCCACCCGCACGCTGCAGGATTGGGAGCAAGGCCGGCGTGAGCCCACGGGCGCCGCACAAACGCTCCTGCGCGTGGCCGTCCTCCACCCCGAAGCCTTGCGCGATTTGCAAGGCGCCGCCCGAAGCTGATAGCGAGGCACGGCGCTGCCGCGCGAGGCCGCGGCGCGCCGCAACTTGCCAGCGCGCGCCACCCGCCATGTGCGCCGCGCCGCTTACTTCTTCTCTTCCTCGCCGCCTTCGGGCGCGCCCTGCGCCGGCGCCGCCGCGCCGCCCGGCGTCACGGGCTTGAACGGGAAGGTGCTGAACATGTTCTTCGCCTGGTTCTGCATCTGCTCCTGCATCTGCACGAACATGTTCTTCGACTGCTCGATGTAGCTCGTCATCATGCCCTGCATCATCGGCGCCTGCATGTTCATGAACTGCGACCAGACCTCGGGGTTCATCGCGTTGCCTTCGTAAAGGCTCTTCGACTGGTCCGCGAGCTTGTTCTGGATGTCGATGAACGCCTGGATGTTCTTTTCCAGGTAGGTGCCCATCATGCCCTGCATCGCATGGCCGTAGAAACGGATGATCTGCGACAGCATCGACGACGAGAACATCGGCAGACCGCCGCTTTCCTCTTCGAGAATGATCTGCAGCAGGATGCTGCGCGTCAGATCCTCGTTGGTCTTCGCGTCGATGACCTTGAACTCCTCCTGCTCCAGCACGAGTTGCTTCACATCAGTCAACGTGATGTACGTGCTCGTCTCCGTGTCGTACAGCCGACGATTCGGATATTTCTTGATGAGACGTTCGGCGGTTTTCTTTGTAGTCGTCATGTGTCGCCCTTGTTAGCGCCAACGCGCGACGGCCGTTGCCGTCGCGCGTTGGTCTAGCCCGTCAAACGTGCCTGCCCCGGTGAGCAAACAGGCCCGCTGCCGTTCTCGATCCCAGCTTCGCGCGTCCCCTGCAGGCGCGCTTCGCTCAGGATCAGCCCATGTGCAACCCGCCATTCAGCGAGAAGTCAGCACCGGTTGCAAAGCCTGACTCGTCGGACGCGAGCCACGCCACGATCGACGCGATCTCCTCCGGTGCGCCAAGACGGCGCACGGGAATCGTCGCGACGATCTTTTCCAGCACGTCGGGACGGATCGATTTCACCATGTCCGTGCCGATATAGCCCGGCGAAACGGTGTTGACCGTCACGCCTTTGGTCGCCACTTCCTGCGCCAGCGCCATGGTGAAGCCATGGATGCCTGCCTTGGCCGTGGAATAGTTGGTCTGGCCAAACTGGCCTTTCTGGCCGTTCACCGACGAGATGTTGATGATGCGGCCCCAGCCGCGCTCGACCATGCCGTCGATCACCTGCTTCGTGACATTGAAGAGGCTCGTGAGATTGGTGTCGATCACGGCCGTCCAGTCTTCGCGCGTCATCTTGCGGAACACCACGTCGCGCGTGATGCCGGCGTTGTTCACGAGCACATCGATTTCGCCGACTTCGGCCTTGATCTTGTCGAACGCCTGGCGCGTCGAATCCCAGTCGCCGACGTTACCTTCCGAGGCCACGAAGTCGAAACCGAGCGCCTTCTGATCTTCCAGCCACTTCACGCGGCGCGGCGAATTCGGGCCGCAGCCTGCGATCACCGTGAAGCCCTGCTTGGCGAGGCGCTGGCAAATGCCAGTTCCGATGCCGCCCATCCCGCCCGTCACATACGCAATACGCTCAGACATAAACCACACTCCATTATCGTTTTCCGGGCGCGTCCTTCAACGGCCCTGGCCTCGCTCCTACCCGCTGCCACCACTCGCGCCGCGCGTTCGTTGCAGCGCCCAGGCGGACCGTTAGCGGCCCGCCCAGGCAGTCGCATCAAGCGTGATCAAGCGCGCTCGAGTGCGAGCGCCACGCCCATGCCGCCGCCGATGCACAGCGAGGCGAGACCGCGCTTCGCGTCGCGGCGCTGCATTTCGTGCAGCAGCGTCACGAGAATCCGGCAGCCCGACGCGCCGATCGGGTGACCGATCGCAATCGCCCCGCCGTTCACGTTGATCTTCGACGTGTCCCAGCCCATCTGCTTGTTCACGGCCAGCGCCTGCGCCGCGAACGCCTCGTTGATCTCCATGAGATCGAGGTCGTTCACCGACCAGCCCGCGCGCTCCAGCGCACGCTTCGACGCCGGCACCGGGCCCATGCCCATGATCTTCGGATCGACGCCACCGCTCGCATATGCCTTGATGCGCGCGAGCGGTTTCAGGCCCAGCGCTTCGGCCTTCTTCGCCGACATCACCACGACCGCTGCCGCGCCGTCGTTGAGGCCCGACGCGTTCGCGGCCGTCACCGTGCCTTCCTTGCTGAACGCCGGCTTCAGGCCCGCGAGCGATTCGGCCGTCACGCCGTGGCGCACGAACTCGTCGGTCGCGAACTGCAGCGGCTCGCCCTTGCGCTGGGGAATCGCCACCGGCACGATTTCTGCGTCAAAGCGGCCCGCCTTCTGCGCAGCCTCGGCCTTGTTCTGCGAGAGCGCAGCAAACGCGTCCTGCTCTTCGCGCGTGATGCCGTATTCCTTCGCGACGTTTTCCGCCGTCACGCCCATGTGGTACTGGTTGTACACGTCCCACAGGCCGTCGACGATCATGGTGTCGATGAGCTTCGCATCGCCCATGCGGAAGCCGTCGCGCGAGCCCGGCAGCACGTGCGGCGCGGCGCTCATGTTCTCCTGGCCGCCGGCCACGACGATGTCCGAATCGCCGGCGATGATCGCGTTGGCTGCGAGCATCACGGCCTTCAGGCCCGAGCCGCACACCTTGTTGATCGTCATGGCGGGCACGGCCGTGGGCAGGCCCGCCTTGATCGACGCCTGGCGGGCCACGTTCTGGCCCGACCCGGCGGTCAGCACCTGACCCATGATCACGTCGCTCACCTGCTCGGGCTTCACACCCGCGCGCTCGAGCGCGGCCTTGATGACGATGGCGCCCAGGTCAGGCGCCGCCACCTTCGCGAGCGAGCCGCCGAATTTGCCTACTGCCGTACGTGCGGCCGAAACGATCACAATGTCAGTCATTTCCAGATCCTCCGGGCGGCTTGATGGCGCGCCATGCGCCCCGCCCGTCAAGTTGTTAATCCGAATTCCACAGCAAGCGAATCAACCGCTTCAATCGCGCTGCTGCACATATCGCCCCGGCGCCGGCTCGATCTCGGGGAATTCCGCCGAGCCGGCCTGCGCACGCGGCTTCACCTTCTTGCCGCCGTATTGATCGAGCCATTCGGCCCAGGTCGGCCACCAGCTGCCGGGCTTTTCTTCGGCAGCGGCAAACCAGTCGTCGGCCTCTTCGGGCAAATGCTTTGCGTCGGCCTCGATGCTCCAGAAGCTGCGCTTGTTCTTCGACGCAGGGTTGATCACGCCCGCGATATGACCCGACGCGCCAAGCACGAATTTCAGCGGCCCGGAAAGCAGCGGCACCGACGCATACGCCGTGCGCCACGGCACGATGTGATCCTCGCGCGAGCCGTAGATGAAGGTCGGCACGTCGACGCGCGAAAGATCCACTTCCTCGCCGCATACCGTGAGTGCGCCAGGCTCACGCAGCTTGTTTTCCAGGTACGTATTGCGCAGGTACCACGCGTACATGGGCCCAGGCAGGCTCGTCGAGTCGCTGTTCCAGAACAGCAGGTCGAACGGCGCGGGCGTGCGGCCCTTCAGATAATTGTCGACGACGTAGTTCCAGACCAGGTCGTTGGGCCGCAGGAACGAGAACGTGTTGGCGAACTCGACGCCGCGCATGAGCCCCGGCGTGCCGCCGTTCTTGCCGCCGATGGTCTGCTCGCGCATCTGCACGTGGGCTTCGTCGACGAACACGTCGAGCACGCCCGTGTCGCCGAAGTCGAGCATCGCGGTGAGCAGCGTCATCGACGCAGCGGGGTGCTCGCCGCGCGCCGCCGCAACGGACAGTGCCGTGGCGAGGAGCGTGCCGCCCACGCAGAAGCCGAGCGTGTTGATCTGCTCGCGCTCGCTGATGCTGCGCGTCGTTTCGATGGCCGTGAGCACACCCTCTTCGATGTAGTCGTCCCAGGAGCGGTCCGCGATCGACGCGTCGCCGTTGTGCCACGAAACGAGGAACACTTGCTGCCCCTGCTCGAGCGCATACGCGACGAGCGAGTTCTCGGGCTGCAGGTCGAGGATGTAGTACTTGTTGATGCACGGCGGCACGATCAAAAGCGGCCGCTCGCGCACGGTGGCCGTGCGCGGCTTGTACTGGATCAGCTGGAAGAGCGCGTTCTCGAACACGACCGAGCCTTCCGTGGTCGCGAGATTGCGCCCCACCACGAAGCGCGATTCGTCGGTTTGCGAGATCTTGCCGCGCGACATGTCGCCGAGCAGATTCATCACGCCCTGGCGCAGGCTTTCGCCGTGGGTTTCGAGCAAGGCGCTCTGCGCGTCGGGATTGAGCGCGAGGAAGTTGCTGGGCGAAGCCGCCGCGGTCCACTGCTGCACGGCGAAGCGAATGCGCTCGCGCGTTTTCGCGTCGGTATCGATCGCGTCGACGAGTTCATGCAGATAGCGCGCGTTGAGCAGATACCACGCCGCCGTGAACGCATACGCAGGCGTTGCCTTCCAGGCGTCGGAGCTGAAGCGCCGGTCCTTGAGTTCGGGCGCCTTGGGCGTGGTGTCGGTGGCCTGGCGCAGCAAGTCGAGCGCGTCGCGCGAATATTCCGCTTGCAGATGCTGAAGCCGCGTAGGTTCGATCGATGCCGTGGGAAGCTTGAAACCTTCGAACGGGTTCGCGCCGCCGAACGGGTTGCCGGCGCCGAACGGATTAGCCGAGGCGAACGGATTGCCCGCAGCGAAGGGGCTGCCCGCAGCAAAGGGGTTGCTCGCAGCGAAAGGATTGCCTGCGGCAAACGGATTGCTCGGCGCACCGTTGCCCGCCGGCGGCCACCAGTTGGCCGCGAGTCCCGCGAAAGGCGCTTGCTGCGCCGCGCCGCCAGTTTGCTGCGCAGCATTCAAGGCGCTCTTCCAGGCATTCGTCCACGCGTCGAGATATTGCTGCATGCCTGCTGCGTCGGGAGCGAAAGGCTGAGTGCCGCGCGTTGCACCATCAGTTGAAGCGCCCGTGCCCGGGGCAGTCTTGGAACGTTGAGATGCCGTCATGCCTGCTTTTGACCGATGTGTCCCGAAGGACTGGTTGAGAGGCAGGTGGTACGCATACGGACGCCGTTGCGGCGCTCGTCACGACCTGTCCCGTGGGTGAAGGACATTCTTGCTCCCCATTGCAAAGCGTGTCAATGCTTGTGCCCGATTTTGCCGCGCTGCGATATTTTTTTAATTATCGTTTTCCCGATGTAATCAATTGTTTAACTGTCGCGACACGTTGCTGTGCTGTCTGGCGCACAAAAATCCGCCGTCGCGGCAAGCGCTTGCAGTGCAATGCGGCAAACGGGGACCCAATGCGCCGTCAGTGACGCCCAGCGCTTTGCGGGAATAGATGCAGCGCAACAAAAATGGCCTCGCCCGGGACGCGCCGCCGCGTTCCATCACGGCGGCGGCGCGTCACGGCAACGTCAGGGATGGAGCCAGATCAGCGCGGCCATGCGGCCGGTGACGCGATCGCGCCGATACGAGTAGAAGCGCTCGCGCAGCGTGACCGTGCATATGTCGCCGCCGCTCACGTGGCGCACGCCGAGCGTATCGAGCCGTAGCCGCGCCAGAGCCGCGAGGTTGGCGAGGTATTTGCCGCTTGCCTCCGGATGTGCCACGAAGGCCGCCGCGGTGGCCGCGCGGTGCGCGTCGCGTCGTGCCCCGTCGAGCTGCTCCACCTGGGTCATGAACGCGTCGCGCACGTCGGCACCGACTTCGAATGCCGTGGGCCCGATCGCTGGGCCGAGGTACGCATGCAGGTCGCCGGTCGCACAGCCCGCCAGAGCCGCGACGCGCTCGGCCGTGCGCTCGATAACGCCCGCGGCCAGCCCGCGCCAGCCCGCGTGCGCGGCGCCCACGGCGCGGCCCTCGGCATCGCACAACAACACGGGCATGCAGTCGGCCACCATCACCGTGCAGGCGATGCCGGGCTCGGCAGTCACGCTCGCATCGGCTTCCAGCGGGGAGCCCGCGCGCGCGGCAGCGAGCGCCTGCGCGGCGTCGACCACCACCGGACCGTGGATCTGCTTGAGCCACGCCGCAGGCACGCCCGCATGTGCGAGCAGCCGTTCGCGGTTCGCCTCGACGTGCACGAGATCGTCGCCGGATCCGCGACCGAGATTCAGGCCGCCGGGAACATCGACGCCCTCACTGCCATGTACCGTCTGCCAACGCCCGAAAGGCGGCTCGCTCACACCGCCGTTGCGCGTCGTCACCAGCGCGCGCACGCGCGGCGAAACCTGCCAGTCGGGATGCAACAAATCGTCGGATGTCAGTTCCGCGCAGGTCGTCATGCGTGCTTGTCCTCGTCTTGCGGATCGTCGTCTTCTTCGTCGTCTTCGTAATCTTCCTCGTCGCTGCCGATCACATAGCCTTCGTCGGTGTAGGCGCTGTCGAACATGTCTTCATCGAAGCCGGCTTCGTCCTCGTCTTCCGCGCCGCCGAAGCCGAGCGCCTCGATCAGCGCGTCCATGTCGTCGGGCACTTCGGCGCGCCATTGCATCGTCCGGCCCGTGACCGGATGAACGAGGCCGAGGCGCCATGCGTGCAGCGCCTGGCGCGCGAAGCCGTCCGGCAATGCGGCGACCGAGCGCTTGCCGCGCGCATGGCCGTACACGGGATCGCCCAGCAACGGATGACCGATGTGCGCGCAATGCACACGGATCTGGTGGGTGCGCCCCGTCTCCAGGTCGCAATGAATGGCGCTCACGGGCTGGTTGTGCCAGAGCGTCTTGTCGATGCGCCGGAAGTGCGTGCGGGCGGGCTTGCCCGAAGCGCCCTTCATCACCGCCATGCGCGTGCGCTCGCGCGGGTCGCGGCCAATGGGCGCGTCGATGGTGCCTTTGTCGGCCATGTTGCCCCAGACGAGCGCGAGATAGCGGCGCTTGACCGTGCGCGCCTGCAACTGGCGCACGAGATCGGTCTGCGCCTGAAGCGTACGCGCGACGACCATCAGCCCGGACGTTTCCTTATCGAGCCGGTGGACAATCCCTGCGCGCGGCAGGCCCGCCGCCGCTTCGCCATAGCGATGCAGGAGGCCGTTGAGGAGCGTGCCGCTCCAGTTGCCCGCAGCCGGGTGCACGACGAGCCCCGCGGGCTTGTTGATGACGACGATGGCGTCGTCTTCGTAGACGATGTCGAGCGGCACCGGTTCGGGCGTAAACGCGAGCTGCTCGGGCAGCAGGTCCGGCACGAGCTCGATGGTCGCGCCGAGCGGCACCGGCTGACGCACCTTGGCCGGCTTGCCGTCCATGCGCACGCGCTGCTCTTCGATCCAGCCCTGCAAACGGCTGCGTGAAAATTCCGGAAATATTTTGGCAAGCACCTTGTCGAGGCGCTCGCCTGCGAGCTCATCAGGCACCTGAATCGAGCGCGGTTCCTCGCCGGCGCGCGCACGCGGGGCGCGAGCGGCGTCCTCGCCTGCGCGTTCGTCGTCGAGCGCCTTACTGGCGGCTGCGTCATCGGGCGCATCGCCCAGGCTATAATCGCTGATGCTGTTTTGGGCGCCGGGAGCGCCGGCCCCCGGAATAACTGTACGGGTCATTGAGTCTGGGTCACCTGTGGACCTGAAGCTGGACTGGATAAATGCGAGCCTTGAACACGATTACGAAACTGGCCCAACACGCGGTGGCCCGAAACGCAATGCGCGCGACGCGAGCAAACACGCTCGGCAAGATTGGCAACATCATTCGACTTGCTGCTTGCGGCGCGGCGCTCGCTGTGGTCGCGGCCTGCCATGGCCTGCCGGAAAAGACCGACGAAACGGCAGCATGGAACAACAACAAATTATATACGGAGGCCCAGGACGCGCTCTCCGGCGGCGACTGGGGCAAGTGCGCGAAATATTTTGAAGCACTTCAGGGCCGCGACCCGTTCGGCCACTTCGCCCAGCAGGCGCAGATCAACGTGGCCTACTGCAACTGGAAGGACAACGAGAACGACGCCGCCGACCAGGCGATCAACCGCTTCATCCAGCTGCACCCGGATCACCCGGACATCGCCTACGCGTACTACCTCAAGGGCATGATCCACTTCAACGACGACCTCGGTCTCTTTGGCCGCTTCTCGGGCCAGGACATGAGCGAGCGCGACCCGAAGTCGCTGCGCGAGTCGTATGACGCCTTCAAGATGGTGGTCGACAAGTATCCGCAGAGCAAGTACGCACCGGACGCCGCACAGCGCATGCGTTACATCGTGAACGCGCTCGCTTCGCACGAAGTGCACGCGGCCGACTACTACTATCGCCGCGGCGCCTACGTGGCGGCCATCAACCGCGCGCAACTCGCGATCCAGGACTACAAGAGCGCGCCGGCGATCGAAGACGCGCTGCACATCATGATCCTGTCGTACGAGAAGCTCGATCAGCCGCAGCTTGCCGAAGACACGCGCCGCGTGCTCGCCGGCACCTTCCCGGACAGCCCGTACATCACCGGTCACGCGCGCCCCGGCAAGGAAAACAAGTCCTGGTGGCAGATCTGGTGATCGCCGCGCCTCAACGCTGAGGCGCGCAGGAAAGCAAAACGCCACGGAAATTCCGTGGCGTTTTTTTTGGCTTCTGCGCACGGCGCAGGCGTCTCGTGCCCGCGCGGCGCGCGCTATTTCAATCGCGCTCGAACAGCGCGATCGATTCCACGTGCGAGGTATGCGGGAACATGTTGACCACGCCCGCGCCCTTGAGCCGGTAGCCAGCCTCGTTGACGAGCACGCCCGCATCGCGCGCCAGCGTGCCGGGGCTGCACGATACATAGACGATGCGCCTGGGCAGCGGGCCATTGCCGCTCTGCGCGATTTCCGCGAGCGCCTGCGAAACGGCCAGCGCGCCTTCGCGCGGCGGGTCGACCAGGAACTTGTCGAAGTGGCCGAGCGCGCGCATGTCGTCGGCGGTGACTTCGAACAGATTGCGGCACGCAAACGACGTGTGCCCGTCCACGCCATTGGCGCGCGCATTTTCCAGCGCGCGGGCCGTGAGCGTATCGCTGCCTTCGATCCCCACCACCTCGCGCGCGAGACGCGCGAGCGGCAGCGTGAAGTTGCCGATGCCGCAGAACAGATCGAGCACGCGGTCGCCCGGCTCGGGCGCGAGCAGGCGCAGCGCGCGACCCACCAGCACGCGGTTGATCTGGTGATTGACCTGCGTGAAGTCCGTCGGCTTGAACGGCATGCGAATGCCGTATTCGGGCAGCGTGTAGTCGAGTTCCTTGTCGAGCGGATAGAACGGGAACACCGTGTCCGGGCCCTTCGGCTGCAGCCAGAACTGGACGTTGTGCTCGTCGGCGAATGCGCGCAGCAGGTCCTCGTCGGCGGCCGTGAGCGGCTCGAGAATGCGCAGCACCAGCGCCGTCACGCTCGAACCCACTGCGAGTTCGATCTGCGGCATGCGATCGCTGATCGACAGCGCGGCCACGAGATGGCGCAGCGGCACGAGCATCGCCGAGACGTTCGGCGGCAGCACTTCGCAGCTCGTCATGTCGGCCACGTAGCTGCTCTTCTTCTCGTGGAAGCCGACCAGCACGCCGCCCTTCTTCGGCACGTTGCGCACCGTGAGGCGCGCGCGATAGCGGTAGCCCCACGACGGCCCGTGAATCGGCCGGAACATCGTCTCCGAACGCACTTTCGAGAGGTGCTTGAGGTTGTCCTCGAGCACGCGCTGCTTGACGGCGATCTGCGCACGCACGTCGAGATGCTGCATCGAGCAGCCGCCGCAGGTGCCGAAGAACGCGCACTGCGGCTTCGTGCGGATCGCGCTTTCGCGCAGCACGTTCACCACTTGCGCCTGCTCGAACGTGGGCTTCTTGCGGTAGCTCAGGTAGGTCACGCGCTCGCCCGGCAGCGCGCCCTCGACGAAGATCACCTTGCCGGGCTCGCCCGTCTCGGTCACGGTGCGGCCAACGCCGCGGGCCTCCATGTCGAGCGATTCGATCTCGAGAATGGGGGCATGAGCGACCGAGGCTTCGATGGCGGCGCGCTTTTCAGCGCGGCGCTCGCGCTTGCTGCGCTTTTTCGTGGGCGTGGACGGCATGGGCTCGGCCTGAACAGGCTCGGCTTGAGGGTCGGGGGCAGCTTGAGACACCAGCGGATTCCTGACTGACGATGAGTGAATTGTGGGCGAAGGCGAGATTGTAGTCGATGTCGGCGCCTGCGCTCCGCAGATGCCGTTTTCGAACTTGTCCGATCGTGCTCACTGCGCCCCGTCACTACGATGATTCCTGACGCGTGATAAGTCCGACCCACGCGAAGGAATCGTCATCATGTCTGCCCTCGTCTTCCTGCAATCACGCGCGCTTTTGCTCGTCGTGCTCGGCGCCGCCACCGTCGCCGAACCGCTGATGTCCACGCACACGAGCACACGCCGGCCACTGCTGCCTGGCTTTGCGAGCCTCGCTGTGCCCATCGCGCTATTCGCCGTGTTGCTGTTCGGCCTGCGCATCCTGTTCGATTGAGCCTGCTCGATCAGGCGCTTTCAGATTCGTCCCATAGATTGCCGCCGGTTGCGGCGGCAAGGATATCTACCCCTTCACCAACGGAATCGAAGTGAGCAAGTTACCTCTCTATGCGCTCGCAGCAGCGACACTCGTGGGCCTCGCTGCGTGCGGCAGCCCGACCATCCAGCCCGACCAACTCGTTGCCTCCATCCAACCCGGCATGACGCAGAGTGAAGTCTACAAGCGCATGGGGCCGCCCGATCGCGGCTACCAGACCAACCGCTTCGACTGCTTCCAGTACGACCTCGGCAAGTACAACCTCGACAGTTCCCGCAACGTGCCGTTTTCCGTGTATTTCGACCGCAGCAACCACGTGGCCGGCACCGCGCGCGCCGCGTGCCAGGGTCGCCGGATCTAACGCCAATAACGGCAAACCGCGGCACGACGCCCTATCCGCCGCGGCCTTCACATTTATCATACAACACTGCAGAAAAAACCAGGCTAGGGTTAAACGTGCGGGAACTGCCGCCGCACCGTGCGAGGAGCCTGCCGATGAAACTGGTTAGCTGGAATGTGCAGTGGGGACGCGACGCTTCTGGCGTCGTCGATCTCGCGCGTACGGTGCACGAGGCCAGGCGCCTCGCCGATTTCGACGTGTTATGCCTGCAGGAAATCACGCGCGGTTTCCGGGCGCTGCCGGGTGGCCCCGGCGACGATCAGTTCGCCGAACTGCGGGCGCTACTGCCCGGCTATACGATCATCGAGGCGATCGGAGCCGATTTGCCTGCGCCGCCTGCGCCACGTGATGCGCAAGCCTCAAGCCAACGCACGGCGCCAATGCAGCGCCGCCAGTTCGGCAACGCGATCGCCACGCGCCTGCCTGTCGCGCAGGTTTTTCGCCACGCCCTGCCGTGGCCTGCCGACTCAACCGCGCCCTCGATGCAACGCGTCGCGCTCGAAGCCGTGCTCGACGCGCCGGACGGCGCACTGCGCGTGCTGGTCACGCATCTGGAGTTCTATTCGTTGCGCCAGCGGCTCGCGCAGGTAGACGAGTTGCGGCGTCTGCAACAGGAAGCCGCCGATCACGCGGCGCATCCCGCGCCCGCCGAAAACGATGTGGGTCCGTTCGTCCGCACCGCGCGCCCCGTATCGGCGATCGTGTGCGGCGATTTCAACAGCGCCTGGGGCAGCGAGGCATACACACGCATGCTCGAGCCGCTCGCGGGCAGCCCCGTCTTCATCGACGCGTGGACCACGCTCCATGCGGGCGCAACGCCGCCGCCCACGGCCGGCGTCTACGACACGGTGCAATGGTCGGACGGGCCGCTCGCGTGCGATTTCGTCTTCGTCACGGAGGATTTGCGCCCACGCTTGCGAAGCTGCGAGATCGACGGCGCGACCCAGGCTTCGGATCATCAGCCGATCGTGCTCGAACTGGGCTAAGAGGTAGTCGGCCGGCTGCGAGCTCAGCCAGCGAACGCCTTGAGATACTCGCCCCAATGCGGTGCGGTCTCCGCGGCGAGCGACTGCTTCACGAACTCGATCTCATCCGCATATTCGCGCTCTGTGAAACCGCCGCGCATCATCTGAAACCGGCAATACAGCAGATACGTGTTGACCACGTCGGTTTCGCAGTAGTTGCGGATTTCCTCGATGCGGCCGTCCTGAAACGCAGTCCATACATGACCGCCGTCCATGCCGAGCTTGCCCGGAAAGCCGCAGAGCTTCGCGAGCGCGTCGAGCGGCGCGTTTGCGCGCGGCTGGTACATCGCGAGAACGTCCATCAGGTCGGTATGGCGCGTGTGGTAGCGGCTAAGGTAGTTGTTCCACTTGAACTCGCGGTCCTCTTCGCCGGTTTCCCAGTAGCGCACCGCGCGAATGCCGTGCACGAGCGCGCGATAGTGCAGCACTGGCAGGTCGAAGCCGCCGCCGTTCCACGAAACGAGCTGCGGCGAATACTTCTCGATCGTGCGGTAGAACGAATCGATCAGCCGCGCTTCGCCGTCTTCAGGCGTGCCGAGCGAGCGCACGCGAAAACCCTGCCCATCGCGAAACACGCACGAGATCGCGGCGATGCGCTGCAAGTGATGCGGCAGGAAATCGCTGCCGGTTTTCTCGCGGCGCGCGGCGAAGGCGTGCTCGGCCACTTCGATGTCGGTGAGCGTGGCGGGCAGATCTTCGAGACGGCGAATGCCGTCGACATCGGGAATCGTCTCGATGTCGAATACGAGTACAGGAACTGTCATTCAGATGGACTGCGAGGGTTTAGAGAACGGCGTCCTTGCGCACGCCGTTCGAAGCGAAAAAGCGCTTGAGGCGCACCAGCGCTTCCTGCTGGATCTGCCGCACGCGCTCGCGGGTGAGGCCCATTTCGTCGGCCAGTTCTTCGAGCGTGGCGGGCTCGATATGGTTCAGCCCGAAGCGCCGTTCGATCACGTGGCGATGCTTATCGGATAATCGCCCAAGCCACGCGCGTGTAAGCGTTTCCAGTTCGCGATGCTGCACTTCTGCATCGGGCGACTGGCTCTGGTCGTCCGAGAGCAAATCGAGCAGGCTGCTGGCCGGGTCGAGGTCGAGCGGCGCGTCGAGCGAAGCCGTGTGTTCGTTGAGCGCGAGAATGTCGGTGACTTCCTCGGTGGTCTTGCCGGTGAGATACGCGATGTCGTCGATGCTCGCGTCGCGCCGCTCGGAGGCCGAATCGGCGTTGAGCGAATTCTTCTCCAGATGGCGCTTCGCACGCAGCACCTGGTTGAGCTCGCGGATCACGTGCACCGGCAAACGCACGGTGCGCGCCTGGTTCATGATCGCGCGCTCGATGCTCTGGCGGATCCACCAGGTCGCATAAGTCGAGAAACGGAAGCCGCGTGTCGGATCGAACTTCTCGATCGCATGCATGAGGCCGAGGTTGCCCTCCTCGATCAAGTCGAGCAGCGGCACGCCGCGATTGAGATAACCCTTGGCAATGCTGACGACGAGGCGCAGATTGCGCTCGATCATGACCTGGCGCGCTTCGAACTCGCCGGCCTTCGCAAGACGCGAGTAGCGCTGCTCCTCCTCGACAGTGAGGAGCGGCTTCACGCTGATCCGGTTCAGATAATGCTGGATGGTGTCGGCCGTGAGTTCGGCCTGCAGCATGGCGCGGAAATCGTCGGCGTCGGGCGCGGCCTCTGCCGTTTCTCCGCCCTCGCCCGAGCTGCCTTCGTCGGCCGAGGAATCGCGTTCCTCACGCTCCTCGCGCTCTTCATAGTCACGGCCGCCGTCGAGGTCGGGCGACGCGTCGTCGTCGCCCGCCTGCGCGCCGTCCTCCACCGAGACCTGGGCGGCTTGGCTGTCAGACTCGGATTGCTGCAGACGGCGCTTCGATTTCGGCATGGTCGGCTCGCTTTTATTGCGGCGGCAAGTACTTCAGTGGGTCGACGGGCTTACCCTGACGGCGTACTTCGAAATGCAGCATCACCCGGTCCGAGTCGGTATTGCCCATTTCGGCGATCTTCTGACCTTTGGTGACCGCATCCCCTTCTTTTACCATCAAAGTCCGGTTGTGTGCATACGCGGTCAAAAACGTGGCGTCATGCTTGATGATAATGAGATTGCCGTAACCGCGCAGCCCATTTCCGGCATAAACCACGCGTCCATCGCCGGCTGCCTTGACAGGATCGCCAGGCGCACCACCAATATTGATGCCCTTGTTCTTCGAATCGTCGAAGCCGTTGAGCACCGGACCACGCACCGGCCACGCGAGCGCGATGTTGCCGCCCGGCGCCGCGGCCATATCGCCGCCGCTTGCACCCGGTTGCGGCGGCACGGCAGCCGATGGCGCCGCTGCGTTCGCACCCGAGCCGTAGATCGGCGGCTGCGCCGGCGCCCCCGCTGCCGGCGCGCCCGGCGCTGCGCCCACGCCCGGAACCGGTGCGGTCACGACACCCGGCGTGTACGCCGACGGATTCGCCCCCGGCGGCACCACGCGCAACAACTGATCCACCTCAATCTGGTTCGGATTGGTGAGATTGTTCCACGTCGCGATGTCGCGATAATTCTGGCCGTTTTCGAGCGCAATCCTATAGAGAGTGTCGCCCGGCTTCACCCGGTAATATCCCGGAGGCGGCGGCCCGAGCGGCACCGGAGGCTGCGCGGCCGCAGTACCGAGCGGCGCGGTGCGGTCCACTACGGGTGCCTGATCGAGTCGCGTGGCGCATGCGGCCAGAAGGCAGAGCGCGGCGAGCGCGGCGCCGCGCTGGGCTGCGCTCAGCGTGGCTGCGGGCAGGTCGACATTCAGGCGGTTTCTTTTGATCGCGCGCAACATACTCATCGGATTCAGATCACTCCAGATTTTAAGGGGACAAAGAAAACGCGATCGAGGCGTGACTCCCGCCACTGCGCCGGCCCCGTGCGCTCGACGAGCGTGAGAACCTGCGTCGCTTCGCCGGCGGCACTCTGGGTGCCGGACACCGCCACGGGCGCCACGAGCCGCCCGCCGATGGCGAGTTGCTCGAGCAGCGCCTGCGGCACGTCAAAGCCAGCGGCAGCGATCACGATCGCGTCGAACGGCGCCGCCGACGGCAAACCGAGCCGTCCGTCGCCGTAGTGCAAGCGGATATTCGGAATACGCAGCGGACGAAGGTTCGTCTTCGCGCGCTCGTATAACGGCTTGATGCGCTCGATGGAATACACATCGCGCGCAATCTGGCTCAGCACGGCTGCCTGATAGCCGCAGCCGGTGCCGATTTCCAGCACGCGCTCCAGCACGCGGCCCGCACCCGCGAGTTCGAGCATTCGCGCGACCACGGAAGGCTTCGAGATGGTCTGGTGATGACCGATCGGCAGCGCCGCATCTTCGTAGGCCTGGGTCGCGAGACCCGGGTCGATGAACATGTGGCGCGGCACGGCCGCGAGCGCCTGGAGCACGCGCGCATCGGCAATGCCGTTTGCACGCAGGCGTTCGACCATGCGTTCGCGTACGCGTTCCGAAGTCAGCGCGTGCGCGCCATTGAGCGCAACGGCGGGCGCGCCTGTGACGGCTACGGGCACACGCGGTGCACTCGCACCGACCGGCATTGCGGCCCGCGGCGCGGCTGCGTTGCCGGCAGGATGCACGGGCTTGAGCGAGTTCGCTGGCTTTGCGCTAACCGGCTTCGCAGGCGGCGCCTTGAACGGCGTGTTTGCCGTGGGCTTCGCAACAGCAGATTTGCCGACCTGCGTGCCGACCTGAGTGCCAACCTTCGCGCCTGGCTTCGCGAGTGCGCCGACTCCCGGCTTCGAGGGGCTGCTGTTGCCCGCGCCCGCGAGCGGCGTGCGTGCCTCGCCCGGGCGCGTGTCGCGCCGGCGTGGCTCGCGCACGAGATCCGCGAGCCCGAGCGGAAAACGCTTCGTGCGCTCGCCCGTCATGAAACGCTGCCGCCCTTGCGCGCCCAGTCTTGCGTCGCGGACAACAGCTGTGTGTGAGTGAGATCGAGTTGCAGCGGTGTGATCGACACGTGGCCGTTCGCCACCGCGTGGAAGTCCGTACCCTCGCTCGCGTCGCGCGCGCTGCCCGACGGCCCGATCCAGTAGATCGGCTCGCCGCGCGGGTTGGTCTCGCGGATCACGGGCTGCGAAGGATGACGCTTGCCAAGGCGCGTGACGCGCCAATCGCCAAGTTCGTCGTACGGCAGGTTCGGGATGTTGACGTTCAGCAGCGGATGACCGGGCAACGGGTTCGCGAGGTAGTGCGCCACGATCTCGGCCGCGACGCGCGCAGCGGAATCGAGATGCACCCAGTCCTTGTCGACGAGCGAAAACGCAATGGCCGGCACGCCGAACATGATGCCTTCGGTGGCCGCGGCCACGGTGCCCGAGTACAGCGTGTCCTCGCCCATGTTCTGGCCGTTGTTGATGCCGGAGACCACGAGGTCGGGCTGCTGGTCGAGCATGCCCGTGAGCGCGATGTGCACCGAGTCGGTGGGCGTGCCGTTCACGTAATAGAAGCCGGTGCTCGCCGAGCGCAACACCGACAGCGGGCGCCACAGCGTAAGCGAGTTCGATGCGGCGCTGCAGTTCTGCTCGGGCGCCATGACCGTGACTTCGCCGAGCGGCTTGAGCGCTTCATAGAGCGCCGCAAGGCCGGGGGCGAGATAACCGTCGTCGTTGCTGAGTAGTATTCGCATCGAGCGATTGTAACCGAGGAAAGAAGGCACGCGAACGACAGCCCGGACCCTGCCGCGGCGCGCTGCGCACCGCGTCGGACGGCGAAGTCTCACGCAGAACCGCGACGCATTCGCAGGTGCAATGCTGCTCGCCGCGCCCTCGCGTAGTGCACGGCAATCGACGCGAATAAATCGCACGATCGTTCGCATTGATGCGGTTTGCCGTACACTGTTCCGCTGCAGCGAATCCATGATCGATGCAACTGAAAGCAACCGAACCGGATAAGACAGGAGACACGATGCGCGCAATCCGCTGCAACCAGTACGGCCCGCCCGACTCGCTCACGCTCGAAGACTCGCCCGACCTCGTGCCAGGCCCCGGCCAGGTCGTGATCGATGTGAAGGCCGCGGCGGTCAACTTCCCCGACGTGCTGATCATCGAGAACAAGTATCAGATGAAGCCGCCGCTGCCCTTCACGCCCGGCGCCGAACTTGCGGGCGTGGTGCGCGCCGCGGGCGAAGGCGTGAAGCTCGCACCGGGTACGCGCGTGGTGGCCTATGTGGGCACCGGCGCATTCGCCGAGCAGGCGCTTGCGGACGCATCGGCGTGCGTGGCGCTGCCCGACGGCGCGGACTTCGCAACAGCCGCCGCCTTCACGCTCGCGTACGGCACGTCGCACCACGCCGTTGTCGACCGCGCCGCGCTGCGCGCCGGCGAAACGATGCTCGTGCTCGGCGCGGCGGGCGGCGTGGGGCTTGCGGCTGTCGAGATCGGCAAGGTGCTCGGCGCGCGCGTGATCGCGGCGGCTTCGAGCGAAGAAAAGCTCGAAGTCTGCCGCCGCTTCGGTGCGGACGCCACCATCAACTACAGCACCGAGGACTTGCGCGAGCGCGTCAAGGCGCTTACCGACGGCAAAGGCCCCGACGTGATCTACGATCCGGTGGGCGGCGAGTATGCGGAACCGGCGTTCCGCAGTATCGGCTGGCGTGGGCGCTATCTCGTGGTGGGCTTTGCGAATGGCGAGATTCCCAAGCTGCCGCTCAATCTCGCGCTGCTCAAGGGTGCGAGCCTCGTCGGCGTGTTCTGGGGCGATTTCGCGCGGCGCGAACCGCAGCATAACGCGGCAGCATTCGCGCAGATGGTGGGCTGGATCGGCGAAGGCAAACTCAAGCC
This sequence comes from Paraburkholderia sp. JHI869, assembly GCF_038900775.1. NCBI lineage: Bacteria > Pseudomonadati > Pseudomonadota > Betaproteobacteria > Burkholderiales > Burkholderiaceae > Paraburkholderia > Paraburkholderia sp. JHI869. Next base: position 52,313 of record NZ_JAYMSC010000003.1, read on the forward strand.
CTATGTCTCGAAGCGCTATAAGCTCGCCGACACCGCGCAGGCGCTCAAGGACATGGCTTCGCGCAAGGTGACCGGCAAGATCGTGATCGTGCCCTGAACGTCTCCTGCAACGCGGGAAGCAAAACAAAAACGGCTCGCAATGCGCGAGCCGTTTTGCATGGTGCAAGCCATCGTCCTAGACAATCTGTTGTGCGCGCAACCGTGCAATGTGGTCCGCGTCATACCCCAGCGTCTGCAGGACTTCATCGGTATGTTCGCCCAACGCGGGGCCAAGCCAGCGCGTGTCCCCGGGCGTAGCCGAAAGCTTGGGCGTGACCGAGGGCAGCGCGATATCCACGCCCTCGCCCGCCTTCGCACCCGGCGCCTGCCAGCGGAACTGCTGGATCATCTGGCGCGCCGCGAACTGCGGATCGGCGAACATGTCGGCCACGCTGAAGATGCGGCCCACGGGCACGTCGGCGGCGTTGAGCACGTCGAGCGCTTCGTCGATGGTGCGAGTTGAGAGCCACGCCGCGATGGCGCCGTCGATCTCCGCCGTACGCGGCACGCGGCCGTCGTTGTGCGCGAGTTGCGGATCGTTGGCGAGATCCGCGCGATCGATCGCCAACATCAGACGCTTGAAGATCGGATCGCTGTTGCCGCCGATCACGATGCTGCCGTCGCGGCACGGATACGTATTCGACGGCACGATGCCAGGCAGGGACGCGCCGGTGCGCTCGCGCACCATGCCATACACGCCGTACTCGGGCACAACGCTCTCCATCATGTTGAACACGGCTTCATAGAGCGCGACATCGACGATCTGGCCGCTGCCGCCGTTCATGTTGCGATGATGGAGCGCCATCATCGCGCCGATCACGCCGTGCAGCGCGGCAATCGAATCGCCGATCGAAATGCCGATGCGCGGCGGCGGCAGCTCGGGATAGCCGGTGATATGACGCAGGCCGCCCATCGATTCGGCGATCGCCCCGAAGCCCGGACGGTCGCGATACGGGCCGGTCTGGCCGTAGCCCGAAAGCCGCACCATCACAAGACCGGGATTCTCCTTCGAGAGGACGTCGTAGCCGAGCCCGAGCTTTTCGAGCAGGCCGGGCCGGAAGTTCTCGATGACGATATCGGCTTCCTTCGCGAGGCGCCGCACGATCTCCTTGCCCTCTTCGGCCTTGAGATTCACCGTGATCGACTTCTTGTTGCGCGCCTGCACGGCCCACCAGAGCGACGTGCCACCCGCTTCGGGATAGAGCTTGCGCCATTTGCGCAGCGGGTCGCCGCCCTTGGGGTCTTCGATCTTGATGACCTCGGCGCCGAACTCGCCAAGAAAGCGCGCGGCGAACGGACCCGCGATCAGCGTGCCGAGTTCGAGGACTTTGACGCCCGCGAGCGGGCCCGTGCCTTTGGCTGCGGATGCGTCCGCTTGGGAGTCGGGGGAAGCGGCGGCTGCGCTCATGGTGTCTCCTTTCGTTCTGTTCGGCGTGCGACGACGCGTTTCGACGTATTGGGGTTGCGCACGCAACGACGCGCGTTACATCGAGCGCCGGTCGAGCATGGCCCGCGCGATGGTGCCGGCGTCGACATATTCGAGCTCGCCGCCCACCGGTACGCCGCGCGCAAGGCGCGTGACGGCGAGACCGCGCGCCTTGAGCGTCTGGCCGAGGTAATGCGCCGTTGCCTCGCCCTCGTTCGTGAAATTGGTCGCGAGCACCACTTCCTTGACGACGCCGTCCGACGCGCGCTTCACGAGCCGGTCGAAATGGATCTCTTTCGGGCCGATGCCGTCGAGCGGGCTCAGATGACCCATCAGCACGAAATACAGCCCGCGGTACGTCATGGTCTGTTCGAGCATGATCTGGTCAGCCGGCGTTTCGACGACGCACAACAGCGTCGGGTCGCGCTCCTCGTCCAGGCAAGTTTCGCAGACCTGAGCTTCAGTGAAGGTATTGCACTTCTCGCAGTGCTTCAGATTCTCGGTCGCGAACAGGAGCGCGTTGCCGAGCTTTTCGGCGCCGTCGCGGTCGTGCTGCATCAGGTGATACGCCATGCGTTGCGCCGACTTCGGCCCGACACCGGGCAACACGCGCAGCGCCTCGACAAGTGCGGCGAGAGCGGATGGTTGTTTCATGCGGATTCAGCGCGAGATGCGCAACGGGGTTTGAAGCGAAGGTTGCTTCTGCGGCTACTTGCTACTTTTGACGCCTTGACGCCAGCGCCTGCGCAGCCGTGCCGGCCGCGGCAAGGCCTGCGAAACGCGCGGGCGCCGCCCTGCCGAAAGCAGACGCGGCGCTCGCAACGTTCCTTAGAACGGCATCTTGAAGCCCGGCGGCAGCGGCAGGCCGGCGGTCATGCCGCTCATCTTTTCCTGCGACGTGGCTTCGGCCTTGCGCACCGCGTCGTTGAACGCCGCGGCCACGAGGTCTTCGAGCATGTCCTTGTCGTCCGCGAGCAGGCTCGGATCGATCGACACGCGGCGCACGTCGTTGCGGCAGGTCATCGTGACCTTGACGAGACCGGCGCCAGCCTGACCCTCGACTTCGATCAGGGCAAGCTGCTCCTGCATCTTCTTCATGTTTTCCTGCATCTGCTGGGCTTGCTTCATGAGCCCGCCGAGTTGGCCTTTCAACATAGTCACTGCTCCTTCTGGATCGTAGTCGTTCGAATCGATGCGCTCAACAGCGCGCGACGCTTGCGGCGCCGCGCGGCGCAATTCAGTGGGCGGCCTGAGTGCCGCCCGATGCGGCGTCCGGCGCGACCGGCCGGATCGAGCCCGGCACGATGCTCGCGCCGAAGTCGCGAATCAGTTGCTGCACGAAGGGGTCGGCGCCAATCTCGCGCTCGGCTTCGCGTTGACGCTGCGCGCGATCGGCGGCGTCGAGCGCGGCCGCCGTTCGGCGCGCCGGGCCGACTTCCACGCTCACTTCAACAGTCTTGCCAAGGCGCTCGGCGAGCGCCGTCTTGAGCTTCGCGACCTGCGAGGCTTCGGCGTACTGCGGCACCGGCACGCTCAACTTGAGCAGCGTGCCTTCGAGCGCCGTCAGTTCGCTGTTGAAGGCGAGCTGGTACGAGATGCCCTTCAGCGATAGCGTGGCGGCGAGCGCGGGCCAGTCGCCCGTGAACCCGATCGGATCGAGCGGGATACCAGGCGGCAGCTTGCTCACGTCGACCACGGCCGGCGACGGCGTCGGTGCCGAAGCGGCGGCGCGCGGTGCGGACCGCTCGCTGTCGTAGGCCGGCACGAAACCGTCGTCGGGCGGCGCAAAGTACGCGTCGTCGGCGCCGAGTGGTACGTAGTCGTCTGGCGGGATGTCGTCCCACGGCGGTGCGCCAGAGGCGTCTTGCTGTGCGCTCGCGTTGCGCGCCGGTTGGCGCGCCTGCTGCGCTTCCTGCGCGGCGGCGGCGCGGCGGGCCGGATCGGGCGTCGGCACCTTGACTTCCATGCGCGGCGCGGCCTTCGGCGCGGGCGCCGGGGCGGCCGCGCCGGCAGCGGGACCGCGACCCGTGGCTACGCGCATGCCCTTGCTGCGCAGCACGTCGAGCGCAGCGCTCGCACCACCACGCCCGGACGCCGCAGCGGCAGGTTCTTCATGCGATTCGGCTTGCGGCGCGGGCGCAGCGGGCGCGCTTTGAACAGGTTGCGTCTCTTCTGCCGGAGCGGGAGCGGGAGCGGCGGCGGCCGGCTCGACCGCGGCGACAGGCACAGGACCCTCGTCTTCCCAGGGAGGCACGACACGCGCTTCAACTACAGGCCTGGCAAGCGGCGCAGGTGCGCTCACTTCCGGCTCGACAACGGGCGTCGCGACCGGTGCGGCCTCTACCGTCGGCGGTACGTTCGCCACTGTTTCCGGCTTCGGCGCGACCGGCTGCGCAACGACAGGCGCCGCACTGCGCGCCGAGGCGACCGCCGGAGCCGCCGCACGCGCGCCCGTGCCCGCCGCAGCGGGCTTCGACGCCGGCGCACTGCCCACGCTGCCTGCGCTCGCGGAAGGCTCGAACGCAAGCATGCGCAGAAGCGTCATCGTGAAGCCCGCGTATTCGTCGGGCGCGAGACCGAGTTCGCTGCGGCCGAGGGTCGCGATCTGATAGAAAAGCTGGACCTGTTCCGGGCTCAACACTTCTGCAAAACGGCGGATGTCGTCGGCTTCGGGCCACTCGTCGAGCACCGAGGAAGGCGAAAACTGCGCCCAGCCGATGCGATGAAACAGACTCGCGAGGTCCTGCAAAGCCGTGGAGAACGACAGACTGCGCAGCGCCATTTCGTCGGCAATGGCGAGCACGTTCGCGCCGTCGCCGGCCACGAGCGCGTCGATCAGGCGGATCAGATAGCTTTGATCGAGCGCGCCGAGCATGCCGCGCACCGCTTCTTCGGTGACCTGGTTGGCCGAATAAGCGATGGCCTGGTCGGTGAGCGAAAGCGCGTCGCGCATCGAGCCGTCGGCGGCGCGCGCGAGCAGGCGCAGCGCCTGCGGCTCGAACTCGACCTTCTCCTCACCGAGAATGTGCGAGAGGTGCTCGACGATGTTGCCCGCCGGCATCTGCTTCAGATTGAACTGCAGGCAGCGCGAGAGCACCGTGACTGGAATCTTCTGCGGGTCCGTCGTCGCGAGAATGAACTTCACGTGCGGCGGCGGCTCTTCCAGCGTCTTCAGCATCGCGTTGAAGGCGTGGTTCGTGAGCATGTGCACTTCGTCGATCATGTAGACCTTGAAGCGCGCATCGACCGGCGCGTAGACCGCACGCTCGAGCAGCGCGGCCATTTCGTCCACGCCGCGATTGCTCGCCGCATCCATCTCGACGTAATCGACGAAGCGCCCTTCGTCGATTTCCCGGCACGCGCGACACACACCGCACGGCTTCGACGTCACGCCGGTCTCACAGTTGAGCGCCTTGGCGAAGATGCGCGACAGCGTCGTCTTGCCCACGCCGCGCGTGCCGGTGAAGAGGTACGCGTGATGCAGGCGGCCGCCGTCGAGTGCATGCGTGAGCGCGCGCACCACGTGCTCCTGTCCGACGAGCGAAGCGAAATCCTTCGGTCGCCACTTGCGTGCGAGAACTTGATAGGTCATCCGGAAATTGTATCAGCAACGCCCGCGCGTCCAGATGAATCGAAAGGCGGCGCATGCTCACCTCACGACGGCCGCGCAATGGCGCTTGCAAGCGATTGCGGGCGACGAAAACAGTGGCGATAAATGCGTGACAAACAGGACAGAAACGGAGCACAGACGAACGACAGACGAAGAAGCGCGTCGCGCACTCGATTGCGCGGCGTCAATGTCGTATCTGGGGGAAAACCGGAAGAAAAAAGAGGAAGGTGACGAGCCTGACCCTCGGCACTGGCGGAAAACGGCTGTGGCTGCTTCGTTCCCGACCTGACCAGGTTGACCGCCCCTCCATGCGAGGAGGCCCGTCACGGCGCATTCTAACATCGGTCGCGCAGCAATGCGACTGCTGCAGTGCGAAAAAACGCGCCGAGCCGCTCCGGACAGCCTTGCACGCCATTATTGGACGCCCTCTTGCAACGGCCCGCACCGTCTCCAGATAGCGTGCAGGAGCACAAGATATCGCACCGCAATCCCGCGAAACGGCCCAGCAAAAATGCTCGCGCCGCCGCCCGAATGCCCCGCCAAATGTGGCCTGCAAGACGGAAACCCTGCTTGCGGTATGAGTACTATCACCGTCGGCAACGCATAGGGATTTAGGCTACACTGGCGTCGGCAATTGGCTGGGCCACGTGGTTTGCGTGCGAATAGCGTGTGTTTTGGACGTGCAATTCGGACGGATGAACGGGTTCGGTCTGGCCGCCCTGGCGGCCCCGGATGAATTTTCAGTTTTGGTGTATCGTGGCGAGCAATTAACTCAGCCTCGAATCGAAAGAGGTATTCATACAATGAGCGAACAAATCAAGCATATCAGCGACGCATCGTTCGAACAGGACGTCGTGAAATCCGACAAGCCCGTGCTGCTGGACTTCTGGGCCGAGTGGTGTGGCCCGTGCAAGATGATCGCGCCGATTCTCGATGAAGTCGCGAAGGATTATGGCGATCGTCTTCAGGTCGCGAAGATCAACGTCGACGAACACCAGTCGACGCCGGTGAAGTTCGGCGTGCGCGGCATCCCCACGCTGATCCTCTTCAAGAACGGCGCCGTGGCGGCGCAGAAGGTCGGCGCGCTCTCGAAGTCGCAGCTCACCGCGTTCCTGGACAGCCACCTGTAACTTCCAGGCTGGCCGTCCCTCCCCGACCGGGTGCATTGCCCGGCCAGCAAGGGATGAGCCATGCAACGGTGCGTGTTGTCATGCGACAACACGCACCATAAAAACACGTCGAAACTTGCTGTCGGTCTTCACTGACGGGTTCTGGCGTGTGCTATGCTAGAATTCATAAAGCGTCTACCCGGCGCCCTATAAAGTTTCAAGCAAGATTCAAGCAAAGTTTCGTCCTTGAGCGGTTCCGCTCACTTCTTTCCCCCAGACTTCTTTTCGTCGCACTCCTCCCCGACGGGTTCTCCGTATGCATCTTTCCGAGCTCAAGTCTCTGCACGTGTCCGAATTGATCGAGATGGCCAATGGCCTCGAGATCGAAAATGCGAACCGCCTGCGCAAGCAGGAACTCATGTTCGCGATTCTCAAAAAGCGCGCCAAGACGGGCGAAACGATCTTCGGTGACGGCACGCTCGAAGTGCTCCCCGACGGCTTCGGCTTCCTGCGCTCGCCGGAAACCTCGTATCTCGCCAGCACGGACGATATCTATATCAGCCCGTCGCAGATCCGCCGCTTCAACCTGCACACCGGCGACACGATCGAAGGTGAAGTGCGCACGCCGAAGGACGGCGAACGCTACTTCGCGCTCGTGAAGGTGGACAAGGTCAACGGCCAGCCGCCCGAGGCCTCGAAGCACAAGATCATGTTCGAGAACCTCACGCCGCTGCACCCGAACAAGGTGCTGCTGCTCGAGCGCGAAATGCGCGGTGAGGAGAACGTGACGGGCCGCATCATCGACATGATCGCGCCTATCGGCAAGGGTCAGCGCGGCCTGCTGGTCGCTTCGCCCAAGTCCGGCAAGACCGTGATGCTCCAGCACATCGCTCACGCCATCAAGCAGAACCACCCCGACGTGGTCCTGTTCGTGCTGCTGATCGACGAGCGTCCTGAAGAAGTGACGGAAATGCAGCGCTCGGTGGCAGGCGAAGTGATCGCCTCGACCTTCGACGAACCGGCTGCGCGTCACGTGCAGGTCGCCGAAATGGTGATCGAGAAGGCCAAGCGCCTCGTCGAAATGAAGCACGACGTCGTGATTCTGCTCGACTCGATCACGCGTCTCGCGCGCGCCTACAACACCGTTGTGCCCGCATCGGGCAAGGTGCTCACGGGCGGTGTGGACGCCAACGCGCTCCAGCGTCCGAAGCGCTTCTTCGGCGCGGCACGTAATATCGAAGAAGGCGGCTCGCTCACCATCATCGGCACGGCGCTGATCGAAACCGGCAGCCGCATGGACGACGTGATCTACGAAGAGTTCAAGGGCACCGGCAACATGGAAGTGCACCTCGAGCGCCGTCTCGCGGAAAAGCGCGTCTACCCGTCGATCAACCTGAACAAGTCGGGCACGCGTCGCGAAGAACTGCTGATCAAGCCGGACATCCTCCAGAAGATCTGGGTGCTGCGCAAGTTCATCCACGACATGGACGAAGTCGAGGCCATGGAATTCCTGCTCGACAAGATCCGTCAAACGAAGAACAACTCCGAGTTCTTCGACATGATGCGCCGCGGCGGCTAAGGCCCTCGCCCGCTGGATTCACCACAAAACGCCCGCGAAATTCGCGGGCGTTTTTCTTTTCCGGGATCAAATCACTACGGGTCCCAACCTGTACGTGAACGTTCACGTTGAACTATAATGCGCGGCATGCCTCGATCGCCCCACGGCGAAAAAAGAGTTCACCATGCCCAAGGATTCCCCTGCTTTGCTCACGGTTCGCGACGCCGCCGAGCGCCTGAATGTCACGCCGCGCACGCTCAAGTATTACGAAGAGCGCGGGCTTGTCAGCCCGTCGCGCAGCGAAGGCCGCTACCGGCTCTACGACGAGCACGACCTCGAGCAGTTTTCGCGCATCCTGCGGCTGCGCGCGCTCGGCTTTTCACTGCACGGCATCACCGAAATGCTCAAGCGGCCGCTCGAACACGCTGGCGAAGGCCGCCGGCGCTATTCGCAGGAGTCGCTCCAGCAGATCGCCGAGGCGCTCTCGCAGCAGATCGAAACGCTCGACACGCGTATTGCGGCCGTGCGCCGCGAGTTGAAGGAAGCGCAGACGGTGCGTGCGGAGCTTGCCGACGACCTCGACTACCTGCAGCGGCGCCTCGCGGGTGAGCCGTCCGATCAGCTGATCGAACAGCGCCTCGCCGCCACACGGCGCCGCAAGGCAACTGCGAGCACCACACCGGCAGAGCCTGCGGGCAAAGCACGCGACGACAACGACCCGGCATGAGCGCGACCCAGCCCCGCGAGCCGATCTTCAGCGCGGCGCGCCTGCGTGGCGACTTTTTCCCGTGGGTGCTCGCCCTCGCGACTGGGCTCGACTATTACGACAACGCGATCTTCTCGTTCTTCACGAGCCATATCGCGGGCGGCATCAACGCTTCGCCGGACGAACTCGTCTGGTCGTCGAGCGCTTACGCGGTGTGCGCGGTGCTGGGCATCCTGCAGCAGCAATGGTGGGTGGAGCGCATGGGCTACAGGCGCTACGTGGGCGGCTGCCTGCTTCTATACTCCGCCGGAGCGATTGCGGCTGCACTGTGCGAATCATCGATCGAACTCGCCTTCGCGCGCGGATTTCAGGGCTACTTCATCGGCCCGATGATGGGCACCTGCCGCATCCTCATCCAGATCAGCTTCACGCCGCAGCAACGGCCGGTCGCGACACGCGCGTTCCTTATTCTCATCGTGCTCTCCAGCGCGCTCGCGCCGCTCGTGGGCGGCCAGCTCGTCTCGCATTTCGACTGGCGCGCCCTGTTCGCTTTTTCCGCGCCCGCAGGCGTGCTCTATGCCGTGCTCGCCCTGCTCGCGCTGCCCGATACGGGCCACTTGCTACCCGAGGAACGCGGCGAAGCCCACTTCTGGCCTTACCTCATCTTCGCGTTTGCGCAGGGCGCGTTGCAGATCGCCATGCAGCAGGTGCGCTTCGAACTCTTCAGCGCGTCGCCGGAAATCATCCTGCTCACGCTCGTCGGGATCACGGCTCTCGCGTGGTTCGGCTGGCACCAGTGGCATCATCCGAAGCCCCTCATGCGCCTGCACGCACTGCGCGAAAAGCCGTTCCGGGTGGGCCTGCTGCTCTACATGGTCTATTACTACCTGAGCACGGCGCTCAGCTACCTGGTCTCGCGGCTGCTCGAAGGCGGATTCGACTATCCCGTCGAAAACGCCGGCCGCCTCACTGGCGTCACATCGCTCATCTCGGCCAGCGCGATCTTTCTCTACTTCCGATACGCGAAGTTCGTCACGCATAAGAAGTGGATCATCGTGCCCGGCTTCGTGCTCTCGGCGCTCATCTCGTTCTGGATGACGCGGCTCACGCCGCAAGCAAGCGAAGCCTGGCTCATCCCGCCGCTGCTGCTGCGTGGGCTCCTGTTGCTCTTCATCGTGCTGCCCGTCGCCAATCTCACGTTCCGCATCTTCGCGATCGAGGAATTCACGCACGGTTACCGCTTGAAAAACATCGTCCGACAGTTGACGATATCGTTCGCCACTGCCACGGTTATCATCGTCGAGCAGCACCGGCTCGCGCTGCACCAGACGCGGCTCGCCGAGTTCGTGAATCCGTTCAACCCGGCGTTCCAGAACACGTACGCTACGCTCACGCATTCGTTTGAGCTCATGGGCAGGTCCGCGGCCGAAGCACACGGACTCGCGCTCGCGCAGGTGAGCCGCATGGTCGCACAGCAGGCGAGCTTTCTGAGTTCGCTCGACGGGTTTTACTTCCTGATCGGCGTGGCGGTGTGCGGCGGGATCTTCGCCGCGTGGCAAAAGCAGATCGACTGAGCGAAAATCGCAAGCACGCGAACACTCACCCGAATCGATGCTTTCGAAACTCTCTAACTGGTTCGGCGCGCGCCGCCGCGAGAAGGCGCTGCGCACTTACGCGATCGACGACGCGCTTTGGCACGCCACGCTCGCCGGCCTGCCGTTTCTCAAGCACTTCGACGCCGCCGACCTTGCTCGCCTGCGCGAACTGACGAGCCTTTTCATCGCGCAGAAGGAGTTCTCGACGGCGCACGATCTCGAACTGACCGACCCGATGACGGTGGCGATCGCCGCTCAGGCGTCGCTGCCCGTGCTCAATCTTTCGCTCGATCTCTACAAGGGCTGGGTGGGCGTGGTCGTGTATCCGGGCGAATTCGTGATCCGCAAGACCGTGGAGGACGAGGACGGCGTGGTCCACGAAGTCGAACACGACGCGAGCGGCGAGGCCTGGGAAGGCGGCCCCGTGATCCTCTCGTGGGAAGACGCGCAGATGACCGACGGCAGCGACGCGTACAACGTCGTGATCCACGAGTTCGCGCACAAGATCGACATGTTCAACGGTGAGGCCGACGGTCATCCGCCCCTTTATCGACGCTGGCATGCGCCGCTCGACGCGCAGGCGTGGGCCGACGTGTTCGACAACGCCTACGACCAGTTCTGCGACAAGGTGGACGCCGTGCCGGAGCGCCGCTGGGCGCGCTTCGAGCGCGATTCGCTGATCGATCCCTATGCCGCCGATCATCCGTCGGAGTTCTTCGCGGTGTGCAGCGAGGCCCTTTTCGTCAAGCCGAAGGCGTTCGAGGCGGAATATCCCGAGCTTTACCGGTTGCTCGCGCGCTATTACCGCCAGGACCCGGCGCGCGTGGGCGCGCTGGCCGGCCAGCCGGCCTGAAAACCTGTCGCGCGGGGCCCTCAAAAATTCGCCAACCGGCTGATTATCTGGCATAATCGCCGTTTCTCGACCCTTGGGTAAGTGGCTCGCGCGAGCAAAGCCGGCAACATGGTGTTGCAGGCCCGCGGGTTGGCTACCGCCAGATTTAAGGAATAACCATGAAAGAAGGCATTCACCCGGATTACCGCGAAGTCCTGTTCATCGACGTTTCGAACGACTTCAAGTTCGTGACCCGCTCGACCATCCAGACGCGCGAAACCGCCGAATTCAACGGCAAGACCTACCCGCTCGCCAAGATCGAAGTGTCGTCGGAATCGCATCCGTTCTACACGGGCACGCAAAAGATCATGGACACGGCCGGCCGTGTCGAGAAGTTCAACAAGAAGTTCGGCGCACGCGCCTCGGGCAAGGCTGGCAAGTAAAAGCTTCGCCGCACCGGCTTCTGGCCGGTCCCGCATTTTACGTGCACAAAAAGGGCAGCATACGCTGCCCTTTTTTGTTGCCTGCGCCACCATTGCGCCGTCCAGGCAGCCAGTTGCGTGCGACTTACTGCCCCTTTTCAGATGTTTCCTTGGATTAACACGCGGCTAACGCCGTGACGCACGGTCGCCGGCCCGGCTAGAATGCCGGATTGCTCCGCGGCATACGGACGGGTGTACCGTCTGCCGCGCATGCGTGCCTCGCCCTGCGTGCGAGCCACCCGCTCGAACACGCCCGGTTTATCCGTCTCCCTTCGTACTGCATGAAGCCAGCCATTCGACTGACCGCCTCCGCCACCAGCGCCCTGCCGCGCTGGCTGCTGCTGACCATCTGTATCGTCTTCGCGGCGTTCGGCCTCTTTGGCCGCGACCCGTGGAAGAACGAGGATGCAGCGGGCTTCGGCGTGATGTGGACGATGGCGGGCGGCAGCTCCCACGACTGGCTGCTGCCGAATCTCGTCGGCAAGTACGTGACCGAGAACGGTCCGCTCGGCTACTGGCTGGGCGCCGCCTGCATCCGCCTCTTCGCCCCGTGGGTCGACGCGAGCAACGCTTCGCGCATCGCCACGGGCGTGCTGTTCTGTCTCGCGTGCGCGTTCGTCTGGTACAGCGCGTATCTGCTGGGCCGCCGGCCCGAAGTGCAGCCGTTCAAGTACGCGTTCGGTGGCGAGCCCGAGCCGCGCGACTACGGCCGCACCCTCGGCGACGGCGCCCTGCTCATTCTGCTGGGCTGCTTCGGCCTTGCCGAGCGCGGTCACGAAACCACGCCGCAGCTCATGCAGTTCGTGGGCATCGCCATGCTCCTGTACGGCGTCGTGCGCGCCATCGACAAGCCGGTTCAGGGCGCGCTCTGGTGGGGCCTCGCGCTCGGCATCGTGATGCTTTCGAGCGGCCCCGTGCTCGTAGGCGCGCTCCTCATCGGCACGTTCGCCATGCTCGCCATCGCGCCCGAAACGCGCTCGCGCTGGCTGCTCGTGGCGGGCCTGCCCGTGGCGCTCGTGATCTCGGCCTCGTGGCCGATGCTGGCGCTTCACTTCTACCCCGACGACGCCGTCTGGTTCCTCAACCAATGGGCGCACACCAACGTCAACGCCTTCGCCGGGCCGCCGGGCTACGTGCTGCGCTACGCCGCCAAGAACCTGCCGCTCTTCACATGGCCCGCGTGGCCGCTGGCGATCTGGGCCTTCGTGAGTTGGGCCGGACTGCGCCACAAGCCGCACATCGCGATTCCGCTTTCGGTGATCGTGCCGCTCATCATCCTCGTGATCGTGCAGAGCCACGAATCGAACCGGCTCTTCATGCTCGTGCTACCCGCGCTTTCGGTGCTCGCAACGTTCGCGCTGCCCACACTCAAGCGCGGCGCAATCAACGCGATCGACTGGTTCGCGGTGCTGAGCTTCACGATTCTGAGCACCTTCGTGTGGCTCGTGTGGCTCGCGGGCATGACCGGCTTCCCGGCACCGCTCGCGCGCAACCTCGCGCGCCTCGCGCCGGGCTTCGTGCCGCAGTTCAAGATTCTCTCGTTCGTGTGCGCGGTGGCCGTCACCGTGTGCTGGATGGTGCTCGTGCGGTGGCGTGTGGCGCGCCATCCGAAGGTGCTGTGGCGCAGCGTCGTGCTCTCGAGCGGCGGCACCACGCTCATGTGGGTGCTGCTCATGACGCTCTGGCTGCCGGTCGTCAACTACAGCCGGACCTATAAGGACGTCGCCGAACAGATCGCCGCGCACCTGCCCGCGGACTATCAGTGCATCTCGCCCGTGCGCCTCGGCGACGCGCAGATCGCCACCTTCGCGTACTTCGGCAAGATGCACTTCGCCTTCAACGAGGACTGCGACGTCATCCTGCGCCAGGACACCCAGGACTACGGCGAGCCGAGCTCGATGCCGGACTACGTGTGGAAGCTCGTGTGGGAAGGCCGCCGCGCCGCCGACCGCGACGAGCGCTTCCGCCTCTATGTGCGCATCGACCGTCCGACACCGCCGATCAAGAAGCATGTCTGGCGCAAGCGTCCGGACTGAGGCCGCGGTGACGACGACGTTCGCCGGCGACGTCCGGCGTATCGCCGCGCTCGCGTGGCCGGTGCTGATCGGGCAGCTCGCGATCATCGCGTTCGGCGTGATCGACACCGCGATGGTCGGCCGCTACTCGGCGCTCGACCTCGCTGCGCTCGGCCTGGGGTCGTCGATCTACGTTTCGGTCTATATCGCCCTCACGGGCATTCTTAGCGCGCTGCAGCCCGTTGCGGCGCAGCTCTACGGCGCGCGCAAGGACACGGAAATCGGGCTCGAGGTGCGCCAGGCATTCTGGCTCGCGCTCGTGCTGATGGCGATCGGCTTCACGATCCTCTACTTTCCCGGCCCGCTACTCGATCTCGCGCGTGCGCCTGAGGCGCTGCGCGAGCGCACCGTCGGCTATCTGCGGCTGCTTTCGTTCGGGCTGCCCGCGGCGCTGGCCTTTCGCATCTACAGTTCGCTTGCCAATGCCGTGGGGCGACCGCGTCTCGTGATGTTCCTGCAAGTCGGCGCGCTCGTGCTCAAGGTGCCGCTCAACACGTGGCTCATCTTCGGCGGCCACGGTGTGCCGGCGCTCGGCGGTCCAGGCTGCGCGCTCGCAAGCACGTCGATCAACTGGGCGCTCGCCTTGTGCGCGGCTGTCGCGTTTACGCGTGTTGATGTGTTCGCGCCGTTCGAAATCTTCAAGCACTTCTGCTGGCCCGAGTGGAAGCGCCAGGCCGAACTGCTCAAGCTCGGCATTCCGATGGGGCTTTCGTACCTGATCGAAGTGACGTCGTACACGTTCATGGCGATCTTCATCGCGCGCATGGGCACGACCACGCTCGCCGGGCACCAGATCGCCGGCAACATCGGCGCGGTGCTCTACATGACGCCGCTTTCGATCGGCGTGGCGACCTCGACGCTCGTCGCGCAGGCGCTGGGCGGCAATCGTCCGGCCGAAGCGCGTACGCTCGCGCGGCACGGCGTGGCGACAGCCGTGGCGATCGCCTGCTGCTACGGCGCGATCGTGTTCGTGCTGCGGCCGCTGATCATCGGCGGCTATACGCCAGATCCGACCGTTGCGGTCGCAGCGATGCCGCTCGTCGCCATCGTCACCTGCTATCACGTATTCGACGCGCTGCAGATCACCACGGCCTTCGCCTTGCGCGCCTACAAGGTCGCGGTCGTGCCGACCATCATCTACGCGATCGCGCTCTGGGGCGTGGGGCTGGGCGGCGGCTACGCGCTGGGCTTCGATGTGACCGGCACGATGCCCGCCTGGGCGACGGGCGCGCGCGGCTTCTGGCTCGCCAACATGGCTAGCCTCCTGATTGCCGGCGCTGGACTTCTGTTTTATCTCTCGCGTGTAAGTGCGCGGTTTGTGCGCGAGCGTGCCTAGCCTGTTGTCGCGGGAGGCGGTTGGCGGTTAGTTGCAAACACAGATCACCCGGCATCAGCCTGCCGCGCCGCCTCCACCGTCTGAGCCGCGTGATACGACGAGCGGACCAGCGGCCCGGCCACGACTTCGCTAAATCCCATTTCCAGCCCCGCCGAGCGCAATGCGGCGAATGCATCGGGATGCACGTAGCGCATCACCGGCAAATGGAACTTCGATGGCGCGAGATACTGCCCAATCGTCAGTACTTCTACGCGATGCTCGCGCAGGTCGCGCATCGTCGCGAGCAGTTCTTCGTCGGTTTCGCCCAACCCCACCATCAGCCCCGACTTCGTGACGAGCGCACCGTTCGCCGCTTTCGCGCGCGCCAGCAGGTCGAGCGAACCGCGATAATCCGCGCCCGGCCGCGCCGCGCGATAGAGCGAGGGCACGGTCTCGATGTTGTGATTGAACACGTCGGGCCACGCGAGCGAGAGCGCCTCGAGCGCACGCGCGATGCGGCCGCGAAAATCCGGCGTCAGCACCTCGACGCCGATCCCCGGCACGCGCTCGCGCACCTGCGCGATGCAGCGCGCGAAGTGCGCTGCGCCACCGTCGCGCAAGTCGTCGCGATCGACCGATGTGATGACGACGTGCCGCAAGCCCAGCGCCGCGACTGCCGCCGCAAGGTGCGCCGGCTCGTCCTCGTCGAGCGGCGCGGGCCGCCCGTGAGCGACGTCGCAGAACGGACAGCGCCGCGTGCAAAGGCCGCCCATGATCATGAAGGTCGCGGTGCGCTGCGCAAAGCATTCGCCGATGTTCGGGCACATTGCTTCTTCGCATACCGAATGAAGCCGGTGTTCGCGCAATACGGCCGCCACGCCCGCTACGGTCTCGCTCATGAGCGGGCGCGCGCGCAGCCAGGGCGGCTTCGGCAAGACCGCGTCAGTGCCCGAGGGCGGCACTATCTTCACCGGAATCCGCGCAAGCTTCTCGCGGCTGCGAAGGCCCTCCTGACCAAGCGCCGTACTCGACACGTGAGACGTATGGGACGTGGCGGCATCCATGCTCAGGCTCCTTCGTCAAAGAACGCCTTGAGCAGGCGGTTGACCTCCTGCGCGGCCTCCATCTGCACCATGTGCCCCTTGCCCGCGATCACCTCCACACGCACCTGCGAGGGCAACCCCTGCGCATGACGCGCCGGAATGATCTGGTCGGCCTCGCCCCAGATCACGAGCGCGCGCGGCGCGAGCGAGGCGACACGCTCCCGGAACACGCGCTGCTGCGCGCCACCTTCGAAAGCCTGCCCAGCGATCTTGCCGAGCGCGGCCTGTACGCCTTCGAGCCGTTTGTACTTCACGAGGTCTTCGACAAGCTGGCGCGTCACCAGCGCGGGATCGGCGAACAGCTTCGTCACGTGCGGCTTGAGCGCGTTGCGATTCGCCGCCGCGACGAAACCGTCGATATACGCACCATCGATCTCGCTCCCCAGGCCCGCACTCGCAATCAGCGAAAGCGAGGCCACGCGCTCGGGCGCTTGCTCCGCCACCGCCATGGCCACCGCACCGCCCAGCGAGTGCCCGACGAGATGCGCTTTGCCGATTTTCTGCGCGTCGAGGAACGCGATCACGCTTTGCGCGAGCTCATCGAGACTGCCGCTCTCAACGGCCTTGCCCGACTCGCCGTGCCCCGGCAGATCGAGCGCCCAAACCGTGCGCTCTGCAGCGAGATCGGTGTGGTTGAAGAGCCAGTTGTTGAGATCGCCGCCGAAGCCGTGAATCAGCACGACTGGCACGCCCGCGCCTTCGCCCTGCTTCAGGTAGCGCACGGTCCTGCCGCCGATTTGCGACTTTTCCGGCTGCGGCCCCGCGTCGGCGTCGCCCGCCTGCGCAGGCAGGAAGTCGCGCTGAAACTCGGCCACGGCCGCGTCGATATCCACGTCTGCCGCTTCGGCATCGGCTACCACGCCAAGCAGCGCGCCCACGGGCAGCGTGTCGCCCTCCTGCGCGATCTGCCGCCGCAACACGCCCTCGAACGCGCACTCGACGCCCGACGCGATCTTGTCGGACTCCACATCGAGCAATTCATCGCCCTTGGTGACCTTGTCGCCGAGCGACTTGAGCCAGCCGTTCACCTGGCCCTGCTCCATCGACAGGCCCCATTTGGGCATCGTGATCATGTGAATCGGCATGACTTCAGCTCCTTGCTGCGCGCGCGGCTTCGGCAATCTTCTCCGCCGAGGGGATGTAGAGGTCTTCGAGCGATGCCGCGAACGGCACCGGCGTATGCGGCGCGGTGACCATGCCGACGGGCGCCTTCAGATCCTTGAACGCCTTCTGGCCGACGAGCGCGGCAATGTCGGTTGCGATCGAGCAGCGCGGGTTCGCTTCGTCCACGACGACGACCCGGCCCGTACGGCGCGCGCTTTCGAGGATCGTTTCCTCATCGAGCGGAGAGGTCGTGCGCAAGTCGATCACGTCCGCCTCGATGCCGTCTTTCGCGAGCTTCTGGGCGGCGTCGAGCGCGTAGTGGACCATGCGTCCATAGGTGACGATCGTGATGTCGTCGCCATCGCGCACGATGTTGGCTTCGCCGAATGGAATTGAATAGGATTCCTCCGGAACATCGCCCTCCATCGTGTAGAGCAGCTTGTGCTCGCAGAAAATAACAGGATCGTTGTCGCGGATCGCTTCGATCATGAGGCCCTTGGCGTCATAGGGCGTCGCAGGGCACACGACCTTCAGCCCCGGAATATGCGTGAAGAGCGAGGTGAGCATCTGCGAGTGCTGCGCTGCCGCGCGCAAGCCCGCGCCGTACATGGTGCGGATCACGACGGGCGTGACCGCCTTGCCGCCAAACATGTAGCGAAACTTCGCGGCCTGGTTGAAGATCTGGTCGAAGCACACGCCCATGAAATCGATGAACATCAGTTCCGCCACCGGCCGCATACCGCACGCTGCCGCTCCCACTGCCGTGCCGATGAAGCCGCCTTCCGAGAGCGGCGTATCGAGCACGCGCCCCGGGAACTTGCCATAAAGGCCCTTCGTCACGCCGAGCACGCCGCCCCAAGCGTCCTGCTCGCCTGGCGCCCCGGCTCCGCCCGCGTTGTCCTCGCCCATGACGATCACGCTCTCGTCGCGCCCCATCTCCTGGGCAAGCGCTTCGTTGATGGCCTGCGAATAGGTGATTTTCCGTGCCATTTCCGTCTCCTTTATCTGGAATTCCTGATGACCTGAACGCGCAGCGCTTAAGGGTATGACACGTACACGTCAGTGAGCAGCGCCTCGGCTGGCGGCAGCGGCGCGGCCTTGGCCTGCGCCACGGCGTCGTCGATCAGTTGCTTCACTTCGGCGTCCACCTTGCGCAGATCGTCGCTGCTTGCGAGTTCGGCGCGCACCACGCGCTCCTCGAAGCGCTTGAGGCAATCCTTCTCTTCGCGCAGCTTTTGCACTTCGCCCGGCGCGCGATAGGTTTGCGCGTCGCCTTCGAAGTGGCCAAAGTAGCGCGAGAGTTTCATCTCCACGAGCGTCGGGCCACCGCCGCTGCGCGCGCGTGCAATCGCTTCGCCCAGCGCTTCATGAACGGCGAAAAAGTCGAAGCCGTCGACGATCACGCCCGGCATACCGAAGCCGTTTGCGCGGTCGGCTATGTTGTCCGCCGCGACCGACCATGTGGACGATGTCGCCTCGGCGTAGCCGTTGTTTTCCGCGACGAAGATCACCGGCAAGCGCCATACGGAGGCGAGATTCATCGACTCGAAGATCACGCCCTGATTCGACGCGCCGTCGCCAAAGAAGCACACGCCCACTCCGCCCGTCTTCTTCTGCTTGGCGGCGAGGGCCGCGCCGCACGTGAGCGGGCCACCCGCGCCCACGATGCCGTTCGCGCCCAGCATGCCCTTCGAGAGATCGGCGATATGCATCGAGCCGCCCTTGCCGCGGCACGAACCCGTGTGGCGCCCATAGATTTCGGCCATCATTTCGCGCACGTCCACGCCCTTGGCGATGCAGTGGCCGTGGCCGCGGTGCGTGGTGGCGACGTAATCGCTATCGTTCAGATGGCTCATCGTGCCGACCGCGGATGCCTCCTCGCCCGCGTACAGGTGCACGAAGCCTGGAATCTCGCCGGTCGCGAACTCGACGTGCAGCCGTTCCTCGAACTCGCGGATCGTGCGCATCGAGCGATACGCGGTGAGCAACTGCTGCTTGTTCAACTGAAGTGACATGGTTGTCTCCTGGGTGTACGACGCTGTAACGCTCTGGATTAGCCTGCTGCGGGAATTGCAACTGCTCCTAGTGGAAAGTGAAACCGCCGTCTACGTTGACCGACTGGCCCGTGACGTTGTCCATCGTCGCGAAGAACAGGGCGAGCCGCCCCATGTCCTCCGGCGTTTGTGCGCGGCCTTGCGGGATCAGCGTGAGCTGATGGCGCTGCCAGGACTCTTCGACGCTCTCGCCTTCTGTCTTCCATTCGTCGGAGAGCCGGTCCCACATATAAGTGCGCACGATGCCGGGGCAAATCGCATTCACGGTAATGCCCTCGCGCGCGACTTCCTTGGCGAGTGCGTTGGTAAAGCCGACCACCGCAAATTTTGAAGCGCTGTAGTGCGCTAGATTCGGAAACCCTTCCTTGCCCGCGATCGAAGCGACGTTGATGATCCGACCGCGCTTTTGCGTGCGGAAATGCGGCAACGCAGCTTTGCAGCCGAGGAAAACGCCCTTGGCATTCACGCCCATCACGAAGTCCCAGTCGCGCTCCGTTAATTCGGATACCGGACTAATGGAGATTACGCCGGCGCAATTCACGAGAATATCGAGGCCGCCGAATTCGGAAATCGCCTGCGACACCATCCCTTCGAGTTGGACGGCCTGGGTAACATCGACCTTCGCGAACGCGGCGCGTCTGCCCAGCGCGCGTATTTCTTCGGCCGTCGCTGCAAGGGGCTCCTCGAGCAGATCCGCGAGCAGCACGTCCGCGCCGGCCTGCGCGAGCGTGAGCGCAATACCGCGGCCGATACCGCGCGCGCCGCCGGTCACGATCGCGACCTGGCCTTTCAAGGGTGTGTCCATGCCGATGTCTCCTTCTTTCGGTTACGAGTGGAGGAAGCCAGCCAAATCGCTACGCGCGCGCCGCGGCCTCGCGCAACAACTGATGCGACGCCGCGTAGCGCAGCGTGCGCGCGACGTCGACGGTCAGCGGGCCGTGCCAGTCGAGCGTGACTTCATAGCGGTCGCCGCGCGCCGGTTCGATCTCGCGCTCGCCGTCGAACGCGAGCGTGCCGTGGCCCGCTTCGAGCGGCAGCGCCACGCCCACTTCGAGGCGCTGGCAGGTGCGCATGGTCAAGCGTTCGACGCGGCCCGGCGCGATCGGCGCGAGCAGCGGCACGCCCGCACCTGAGCCCTCGGGCGCGCCAGGCTGCGCGAAAGTCATGTGCAAACCGTGCGCGGCATCGCGCCCGACCGGCGCCCATGCCCCGCCAATCGACGAGAGGCCGATGCCGTCGGGCGGCGCAAAGGTCAGAAAGAGTGATTCGATATCCGAACTTTCCGAAATCGCACGCGCGCCGATGAACTGCTGACGCGCCACGCAAATGTCGACGAGCGCGATTTCCTCGCGCCCGCGCGACGGCCCTTCCACGCAGCGCGCGACGAGCCGCTTGTTGCGCGAGAGCGCCGCCTCCGCCGGCACCGCGCCAGTCGCGACGAGCGCGCCGGCGAGGCCCGCGACGGTGGCCTCGCGCAGTTCGGGAAAGGCGTTGTTGGTGCCGGTAGAGAGCGCGAGCAGCGGCGTCGCGCCGCAATGTGCCGCGACTGCGCGATGGGTGCCGTCGCCACCCAGCACCGCGATCAGCGCAACTTCCTCACGCACCATGTGGTCGACGCCGGCGTGCGTATCCGCAACGCTCTCGCTCACGGGCAGATCGACGAACACGACCTCGGGCCAGGGCTCGTGCGCGGCGATGGCCGCGTGCGTTTCGATGGCGCGCAGCAGGAGTGCCGCTACGCCGGTGTTGTCGCGCAGCGTGAGCACGCGCGCGACGCCGAGCGCGCCCAGGCCAGCAAGCAGGCGCACGACCATATTCGCCTTCTCGGCCGTGGGAAAGACGGATGCATGCGAAGTGAGACGGCGGATGTCGCGCCCCGATGCGGGGTTCGCGATCACGCCTACGGTCACGGGCGTCGTCACGGGTCTTGTCTCCTGATCGCGTCGCACCGTGAGTGCGCCGCTTTTGCCAGCAGACTCTGCAAGCGTCATGCCAATGACGTTGGCGACGCGATGGATGCGCGCGGAGGACCGCGCGACGGGCTTCTGCGCCAATTACGCGCCGTAGCGCGAGCAGCGCTTGCGTCGCGCACGGCGTCTCAGCCGACGTCTCGCGCGCGCCGCGTACCCAGGGCACCGCCAGCCGCCCGAGTGAAAGAAAACGCGCACAGCCCCGCGTGGCGCGCCTGAGCGGCAACTGAGCGTTCCCGTCTCCCGCGTGGGAGTGCGGATCACACTGTGCTGAGACAGTCGTCTCAGCCGTCTCGCATGCTGCGCTGCGGTGTGATCGCGCGCAAAGGATGTGCTACAAAAGACTCCCGCCGAACGCTTTCCGGTCCGACGCTACCCAACGTTTAGCGACGTTACCCCGACGCTCTTTGCGAGCCACCGTCTGGAACCGCTCATGCCCTACGCCCTTGCGTCTACCCGGCACGCCGAGCGCGTGCGTGGCGCCGTAGAAGGCCGGCTGCCCGCGCCGTCCGATTCGCCGCGCCTCGTCTCGTCGTGGCAGCGCTCGTTCGAGCGCTATCAGCTCGACCCCGGCTCCGTGATCGGCCCACGCGTGCTGAGCGCCGCCGAACTGCGCGAGATCCGCGATCGCGAGGAGTCCTTTCTGCGCGCCTCCGGTCAATGCCTCACGCGCCTGCACGACATGGTGCGCGAAGCCGATTACTGCGTGATGCTGACCGACGCGCACGGCGTGACCATCGACTACCGGCTCGACCGCGAGCGCCGCAACGATTTCAAACACGCGGGGCTCTATATCGGCTCGTGCTGGTCCGAGAGCGAGGAAGGCACCTGCGGCATCGCGAACGTGCTCACCGATCTCGCGCCCATTACGGTGCACAAGACCGATCATTTCCGCGCTGCGTTCACCACGCTCACGTGCAGCGCCGCGCCGATCTTCGCGCCGGGCGGGGAACTGATCGGCGTGCTCGATGCTTCAGCCGTGCAGTCGCCCGACAATCGCGAAAGCCAGCGCATCGTCAACCAGCTCGTGCGCCAGAGCGCCACGCTCATCGAAGACGGCTATTTCCTGCATCGTCTCGCGTCGTGCTGGATTCTGTTCGGCCACCAGAATCGCAATTACGTCGAGGCGCAGCCCGAGCTGCTGATCGCCTTCGACGAAAACGGCAACGTGGTCGCCGCGAACCGGCGCGCGCGCGAATGCATGCCGTGCCTGGACGGCCCGCGTCACATCGACGAGATCTTCGATTCGTCGCACGTGCAGTTGCGCGACATCGGGCGCATCGAGACGATCGCGGCGCTGCGCCTGCGCGCGAACGGCTCGATGCTCTATGCGCGCATTCGCGCGCCGCTTGGGGCTGGCAGTTACGGCGGACACAGCGCGCGTAGCGGCCACAGCGGCGGTACAAGCGCGGCGCATGGCGCCATGCCGCTGCGCCGCGACGCCATCGACGCGCACGAATACGATCGCAGCGCGCTCGGCCCCTTCCTGCGCAGCGCCGACGCGCGCGTGGCCGAAAACGCGCGCATCGCACAACGCGTGGCGGGCAAGCGCCTGCCGATCCTGCTGCTCGGCGAAACGGGCGCCGGCAAGGAAGTGTTCGCACGCGCGATTCACGACGCCAGCGCGCGACGCAATCGCGCATTCATCGCGGTGAATTGCGGAGCGCTGCCCGAGTCGCTGATCGAGAGCGAACTGTTCGGCTATGCGCCGGGCGCGTTTACAGGCGCGCGTCGCCACGGCGCGCGCGGCAAGATCGCGATGGCCGACGGCGGCACGCTCTTTCTCGACGAGATCGGCGACATGCCGCTCGCGTTGCAAACCCGCCTGTTGCGCGTGCTCGCCGAAGGCGAAGTGCTGCCGCTGGGGAGCGAAACACCGGTGCGCGTCGATATCGACGTGGTGTGCGCAACGCACCGGGACCTCGCGCAAATGGCGAGCGCCGGAGCGTTCCGCGACGACCTCTACTATCGCCTGAGCGGTGCGGTGCTCACGCTGCCGCCGCTGCGCGAGCGGCGCGACATCGCCATGCTCATCGACACGGTATTCGCGGAAGAAGCGCAGGCCGCCGGCCGCCCGCTTGCGCTCGACGCCACGCTTGCGGTGCGGCTCGCGGCGTTCGCATGGCCCGGCAACCTGCGGCAACTGCGCAATGCGATGCGTTACGCATGCGCCGTGTGCGACACCGTGCTGGTCGAAGCCCGACACCTGAGCGCCGATCTCGCGGCAAGCCTGCCGGAACTCGCAGCGGCCGCAGCACCCTGCTCCGCGGCCGGCATGCCGCCAATGTCGCCGCTCTGCGCCGAAGATGAGCGCGCGCGCATCGTCGCGGCGCTCACGGCGCACCGCTGGCGCCCGAACGCCGCTGCGCAGGCGCTCGGCATCTCGCGCGCAACGCTCTACCGCCGCATTGCGAAGCTGGGCATCGTCGGCCCTCATCGCGTTTGAGCCGGATTTCGCCGACAGCCGCGCGTTTCGCGTCGCCAGATTGCACAGAAGTATTAAATATTGTGCGGCGCGATTTACTTGCCACACATCGACCGGTATAAATCGAGCGCTCGCGATCCACGGATACGCCTTCTGGCCTATTCTTGTACCGCAGCCCCCGCTGGATGCGTCGTCCGTTCCCGGCTAACTGAAATGCCCTCAATGGAGTGATTGCCATGCTCAAGAAGCTGCTGATGCTGTTCCTCGCCATCGGCCTGTCGCTGTCCGCCGTGCTCGCCGCAGCCGTGGAGGTGAACACCGCCGACCAAACCGCGCTCGAATCGGTCAAGGGTATCGGCCCGGTGCACGCCAAGGCGATCATCGACGAACGCACGAAGAACGGCCCGTTCAAGGACGCCGACGACCTCGTGAACCGCGTCAAGGGCATTGGCCCGAAGTCGGTGCAGAACCTCGAGGCCGCAGGGCTCACGATCAACGGCTCCTCGGTGCCGCCGGCGGGCAAGACGGCTAGCGCAAAGAGCGGCAAGAGCGCCGCTGCAACGAGCGCTGCGCCCGCCGCTACCACGGCCAATCCGATGACGGCGCAGACGCCGGCCGCCGCGACGACTGCGCAAGCCGCCTCCGGCACGACGGCCGCAAAGTCGAAGCACATGAGCAAGAAGGACAAGGCGGCGGCAAGCGCGCCCGAAGCGGGCTCCGCAGCGGCCGCCGCGACCACGGCATCCGATACGAAGGCGAAAAAGCCCAAGAAGTCGAAGAAGGACAAGGCCGCTTCTGCTGCGGCCGCTTCCGGCGCCTGATTGCCGGCATCCGCCGGCGCGCGCAAGCCGCGCGCCGGACCTCGCAAACGCGGCGCCGCCCTCGCGTGCGCCGTTCGACTTACCGGCCGCGTCCCCCGTCGCGGCCATCACTCAGAGAGATCGTCATGAGTCTGCTAGATACCCTCGGTTCCCTGCTCGGTTCGCAGTCGCAACAGCAAGGCGGCGGCCAGGCCCAGCTCCTCGCCACAGCGATGGAGTTCGTCAACAACCAGCCCGGCGGCCTGAACGGCCTGATCGAGAAGTTCCAGCAAGGCGGCCTCGGCGACATCGTGCAGTCGTGGGTCGGCAACGGCGAGAACCAGCCCGTTTCGTCGGATCAACTGCACAACGTGCTCGGCTCGGACGTCGTCTCGGGTCTCGCCCAGAAGGTCGGCATGCAGCCCGACCAGGTGAGCGGCCTGCTGGCCCAGGTGCTGCCGCACGTGGTCAACGCGGGTACGCCGAACGGCGAAGTGCCGCAAGGCGGCCAGATCAACACCGAAAGCGTGCTTGGCACACTTGGCGGCCTTGCGTCGCTGTTTGGCGGCGGCAACAAGCAGGCCTAAGCAGCAAGCAGTCGCAGGCATGAAAAAAGGGCAGCTCAATGAGCTGCCCTTTTTGTTTCGGCTCGGCGCGCGCACCTCGCGGCACGCGCCTTCACCGGCTAACGCTGCGCGCGTCAGTGCACCACGCGCTCGAACACGAACTTGCCGTCGTGCACGCCGACCGGAATCACGTCCTTCGGTCCGAACTTGCCCGCGAGGATCAGCTTGGCGACCGGATTCTCGATCTCCTGCTGAATCGCGCGCTTGAGCGGCCGAGCCCCGAACAGCGGGTCGTAACCGACCTTGGCGATCTGGCCGAGCGCGTCGTCCGACACCATGAGCTCCATGTCGAGCTTCTCCAGACGCTCGCGCAGACGCTGCAACTGGATCTTCGCGATCGACTCGATATTGGTGCGATCGAGCGCATGAAACACCACGACCTCGTCGATCCGGTTCAGGAACTCGGGGCGGAACTGCTGCTTCACTTCGTTCCACACCGCGTCCTTCACCGCTTCCTGCGGCTCGCCGGCCATCGCCTGAATGAGGTGCGAACCGAGGTTCGACGTCATCACGATCACCGTGTTCTTGAAGTCGACGGTACGGCCCTGGCCATCGGTCATGCGGCCGTCGTCGAGCACTTGCAGCAGCACATTGAACACGTCCGGGTGCGCCTTCTCGACTTCGTCGAGCAGGATCACGCTATACGGCTTGCGTCGCACGGCCTCGGTCAGATAGCCGCCCTCTTCATAGCCCACGTATCCCGGCGGCGCGCCGATCAAACGCGCGACGCTGTGCTTCTCCATGAACTCGCTCATGTCGATGCGGATGAGGTGATCCTCCGAATCGAACAGGAAGCCCGCCAGCGCCTTGCACAGCTCGGTCTTGCCCACGCCCGTCGGCCCGAGGAACAGGAACGAGCCGTACGGCCGGTTCGGGTCCGAGAGACCGGCGCGCGAGCGGCGGATCGCGTCGGCAACGGCGGTGATGGCCTCGTCCTGGCCCACCACGCGCTCATGCAGCTTTTCTTCGATCTGCAGCAGCTTTTCACGCTCGCCCTGCATCATGCGCGAGACGGGAATGCCGGTCGAGCGCGACACGACTTCCGCGATTTCCTCGGCGCCCACGAGCGTGCGCAGCAAGCGCAAACGCGTGGGGTTGTTCTGCTCGTTCGCCTCGGCGAGCGTCACCTGCTTGAGCTGCGCTTCGAGTTCCGGCAGCTTGCCGTATTGCAGTTCCGCGACCTTTTCGAGCTTGCCATCGCGCTGGTACTTCGTGATCTCGGCGCGCACGCGGTCGATCTCTTCCTTGATCTGCGCACCGCCCTGCACCGCGGCCTTCTCGGTGGTCCAGATCTCTTCGAGGTCCTTATATTCCAGGCTCAGGCGATCGATCTCTTCCTCGATCAGCTGCAGACGCTTTTGCGACGCTTCGTCCTTCTCCTTCTTGACGGCCTCGCGCTCGATCTTCAGCTGGATCAAACGGCGATCGAGCTTGTCCATTGCTTCGGGCTTCGAATCGATTTCCATCTTGATCTTCGAAGCGGCTTCGTCGATCAGGTCGATGGCCTTGTCCGGCAGGAAGCGGTCGGTGATGTAGCGATGCGAGAGTTCCGCGGCTGCGACGATTGCCGGGTCGGTGATTTCCACGCCGTGGTGCAGCTCGTACTTCTCCTTCAAGCCGCGCAGGATCGCGATGGTCGCCTCGACCGACGGTTCATCGACGAGCACCTTCTGGAAGCGGCGCTCGAGCGCCGCATCCTTTTCGATGTACTTGCGATATTCGTCGAGCGTCGTCGCGCCGATGCAATGCAGCTCGCCGCGCGAGAGCGCCGGCTTGAGCATGTTGCCCGCATCCATCGCGCCTTCGGCCTTGCCCGCGCCGACCATCGTGTGAATTTCGTCGATGAAGACGATGGTCTGCCCTTCGTCCTTCGCGATGTCGTTGAGCACGGCCTTCAGACGTTCTTCGAACTCGCCGCGATACTTCGCGCCCGCGAGCAGCGCGGCCATGTCGAGCGAGAGCACGCGCTTGCCCTTGAGCGTTTCCGGCACTTCGCCGTTGACGATGCGCTGCGCGAGGCCTTCGACGATGGCCGTCTTGCCCACGCCCGGCTCGCCGATCAGCACCGGATTGTTCTTGGTGCGGCGTTGCAGGATCTGGATCGAGCGGCGGATTTCGTCGTCGCGGCCGATCACGGGGTCGAGCTTGCCCGAACGCGCGCGCTCGGTCAGGTCGACGGTGTACTTCTTGAGCGCTTCGCGCTGGCTCTCGGCGTCCTGGCTGTGCACCTGCGCACCGCCGCGCACCGCCACGATCGCGGCTTCGAGCGCCTTGCGCGTCAAGCCGTGCTGGCGCGCGAGACGGCCCGCTTCGCCCTTGTCGTCGGAAACGGCGAGCAGGAACATCTCGCTCGCGATGTACGTGTCGTTGAGCTTTTGCGCTTCCTTGTCGGCCTGATTGAGCAGGCCGGTGAGTTCGCGGCCGATCTGCACGTTGCCGTCGGTGCCCTGCACCTGCGGCAAGCGGTTGATGGCGTCGTTCAGCGTGTTCTGCAGGGCCTGGACCTGCACGCCCGCACGGGACATGAGCGAGCGCGCGGAGCCGTCCTGCTGCGCGACGAGCGCAGCCAGCAGGTGAACAGGTTCGATGTACTGGTTATCGTGACCAACGGCGAGGCTTTGCGCGTCGGCGATGGCTTCCTGGAACTTGGTGGTGAGTTTGTCGATTCTCATTTAATGCGAGACCTCCAGATTTCTAGACTGTCACCAAATTTGAGGGGGGACACGCCGGTTTCAAGCGCTCTGGCGTCATTTTTTCCGATTTTTCGGATTCAAGCGCATGCGGCGGCCATCGGCAACCCTGCCGAGGCGCGAGAAAACGGGGGAAGAATATGAGACGGCCGAGGCCGTGCGAAGCAAAGCGCCACGGCTGGGCGGCGCCGCTCGAAAATGAAGGAAATGGTGCGCGAGGCGCGCGGGACGCTGACGCGCCCTTAATGCTCCCGGGTAGACGCGGGTCGAGCCGCCTGCGCAAGCGGCATGAACTGGATCGGCGCGAGGCCAAGCAGCCCGGTCAACTCGTCTGCCGGCTGCGCCAGTTCGCCGATGGTATGGCGGTCGAGTTCCGCGAGGAACGCGTCGCGCGCAGCCGCCAGCGCGTGTTTGAGCCGGCACTGCGGCTCGATGACGCAGCTACGCCGTTCGCCATGTTCGTCCGGAAAGCAGCCGACCAGCGAAAAGTCGCTCTCGGTCTCACGGACGACCGCACCCACCGTCAGATCGAGCGAAGCCGGCGCGAGCCGCAAGCCACCGTTGCGCCCGCGAACGGTATCGACCCAGCCCAGTTCCCCGAGGCGCTGCACGACTTTCATCAGATGATTCTTCGAAACGCCGTAGGCGTCCGAGATCTCCTGGATCGTGGCCAGGCTGTCGCGACGCAGCGCGAGATACAACATCACGCGCAACGAATAGTCGGTGTAGTCGGTCAGTCTCATGGCGGTGGCAATGACAGGATGATGCGGGTGACAGAACCCATACAATAACATGCAGTTAGCATGCAGGTTTTGCCCGGACTGGGTATCATTGTCGCTTCGATGGTCACTTCGCAGTGCCTGGCAGCTTGCATGCGGCTCACGGCCGCATCGTGCCGCGGCCCCGCCGCCGACTACACTCCAGGCACTCCAGGTATCACCCAGGCCCCAGATGACTCGCCCCGACACCCACCCCGCTGCTGCGCTGCACGCCCAGCCAACCGAAGACAACATCCGCGAACTCGTCTACGCGTTCTACGACCGCGTGCGCGACGACGCGATGCTCGGCCCGGTGTTCGACGGCGTGCTGGCCGGACGTTGGGACGAACACTTGCCGAAAATGTGCCGCTTCTGGTCGAGCCTCGTGCTCGGCACCAAGACCTACCGCGGCAATGTGCAGCAGGCTCACGATCCGGTGCCGGGCGTCGAGCCGCAGCATTTCAGCCGCTGGCTCTATCTTTTCCTCGATACGGTTCAGGCGCGCTACGAACCCGCGGCGGCAGTGCAGTTCATGGAACCCGCGCTGCGCATCGCACAAAGCCTGCAACTCAGCCGCTTCGGCTGGGACTACACGATTCCGCCCGAGCAGCAGGCGATCCTCGATCGCGTCGCGCCGCGCAGGCGCCCTGCCGGCCACGGCCATGACTTGCCCACGCGCCCCACTGGCGAGCCGTTCCCGGCCCGTTTCGTTGGCCGCCAGGTGGATGTCGACGAAAGCACGCCGGCAGAGTAAGCGTCTCCGCTTTCAGCGAAGTGCTGGAGCAGGCGGTTAGTTGCATTAGACAGCGCACGGGACGAGCTGAATCCGTCCCTTCGCCCCAACGTACGATCGCCTAGCTGGATTCGCGCGAAGTATTCCCCGACGCCACACCCCAGCGCTCCAACGCCGCATCGTCGCTTTCGCGGGCATCGACCCAGCGCGCGCCCTGCTCTGTCTCTTCCTTCTTCCAGAACGGCGCCTCGGTCTTGAGGTAGTCCATCACGAACTCGCAGGACGCGAAGGCGTCGCCGCGATGCTTCGAGGTCGTCGCGACCAGCACGATCTGGTCGAGCGGCGCGAGCTTGCCCACGCGGTGCACGATCAGCACCTCGATGCCCGCCCAGCGCCGCTGCGCCTCCAGGGCGATCGCTTCCAGCGCCTTCTCGGTCATCCCCGGATAGTGCTCGAGTTCGAGCGACGCGATCGTGCTGCCGTCGTTCAGGTCGCGCACTGTGCCGACGAAGCACGCCACCGCGCCGATCGCCGGATTACGCGCGCGCAGTTGCGCAACCTCGGTGGTGAGGTCGAAATCTTCGGTTTGTACGCGCACGGGCATCGTGAATCTCCTGTCGCGCTCAGCCGCCCGTCACGGGCGGGAAAAACGCGACTTCGCAGCCCTCGGTGATGCGCGTGCGCGGGTCCGTCATCACGTGATTGCAGGCCATGCGCAGCGCGCGGCCTTCCGCAAGCGTCTCGGCCCACACGCCGCCGCGCGCACGCAACCAGCCGCGCACGTCGCCGACTGTCACGATGCCGTCCGGCAGCGTGACCGTTTCGTCCGCGACGCCCAGCGCCTCGCGCACGCTTGCAAAAAATTTCAACTGGATCTTCATCGCTCGGTGTTTCAAATAGGGCTTTTCAGTACAGCAATTCGGTGAACGGGATGAAGCGCACGGTCTCGCCGGCGCTGATCGCGTGGTTGGGCGGATTGTCGATCAGACCGTCAGCCCAGACCGTGGAGGTCAGCACCGCCGAACTCTGGTTCGAGAACAGGTCGAGCCCGCCAGCCGGATTCACGCGCGCGCGCAGGAATTCGTTGCGGCGATCGCTCTTCGTCTGGGTGAAGTCGGCGCGCAGCGAAAGCGCGCGCGGGCTTACGTGCGTCGCGCCTGCGAGACGCAGCAGGAACGGGCGCACGAACAACAGGAAGGTGACGAAGCTCGACACCGGGTTGCCGGGCAGCCCGATGAAGAACGCCTCGCCGGCATGCGCAGCCGCGGCGCCTGGCGTTCGACGCACGGCACCGAACGCAAGCGGCTTGCCTGGCTTCATGGCGATCTGCCACAGGTTGATGCGCCCTTCGGCCTCCACGGCGGGCCGCACGTGATCCTCTTCGCCCACCGAGACGCCGCCCGAAGTGAGGATGAGGTCGTGGGCAGCGGCCGCCTCACGCAGCGTTGCGCGGGTGACGTCGAGCTGGTCCGGCACGATGCCGTAGTCGGTGACTTCGCAGCCGAGGTTGCGCAGGAGTCCCGTGAGCGTGAAGCGGTTCGAATTGTAGATCGCGCCGGGCTTGAGCGGCTCGCCTGGCATGGTCAGCTCGTCGCCGGTGAAGAACACCGCGACCTTCACGCGGCGCACGACGTTGAGCGCCGCGCACCCCACCGACGCCGCGAGCCCGAGCGCCGCGGGCGTAAGACGCGTGCCCGCCGGCAGGATCACCGTGTTCTTGCGGATATCCGCGCCCTGCGCCGTGATCCATTCGCCCGCCTTGGGCGTGTGCAGAATGGTGACGGCGCCTTCCGCGGCCTCGGTCTGCTCTTGCATCACCACGGCGTCCGCGCCCGGCGGCACCGTCGCGCCCGTGAAGATGCGCGCGGCCGTGCCCGCCGCAAGCGGCTGCGGCGCGTGGCCAGCGGGAATGCGCTGCGAAACTGGCAGATTGCGGCTGCCTTGCGCGAGATCGGCCACGCGCACCGCGTAGCCGTCCATCGCGCTCGTATTCATCGGCGGCACGTCGAGCGGCGAGACGACATCTGCGGCGAGCACGCGGTTCAGCGCGTCGAACGTCGAAATCGTTTCGGCGCCGGCAAGCGGCTGCGCTGCGGCAAGCAGCGTCGCAAGGGCGTCGGCGGTGGAGAGCATCGGCGTGCGCGGTGCAGGCGCCGGCGCAGCGGAAGACGGGGACGTAGGCGTGGACATCGAGGTCGTCTCGGACTTGGGCGGTGGGGCCGCCAGCAACGGTTGGTCTGCCGTTATTGTAGCGGCGCGACCGGCGCGCCGTGCCTTATGCCGTGGATATCCCTGGCGCAGAACGCCTTCGAGCACTGAGGGTCGGCTGGGGCTTTGCAGCGGGCGGATCTGAGCGACCCGCCGCCTGGGAAATGCTGATGAGACATCGACGCGCCAGGACCGGTAGCAGATCCGGCCCCGGCTGCATCGATCAGTCCGCCGTGTGAGCGGCAATATAGTCCTTCACGCGCTTAGCGTCGGCGGGCACGACTTCGAAGCGCTGCGGCAGCGCCTCCAGGCCTTCGAACGCAGCCGGGCGCTCCGGCTCGCGGTCCAGCGCCTCGCGAATCGTCTCGCCGAACTTCACGGGCTGCGCCGTTTCGAGCACGATCATCGGCACACCCGGTTGCAGGTGCTCGCGAGCGACCTTCACGCCGTCGGCGGTATGGGTGTCGATCATCGTCTTGTAGCGCGAATAGATGTCGCGGATCGTCGCGATGCGGTCGTCGTGGCTGCTGCGGCCCGACACGAAGCCGAACTGCTTCACGCGCACAAAGTCCCCGCTCGCCACGAGATCGAAGCCGCCCTTCTCCTCCACGTCGCGGAACAGTTGCGTCACGCGTGCCGGATCGCGGCCGAGCAGGTCGTACACGAAGCGCTCGAAGTTCGACGCCTTCGAGATATCCATGCTCGGACTCGTCGTGTGATACGTCTCGGCCGAAGCGCGCACGCGATAAACGCCCGTGCGGAAGAATTCGTCGAGCACGTCGTTCTCGTTGGTCGCGACCACGAGCTTCTCAACGGGCAGGCCCATCATGCGCGCGATATGGCCCGCGCAGACGTTGCCGAAGTTGCCCGAGGGCACCGTGAACGACACGCGCTCGTCGTTCGACTTCGTCGCAGCAAAGTAACCGGCGAAGTAGTACACGACCTGGGCCACGACGCGCGCCCAGTTGATCGAGTTGACCGTGCCGATCTTCTGCTGCGCCTTGAACGCGTGATCGTTGGAAACGGCCTTGACGATGTCCTGGCAGTCGTCGAACACGCCTTCCACGGCGAGGTTGAAGATGTTCGGGTCCTGCAGGCTGAACATCTGCGCTGTCTGGAACGCGCTCATTTTCTTGTGCGGCGAGAGCATGAACACGCGCACGCCCTTCTTGCCGCGCATCGCGTATTCGGCGGCGCTGCCGGTGTCGCCCGAGGTCGCGCCGAGAATGTTCAGCTCCTGGCCGGCCTTCGCGAGCGTGTACTCGAACAGATTGCCGAGCAACTGCATCGCCATGTCCTTGAACGCGAGCGTCGGGCCGTTCGAGAGTTCGAGCAGCGAGAGCTTGGCGCCGTTTTCCTCGCCGAGCGTGGTGAGCGGCGTGATCTTGCTCGCGTCTTCGCCGTGGCGCACGTTGCGGTACGTTTCGCCCGTGTAGGTGCGGCGCGTGATGTCGCGCAAGTCGTCGGCAGGAATGTCGCCGGCGAACTTCGAGAGGATTTCGAACGCGAGATCCGCGTACGAGAGGCCGCGCCAGCGCGCGAGTTCTTCCTTGCTGATCTGCGGATACTCGGCCGGCAGATACAGGCCGCCGTCGCGCGCGAGGCCGCCCAGCAGGATGTCGGAAAACGAATGATGCTCGCCGGCGCCCGCGCCGCGCGTAGATACGTAATTCATAGCCCTTGCCTTAGTTCAGTCCTTCCATGCGCAGCTTCGTGACCGGCAACTTCACCGTCGCGAGCTTTTCGATCTGCGCGATCGCCGCGTTGACGTTCTTCTCGAGCGTCTCGTGGGTGATCAGGATGATGTCGGTTTCCGCCTTGCCCTGCGCGTCGATCTGCTCCGCTTCCTTTTGCAGCAGCGCATCGATCGAGATGCCGCCGTCCGCCAGGATGCGCGTGATGGCCGCCATCACGCCGGTCTGGTCGGCCACGCGCAGGCGCAGGTAGTAGCCGCTCGTGACTTCGTCGATCGGCAGGATCGGCGTGTTCGAAAGGCTGTCCGGCTGGAATGCCAGATGCGGCACGCGGTGCTCGGGGTCGGCCGTGTGCAGGCGCGTGACGTCCACGAGATCGGCCACCACGGCGGATGCAGTAGGCTCCGCGCCCGCGCCCTTGCCGTAGTAGAGCGTCGCGCCCACGGCGTCGCCGTGCACGACCACCGCGTTCATCGCGCCTTCCACGTTGGCGAGCAGGCGCTTGGCCGGGATCAGCGTGGGATGCGTACGCAGTTCGATGCCCTTCTCCGTGCGGCGCGCGATACCGAGCAGCTTGATGCGATAGCCGAGTTCTTCCGCGTACTTGATGTCGATGGCGTCGAGCTTGCTGATGCCTTCCACGTAGGCTTTGTCGAACTGCACGGGCACGCCGAACGCAATCGCGCTCATGATCGTGGCCTTGTGCGCGGCGTCCACGCCTTCGATGTCGAAGGTCGGATCGGCTTCGGCGTAGCCCAGTTCCTGCGCGCCCTTCAGTGCGGTCGCGAAGTCGAGGCCGCGCTCGCGCATTTCCGAGAGGATGTAGTTCGTCGTGCCGTTGATGATGCCGGCGATGTACTGGATGCGGTTGGCCGTGAGGCCTTCGCGCAGCGCCTTGATGATGGGGATGCCGCCCGCTACCGCCGCCTCGAACGCGACCATCACGCCCTTGGCGCGCGCCGCTTCGAAGATCTCGGTGCCGTGCACCGCCAGCAGCGCCTTGTTCGCCGTGACCACGTGCTTGCCATTGGCAATGGCGCGCAGCACGAGATCCTTGGCGAGCGTCGTGCCGCCGATCATTTCGGCAATGATCGAAATCGACGGGTCGTCGACGACCGCGTTGAAGTCGGTCGTCAGGTCGACGGTACCGGCTTCACTGCCGAGCGCCGTCGTGGCCTTGGCCGGGTTGCGCACTGCGATGCGCGCCACCTCGATGCCGCGACCCGCGCGGCGTTTGATTTCTTCCTGGTTGCGGCGCAGTACCGTGAAGGTGCCGCTGCCCACCGTGCCGAAGCCCAAGAGACCTACTTTGATCGGATCCATGCAGCGTGTGTTCGTCTAAGTGTTTGAAAAGGGTATGCGTGCTACTTGATCGGGCGTCGCTCAGGTGCCGTGCCGCTGACGATAGCCGTCGAGGAAACGCGCGATGCGGTTGATCGAATCGGTCAGGTCGTCGACGTTCGGCAGGAACACCACGCGGAAGTGGTCCGGCTGCTTCCAGTTGAAGCCCGTGCCTTGCACGAGCAGCACGCGCTCCTGCAAGAGCAGGTCGAGGATGAACTGCTGATCGTTCTCGATCGGATAGAGCTTCGGGTCGAGGCGCGGGAACATGTAAAGCGCCGCCTCGGGCTTCACGCAGGTTACGCCCGGAATGGCCGTGAGCATGTTGTACGCAAGCTCGCGCTGGCGATAGAGGCGGCCGCCCGGCTGGATCAACTCGTTGATGCTCTGGTAGCCGCCCAGCGCCGTCTGGATCGCGTACTGGCCCGGCACGTTCGCGCACAGACGCATCGAGGCGAGGATACCGAGGCCTTCCGTGTAGTCCTTCGAGCGACGGCGGTTCTCGCCCGTCATGCCAGAGAGGAACATCCAGCCCGCGCGGTAGCCGCACGCGCGATAGCTCTTCGAGAGGCTGTTGAGCGTGACGGTGATCACGTCTTCCGAAAGCGAGCCGAGCGCCGTGTGCGTCTTGCCGTCGTAGATGATCTTGTCGTAGACCTCGTCGGCGAAGAGGATCAGCCCGTGCTCGCGCGCGATGGCCACGAGGCCGCGCAGCAGGTCGTCCGAATACAGCGCGCCGGTCGGGTTGTTCGGGTTGATGACGACGATCGCGCGCGTGTTCGGCGTGATCTTCGAGCGGATGTCGTCGAGGTCGGGCATCCACGCGTTCGATTCGTCGCAGATATAGTGCACGGGCGTGCCGCCCGAGAGGCTCACCGCCGCGGTCCACAGCGGATAGTCCGGCGCGGGCAGCAATACTTCATCGCCGTCGTTGAGCAGCGCCTGCATGGCCATCACAATCAGCTCGGACGCGCCGTTGCCGATGTAGATGTCGTCGAGTTCGACGCCCTTGACACCCTTTTGCTGCGCGTAATGCATGATCGCCTTGCGCGCGGCGAACACGCCCTTCGAGTCCGAATACCCCGAGGAGCCCGGCAGGTTCAGGATCATGTCCTGAATGACCTCGTCGGGCGCGTCGAAACCGAACGGCGCCAGATTGCCGATGTTCAGCTTGATGATGCGATGGCCTTCTTCTTCGAGGCGCTTCGCGTGCTCGAGCACCGGCCCGCGGATGTCGTAGCAAACGTTCTGCAGCTTGTTGGATTTGAGAATCGGTTTCACGGCGGGCTGTCGGTCAGAAAATCGGTCAGAGAATCAGTCAGAGCGTCAGAGGCGAGTAAGACGCGGTAAAAGGGCTGGAACAGGCTGGGATGCCGTTGCCCGGCCGGCGGATGGCGCCTTGGCGGACAAGACATACAAGGAAACCGGGGCGCCCCCGGCAGGACAATAGCCGTGCACGATTGCGGGGGAAGCGCCGGGCGCACGCACAACGCCACTGAAAGCGTCTGCCAGGGCCAATTCGATCCCCCTACCACCCTGACAGCTTGTGGCTGCCCTCGCCCGATGCGCGGATGGCGCGCTCGCAGCGGTCTACCGGCGGGTCTGCCCGCGGGCGCCGCCGCTGCGGCGGCTAAAAAGCTATAATTTAGCGGATTTTGACCAACTTCCGCAATGCGCAATCGGCCAGAAGGCGGACCGGGAAGCATGCCACGAGGCGGTTCGCGCCGAGGCCGGCGTCGGCACAGGATATGCGCCCCCTCGCTTGCGCACCCGAGCTGCCCTTACCCCGGAACTCCGTTTTGAAACTACACCAGGACTCCAGCGCCGCGCTGAACACCGTGACCGGTTACGGCGCCGACTACGTCGAAGTGAACCTCGAACGCCACACGGGCAGCATCATCGTGATGCCCGATTCGCCGGTCACCCCCTGGCCGGTGCAGGCCTTCGACGCCCTCACGCCCGAACTCTTCGAGATGCTGCTCCCGCTGAACCCCGAGGTCGTGGTGTTCGGCAGCGGCGAGAGGCTGCGCTTTCCGCACCCGCGCCTGACCGCGGCGCTGGCCGCGAAGCGCATCGGCGTGGAGGCAATGGACTTCAAGGCCGCCTGCCGCACCTACAACATTCTCATGGCCGAAGGCCGCCGTGTGGCGGCCGCGCTTCTGATCGAAAGCTGACGCGCCTTAAGCTTGCCATCAGGTCGCCGCGCGGCGGCGTAGTACACTTGCGCGCCGCGTGCGAAGCGTGCGCCGGACATGGCCCACGGGCCACGTATGACAACGCGCGCGCCGCACCTCGACCGCAACGACTGCAACAAGAACAGGCTGAAACCCATGAACGATACGCCATCGAGGCTACCGCTCAACCGCAGCGCGATCCTGCTCCTGATCCTCGCCCTCGCCGTGATCTGGTTCCTGCCGCTCGGCTGGCGCCACCTGCTGCCGAGCGACGAAGGCCGTTACGCCGAAATGGCGCGCGAAATGTTCGCCAGCGGCGACTGGATCACGCCGCGCTACAACGACTACAAGTACTTCGAGAAGCCCCCGCTCCAGACCTGGATGAACGCGCTCACGTTCGCGTGGTTCGGCATCGGCGAGTGGCAGGCGCGCCTCTATACGGCGCTCACCGGCTTCGCCGGCGTGCTGCTGATCGGCTTCACCGGCGCGCGCGTGTTCAACGCCGCCACGGGCTTCTTCGCCGCGGTCGTGCTCGCCTGCGCGCCGTACTGGAACCTGATGGGCCACTTCAACACGCTCGACATGGGCCTGTCGTTCTGGATGCAGCTCACGCTGTGCGCGCTGCTGCTCGCGCAGCGCCCGAACCTGCCCAAAGCGAACGCGCGTCTCTGGATGTGGGTGTGCTGGGCAGCCATGGCGATGGCGGTGCTCTCCAAGGGCCTCGTCGGCCTGATCCTGCCGGGCGCCGTGCTCGTGCTCTATACGGCGATCTCGCGCGACTGGGCGCTCTGGAAGCGCCTCTACCTCGTGAGCGGCCTGATCGTGTTCTTCGCGATCGTTTCGCCGTGGTTCATCCTCGTGCAGCAGCG
The DNA here is from genome assembly GCF_038900775.1 of Paraburkholderia sp. JHI869. NCBI lineage: Bacteria > Pseudomonadati > Pseudomonadota > Betaproteobacteria > Burkholderiales > Burkholderiaceae > Paraburkholderia > Paraburkholderia sp. JHI869. The sequence goes on from NZ_JAYMSC010000003.1 coordinate 89,609, forward strand.
CAATCCCGAGTTCTTCAACTTCTTCTTCATCGTCCAGCAGTTCCAGCGCTACCTCACGCCCGCGCAGAACCGCCCCGGCCCGTTCTACTACTTCGTGCCGGTCATGCTGGTGGGCTTCCTGCCGTGGCTTTCGGTGAGTGTGCAGAGCGTGCGCCATGCGCTGCGCGCGCCGCGTCAGCCCAACGGCTTCTCGCCCGTCATGCTGATGCTCGTGTGGACGGTGTTCATTTTCCTGTTCTTCAGCGCCTCGCACTCGAAGCTGGTCTCCTACGTCCTGCCGATCGCGCCGCCGGTTGCGCTCATCATCGGCATGTATCTGCCGGTCATGACGCGCTCGCAGTGGAAGAAGCACCTCGCGGGCTACGCGCTCTTCGCCGTCGTGCTGATGGCGGGCTCGTTCGTGCTCACGCGCCTTGGCGACGCACGCAATCCGAACGCGCTCTACCGCGAATTCCAGGTGTGGGTGTTCGCCGCAGCCGCGGTGGCCTTCGTCGTCACCATGGTCGCCCTGCGCCTGAACCGCGCGAAGCGCACGCCCGAAACCGGCGCGCGCGCCCCGGCAGTGGCGCTCGGCACCGCCTGGCTGCTGCTCGCGACCATTGCGGGCACGGGCCACGACGTGTTCGGGACGCTGAGTTCCGGCGCGCCGCTCGCGCCCGCGGTGCGCGCCGCCATTGCGAAGCTGCCGCCCGACACGCCGTTCTACTCGGTGGGCGTGCTCGACCACACCATGCCGTTCTACGTGCGCCACACGATGACGATGGTCGAGGTCACCGACGAACTTGCCTTCGGCATCTCCGAGGAACCGCAAAAATGGGTGCCGACCATCGCCGACTGGGAAGCCCGCTGGAAAGCCGAGCGCTACGCGCTCGCGCTGATTCCGGTCGATCGCTACGAAAAACTGGCCGCCCAGGGCTTCCCGATGCAGGTGATTGCCCGCGACGCCCGGCGCGTGATCGTCGAGAAGCCGCAATCCTGAGCGCGACCCGGCCCCGATTGACGCATGCGCGATAATCGGGGCCAATCGCGAAGGTGCGGCCGGCTCAGCCCCGCCGCAACCCGATAACCCGTTGAATCACCCTTTCCGATGAATCCGATTTCCCTGATCTGCATCCTCGCCGGCGTCGGCCTCAACGCGTGTGCGCAACTGTTGCTGAAAGCGGGTGTCAATGCCGTTGGACACTTCGAATTCAGCCGTGCGAACATCTTGCCCATTGGCCTGAAGCTCGCGACGCAAGTCCCGATTCTCGGCGGGCTTACCTGCTACGTGTTCAGCGTGGTCGTGTGGATCGTCGGTCTCTCGCGCGTCGACGTCTCGATCGCCTACCCGATGCTCTCGCTCGGCTACGTGGTCAATGCGTTCGCGGCGTGGTATCTGTTCGGCGAGGTGCTGAGCGTGCAGCGCCTCGTCGGCATCGGCATCATCCTGATCGGCGTGTTCGTGCTGGCGCGCAGCTAACGCGCCGCGAGACCGCTTGCAGCGCGGCCTATCGCGCCCATATAGGCATTTCGTAAGGTGCGTCGCGGCAGCCTTTGTTGCCCGGCCCCACTTTCTGACGAGCAAAGAGCAAAGCACTCATGACCCAGTCATCTCCGCAGTCGACCCTTCCGTTCCTGCCGTTCGTGCGTCCCGAAATCGACGAGGAAACCATCCAGGGCGTCGCCGACGTGCTGCGCTCTGGCTGGATCACGACCGGCCCGCAGAACCAGGCGTTCGAGGCGGCGCTCTCCGAGTACTGCGGCGGCCGGCCCGTGCGCACGTTCAACTCGGGCACGGCGACGCTCGAAATCGGACTGCGCATTGCCGGCGTGGGTCCCGGCGACGAAGTCATCACCACGCCCGCCTCGTGGGTCGCGACCAGCAACGTGGTCTACGAAGTCGGTGCGACGCCGGTGTTCGCAGACATCGATCCCGTCACGCGCAACATCGACCTCGACAAGCTCGAAGCGGCCATCACGCCGAAGACGAAAGCCATCATCCCGGTCTTCCTCTCGGGCCTGCCCGTGGACATGGACCGGCTCTACGCAATCGCCCGCCAGCACAAGCTGCGCGTGATCGAGGACGCCGCGCAGGCGTTCGGCTCGAGCTGGAACGGCAAGCGCATCGGCGCGATCGGCGACATCGTCTCGTTCAGCTTTCACGCCAACAAGAACCTTACGTCGATCGAAGGCGGCGCGCTCGTCCTCAACGACGAAGCCGAGGCCGTCCTCGCGCAGAAGTACCGCCTCCAGGGCATTACGCGCACGGGCTTCGACGGCATGGACTGCGACGTGCTCGGCGGCAAGTACAATCTCACGGATGTCGCGGCGCGCGTCGGGCTCGGCCAGCTCAAGCACATCGAGCGCTTCACCCGTCAGCGCCACGCGCTCGCGCGCGCCTACTTCGCGGGTTTCGAGGGCGGCGCGGCGGTGAAGCTCGGCATGGGCCTGCCGCTCGCCGACTTCGCCAACAGCAACTGGCACATGTTTCAGATCACGCTGCCGCTCGAGAAGCTCGCGATCGATCGCGCCGGTTTCATGGGCGAACTCAAGGAGCGCGGCATCGGCTCGGGCGTGCATTACCCGGCCATCCACCTCTTCACGCTCTACCGCGAGCGCGGTTTCAAGGCGGGTATGTTCCCGCACGCGGAGCGCTTCGGCGCGAGCACGGTCACGTTGCCGCTCTTCACGCAGATGAACGAAGCCGACGTGGCGCGCGTGTGCAGCGCGGTGAACGAGATTTGCGCAAAGTTTGGAAAGTAAGCGGTAGAAGTCGACAGACGTAATCAGCAGGTAGAAACAGGGGAAACGCAAACTGGATGGCGCAGCACATGCGCCGCCAGACTGCGCACGCAGCAAACCGAAGCATCCAATAACGGAATCGACGCACACATGAGTCAAACGGAACAAGGCACCTTGACCCCGGACATGCCGGAAGTCTCGGTCATCATTCCGGTCTACAACGAGGAAGCTGGCCTTCCCGCGCTGTTCGCGCGCCTGTATCCGGCGCTCGACCAGCTCGGCACCTCGTACGAAGTGATCTTCATCAACGACGGCAGCCGCGACCGCTCGGCCGCGATGCTCGCCGAGCAGTTCCGCGCGCGGCCCGATACCACGCGCGCGATCCTGCTCAACGGCAACTACGGCCAGCACATGGCGATTCTCGCGGGCTTCGAGCAGGCGCGCGGCGAGATCGTCATCACGCTCGACGCCGACCTGCAGAATCCGCCCGAGGAAATCGGCAAGCTCGTCGAGAAGATGCGCGAGGGCTACGACTACGTCGGCACCATCCGCAAGCAGCGCCAGGACAGCCTCTGGCGGCGCAAGGCCTCGCAGGCAATGAACCGTCTGCGCGAGCGCATCACGCGCATCAAGATGACCGACCAGGGCTGCATGCTGCGCGCGTACAACCGCCGCATCATCGACACGATCAACCGCTGCGGCGAAATCAATACCTTCATTCCCGCGCTCGCCTACACGTTCTCGCAGAACCCGGTCGAGGTGGAGGTCGCGCACGAGGAGCGCTTCGCGGGCGAATCGAAGTACTCGCTCTACAGCCTCATTCGCCTGAATTTCGACCTCGTGACGGGCTTCTCCGTCGTGCCGCTGCAGTGGCTGTCGTTCATCGGCGTGATCCTCTCGCTCGGGTCGGCCGGCCTCTTCCTGCTGCTGCTGATTCGCCGCTTCATCCTCGGCGCGGAAGTGCAAGGCGTGTTCACGCTGTTCGCCATTACGTTCTTCATGCTCGGCGTGATCATCTTCGCGCTCGGGCTGCTTGGCGAATACATCGGCCGCATCTACCAGCAGGTGCGCGCGCGCCCGCGTTACCTGATCCAGACGATCCTCGAGGAGCGTAATAGCCGCGCCGTCGTCGATACGCCGCGCCAGGATTTCATGCAGGCCGCCGCGTTTGCGCAGCCGACGCCGCCGGTGCAACCGGCGAAAGTCACGACGAACCCGGCCAACGAAGGAGCCGGTCAATGAAGCCGCGCGCCGTTGTCTTCGCGTATCACAACGTGGGCGTGCGCTGCTTGCAGGTGCTGCTCGCGGGCGGCGTCGACGTTGCGCTTGTCGTCACGCATGAAGACAGCCCGACCGAGAACATCTGGTTCGGCAGCGTGAAGTCGGTGGCCGAGGAGCACGACATCGAGGTCGTCACACCCGCCGACCCGAAGAGCGCCGAGTTGCGCGCGGCCGTTTCCGCGGCGCGCCCGGACTTCATCTTCTCGTTCTACTACCGGCACATGCTGCCCGTGGACCTGCTCGCCCTAGCCGGGCGCGGCGCGTACAACGTGCACGGCTCGCTCCTGCCGAAGTACAGGGGCCGCGTGCCCACGAACTGGGCCGTGCTCAACGGCGAGACCGAAACCGGCGCCACCCTGCACGAGATGGCCGCGAAGCCCGACGCGGGCGCCATCGTCGCGCAAACGCCGGTGCCGATCCTCCCCGACGACACCGCCGCGCAGGTATTCGACAAGGTCACGGTCGCCGCCGAGCAAACACTTTGGCGCGTGCTGCCCGCGCTGATCGCGGGCGAGGCACCGCATCTGCCGAACGACCTCACGCGAGGCAGCTACTTTGGCGGGCGCAAGCCGGAGGACGGCCGCCTCGATTTCAGCCAGAGCGCGCAGCAGGTGTACAACCTGATCCGCGCCGTCGCGCCGCCCTATCCGGGCGCGTTCACCGACATTGGCAACGAGCGTTTCGTGATTGCCGGCGCGCGTCTCGTGCGGCCCGGATCGCAAGATGCCGAAAGGGTCCGCCCCCTCGCCGGATTGCCCGTGGGCATCCACGTAAGCGATAATGCGCTTTTCGCCGTCTGCGGCGACGCACGCGCCATCGCGATCCACGAACTGCGGCATGCGAAGAACGGTCAGGAGACCGTCATCAGCCCCGCCGCGTTCTCCGAACTCATTTCATCTGTCCCCCGTCCATGACCAAAAAAGTTCTGATCCTGGGTGTGAACGGCTTTATCGGCCACCACCTCTCCAAGCGCATCCTCGAAAACACGAACTGGGAAGTGTTCGGCATGGACATGCAGACGGATCGCCTCGGCGACCTCGTCAAGCATGAGCGTATGCACTTCTTCGAAGGCGACATCACGATCAACAAGGAGTGGGTCGAGTACCACGTCAAGAAGTGCGACGTGATCCTGCCGCTCGTCGCCATCGCTACGCCCGCGACCTACGTGCAGCAGCCGCTGCGCGTGTTCGAACTCGACTTCGAGGCGAACCTGCCGATCGTGCGTTCGGCCGTGAAGTACCGCAAGCACCTCGTCTTCCCGTCGACCTCCGAGGTCTACGGCATGTGCTCGGACGAGCAGTTCGACCCGGACGCCTCGGCGCTGACCTACGGCCCGATCAACAAGCCGCGCTGGATCTACGCGTGCTCGAAGCAGCTCATGGACCGCGTGATCTGGGGTTACGGCATGGAAGGCCTGAACTTCACGCTGTTCCGTCCGTTCAACTGGATCGGCCCGGGCCTCGACTCGATCTACACGCCGAAGGAAGGCTCGTCGCGCGTCGTGACGCAGTTCCTCGGCCACATCGTGCGCGGCGAGAACATCAGCCTCGTGGACGGCGGCGCGCAAAAGCGTGCGTTCACCGACATCGACGACGGCATCGAAGCGCTGATGAAGATCATCGAGAACAAGGACGGCGTCGCCACGGGCAAGATCTACAACATCGGCAACCCGACCAACAACTTCTCGGTGCGCGAACTCGCACACAAGATGCTCGCGCTCGCCGCCGAATTCCCCGAATACGCGGAAACGGCGAAGAAGGTGCAGCTTGTCGAAACGTCGTCGGGCGCGTACTACGGCGCGGGCTACCAGGACGTGCAGAACCGCGTGCCGAAGATCGACAACACGAAGCAGGAGCTGAACTGGGCGCCGAAGTCGACTTTCGACGAAGCGCTGCGCAAGATCTTCGAAGCGTACCGCGGCCATGTGGCCGACGCCCGTGCGCTCGTCGAGCAGCACTAAGCGTCAAAGAAAGGTCCTCGTCACTTGGCCCGCATCGTCCTGAAAATCGACGTCGACACGCTGCGCGGTACGCGCGAAGGCGTGCCGAATCTCGCGCGCATCTTCGACCGCTACAAGGCGCGCGCCACGTTCCTGTTCAGCCTCGGCCCCGATCACACGGGCTGGGCGCTGCGCCGCGTGTTGCGGCCGGGCTTTCTGAAGAAGGTCTCGCGCACGTCGGTCGTCGAGCACTACGGCGTGAAGCAGCTGATGTACGGCGTGCTCTTGCCGGGTCCGGATATCGGTGTGGAAGCCGCGGCTGAAATGCGCGCGATTCACGAAGCCGGCTTCGAGTGCGGCATCCATACGTGGGATCACGTGTACTGGCAGGACAACGTGCGCAAGCGCGACGCGCAATGGACCGCGCGCCAGATGCAGAAGAGCCACGACCGCTTCACGCGCATCTTCGGCACACCGCCCGTCACGCACGGCGCGGCGGGCTGGCAGATGAACGAGGCCGCCTTCGAGCAGATCGACACGTGGGGCATGAAGTACGCCTCGGACGGGCGCGGTCATTCGCCCTACCGTCCGGTGGTGGCGGGCCGCACGCTGAGCCATGTGCAGATGCCCACCACGCTGCCCACGCTCGACGAGGTGCTCGGTGTGGATGGCGTCGACATCGACACGGTCGCCGCGTGGATGCTCAAGCGCACTGAAAACAACCCGCACGACCAGGTCTTCACGCTGCACGCCGAACTCGAAGGCCAGAAGCTCGCGCCGGTGTTCGAGCAGTTGCTCGCGGGCTGGCGCGCGCAAGGCCACACGTTTGCCACGATGGGCGACTACCATGCGACGCTGGACCCTGAATCGCTGCCATCGTACCCTGTCACCTGGGGCGAGATCGCCGGCCGCTCCGGCCAGCTGATCGTTCAGCCCGACTGAATCCGCCGCCCGCGCGCCGCGGGGTCCCTGCCAGGACCCGCGCCCGCGCAAAGCCCCCCGCCGCGGGCGGCACGCCGTCCCGGCGAAACGGCGCCGCAGCCTCCAGCCAGAAAGTGCTGCGGCCACGCCAGCCTATAACAAAGGGAGAGCCACGTGCCTGACGTGACCATCGCAGTCGACCACCCCGTTCCGGACTTCACCGCCCCCGCCACCGGCGGCGACTTCACGCTGTCGAGCCTGAAGGGCAGCAAGGTGGTGCTCTACTTCTATCCGAAAGACAACACGCCGGGCTGCACGACCGAAGGCCTGCAGTTCCGCGACCTCTCTCCGAAGTTCAAGAAGGCCGGCGCGCAGATCGTGGGCGTGTCGCGCGACAGCGTGCGCTCGCACGATAACTTCAAGGCCAAGCTCGAACTGCCGTTTACCTTGGTATCGGATGCCGACGAAGCGCTCTGCACGCTCTTCGACGTCATCAAATTGAAGAAAATGTATGGCAAACAGGTACGAGGTATCGAACGCTCGACCTTCCTGATCGACGCGACCGGCGTGCTGCGCCAGGAGTGGCGCGGCATCAAGGTCCCGGGCCACGTCGAGGAAGTTCTGGAGGCTGTACAAGCGCTTTGAGGAGCGTTATATTGGGCTGCAATGAGTGCCTGTCCAACCCTTTTTACGTCGCGTTGCGGCGGTTTCGCAGCCGGTCATGGAATGACCGGAAATGCGCATCCGAGGCACCGGGACAACACCGAAGTGAAGCCGCTTGCCTCGTCATCCGGGGCGGCGGCTTTTTTGTTTGTTCCACGCTGTTCCCTCCCGCTTTTCTCCCCGTTTGCGCCGGCTTTGCGACCCGGCGCGAGCAAACGTCAAGGAGCTGATCGAAAACCAGGCGAACCGGCATTTTCTGACCTGAGCGCGCACCTTGCGCAGTAACGGCGGGAGCCTACCCGGCACCTGCACGCACCGCCCGAAAGCGCGCCTTACTGGGTAACCCCGCGACCACTCGACCCGATTTTTTCGAGGGACACCATGCCTTTGCCTACTCCCCCCAGCAAGCTCGGCAACCTGCTGCCGCCCGAAGAATACAAGGCGCGTGCCCGCACGACGCGCAGCACACGCAAGGCCGCGAGCGAGAACGACGCGGCCGACGTTGCCGAATACGGCCCTGCGAGCGTCGCCGAGCCGATGACGCAGGCCGCCAACGCCGCGACCACGCTGCGCACGGTGCCGCTTTCGAGCGCCAGCGCCGAACTGTCCGCGCTCGAGCCGGTCGCACCGGCGCCCGCGCGCAACAAACGCAACAACAGCAAGCAAGTCACAGCCGCGCTGCTGCAGCCTCTCGAGGCACGCACCGATGCCGACGCGCCCGTTGCCCGCGGCGGCAAACCCGCTTCGGCCAAAGCCTCCGGCGGCGCCGCTGCGCCCGCCACGCGTGCCGGCACGAAAAAACGCGTGCATCCCGAAGAGAGCACCGAAGTCCAGAAGCTCTTCGTGCTCGACACGAACGTGCTGATGCACGACCCGACCTGCCTGTTCCGTTTCGAGGAGCACGACGTCTATCTGCCGATGATGACGTTGGAGGAACTCGACAACCACAAGAAGGGCATGTCGGAAGTCGCGCGCAACGCGCGCCAGGTGAGCCGCACGCTCGACCAGCTGGTCGCCAATGCGGGCCCGATCTCCGAAGGCATTTCGCTTGGCCGCCTCGGCAGCCGCGAAGCACTCGGGCGCCTGTACTTCCAGACCACGCTCACGCATATCGATCCGGTCGACGGCCTGCCCCAGGGCAAAGCCGACAACCAGATCCTCGGTGTGGTGCGCGCGCTGCAGCGCGACCGGCCGGACCGTCTCGTCGTGCTGGTGTCGAAAGACATCAACATGCGCATCAAGGCCCACGCGCTCGGCCTGCCCGCGGAAGACTACTTCAACGACCAGGTTCTCGAAGACAAGGACCTGCTCTACTCGGGCGTGCGTGCGCTCCAGCAGGACTTCTGGTCGAAGCACGCAAAGGGCATGGAGTCCTGGCAGGACACCAAGACCGGCACGACGTACTACCGCGTGACGGGCCCCGAGTGCCTTTCGATGCTCGTGAACGAGTTCGTGTATCTCGAGCCGCAAAACGGCGAGCCCGCGTTCCATGCGATCGTGCGCGAGCTCAACGGCAAGACGGCGCTTTTGCAGACGCTGCGCGACTACGGTCACCACAAGAACAACGTGTGGGGCATCACGGCGCGCAACCGCGAGCAGAACTTCGCGCTGAACCTGCTGATGAACCCGGAGATCGACTTCGTCACGCTGCTCGGCCAGGCCGGCACAGGCAAGACGCTCGTCGCGCTCGCGGCGGGCCTCGCGCAGGTGCTCGACGAGAAGCGCTACAACGAGATCATCGTCACGCGTGCGACGGTGCCGGTTGGCGAGGACATCGGCTTCCTGCCGGGCACTGAAGAAGAAAAGATGCAGCCGTGGATGGGCGCCTTCGACGATAACCTCGAAGTGCTCCAGAAAACCGACGACGCCGCCGGCGAATGGGGCCGCGCCGCGACCCAGGAGCTGATCCGCTCGCGTCTGAAGGTGAAGAGCATGAACTTCATGCGCGGCCGCACGTTCGTGGACAAGTATCTGATCATCGACGAGGCGCAGAACCTGACGCCGAAGCAGATGAAGACGCTCGTCACGCGTGCGGGTCCGGGCACGAAGATCGTGTGTCTGGGCAACATCGCGCAGATCGACACGCCGTACCTCACGGAAGGCAGCTCGGGCCTCACCTACGTGGTGGACCGCTTCAAGGGCTGGGCGCACAGCGGCCACGTGACGCTCGCTCGCGGCGAACGCTCGCGGCTTGCCGATTACGCGTCCGATATTCTGTAATCCGTTCGCAGAGCGCCGCTTTCAGGGGCGTTCGTGCACATGACAAGGACCGTATCCGGGAACCCGGATGCGGTCCTTTTTTATTGTCCAGACGTCCCCCAGGCACAACAGTTGGCGTCCGAACTTCAAGTAAGTTGTGAAGAATCCTTGCGAAAGCGCTGACACGCGGGCTACCATCCGCCCATGACCCGTTTTCCCAATGACGCACGCGTCGCGCGCGCCATCTTCGCTTCATGCGCCGACTCTGGCTTCCGCTTCTGATCGCAGTCCTGCTTGCCGCGTGCTCCAGCGCGCCGCAAAAGGTATCGCGCAGCGGTTCGTCTTCCGGCGAAAACGCGTGGCGCACCAGGCCGCCGGGCTTTCCCAATTTCGTCGATCACAGCGTGGGCCGCGAGGAAATCTCGATCCAGGCGATGGGGCTCGTCGGCATTCCGTATCGCTGGGGCGGCAACACACCCGACAGCGGCTTCGATTGCAGCGGTCTCGTGAAATACGTGCTCGCGCGCTCGGCCTCCGTCGACTTGCCGCGCACGACAGCCGAAATGAGCACGCGCGGAGATACGATCGAACCCGACGAGATCGCAGCCGGCGATCTCGTCTTCTTCAATACGACTGGGCGGCCGCATTCGCACGTCGGGATTTACGTCGGAAACCTGCGTTTCGTCAATGCGCCTTCGACGGGCGGCACAGTGCGGCTCGACTATCTGGCCAACCCCTACTGGGCAAAGCGCTTCGACGGAATCCGCCGGATGGCGCCGCCGAAGCGCACGCCTTTCGAGACACCGACGTGGCAAGCGTCTGCACCGGCTGAACGTACGCCCGGCGTGAGCGCCGCGCCACCCGCTGCCGCGATGGCGAGCGTCGCGCCCGTTGTAGTTGCACAGCCCGCGCCGCGAGCCGTCGCCGCGAGCCAGAATCGCATCGTTGCCGTGCCGCAGCCAGCCTATGCCGCAGCGCCGGCCACGACTGTGCCGGCGGGTTCGACAACCGCGGCCGCCCCGGCCGACGCGTTCGAGCCGCCACCCGCCTCGCTCGGCGCCGCACAAACGCAGGCACACGACGCGGGCGCGCTCGCACCTGCGGTTGTACCTGCCAACAACGCATCTGCCTACGCGGCCAACCCTGCGGCCAACCCCGTGCCCAACCCCGCCGCCGGCGCCCCACGCGACGCGATCGACGCCGCCGCCGACGCCTTCGAGCCCCCGCCGCCCACTGCAACCGCAGCAGCGCGCCAGGCGGGCCAGGTGGGCTCGACGCCGATCCAGACGGCCTCCCCATCCCCCGGCGGCGCGCAGATCATGCGCGCATCGACAGCCGGCTCAGTGTTGCCCGCCCCGACCCAGACCAGCGATGACCCCATCGCGCGCTTCGCCAACGGTGGTGACTGAAGCGCCCGCGCTGCGGCGCTGAGCGGCGCATTGCCCCTGGCCGAAAGGCGCGACATGCTTTCAGCGGTTTCCGGCGCCCTGCGCGTCTGCTATCGTTTTGGGACCGTTTTTCATACTTTCGCGCAGCGAGGCGACGATGGATCTTGGACTCAGCAAGAAGGTGGTACTCGTGACGGGCGGCAGCAAGGGCATCGGCCTTGCCTGCGCGCGCGCCTTTGCGCAGGAAGGCGCCCGTGTGGCGATCGTCTCGCGCGACCCCGCCAACCTTGCGCGCGCCCGCGAGCAACTGGCGAGCGAGGGCCTGCACGTGCACCTCACGCGCGCGGACCTGCACGAAGCGCATAGCGCCGCAGACGTAGTCGAAGAAGTCTCCACGGCGGTGGGCCCCATCGATATCCTCATCAACAGCGCGGGCGCGGCACGCCGCTACGACCCGGAATCGCTCGACGCGGACGCGTTCAAGGCCACGATGGAGGCGAAATATTTCCCCTACATCTACCCGCAGCAGGAAGTGCTGCGCCGCATGGTGCAGCGGATCAAGGCGGGCGAAAGCATGGAGCCCGGGGCCATCGTCAACATCATCGGCATGGGCGGGAAGTTCGCGAGCGACATCCATATCGCGGGAGGCGCGGCCAACGCGGCGCTGATGCTCGCCACGGTGGGTCTCGCGCACTACCACGCGCGCTATGGCATCCGCATCAACGCGATCAACCCGGGCGCCACACTCACGGAGCGTTTGCAGGAGGCGGTTCAACTGGAGGCGCAGCGCACGGGCGTCGGCGCAGAAGAGGCGTTGGCGAGCGGCGAGTCGAAGGTGCCGCTCGGGCGGTATGCGAAGCCGGAGGAAATTGCCGATGTCGCGCTCTTCCTCGCGAGCCGGCGCGCGAGCTACGTCACTGGCGCGCTGATTCCAATGGATGGGGCGAGCACGCCGCTGATCTGAAGCGCCCGCCAGCGCGCTGACGTGGCCTCAAAAGCACTGCGGCGCCCGAAGGCGCCGCAGGTTTTACATGAAGCGGTGACCGAGCCACCAGGCGGCCGCGGCCAGCGTGGCCGAGGCCGGTATGGTCAACACCCAGGCCCAGACGATGTTGCCCGCCACGCCCCAGCGCACCGCGCTGAGCTTCTGCGTCGCGCCAACGCCGACAATCGCGCCAGTGATCGTGTGCGTGGTCGAGACGGGAATGCCCATCCACGAAGCCGTGAAGAGCGTGAGCGCCCCGCCCGCCTCCGCGCAGAAGCCGCCCACCGGCTTGAGCTTGGTGATCTTCTGGCCCATGGTGCGCACGATGCGCCAGCCACCGAACAGCGTGCCCAGACCCATCGACAGATAGCACCCGCCGATCACCCAGATCGGCGGCGCGTCCGAGCCGATCGCCGAGTAGCCTGTTGCGATCAGCAGCATCCAGATGATGCCGATGGTCTTCTGCGCGTCGTTGCCGCCGTGGCCGAGGCTATAAAGGCTGGCGGAGATCAGCTGCAGGCGCCGGAAGCGCCGGTCGACCTTGCTTGGCGGCGTGCGGAAGTACAGCCACGACACCGTGAGCATGAAGAACGAACCCAGAATGAAACCGAGCAGCGGCGAGATGAAGATGAACGCCACGGTCTTCATAAGGCCGTCGAAGTTGAGCGAGGCCCAGCCCGACTTCGCGAGCGCCGCGCCGACGAGACCGCCGATCAGCGCGTGCGAGGAACTCGACGGAATGCCGTAGTACCAGGTGAGCACGTTCCAGCCGATCGCGCCCATCAACGCGCCGAACACCACGTAATGGTCGACGATATCGGGGTCGATCGTGCCCTTGCCCACCGTCTGCGCCACCTTCAGGTGGAACACGAAATAGGCGATCACGTTGAACATGGCGGCAAACGCCACCGCCTGCTGCGGCTTCAGAACCCCCGTGGACACGACCGTGGCGATGGAATTCGCCGCGTCGTGAAAGCCGTTCATGAAGTCGAAGATGAGGGCGATGGCGACCAGCGTCGCGACCGCCCAGAGGGCGAGTTGTATCGATTGCATCGCGGTCCGCTCAGGCGTTCTCTAGCACGATGCCTTCGATGATGTTCGCGACATCCTCGCACTTGTCCGTGATCGCTTCGAGCAGTTCGTAGATTGCCTTCAGCTTGATCAGCGTCTTGACGTTGTCTTCCTCGCGGAAGAGCTTCGAAATGGCGGAGCGCAACAGGCGGTCGGCGTCGGATTCGAGGCGATCGATGTCCTCGCAGGCCTTGAGGATCTCGCGCGCCTGCTTCATGTCGGAGAGGAGCCCGACGGCCAGTTGCACGCGCTCGGCCGTCGCCGTCACCACGTGCGCGAGCTGGCTCGCCTCGGCGGTCACGGCCTGCACGTCGTAAAGCGAAATGGCGGTAGCGACGTCCTCCATGAGGTCGAGGCAGTCGTCCATCGTCGTGATCAGCTTGTGGATCTCGTCGCGATCGAGCGGCGTGATGAAGGTCTTGTGCAGCAGGTCGATCGCCTCGTGCGTGAGCTTGTCGGCGGCCTTTTCGGCGGCCTGCACGTTCTGCTTGTGGACCTCGGCGTTGGCGAGGTTATCGATCAGGAGTTCGAGTTCGCGGCTCGCGGAAACGATGCATTTCGCATGCGCGTTGAAAATCTCGAAGAACTTGCCCTCGGTGGGCATGAATCGACCGAACATTGGTATCCCGGAAATTGGTCTCGGATTGCCGTCACGAAGCGGTAACTACGCGGCAACTAAGCGGCAAATTAAGCGACAGAGCTGACTGTCATAAAACGGCAATATTGTATCGTCAGGCGAGAGCCGCCGCATGAATCGGCAGCCGCCAACGCGGCATTTGCGCCACTTTGGCGCAAGCCGCGCAAGCAATCGCCTTATTCGCCGTAGAAGTTCTGCGCCCCGGCAAAATTATCGAATTTCGTGTATTGACCGTGGAACGTGAGGCGAACGGGTCCGATCGGACCGTTACGCTGCTTGCCGATGATGACTTCGGCCGTGCCCTTGTCGGGGCTGTCGGGGTTGTAGACTTCGTCGCGATAAATGAACAGGATCACGTCCGCGTCCTGTTCAATTGCGCCCGATTCGCGCAAGTCCGACATCACCGGACGCTTGTTCGGACGCTGCTCGAGACCGCGGTTCAGCTGCGAAAGCGCGATCACGGGCACGTCCAGTTCCTTCGCCAAACTCTTGAGCGAACGCGAGATTTCGGAAATTTCAGTCGCCCGGTTCTCACCCGACGACGAGCCGCTCATGAGCTGCAGGTAGTCGATGATGATGAGGCCGAGCTTGCCGCACTGGCGCGACAGACGCCGCGCGCGCGAGCGCAATTCCATCGGGTTCAGGCCGCCCGTTTCGTCGATGAAGATCTGCGCCTCGCTCATTTTCTGCACGGCGTGCGTGAGCTTCGGCCAGTCCTCGTCGGTCAGCCGGCCCGTACGCATACGGTGCTGGTCCAGACGTCCGACCGAGCCGAGCATACGCATGATGAGCTGCGTGCCTGGCATTTCCATCGAGAAGACCGCGACCGGCAAACCGTATTCCACGGCCACGTACTCGCCGATGTTCATCGACAAAGCCGTTTTACCCATCGACGGGCGCCCCGCCACAATGATCAGCTCGCCGCCGTGCATGCCCGAAGTCATGCGATCGAGGTCAACGAAACCCGTGGGTGTACCCGTCACGTCGGTCGGGTTGGCCGTGTGATAGAGCGTGTCGATGCGCTCCACGACCTGCGTGAGCAGCGGCCCGATCTCGAGGAAGCCCTGAGTGCCGCGCGCGCCGTCTTCGGCGATCGAGAACACCTTCGACTCGGCCTCATCGAGCAGCTGGCGCACCTCCTTGCCCTGCGGGTTGAAGGCGTCGGCCGAAATTTCGTCGGCGACGGAAACGAGGCGCCGCAACACCGCGCGGTCACGCACGATTTCCGCGTAGCGGCGAATGTTCGCAGCGCTCGGCGTGTTCTGCGCCAACGCGTTGAGGTACGCGAGTCCGCCCACGTCATCCGCTTTGCCCGAGGTGCCGAGCGCTTCGTACACCGTCACCACGTCCGCTGGGCGCGTAGCCGCGATCAGCCGGCCAATGTGCTCGAAGATGATGCGGTGATCGTAGCGATAGAAGTCGCTTTGCGAGAGGAAGTCGGCAATCCGGTCCCATGCGCTGTTATCCAGCAGCAGGCCGCCGAGCACCGATTGCTCGGCTTCGATTGAATGCGGCGGGACTTTCAACGAGTCGATTTGGGGATCTTTCGGAGCGTTCATGGAGGGCAATTATCGGACAAGGGGGTGCCTCGAACAAGCGTGAAAACTCGCAACGAGCGTCCAGACAGCGCACAACAAAAAAGGCAGAAGCCCTGCGGCTCCTGCCCTTCCTGAGTCTTGCGTCAAACCGCGCGGCCCGCGAGGACCGCACGTTGATACTTAGGCGTGCTCGCCCAGCACCGACACCGTGACGTCGACGATGACGTCGGTGTGCAGCGCAACGTGCACCGGGTGGTCGCCCACCATCTTCAGCGGGCCTTCCGGCAGACGCACTTGCGCCTTTTCCACTGCGAAGCCTTGCTTCGTGAGCGCAACGGCGATGTCCGCGTTCGTGACCGAACCGAACAGACGGCCGTCCACGCCGGCCTTCTGGCCGATCTGAACGGTCAGGCCGTTCAGCTTTTCGCCTTCGGCTTGCGCAGCTGCCAGCTTTTCAGCGGCGGCCTTTTCGAGTTCAGCGCGGCGAACTTCGAATTCAGCGATTGCGTCCTTCGTTGCACGGCGTGCCTTCTTGTTCGGGATCAGGAAGTTACGTGCGTAACCGTCCTTCACCTTCACGATGTCGCCGAGGTTACCCAGGTTGACGACTTTTTCCAGAAGAATGATCTGCATTCTATTGCTCCTTATCGCGTCGTCTTGTTAGGCCTTGTGCTGGTCGGTGTACGGCATCAGCGCGAGGAAACGCGCGCGCTTGATAGCCGTGTCCAGCTGACGCTGATAGTGGGCCTTCGTACCCGTCAGACGAGCCGGCGTGATCTTGCCGTTTTCGCCGATGAAGTCCTTCAGCGTATCGAGGTCCTTGTAGTCGATCTGTTCGACGTTTGCAGCCGTGAAGCGGCAGAACTTCTTACGCTTGAAGAGCGGGTTTTGTTGCTGACGACGCTTGTCGAATTTCTTACCAGTCGGGCGGGGCATGATTAGTCCTTTCCTGTGCCTTGCATTTCGGTGATGTGAAACACCAGGGTTCGCGCATTGCGGTGCTTTTTCGCCAGAAAACCGGTGAAGAGCGCTTCCACGCCCATCTCACAGCTTTCCACGAGACCGCAGGCCTTGCCGGCCGCCACCGCGGGCATCGTGAGCTCGACGAAGCGGGGAATGCCGGCTTCGACGACCTCCGTGCGGTGCTGCAACGTGACGCTTGCAATCGGAACGCCGGCGGGGGTGTACCGCACCGGTTCGCGTTCGACGACGCTAGCCGTAAGCTGCAGCCTGTTCACGGGGCTAACTTAGGCAAATGAGCTTGAATCCTGATGGCTTGTACTTAAGCCTGCGCTTCGGTCGGCTGGGCAGCCGCCTTCTTGGCTTCTTCGCGCTGCACTTCCTTCATCATCGGCGACGGGCCGGTTTCGGCCTTCTTCATCTTGACGATGAGGTGACGCAGAACAGCGTCGTTGAACTTGAACGCGTGTTCCAGTTCGTCGAGCGTGGTCTGGTCGCATTCGATGTTCATGCAGACGTAGTGAGCCTTCGCGAGTTTCTCGATCATGTAGGCCAGTTGACGACGGCCCCAGTCTTCGATGCGGTGGATCTGGCCACCGTGCGAGGTGATCGTGCTCTTGTAGCGCTCGATCATGGCGGGCACTTGCTCGCTCTGATCGGGATGCACGATGAAGACGATTTCGTAATGACGCATGTTCACTCCTTGTGCTGACTTGTGGATATAAGCCACCCGGGCGTCGGAACCGGTGCGGCAAGTGAGAAGCCGAAGATTGTAGCGCGGATGGGCTACGCACGCAAGACAGATCGTGCGCTCCGGCAATGATTCGGACGTGTTTTCAATGACTTGCACGGCGGGGAGCGTCCTGAAGACGCCCCTTTGCGCCCGTGAGAGATGGCAGTCTAGCTGCCGGCCGCCTCGCTCGCGCCGCCCGCGAGACGGGCATCGAGCGCCGCGCGCAGGCCGTCGAGCGCGTCCGCGCCAGCGTCCGTCACGGCCCACAAGGTCATGCCGGCCGCCTGCCAGCGCAGGATCGAGTAGCCTTCGCTCGAACTCTGCGGCGCGGCGCCCGAGACGGCCGGCCCGCTCGCGCCCGGCGGGAATACATAAACGTCGATCACATGCTTGCCATGGTGATAGACCAGCACGGCGACACGTTCGCGCCCCACATAATCGAGGCGTCCGCCCGCCAGCGCAAAGCCCTGCTGCGCCAGATCAAAGACGGGCGGCGCATAGTCGATGCGGCCGTTGAACCACGGCTTCACCGTATGGCGGTCGGTCGATATCACGTCGATGTCGCGGCCCGAGATCTGGGCTCGCACGTGGCTCGACACGAGATCGTCGACGAAGGCCGTTTCAGCGGCCGGGCGGCGCAGATGTAGCGTAGCGATCACAGCCAGCGCACAAAGGATCAGCACCGCGCAGCCGAACCACGCGAGCGTGGCCGCGCGCGGGACAGCGTTCGCGACCGGAGCACTCCAGCCGCCACCGCTCACACCACCCCGCGCATCGCCGTTACCTGGCCACCAGTTGCGTACCCAAGCGCGCCAGCCGCGCGCTGGGGCTGGCGAAGGCGTTGCCCTGGCAGGCGCCGCGTCGGTCGCCGGCAATGCCGCGACGATACGCGCGGCAAGCCCAGCCGGCGCTCGGTGGTACGGCGCGGAGCGGATCATTTGAGAAATAGCCTGAGCATCGTCGGCGACGCGGCGGCACTGCTCGCAACCTGAGAGATGCTCGCGTACACGCCATTCGTCGGCGGCGGAGAGTTCGCGGTCGACGCTCGCGTCGACCAGCGGGCGCGCTTCGTTACAGTTCATCTGGCGCCTCCTTCGTGCGGCCTTCGGTGCGAGAGCGAGGATGCATCGGCGCTCCGCCGTCGGCGGCCGGCTCCTCGCGGAACCGACCGCCGCTCCCCCGGCCGGATGGTCTCCTGGCTTGATTGCTTCCCCCGACACCTGCCCTGTCGTCCGCGCAGCCGTGGGCGCGTACAACCGAATCGCTTGCAGACTCACTGGCCGCAGAGCTCGCCGAAGCGCCGCCGCGATACCCCGCCAGCAGCGTCGCCAAACGCCTGCGGCCACGTGCGAGCCGCGACATCACGGTGCCGACCGGCAAGTCGGCGATCGCCGCGATCTCGCGGTAGCCCAGTTCCTCCAGCTCGCGCAGCACCAGCACTTCCCGATACTCCACCGGCAGGCGCCTCAGCGCGTCATGCACCTGGCGCGTGTCCTCGGCGCGGATCGCGAGCGTCTCGGGATCGACGCCGCCGGTTTCCCAGCCTTCGAGCGGCGCGTCGTCGCGCAACTCATCGAATGGCGCCACCTCTTCCGCGCCCGCTCGCCGCCGCCATTCGTCGTACCAGACGCGCCGCACGATCGCGAGCAACCATGGGCGTGCCTCGTCGCCGCGAAACGCGTCGAAGAAGCGAAACGCCCGCAGAAACGCCTCCTGGACGATATCTTCCGCGTCGCCCGGGTTGCGCGAGAGCCAGCGCGCGAGGTTGTACGCCGCATCGAGATGCGGCAGCGCCAGCGCCTGAAAGCGGCGGCTGCGGCTTGCCTCATCCTGCTCGTACGCGGTTTCGCCCACGTCGTCCCCTTCGCGTCTTCGTCTGGCTTGCTTGCGCGACCGTGGCCGCTATACAGGCACTACCGAAGCTCGGGCCAGTTTATTCCCGCTATCTGCGCGCGAAAATGAAAAATAAATGCGAAATGCTTCATTACGCGCCGGTCCAGTAGCCCGGCCGCGCGTAGACCTGCTTGAGGTAGTCGATGAAATAGCGCACGCGCGCCGGCACGTAACGCTGCTGCGGATACACCGCGAGGATGTCGTAATCGGGCAGCGCGTACTCGTCGAGCACGGTTTCGAGTTCGCCGCGCGCCAGCTGGGCGTCGATCTCCCAGGTCGAACGCCAGCCGATGCCGAGGCTCTCGGTCACCCAGCGGTGCAGCAGCTCGCCGTCGTTGCAGTCGAGCGTGCCGCCCACGCGCACCGTCACGAGCTTGCCGCCGCGGCTGAAATACCAGCCCCGGTTCTGGCCGCCCTGCAGGTTGAACGCGAGGCAATTGTGGTTCGGCAGGTCTTCGAGCGTTTTCGGCCGTCCGTACTTGCGGAAATACTCTGGCGTGCCGCACACCACGCGCCGGTTCGTGGCGAGCTTCACGGCGACAAAGTTCGGGTCCACCGCGCCGCCGATGCGGATCGACAGGTCATAGCCCTCACGCACCAGATCGACCACGCGGTCGGTGAGATTGAACGACACCTGGAGTTCGGGCTTGTCGGCGAGAAACTCAGGCGCAAGCGGCGCGACGTGCTTGCGCCCGAACGCTGCCGGCGCCGAGACGATCAGATGGCCGCTCACCACCTGACGGCCGGCGGATAGCTCGTTTTCGGCCTGATCCCAGTCCGCGAGCAGGCCGCGGCAGCGCTCGAGAAACGCTGCGCCCTCCTCGCTCACCACCAGCCGCCGCGTCGAGCGGTAAATGAGCTTCACGCCCAGACGCTTTTCCAGCGCGTCGATACGCCGCCCGAGGATCACCGGCGAGACGCCTTCCTCGAGCGCCGCCGCCGCGAGGCTGCCCGCGTCCGCGACCCGCACGAAGGTTTCGATCTGTTTGAATCGGTCCATCTCCTGTCTCCTTGCCCTGCCATCTGTCAGGCGCCGCGTCTGAAGCCCCGCCCCGCCAGCATTCCATACTTTTTGTTTCGGAATAAACGACCTGGACTGATCTTATCAAACCTTTCCTGCGCCCCTAAAGTAGGCCTCAACGCTTAGCCATTCCTCGCATACCGAGACATTCAGGAGACAATCATGGCCAAAATGAGAGCCGTCGACGCCGCTGTTCTGGTGCTCGAGAAAGAAGGCATCGACACCGCTTTCGGCGTGCCGGGAGCCGCCATCAATCCGTTTTACTCGGCGATGAAAAAAGCCGGCGGCATCACGCACGTGCTGGCGCGCCACGTCGAAGGCGCCTCGCACATGGCCGAAGGCTATACGCGTGCCACGCCCGGCAACATCGGCGTGTGTATCGGCACCTCTGGCCCCGCGGGTACCGACATGATTACGGGCCTCTACTCGGCCCAGGCCGATTCGATTCCGATCCTCGCGATAACGGGCCAGGCGCCGCGCGCCCGCCTCTACAAGGAAGACTTCCAGGCCGTCGACATCGAGTCGATCGCCAAGCCCGTCACGAAGTGGGCCGTGACGGTGCGTGAGCCGGCGCTCGTGCCGCGCGTGTTCCAGCAGGCGTTCCACCTCATGCGCTCGGGCCGTCCGGGTCCGGTGCTGGTCGATCTGCCGATCGACGTGCAACTCGCCGAAATCGAATTCGACATCGACACCTACGAGCCGCTGCCGGTCTACAAGCCGAAGGCAACGCGCAAGCAGATCGAAGCTGCCCTCGAGTTGCTCAACGCCAGCGAAAAGCCGCTGATCGTCTCCGGCGGCGGCGTGCTCAACGCAGCGGCCGAAGACCTGCTCGTCAAGTTCGCCGAAACGGTGGGCGTGCCCGTGATCCCGACGCTCATGTCGTGGGGCGCGATTGCCGACGACCATCCGCTCATGGCCGGCATGGTCGGCCTGCAGACCTCGCACCGCTACGGCAACGCCACGATGCTCGCCTCCGACTTCGTGCTCGGCGTCGGCAACCGTTGGGCGAACCGCCATACGGGCAGCGTCGAGGTCTACACGAAGGGCCGCAAGTTCGTGCACGTCGATATCGAACCGACGCAGATTGGCCGCGTGTTCGGCCCGGATCTCGGCATCGTCTCGGATGCGAAGGCCGCGCTTGAACTCTTCGTCGAAATCGCGCAGGAATGGAAAGCCGCGGGCAAGTTGAAGGACCGCAGCGCGTGGGTGGCCGACTGCCAGCAACGCAAGCGCACGATGCTTCGCAAGACGCACTTCGAAAACACGCCGATCAAGCCGCAACGCGTGTACGAAGAGATGAACAAGGTGTTTGGCCGCGACACCTGCTACGTGAGCACCATCGGCCTTTCCCAGATCGCCGGTGCGCAGTTCCTGCACGTGTACAAGGCGCGCAACTGGATCAACTGCGGCCAGGCAGGCCCGCTCGGCTGGACGATTCCCGCAGCGCTCGGTGTGCGCGCAGCCGATCCGACGCGCCCCATCGTGGCGCTCTCGGGCGACTACGACTTCCAGTTCATGGTCGAAGAGCTGGCCGTGGGCGCGCAGTTCAAGCTGCCGTACGTGCATGTGGTCGTGAACAACTCGTACCTTGGCCTGATCCGCCAGGCGCAGCGCGCGTTCGACATGGACTTCTGCGTGCAGCTCGCGTTCGAGAACATCAACGCGCCTGAAGTGAACGGCTATGGCGTCGATCACGTGACGGTTGCCGAAGGCCTCGGCTGCAAGGCGCTGCGTGTGTTCAAGCCGGAAGAGATCGCACCGGCGCTGAAGCAGGCGCAGTCGATGGCCGCCGAGTTCAGCGTGCCGGTGGTCGTCGAAGTGATTCTCGAGCGTGTGACCAACATCTCGATGGGCACCGAAATCGACGCCATCAACGAGTTCGAAGAACTGGCCGAAAAGCCCGAGCACGCGCCGACTGCCATCAGCGCGATGAATGCCCTCGACTGAGCGCACTCGACCACGCATCACTGCAGCACAGGCAGCGCGCAAGGCATCGGCGCGCTGCCTGACTTCCATCACTGACCGACCAGCGAGACCCAGCACCATGCCAAAATTCGCCGCGAACCTCACCATGCTGTTCAACGAAGTGCCCTTCCTCGACCGCTTCGCCGCGGCAGCGCAAGCGGGCTTCGACGCCGTGGAGTTCCTGTTCCCCTATCCGTACAAGGCCGCCGAACTGGCCGAGCGCCTCGAAGTGAACGGGCTGAAGCTCGTGCTGCACAACCTGCCCGCCGGCAACTGGGAAGCGGGCGAGCGCGGCATTGCCTGCCTGCCCGATCGTCGAGGCGAGTTCCAGGCAGGCGTTGGCCGCGCGATCGAATACGCAAAGGCGCTGAAGGTACCGCAGCTCAACTGCCTCGTCGGCATTCCGACAGCTGGCGTCGATCGCGAGACGGCGCTCGCCACGATCGTCGATAACCTGCGCTACGCAGCCGGTGAACTCAAGCGCGAAGGCATCCGCCTGCTGGTCGAGCCGTGCAACTCGTACGACATTCCCGGCTTCGCGCTGAACCGCTCCGCCGAAGCGCTCGACGTGATCGAAAAGACCGGCTCGGACAACCTGTTCCTGCAATACGACATCTATCACATGCAGCGCATGGAAGGCGAACTCGCCGCGACGATCAAGAAGCACTTCGCGAAGATCGCCCACATCCAGCTTGCCGACAATCCTGGCCGCAACGAACCCGGCACGGGCGAAATCAACTACCCGTTCCTGTTCGACCTGCTCGACACGCTCGGTTACGAAGGTCACATCGGCTGCGAGTACAAGCCGCGCACGACGACCGTCGAAGGCCTTAGCTGGCTGCGCAGCGCGAAGCAGCGCACCGCCGAACTCGCCTGAGCTCGTCCAGCACATTCACGCATTCGCTTTAACGGAGACACACAAGATGGCAAAGATTGGCTTTATCGGACTCGGCATCATGGGCGCGCACATGGCGCGCAACCTCATCAAGGGCGGCCACACGCTCGCGGTGAACGGCAAGTACCCGGTGCCCGACGATCTGCGCACGCAAACCGAAGTCGTCGCCGATTCGACGGCTGTCGCGAAGGTGTCGGACATCGTCATCGTGATGGTGCCGGACACGCCTGATGTCGCCAACGTCCTGTTCGCCGATGACGGCGTCGCCAAGGGTCTCTCGGCCGGCAAGCTCGTGATCGACATGAGCTCGATCTCGCCGCTCGAAACGCAACAGTTCGCCAAGCAGATCAACGCGCTCGGCTGCGACTATCTCGACGCGCCGGTTTCGGGCGGTGAAGTCGGCGCACGCGAAGCCACGCTCACGATCATGGTGGGCGGCCCGCAAAAATCGTTCGATGCCGTCAAGCCGCTGTTCGAGCTGATGGGCAAGAACATCTCGCTCATCGGCGACAACGGCGCGGGCCAGACCTGCAAGGTGGCGAACCAGATCATCGTCGCGCTGAACATCGAGGCCGTGGCCGAAGCGCTGCTCTTCGCGGCGCGTTCGGGCGCCGACCCCGAGCGCGTGCGCAAGGCCCTCATGGGCGGCTTCGCTTCGTCGCGCATTCTCGAAGTGCACGGCGAGCGCATGACCAAGCGCACGTTCAATCCGGGCTTCCGCATCGAGCTGCACCAGAAGGACCTGAACCTCGCCATCGACGGCGCGCGCAAGCTGGGCATCGCGCTGCCGCACACCGCGAGCGCGCAGCAGCTCTTCAGCGTGTGCGCCGCGAACGGCGGCAAGGCGTGGGATCACTCGGCGATGATCCGCGCGCTCGAGATCATGGCGAACTTCGAGATCGCCGAGCCGCAAGTACAAGCGAAGGTGGCTTAAAGCCGTTGCAGGACGGCGGTTCGCGCGACGCAACGCGCGGACCGCACGCAGAACCGGATCACGCATACCGGCTCGTGCGCGGTGACTACAGCGCACGAGCCTCCCGTGGGGCGCTTCGCGGCGGCGGCAACCGTCGCGAGGCAAATCGGTGCCGCTCTGGGCTGAGGGCGGCCAGTGGGGTCCGAAAGCGGCGCCCGGTGACGGCGGGGAAGCCTTGGTCGGTCAGACGTCGTCATCGGGTGTCCGCGCGTCGGATGCCCGTTTTTCTTTGCGCTCTCTTTTCTCCCTGGTTTCACACTCTTTGACGCCGCCCCGATGGACGCCGTCGCCGAGGCATTTCTAGAATCGTGCTTTCATCCGGCTGTCACGCAGACGGGTCAAGGTGGACGCGACGCGTGACCACCCAGTCATTTCCAGCACGTAAGGAGTGTGATCGATGGGCATCATCAATTTCATCAAGGAAGCAGGCGAAAAACTGTTCGGTGCCGCTGCCGCACCGGCCGCCGCGGCGGAACCCGTTGCTGCACCCGCAGACCCCGCCGCGAATCTCGCGGCACTGAACCAGAAGGCCGGCGACGCGATCGCGGCCTATATCCGCTCGCAAGGCCTCGACGCCGACAACCTCGGCGTGACCTACGACGGCGTTTCGCACACCGTAACGGTCACCGGCAACGCCGCCGACCAGCCAACGAAGGAAAAGATCCTTGTCGCGGCCGGTAACGTGCAGAACGTCGACAAGGTCGACGACCAGATGACGGTGACGAACCCCGCGCCCGAAGCGCAGCACCACACGGTCGCCTCCGGCGACAACCTGTGGAAGATCGCCGAAAAGTACTACGGCAGCGGCGCGAAGAACGACGTGATCTTCCAGGCGAACACGCCGATGCTCAAGAGCCCGGACAAGATCTATCCGGGTCAGGTGCTCGTGATTCCGCCACTGCAATAAGCGCGACAACACAGAAAGCACGCTCAAAAGCGAAACGGGCTTTGCGGATCGATCCGCAAAGCCCGTTTTCTCTGTGCGCTGCCAGCGCTTAGTACGTGTCGAACACGTCTTGCAGCCCTGCCTTGTCGGTCATGCCCGCTGCCAGCGCGAGCAGCAACAGCACACGCGCCTTGTACGGGCTGAGCGTGCCAGAAGAGACGAAACCGAGCGCGTCGTCCTTCGCCGCACCGTTGTGCATCACGTGTCCCGAGCCGACGCGTGAGGCGCGCACGACCGCCACGCCCTTCAAGGCCGATTCGGCTAGCGACTGCTGCAATGCGCCGTGAATCGAACCGTTGCCGGTGCCGGCCACGACGAGCCCATCCACGCCCGCCGCAACGAGTGCTTCGACCGCGGCGCGCGACACGCCCGCGTAGCTCGTCACGATCTCGACCTGCGGCCATTGAACCGACGCCGTGAACGGCGCATCGACCGTATGCGGGCGCAATGCGCGGCGCTGGAATTCCACGCGTCCATCCTGCACCCAGCCCAGCGCGCCGATTTCGGGCGACTGGAACGCATCCACGGCGTAGGTGCTGGTCTTCGTGACGTCGCGTGCGCAATGAATGCGGTTATTGAACGCCACCAGCACGCCCTGCCCCGCTGCCGCCTCGCTCGCGGCAAGCGTGACGGCGTTGAGCAGATTGAGCGGCCCGTCGGCCGAAAGCGCCGTGGCGGGCCGCATGGCCGCCGTCAAAACGCATGGCTTCGCGCTCTTCACCGTGAGATGCAGCAGATACGCGGTTTCTTCGAGCGTATCCGTGCCGTGCGTGATCACCACGCCGTCGATCTCGTCGCTGGCCAGCAGTTCGTTCACGCGCTGCGCGAGCGTGGACCACAACGCGAGCGACATGTCCTTGCTGTCGATGCTCGCGATCTGTTCGGCCTGAATCTGCGCGATGGCGTCGAGGCCCGGCACGGCTGCCAGCAGTTGCGCCACGCCGATCACGCCGGCCTGGTAACCGGCGGTGTTCGCGGCGTCAGCAGCAGAGCCCGCGATCGTGCCGCCGGTGGCGAGCACGGCGATACGCGGCAGCGCCTTGGGCGCCGCCGCGAAAGAGGAAGTGGATGTGTTCATGGCGGCGATTTTAAGCGATTCGCCGGCCGCCGAGAAAATCAGCCCGTTCTTCAGGTTGCCTCACGCAACTGGCTCGCGATCTGCTGCTCGGTGAGTTGCGGCGCGAACATTTCGATGAGCCGGTACGCGTACTGGCGCAGGAACGCGCCCTTGCGCAGGCCCACTCGCGTCGTGCTCGCATCGAACAGGTGCTCCGTGTCGAGCGCGACAAGTTCAGTGTCACGCTTCGGGTCGTAGGCCATCGCTGCGACGATGCCCACGCCCATGCCGAGTTCGACATAGGTCTTGATCACGTCTGCGTCGATGGCGGTCAGCACCACGTCGGGCACCACGCCCGCTTTCGCGAACGCCTGGTCGATATGCGAGCGGCCCGTGAAGTCCTGGTCGTAAGTGATGATCGGATACTCGGCCACATCTTCAAGCGTGAGATTTTCGCGGCCCACGAGCGGATGCGTCTTCGGCACCACGACCACGTGATGCCACGAATAGCACGGGAACGTGACGATATCGGGGAAACGGTCGAGCGCTTCGGTCGAGATGCCGATGTCGGCCTCGCCGTTGATGATCATCTGCGCGATCTGCTGCGGATTGCCCTGGCGCAGCGCGAGGTGGACTTTCGGAAACACTTCGCGGAACTGGTGCACGACCTTCGGCAGCGCGTAACGCGCCTGCGTATGCGTCGTCGCGACCACGAGGTGACCGCTGTCCTGATCCGCGAACTGGCGGGCCACGCGGCGCAGGTTCTCGGCGTCGAGCAGCATGCGCTCGATCAGCTGATGCACGGCCTTGCCCGGCTCCGTAAGACCCGTGAGGCGCTTGCCGCGGCGAATGAAGATGTCCACGCCGAGTTCGTCTTCGAGATCCTTGATCTGCTTGGAGACACCCGACTGCGACGTGTAAAGCACGTTCGCCACTTCGGTCAGGTTCATGTTCTGACGCACGGCTTCGCGCACGAAACGCAACTGCTGAAAATTCATGGTCTTCTCTCCGAGACTGCTGACCGATTATTCGTTTTTGTCGATGTGAGCACTGTAACGCGCATTGCCGCGCAATTTAAACCGGGAACACGCGCAGGCCGCGCGGCACCGCCGTCACGCCCTCGCCGACCGAAAGGCCCAGCGCGCGCCACGACTCGCGGTCGAGCTCGGCTTCGAGCGCGCCGCCCGTGCGGCTTTCCAGCTCCACGCGCACCGAGCCGCCCAGCGTCACGACGCGGCGCACGTCGACGACAATGCCGTCGCGATGATCGCTTGCTTCGCGGTGCAGCACGAGGTCGTGCGGCCGCACGTAGGCGAGCGCCGGGCCTTCGAAGCTGGCGCGCACCGAGATTGGCTGCGCCGCGCCCTCGGCCACGAAGCCGCGCGCATCCACGCTGCCGCGCAGCCGGTTCGCGGCGCCGAGGAACTCGTAGACGAAAGCCGTCTGCGGATGATCATAGACGTCCTGCGGGCTGCCTACCTGCTCCACGTGCCCGTGATTCATCACGACGATGCGATCGGCCACTTCGAGCGCTTCTTCCTGGTCGTGCGTGACGAAGATCGTCGAGATGTGCAGGTCGTCGTGCAGGCGGCGCAGCCACGAGCGCAATTCCTTGCGCACCTTGGCGTCGAGCGCGCCGAACGGCTCGTCGAGCAGCAGCACCTTCGGCTCCACGGCGAGCGCACGCGCGAGCGCGATGCGCTGACGCTGGCCGCCCGAAAGCTCGGACGGAAAGCGTTGCGCGAGCCAGTCGAGCTGCACGAGCTTGAGCAGCTCATGCACCTTCTCGCGAATCACGGCCTCCGAGGGCCGCTCGCTGCGCGGCTTCACGCGCAGGCCGAACGCCACGTTCTCGAACACCGTCATGTGACGGAACAGTGCGTAATGCTGGAACACGAAGCCCACCTGACGCTCGCGCGCACCCACCTCGCCCACGTCCTGGCCTTGCAGCACGACCTGGCCCGCGTCCGCGTATTCGAGGCCCGCGATCACGCGCAGGAGCGTGGTCTTGCCACAACCGGAAGGTCCGAGCAGCGCAACCAGTTCGCCCGGCGGAAAGTCGAGCGACACGTTGTCGAGGGCGGTGAAGTCGCCGAAGCGCTTTTGCAGATTGCTGACGGTGATGCCCATGGTTACTGCTCCCCCACTTGAATCGGTTGGCGCACGGCGCGCGTCGTTGCGTGTTGCGCTGCGCGTTGTGTAACTTGTTGCGCGGCCGCGGGCTGCGGGCCGGCGTAGGCGGGAATGTCATCCGCGCCGCGCAGTTGCGCCGAAAGGCGGCGCTCCGCGAGCAGTTTCAGGCCAAGCGTGACGAGCGCGAGCAACGCGAGCAGCGATGCCACGGCAAACGCCGCCGCGAAGTTGTACTCGTTGTAAAGGATCTCGACGTGCAGCGGCATCGTGTCGGTCTGGCCGCGAATATGGCCCGACACCACCGAAACCGCGCCGAACTCGCCCATCGCGCGCGCATTGCAAAGAATCACGCCGTACAGCAGGCCCCAGCGGATATTGGGCAGCGTCACGCGGCGGAACATCTGCCAGCCCGAGGCGCCCAGCACATGCGCCGCCTCTTCTTCGTCGTTGCCTTGCGCCTGCATCAGCGGAATCAGTTCGCGCGCGACGAACGGGAACGTCACGAAGATCGTGGCGAGTACGATGCCCGGCACAGCGAAGATGATCTGCACGTTATGGTCTTCGAGCCACGGCCCGAGCCAGCCCTGCGCACCGAACAACAGCACGTAGATGAGACCCGAAATCACGGGCGAAACCGAAAACGGCAGGTCGATCAGCGTGGTGAGCAGCGCCTTGCCGCGAAACTCGAACTTGGCGATCGCCCATGAAGCCGCGAGACCGAACGCCAGGTTCAACGGCACCGCGATCGCCGCGGTGATGAGCGTGAGCTTGATCGCGGAGAGCGCATCAGGATCGACGAGCGACGTGAAGTAGAACCCGATGCCCTTCGAAAGCGCCTGCCAGAACACGGCGACGAGCGGCACTACCAAAAAGAGCGCGAGAAACGCGAGCGCGATGCCGGTCAGCAGCCAGCGCACCCAGGCCGCTTCGGTCACAGGATCTGGCCGGCGTGTGCTTCGTTGTTGCGGCAGCGCACTCATTGCACACCTCCCGCGACGGTTGCGCCCACAACGGCATTCGGCGCGCTGCCGGCCGAGACGCCGCGGCTCGTGCGGCGTTGCAAATACCATTGCAGCGAATTGATGAGAAGCAGCATGACGAACGAAACGCAGAGCATCATCACGGCGAGCGCCGTCGCGCCGGCGTAATCGTATTGTTCGAGCTTCGTGATGATGAGGAGCGACGTGATTTCCGACTTCATCGGCACGTTGCCTGCGATGAAGATGACCGAGCCGTACTCGCCCAGCGCGCGCGCGAACGCGAGCGCGAAACCGGTGATCAGCGCCGGCAGCACCGCGGGCAGCACGACGCGGCGAAACGTGAGCCAGCGCGAAGCGCCGAGGCAGGCTGCGGCCTCCTCCTGCTCACGCTCGAAGTCTTCGAGCACCGGCTGCACCGTGCGCACGACGAACGGCAAGCCGATGAAGGTCAGCGCCACGAGCACGCCAAGCGGCGTGAACGCGATCTTCAGCCCGAGCGGCTGCAGGAACTGGCCGATCCAGCCGTTGCCCGCATACACGGCGGCGAGCGAGATGCCTGCCACGGAAGTCGGCAGCGCGAACGGCAGATCGACCAGCGCATCGATCACCCGTTTGAACGGGAACGTATAGCGCACGAGCACCCACGCGAGCAGGAAGCCGAATACCGCATTCATCAGCGCCGCGCCGAGCGCAGCGGTGAACGTGAGCCGGTACGACGCGATCACGCGCGGCGACCACACAGCGCGCACGAACTGGCTCCAGTCGAGCGTCGCCGTCTTGAGGAAAGTGGCGGCAAGCGGAATGAGCACCACGAGGCTCAGGTAAGCCACCGTGATGCCTAGCGTCAAGCCGAATCCAGGCAGCGCACTGGGCTTGCGCAATCGAAACGTTGTCATGCTCATCGTCCAGACATGGGTTGCGCGCTGGGTTCCCAGGCGGCGCGGAAAAGCGCGCCCGTGGGCGCGCTTCGTTGTTATGCGGCCGTGTCGTTATCGACTTCTGACCGGTGCTGCATGACGGCTTACTGCGGCTGATAGATCGAATCGAACACGCCGCCATCCGCGAAATGCGTCTTCTGCGCGTTGGTCCAGCCGCCGAACGTGTCGTCGACCGTGTACAGCTTCAGCTTCGGAAACTTCGCCGTGAGCGCCGCCGGCACCTTGTCCGAACGCGGACGGTAGAAGTTCTTCGCAGCGATCTCCTGGCCCTCTTCGCTATAGAGGAACTGCAGGTAGGCCTCGGCCTCCTTGCGCGTGCCCTTCTTGTCGACGACCTTGTCCACCACGGCAACCGGCGGCTCGGCCAGAATGCTCACCGAAGGCACCACGATCTCGAACTTCTCCGGGCCGAATTCCTTGAGCGAGAGGAATGCTTCGTTCTCCCATGCAATCAGCACATCGCCAATGCCACGCTGCACGAAGCTCGTCGTCGCGCCTCGCGCGCCCGAGTCGAGCACGCCGGCGTTCTTGTAGAGCTTCGAGACGAAGTCCTTCGCCTTCTGCTCGTTGCCGCCCGGCTGGTGCAGCGCATACGCCCACGCCGCGAGATAGTTCCAGCGCGCGCCGCCCGAGGTCTTCGGATTCGGCGTGACGATCGAGACGCCCGGCTTGGTCAGATCGTCCCAGTCCTTGATGTGCTTGGGATTGCCCTTGCGCACGAGAAACACGATGGTCGACGTGTACGGCGAAGCGTTGTCGGGCAGACGCTTTTGCCAGTCCTTCGCGACGATGCCCTTGTTGGCGAGCGCGTCGATGTCCCATGCCAGCGCGAGCGTCACGACGTCGGCTTGCAGGCCGTCGAGCACCGAGCGCGCCTGTGCGCCCGAGCCGCCATGCGACTGCTTGATGGTGAGCGTTTCGCCCGTCTTGCCCTTCCACTGCTTGATGAAGGCCTCATTGATGTCCTGGTACAGCTCGCGCGTCGGATCGTAGGAGACGTTGAGCAGCGATGTATCCGCGTGAGCGGCTACAGGCGCCATTGCCGCCACTGCCGTGACGCCGACGAGCGGCGCAACGCCGATAACCAGTTTTGCCGCCAGTGTTTTCAGCCAGCCCGCGCGCCCCGTATGTGTCGTGCTCATCTATCTGTTCTCCGTTTTCGTGTGTGCTCGTTTGCGCTGAGTGATGAATTGCAGCTAACGATGGAGGCCAGTCTAGCGATCTGCTTACATTATTAAAAATGATGTTTTTTCATTTTTTAATACGCAAAAGTGGTAAGGGCAGAGGAAGTCGCCGCTGGAGCGCGGTTTCGTCCGCACAAACACGGGAAAGCGGCGTGATAGCAACGCTCAATTGATGAACTTCAAGTAACACTTGAAAAGTGGCGAGTACTGTATAAAAATACAGTTACCTGTTCAAACATACAGTGGCGCCATGACCAAACTCACCGCACGACAGCAGCAGGTTTTCGATCTGGTTCGCCGGGCCATCGAGCGCACGGGCTTCCCGCCCACGCGCGCCGAGATCGCGGCGGAACTCGGCTTCAGCTCGGCCAACTCCGCGGAGGAGCATCTGCGCGCGCTGGCGCGCAAGGGCGTGATCGAACTGGCTGCGGGCGCCTCGCGCGGCATCCGCCTCATGCCGGGGCCCGACGACCTGCCGCACCAGTTCACGCTCCCGCACCCGAGCATCATGCAGCTCTCGCTGCCGCTCGTTGGCCGCGTCGCGGCGGGTAGCCCGATCCTCGCGCAAGAGCACATCTCGCAGAACTACATGTGCGACCCGGCGCTCTTCTCGAGCCGCCCCGACTACCTCTTGAAGGTGCGTGGCCTTTCCATGCGCGACGCCGGCATTCTCGACGGCGACTTGCTCGCCGTGCAGAAGAAGGCCGAAGCGAAAGACGGGCAAATCATCGTGGCGCGCCTTGGCGACGACGTCACCGTGAAGCGCCTGAAGCGCCGTCCGAATGGGCTCGAACTGATCGCCGAGAACCCCGATTACGACAATATCTTTGTCGAGGCCGGCAGCGCGGAATTCGCGCTGGAAGGCATTGCGGTCGGCCTGATCCGCCCCACCGAATTCTAAGAAATCCGTCCGCGCGCAGTTCGCACATCGTTTGCGCACAACCTGGAGAGAGTCATGGAACGCCTTGCCCGCTTGCTGCCCTTCCGCCAATTCGGCCGTCTTCGCCACCTCCGTGGCATCGCTTCGTGCGCAGTGCGCGAAGTGCGCGATTCGGCCGCCGCACTGAGCGGCTCGCTCTTCGAAGACTCGCCTGAGATGGTGGCGGCCAGCACGGCCGACTTGCCTGTGTTGCCCTCGGCACAGCCGGCATTTGCGCGCGTTTCGCTCAACAGCACGCTCAACACCGAACAGCCCATGCGCCGTGCGCCCGTGCGCGTCTACCAGGGTCCTTCGCGGCTGATTCTCGTCGGCACGGTTGACGCGGTGTGCAGAGCGATCGACCGCTGCATCGCCGAGCAACAGAGCGACCTGCCTGCAGCGCTGGCGAAGTAAGCACGAGTTGAACCAAAGCGCGGCTCAAATGTGAGAAGAGGTTACGGTCGGGATCGTTTGGCCCGGTTTGCGGTCAACACCGTGTTTGAACGACTTAGCCTATGCCGATGAAGGAATCTCTCTCGACCCCGCGTAAGACCCAAGGCTGGAAGAAGCCCGTCGCGATCACGGTTGCGGTCGCCATGGTGGTTGCCGCGCTTGGCTACGCGTATGCGTCGCCCTATATCGCGGTCAAGCACATGAAAGCCGCCGCTGACGCCCGCGACGCCGTCGCGCTCAACGAGTACGTCGATTACCCAGCGCTGCGTTTGAGCCTCAAGCAGCAGGTTGGCGACGAACTGCATCGGCGCGTCGAGGGGCAGCACAGCAGTAATCCGCTGCTGATCCTCGGCGCCGTGATTGGCGCGGCATTGATCGGTCCGCTCGTGGATGCTTACGCGACACCGGAAGGTGTGGCCGCACTGCTCAGTGGCATGCCGCCGACGGGCAAACCCGGCGACCGGCCGCACGCGCCGCCGCCAGCGGAATCCGGCGCGCAATCGACGCAATCGGCGCAATCCACCCAATCGGCACCGGCGCCCGCCTCGCCGCCCGGCCCTGCAGCATCGGGCAATCCCGCGCCCGAGGCACGGCCGGTTGCCACAGCCGGCTATCGCGGCCTCAACGAATTCGCGCTCACGTGGGACCGCAGCGATACGGGCGAGCACTATGCCGCCATCCTGCAGCGTCACGGGCTGTTTTCGTGGAAACTCTCGGCTGTCGAACTAAACGAAGGAAACGTCTCGAACTGAGACAAATTTGAAGTGAAAGCGGAAACAGGCCGGTTCGTGCGAGCCGGCCTGCTGGATCCGTGCTTGACCCACTAAGCGGCAGCTTGTTGCTGCTTGTCGTCAGCCGCCGACGAACACGCCACCAGAATGCTGCACGACACGCGGTCGAGCAGCGGCGTGTTGCCCGCGCCCATCCACCAGCGCGAAAGTCCCGTGCGGCAGCGGTGCCCCACCACCACGAGGTCGGCATTGAGTTCGTTGGCCAGATTCGCGATTTCGTCGATCGGATGACCGAACGCGAAGTGCCCCTGGGCGCGCACGCCGCGCTCGGTCAGCCAGTCCACGCCTTCCTGAAGGATTTCGCGCGCCGTTTCCTCAAAGCGGCCGCAGGCCACATCGGTCAGCAGGCCGGCGCTCTGGGCGATCGTCGAACGCATGTCGACTACCGAGAGCAGATGCGTTTCGGCCTGTAGATCGAGCGCAAGATCGGCACCGCAACGCAGTGCCTTGCGGCCTTCGCGCGAGCCGTCGTAACAGAGCAGAATTTTTTTATAGCTCGCCATGATCGCTTCTCCCCGCCCGCGTGATTTGCAGGCTGTGCGATTCTCATGATGGTGCGCCGCAATTCCACACGCAAGGGCTGGAAAACGCCAGGTGTGCATCGAATTACGCCAGATACGTTTTCCACTGCGATCGCGTCTTGCGCAATGTTGAATGCTTGCCGCGACATGTATTCCACTCGCCCGACGTCAACCGGCTTCGAAGCGGCGCCCGACCCGCCAGGCGGCAATGCACTAAAATGGGCCGCCTTGTTTCGCGCGATTTGTCGTTCGATGCTTCGTTCGATTCGCGCGACACCCGTTCGACTCACGTTCAACTGGTCCATGCCCGCACCCGCCATCGAATTCGAGCAGGTCATCAAACATTACGGAGACAGGACGGTCGTCAATGGCCTGTCGTTCGACGTCCTCCCCGGCGAATGCTTCGGGCTGCTCGGCCCGAACGGCGCGGGAAAAACCACGACGCTGCGCATGCTGCTCGGCATCGTTTCGCCCGATGCGGGGCGCATCAGCCTGTGCGGCGAACCGGTGCCGGCGCGCGCACGCCACGCACGCCAGCGCGTGGGGGTCGTGCCGCAGTTCGACAATCTCGACCCCGACTTTACCGTCCGCGAGAACCTGCTCGTGTTCGGCCGATACTTCGGCTTGTCCGCTCGCGAAACGCGCGACCTCGTCGCGCCGCTGCTCGAATTCGCGCGCCTCGAGAGCAAGGCCGACGCGCGCGTGGGCGAGCTCTCCGGCGGCATGCGTCGTCGTCTCACGCTTGCGCGCGCGCTCGTGAACGACCCCGACGTGCTCGTGATGGACGAGCCCACCACGGGCCTCGACCCGCAGGCGCGGCATCTGATCTGGGAGCGGCTGCGCTCGCTGCTCGCGCGCGGCAAGACGATTCTGCTCACCACGCATTTCATGGAGGAGGCCGAACGGCTTTGCAATCGCGTCTGCGTGATCGAGGAAGGCCGCAAGATCGCCGAGGGCGCACCCAAGGCGCTGATCGAATCGGAGATCGGCTGCGACGTGATCGAGGTGTACGGCCCGGACCCGGCCTCGCTGCGCGACGAACTCGCAGCCGATGCGAAGCGCACGGAGATTAGCGGCGAGACGCTGTTCTGCTATGTCGACGACCCCGCGCCCGTGCATGCGAAGCTACGGCATCGATCCGATTTGCGCTACCTGCACCGGCCCGCGAATCTCGAAGACGTGTTCCTGCGGCTCACCGGCCGCGAGATGCAGGATTAACTGCGGCAAGAACAACGGCGGCCTACGAATCGCCAAGGACACCATGCAGACACGCACCAACGACCCGACGCCCTCGCGCCCCGCGCATGAGCCCATACGCGAACCACGCGCCGCGCTGCCTTCGAACGCCACGCACTGGGTGGCCGTGTGGCGGCGCAATTATCTGGTCTGGCGCAAGCTCGCTCTCGCCTCGATGTTCGGCAATCTCGCCGACCCGATGATCTATCTGTTCGGTTTGGGCTTCGGGCTCGGGCTGATGGTCGGCCACGTCGACGGCGTCTCGTACATCGCGTTTCTCGCGGCAGGCACGGTGTCGTCTTCGGTGATGATGTCGGCGAGCTTCGAGTCGATGTACTCGGGCTTCTCGCGCATGCACGTGCAGCGCACGTGGGAAGCGATCATGCACACGCCGCTCACGCTCGGCGACGTCGTGCTCGGCGAGGTGATGTGGGCCGCGAGCAAGTCGATGCTCTCGGGTGTGGCGATCATGGTGGTCGCGGGCCTGCTCGGCTACGCAAGCTTTCCTTCGATGCTGCTTGCGCTGCCCGTGATCGCGCTAGCAGGCCTCGCGTTCGCAAGCTGCGCGATGATCGTCACCGCGCTCGCGCCGTCCTATGACTTCTTCATGTTCTATCAGACGCTCGTGCTGACGCCGATGCTGCTGCTCTCCGGCGTGTTCTTTCCGATCGCGCAACTGCCTGCCGCCGCGCAGCACATCACGCTGATGCTGCCGCTCGCGCATGCCGTAGCGTTGATTCGCCCCGCCATGCTCGACCGGCCTGTCGAGCAGGCCGGCCTGCACCTGCTGGTGCTCGCGATCTACGTGGTGGTGCCTTTCGCGATCGCTTCGGTGCTGTTTCGCCGGCGCATGATGCGCTGAAACCGCACCGCGAGGCACACGGACGCTTAGTCCTCGTCATCCCCCCAGGGAATATCGACGTCCGAAATAAATGCGACCGTCGCGAAGGGGCCGCCTTCCTGACGTCCGACCTTGCCGTCTGCGCGATGCCATTCCACGCGGAACATCGTCGATTGGGTCTGGGCGAGCAAACGCACCGTGCGGATCTCCTCAGGATCCGACTCTTCCACCGGGCCATCGAGCGAAACCAGCAGCGACTGCGGCCAGAGACCGTCGGCCGGGTCGTAGATGCGATCGCCGTCGGGAATCGAGGTGTCCGCCTCGACACCGATCGTCGCCGAAGCCTCGACGATCATCTTGCCGAGCGCGCGCAGCACCGCCGTGGCGCGAGCCGAATTGGCCTGGCGAATGGCGAGATCGCCGCGCGTGAGCGCCTGCTCGAGTTTCGGATTGGTTTTTTGCTTTGCCATGCTGGTTTTCGGGCCTCGGCCCGCTCCGTGGCGGACGGCGAACCGCCCGCGTATTACAAGAATGCCAACGCCGAACGCATGGCGCTTGCCTCGTCCCGGCGTCCCTAGAATCGCAGGGCCACCGCCGCAAGCCCGGCAGCGATCCCGAAGAACACCACCGTCGTGCCGACGACTGCGAGCATGCGCGGCCGGAACGAGCCCGCCAGCATCGCGAACGACGGCACGCTCACGGGCGGCAGCGTCATCAGAAGCGCGCCCGCGGGCCCCACGCCCATGCCGAGCGCGAGCATCGCCTGGATGATCGGGACCTCGCCGGCCGTGGGAATCACAAACAGCATGCCGACCACCGCGAACGTGACGATCCAGCCCAGGCTGCTCGTAACCTCAGGGCCGATGTGCGGGAAGAGCCACGCGCGCGCGGCGCCGAGCAGCAGCACGAGCACGATGTACTCCGGCACGAGACGCCCGGCCATACGCGCAAAGATGCGCGCCCAGCGCACGAAGACGTTACCCCCTTCGGCCTGTTGCTGGGCGAGTTGCGCCAGGCGGTCGTCGGCGGCACGCGATTCCTCGGGCGTGACGAGCCGGTTGCAGACCCAGCCAAGGCCAAACACCATCAGCAGGCCCAGCGTGAGGCGCAGCGCGCTCCACTGCCAGCCGAGCACGAAGCCCATGAACACGAGCGTGGCGGGATTGAGCACGGAGTTGCCGAGCCAGAATGCAATTGCACCGCCCGCCGACGCATTGCGCGCGCGCAGGCCCACGACCACGGGCGCCGCGCAGCAGGTGCACATCATGCCGGGCACCGCGAGCAGGCCACCTGCTGCCACGCTGCCAAAGCCGCGTCGGCCGAGCACGCGCGCGACCCATTGCACGGGCAGCAGCGCCTGCACACCGGAGCCGAGCAACAGACCAAGCACCATGGCCTGCCAGATCGCCTTGCCGTAGGCGAAGGCGTAATCGAGCGCGGCGGAGAATGAGGGATCGGGAGCCGTGGCCGCGCCGCCCATCAGGATCGATTTACCGATGGAATGGGTTTCTTCGGCGGTGAATGCGCGGTGATAGTACGGAAACCACTTCACGTAGAAGAGGCCGGCCACCGCCAGCAAAATAAAAATGGGCCAACCGTAAGACGGGGGCGATTGCGCTGGACGTGCGCTCGTCATTGTGAAAATTCTCCGGGATTGAGCGTGTGGACGGCCGATCGGGGCGCCATCACGCTGCGCGCTTACTGAGCACGTCGCGTGATGGCGCCCCGACCGGCGCATGCTGGATCGTAGTGTATGCCTTGCGAATCGCCAACGATTTTGCTGGGTTGGCGTTGGCGCGGCGCCGCGCGGCCCGGCAAGGGGCCGTGCGGCACGCCTGCGTCCCCCTTAAGGGGCAGGATTGGGCTGCTGCTCGTGCAGCGCGTCGATCTGCGCGAGCAGTTCGGGGCTGAGCTTGACGTCGGCGCTGCCGATATTTTCCTTCAGCTGGTCGAGCGAGGTCGCGCCGATCAGATTGCTGGTGAGGAACGGCCGGCTGTTGACGAACGCTAGCGCGAACTGCGCGGGCGTATAACCATGCGCCCGTGCGAGTTCCACGTAACGCGTCGTCGCGGCCACCGATTCCGGCTTGCTATAGCGCTTGAAACGCTCGAACCGCGTGATGCGCGCACCTTCCGGACGCGCCCCGCCCTCGTACTTGCCCGAAAGCCAGCCAAACGCGAGCGGCGAATACGCGAGCAGGCCCACGCCTTCGCGGTGCGCGAATTCGGACAGGCCGCTCTCGAACGTGCGGTTGAGCAGGCTGTACGGATTCTGGATGCTGACGATACGCGGAAGACCAAGCTTTTCGGAGGCGCGCAGGAACTGCGAGACGCCCCACGGCGTTTCGTTCGAAACGCCGATATGGCGGACCTTGCCCGCCTTGACGAAATCGGCGAGTACGCTGAGCGTTTCCTCGATCGGCACCGTGTAGGCATCGTCGAGATACGGATACATGTTGCGGCCGAACGTCATTGTGCTGCGATCGGGCCAGTGCAGTTGATACAGATCGACGTAATCGGTCTGCAGGCGCTTCAGGCTGCCGTCGAGCGCTTCGGTCAGATTCTTGCGGTCGAACTGGTTCTGCGGCCCGCGGATGTGCTGTGGGTTGTGCGGCTGGCGCGCCGGGCCCGCAATTTTGGTGGCGAGCACGATGCGCTCGCGCGCCGCGCGATGCTGCGCGAGCCAGGTACCGATGAAGCGCTCGGTCTGGCCCTGCGTCTCCGGGCGCGGCGGCACGGGGTACATTTCAGCGGCGTCGATGAGCGTCACGCCCTGGTCGAGCGCGTAGTCGATCTGCTCATGCGCCTCGCGCTCCGTGTTCTGCTCGCCCCACGTCATCGTGCCGAGCCCGATCAGGCTCACCTTGACGTCGGTATCGCCGAGTGTGCGGTATTCCATGGAAACGTTGTCCGTCAGTTCGGTTGGAAAACGCCGAAACTATCACGCCGCGGGAATTTTTTCAGGAAATGCTGAATGCGGCCGAATGCAGCGTAAACGCGCGCCCCGGTTGGTCACGGCGCCGTTCGCCCGGAGACGTGCCAGAATCCGCACAAGCGCCTACGAGGAGACACCGTCATGGAAAACCGCCGCAGCTACGAGTACATGGGCTTCGACATGACCGCTGGCGTGGACGGCGACCACGAAGCCGGCTTTTTCGTCTCGACGCAAATCATCCAGAGCCTCACGGACGCCGAAAACGCGAACGTGCCGGTCGACGGCATCGCCGCCGGCCGCTTCCCGACCCAGGACAACGCCTTTGACGCGGCCTTCGACCGCATGCGCGAGGCTATCGACCAGCGCGTGCGCGCCGCTTCCTGAGCGTCAGCCAGGAAAAAAGCGGGCCCTGAAAAGCAAAAAGCCGGATGTCGAACGACATCCGGCTTTCAGGCCGCCCGTCTGCCGGGCGGCCAGGCAACGAATCGGAAAACCGGCTCGACTTACTGGCCGAAGAAAACCGATTGGGGGCCCGTGGCCTTCGCGTGGCTGCCCGACTGCGAAGCCGAACCGGCAACGCCGCCGTATGCCGTTTGGGCGCCTTGTTCCTGAACGCGCTCGGCGGCCACGGTCTGGACGCTCTGGCCACGCTGCGAAGCCGGCGCGCCGACGTCCGGGCGATAGAACGGTGCCGGGCCGTAGCCGCTGGCGAACGCCGGAGCGGCAACAGAAGCGGTAGCTGCGACGAGCAGCGCTGCGATGAGTTTGGTCTTCATGGTGGACTCCAATATCAGGTTCAATGGCGGATCGGGAAGGCGCCGCGCCTGGGAGGTCAGTGCCCACGAGCTGCGTCAACGAAACTCAGTGTATACACCTACTATCGAAAAATAATCTCGATAATCCGAATTTACTATTCTGCATCTAGCAACAATCGCGTCAGGCAATTCTGACGGGGCTGAGCGACGAACAGACCCTAAAAGCGCCCTCAAAAAAATTTGCGCAACGCAGCAAATTCCATCGGGATTACATAATGCGAGCAGGGTTTTTCGGCTCAAAATGGCTACCTGGCGCGCTTCCTGCGGGGGCTATTTGGCAAATTGGCGCAGTGCGCAAAGGGCACGAAGAGGCGAGTCCGTATGCGTTAAAATGCAAGGTTGATCCACGTCAGCCGCTCATCACCGGTTTTCCATCGCCATGTCCGCCAACCGTCAAGCCAGCCCCCGCCGCGTTTCCGTCGCGCCGATGATGGACTGGACCGATCGTCACTGCCGTTCGCTGCATCGCTTCATCTCCCGGCACACGTGGCTGTATACGGAGATGGTGACGACGGGCGCCCTCCTCCACGGCGACGTGCCGCGCCATCTCGCGTTCACGCCGGCCGAAGCGCCGGTCGCGCTTCAGTTGGGCGGCAGCGAGCCCGACGATCTCGCGCGCGCCGCGAAGCTCGGCGAACAGTGGGGTTACGACGAAATCAACCTGAACTGCGGCTGCCCGTCCGAGCGCGTGCAGCGCGGCGCGTTCGGCGCATGCCTGATGAACGAGCCGCAACTCGTGGCGGATTGCGTAAAGGCGATGCGCGACGTCGTCTCCGTGCCCGTGACGGTCAAGCACCGCATCGGCGTGGATACGGTCGAGGACTATGCGTTCGTGCGCGACTTTGTCGGCACGATCGCCGAAGCGGGCTGCGACGTTTTCATCGTGCACGCACGCAATGCGATCCTGAAGGGCTTGAGCCCGAAGGAAAACCGCGAAATCCCGCCGCTCAAGTACGACTACGCGTACCAACTCAAGCGCGACTTCCCGCAGCTCGAAATCATCATCAACGGCGGCATCAAGACGCTCGACGAAGTCGAGCAGCACTTACAGCATGTCGATGGCGTGATGCTCGGACGCGAGGCTTACCACAACCCCTACGTGCTCGCCGACGTCGATGCGCGCTTCTATGGCGCAACCGATGCCGCGCTCACACGCGAGGAAGTGGAAGCGAAGCTCATCGAATACTGCGCGAGCGAGATTGCGCGCGGCACTTACCTGGGTGCGATCGTGCGCCATGCGCTGGGCCTCTATCGCGGCGTAGCCGGCGCGCGCGGATGGCGCCGCATCCTCTCGGACAGCCGCAAGCTCGCGAAAGCAGATCTCGCGATCTTCGACGAGGCCCGCGAATATCTGCGCGTTCCGGATGAAATTCTTGAATAAAGGGCTAGGCAAGTCAGCTTTGATATGTATATAATCTTGCTTCTTGATTGACGCCGCTTTCAAAGCAGCGCCGGTTGAGAAAACAGCGGTGGCTGTAGCTCAGTTGGTAGAGTCCAGGATTGTGATTCCTGTCGTCGTGGGTTCGAGTCCCATCAGCCACCCCAAAGAATTCAGCAAGATCAAGCAGTGAGCAAAGTCCGGTGATTGCGTAATGTGAAAATCGGAGCGAAATTAAAAGTTTCGGAATCGAGCCCGCAGATAAAACTGCGGGCTTTTTTCGTTTTGCCGTGCGCAAGGCGATGCTCACCACTGCCGCTGGAGGCGCGATGATCGGAGAAGTCACAAAGGAATAGCGCGAGAACATGGCCCGCCGTTTGCACAGCGCGTCCGTACAGCTCGATGTCGCGTGCAACGAGAAAGCTTGGTTGCGTGCGAGGGATTTGCCGGAAGGGTTTTACGACAACGCTGGGCCAATCACGTACTCCGACATGCAGAGGGCAGAAGAGTGGTTCGGGTTGAATTTGATGGCGTCGTGGAAATGGGCGCGCTGTATGCGCGTTCCGAGTCCGGTCGAAATCCCACGGAAAGCGAGTGCTTTGTGATGGTCGGCAGCGGCTTGACCTGCTCAACTCGGACGCGTCGTTTATGACATCCGAGGTAATCAACCCAACGCATTGGCGCGCGTCACGAAACGCGGACAAGCTTAACAACGTAACTGATAGCAAGCCGAGCCAGAAATAATGGCGCGGCCGGGTGCTTCGCGATACCGGGACGATCACGTTCCGCGGGATAGAGACGGCGCAAAATATTACCGACATAAGGCCGCCGCATTCCAGGAATCGGTGGCCTCTTTTCATTGATCACTGTGCAGCCGATGCACCGAAGCACCACTTGCCGAGCTATCGGCGGCGGCTTCGTTGTAAATGGCCGCAATGGCGTGCCTCTCGATCATGGGCTGTTCGCTGTCACGCGCCGCCGCCGTCCGTGAGCCGCTCGAGCCTGTGACCATTCACTCGTGAGCAAATCATAAAAGCACTATTGAACCGCCGCTTGTGTGACCTCGTTTGCCCGATCGAGTGCATCAACGTAGAGCCTGTGTGCCGCTGTTTCCAGAGCGATCAACGCGCGGATCAAATCGTCGTTTGAATGATCAAGGATCAGCGGTGGCAGTTCGCGCGCCACCTTTTCGCGAGCAACAACCCAAGCCTCATGCGCGACTTCCACCGCCTTATCTATTTCCATAGCTTATCCCCGTCGCTCAGTAATGATTGTTTTGACTATTGAGCCAAACTCGCTCGCAGTGCCTCGTTTATGGGCGAGTGCCGCCGCAAGTTGATCACAGGTGATTGGCAGAAACGAACGAAAATATGGAGGCAGCGTTCAGTACATTCATGCGCCCCCACCACGTCGCCGCAGACGTCTCGT
Organism: Paraburkholderia sp. JHI869; assembly: GCF_038900775.1. Taxonomy (NCBI): domain Bacteria; kingdom Pseudomonadati; phylum Pseudomonadota; class Betaproteobacteria; order Burkholderiales; family Burkholderiaceae; genus Paraburkholderia; species Paraburkholderia sp. JHI869. Next base: position 131,947 of record NZ_JAYMSC010000003.1, read on the forward strand.
TATAGAGGCGCAACTGCGTGAAGTAAGAAAGCGCCATTGCGGCGCCGGCAAGCGCAAGGCCCACGACAAGCAGGTCAACGCGTCGCGTATGGCGTAGCGCCACATTGCGTGTTGAAAACTTGTCGATCGCAACGCCGCCCCCGTCGCCCCTGCTGCGGTAGCGCAGTCCACCGGGCATGAAGGTTTGGAAACCGCCTCCAGGTTGTCCACAGATACGGTGGCGCAGTTCTCCAAAAAAACCGCGCAAAGGATTAGCGACGCAGAGCGCGCTGGAGGCAGCAAATGAGCTGCGTCGAGCCTAGCCCATCAAGATTTCATCGACCATCGCGCGCCCCCAGGCGAACCCGGCGCTTTCCGCATCGTCCCGAGTCCTGTAGCTCGTCTCCAGGTCTTGACTCGAAGCAATGCCGCATTCTGCGCCCCTGCTTACTTTCGCGCGCCAAACCCACATTTCATTGGGGCACTCAAGGGTTTCCGAATGAAGGTCATAACCACGGTAGTCCGTAAAGCGCATGTTCCAACCCATCAGCCGCCTCCTTTCAAATTGAAAGGAAATAGTAGCATGGCCGACGCTGTCACTATGTATGTAACAGCTAACCACACGCCTATCGACGGGAACCGACGCACTCAAGGCAAGTAGCGAATGGAGCAAACGATGAGCGACTACCTGACCACGAGCGAACTAGCCGACCTGATCGGCTGCAAGCTGAACCAGCGCACGAGCATGATCAACTGGCTTTCGGACAACCGCTGGAAGTTCGTCATCGATCGCAACGGCATTCCGAAGGTCGCACGCGTATTCCGCGATTTCCACCCAGCGGCCGTCCCAAACCGGCGCCATCCACCCCAAGCACTGTATAAATATACAGACCCACTAGCGACGGAACCGGCTAAAATACGCCGGAAATTTCGGAATGCCTCGTCGCAAACCCGCGCCAATGCTGGGTCGATAGAGTTCGGTCTCTTCCGAATCTGAATCACAGGGCATTGATTTTGAACCGTAAATGGCTGTTCGGCGACTCGATTGTGATTCCTCTTGTCGTGGGTTCGAGTCCCATCAGCCACCCCAAAGATTTCAGCAGTGAACGAATTAGCCCGCACTGGTTGCGGGCTTTTTTGCGTCTACACTCCTGGAAAACTCGCAGGAAAACTCTCAGGAACCCCCGGGAACGCGTTTGAGCTTCGAGCAATACTACAGGCGGCTGCAACTGCCGGAGACTGCGTCGCCGGCAGAGATCAAGCGCGCCTACCGTCAACTGCGGGCGCAGTACCACCCCGACCGCAACAAAGGGCGCGAGGCGGCGGTCGAGCCGGTGTTCAAGCTCATTCAGGAAGCGTTCGAGATTCTGAGCGGCAGGCGCGTCGCGCCGACGACCAGGACAGCTAGCGCCGCAGGGCCGGTTAGCAAAACCCGCAGTGGAGAAGCGCCGCCCCGACAACGTCGCGCGGCGCCGCCCATGCGCGGCGCGAACTGCCTCGTCGAGCTATTCGTGCCGCTCGAAGTCGCGCTCGATGGCGGCGGCGTTCAGGCCCACTACCCCGTCAAAGGTCCGTGTCCTGCATGCGAGCAAGAAGATCGCGGCGCGCTTTGCGAGCAGTGTCACGGCACGGGCGTGAAGACATGGCGCAAGACCGAAGTCGTCGAGATTCCGCTCGGCGCGTGGAACGGCCAGCGTCTGGTGGTAGAAGGCGGCGGCCACCCCGGCGTGAACGGCGGGCCCCCGGGAGACGCCACTTTCTCGGTCTCCATCGTTTGCGGCCCGGGTTTTACGCGCAACGGGCTCGATCTCACGTGCGAGCTTCCAATCGACTTCGTAACGGCCATGTTGGGCGGCGGCGTTCAGGCGAAGGTCCTCGGCCGCACATTCGAAGTGAAGATTCCGGCGAACGCAAATTCCCGCACGCCGATCCGTGTGCCCGGCCTCGGGCTTGCGGACCGCAACGGCACGCGCGGCAACCTCACGCTGCACCTGGTGCTCACCATGCCGGCCGGCGCCGCACATCTGACCGGTGCGGAGCGCCAGCAACTACGCGACCTGTTCACCACTGCAGAGCGCCGGGCAAGCCAGGCACCTGCTGCGGGTTCGCAAGGCAAACGCTAGCGCGCTTGTGTGCCGCGCGCATCGATCCACGCGCGCGCCGCTTCGAAGCCCGCCTCGGCCGCCGCGTGCTCGGTGGACCACAGGCGCGTGATGTGCACGAGCTGCCAGTCCTCCACGACCGTTTCGCCCTGCAGCACGCGATAGTGCGCTTTCACGCCCGTGAGCACCTGCTCGACTGCGACTTCGATGTCGTAGTCCTTGTAGCGCTCCTGGTAGTCGCCCATGTCGATGCCCTTCGGCTCCATGCTCGCCTCTTTCGTCTTCCGCTGACGGTTCATGCTAGCACTTCCGCCCGCCGCGACTCGCAGGCGGCGCCCACACGCGAGCGACCGTCACAGACGCGCGATCGACACCTCCGTCGACTTCACCAGTGCGACCACCTCCGATCCCACTTTCAATTCGAGCTCGTCGATCGAGCGCGTGGTAATGACCGAGGTCACGATGCCGAACGCCGTGTCGACGTCGACTTCGGAAACGACTGGCCCGCGAATGATCTCCTTGATCTTGCCGCGAAACTGGTTGCGCACGTTGATGGCGGTAATGCTCATAGGTTCGACTCCGTGAACTCGTGTTTAAAAAGAAGGATTCCTGATAATTAATTCAAGCCACTGCGCCCGAAGGTCGCTCGGCTGCTTCCTGCAAGCCTTGGCCAAGCAGACGCTGCAGCACGCTCTCCTCTAGCGCCGCGAAGCGCGCATCGACGCGCGCACGCGGGCGCTCGAGCGGCACGTTCTGATCGAGCGCGATGCGCCCCGCCTCGACGAGCAAAATGCGGTCGCCCAGCGCAACGGCTTCGTGCACATCGTGCGTCACCAGCAGCGCGGTGAAGCGGTGCTCGCGCCAGAGACGCTCGATCAGTGCATGCATCTCGATGCGCGTGAGCGCGTCGAGCGCCCCGAGCGGCTCGTCGAGCAGCAACAGGCTCGGACGGTGTACGAGCGCACGGGCGAGCGCCACGCGCTGGCGCTGGCCGCCCGAAAGCCGCGCGGGCCACTCGTCGGCGCGCGCGAGCAGACCCACCTCGTCGAGCACCGCGCGTGCGTCGTCGCGTGCGCTGCGCCCGAGGCCGAGCATCACGTTCTGCAACACGGTCTTCCACGGCAAGAGGCGCGCGTCCTGAAACATGATGCGCGTATCGAGCGCCGCGCCACCGGCGCCGCGCCGCTCCACTGCGCCTTCATCGGGCGTTTCGAGGCCTGCGATCAGCCGTAGCAACGTGGACTTGCCGCAACCGCTGCGTCCAACGATCGAGACGAAGCTGCCGCGCTCGATCGCGAGGTCAAAGCCGTTCAGCACAGCACGTTCGCCGTAGCGTTTTCCTACGCCGCGAAGTGCAACGGCGGCGTCCAGTTCATGCGTATGCGCGCGCAATGCTGCGCCTTCACGCGCGACTTGCATCCTGCCATTGCGTTCGCGCGCCTGCACGCGTTCGAAGCCGTCCCGCCCCGCGCCGTAGTTCGGCGCCAGTTGGCTTGCGCTCATGCTTCGTTCTCCTGTTGATAAGCGGGATGCCAGCGCAGCGCCACGCGCTCGAGCGACTTTGCAAGCCAGTCGGCGAGCTTGCCGAGCGCCGCGTAAAGCAGGATGCCGACCACCACCACATCGGTTTGCAGGAATTCGCGTGCGTTCATCGTCATGTAACCAATACCCGACTGCGCGGAGATCGTCTCCGCGACGATCAGCGTCACCCACATCAGACCGAGTGCGAAGCGCACGCCAACGAGAATCGACGGCAGCGCCCCCGGCAAAATCACCTCGCGATAGAGCGCGAAGCCCTTGAGCCCATAGCTGCGCGCCATCTCGACAAGATTGGCGTCCACCGAGCGGATGCCATGGAACGTGTTGACGTACACGGGAAAGAACACGCCCAGCGCGACGAGAAAGACCTTCGCTTCCTCGCCAATGCCGAACCAGAGAATCACGAGCGGAATCATGGCAAGCGCCGGAATATTGCGGACCATCTGCACGGTGGAATCGAGCGCGGTTTCAACGGGCTTGAAAAGCCCGGTGGCCAGTCCGAGCACGAGCCCGATGCCGCCGCCGATCGCGAAACCCGAAAGCGCCCGCCAGGTGCTCACGCGCACGTCCGCCCACATTTCGCCCGACTCGATCAGCGACCAGGCCGCTCGCACCACGGCAAGCGGTTCGGGCAGCACGCGCGTCGAGAGCGCGCCGCTCTTTGCGGCGATCTCCCAGATCACGAGCACCGCCAGCGGCACGAGCCAGGGCGCGAGCCGCCGCCGGCTCGCGCGTACAAGTGCCCTTGCGGTTCGCCGCGTGCTGCCTGGGCTGGCGGAGCCGCGCGCAGGCGCGGCCGCTACTATCGATTGCGTCATCGTTGAGTCCTCCACGATTGCTGTCTTGTTCGAGCGTCTCAGCTCTGGCTTACTTTCGGCAGATAGTGATTGCCGACCACCTCGCCGAACGGCCCCGAAAGCGGGCCGCCCGCACCCTTCGCCGCGCGCCCCGGCAGCAGCGGGAACACGAGTTCCGCAAACCGGTAGGATTCCTCAAGGTGCGGATAGCCGGACAGAATGAAGGTTTCGATGCCAAGCGCCGCGTATTCCTTCATGAGCGCGGCTACCTGTTGAGGATTGCCCACGAGCGCCGTGCCCGCGCCGCCGCGCACGAGGCCCACACCAGCCCACAGGTTCGGATACACCTCGAGATCCTCGCGCGTGCCGCGCTTGCCGCCATGCAGCGCGGCCATGCGGCGCTGGCCTTCCGAATCCATTTTTGCGAACGCGGCCTGGGCGCGCGCGACCGTGTCGTCATCGAGGTGGCTGATGAGCTTGTCGGCTGCGGCCCATGCTTCCTCTTCGGTCTCGCGCACGATCACGTGCAGGCGGATGCCGAAGCGGATCGTGCGGCCATGCTCGGCCGCACGTGCGCGAATGTCGGCGATCTTGCGCGCAACGGCTTCAGGCGGCTCGCCCCACGTCAGATAGGTGTCGATGTGCGCGCCCGCCATGGCGTGCGCGGCCGGCGACGAGCCGCCGAACCACAGCGGCGGATGCGCGTGCTGCACCGGCGGATACAGCACCTTCCCGCCTACCGACCGCAAATGCCGCCCCTCGAAGTCGATCGCCTCGTTCGCGTGCGATGCTGAGAGCAGCTTGCGCCAGATGTGCAGGAATTCGTCGGTGATTTCGTAGCGCGTGTCGTGATCGACGAAGAGGCCGTCGCCTTCCAGCTCGGCCGTATCGCCGCCTGTCACGACATTGATGAGCAGGCGGCCATTGGACAGGCGGTCGAAAGTAGCGGCCATGCGCGCCGAAAGCGCCGGCGACGAGAGACCTGGACGGATCGCCACGAGAAACTTCAGGCGGCGCGTTGCGGCGATGAGGCTCGACGCCACGACCCACGCGTCCTCGCACGAACGTCCGGTGGGCAGCAGGACGCCCTCGTAGCCGAGCGTATCGGCGGCGACGGCGATCTGCTGGAAGTACGCGAGATCGGCCGCGCGCGCACCCTGGGTCGTACCCAGATAGCGGCTGTCGCCGTGGGTCGGGATGAACCAGAACACATTCATGCATTGCTCCTGCCGGGCATCTCGAGACATGGGGAGCGAATTGCTGCAAACGCGCGTGGGCACGCCGCGCAAACGAACGCGCCGCTCATGGCTCAATTGAAAGGATTCGAAAACTGACGGAATGCGCCGGCGCGCTTTCAGGCGAACTCCCCGGGGCGCCTCGCGAGAGCGCCCGGCGACGCCGGCGCCGTCTTCATGGGGAACCAGTCTAGGGACGGCTCGCACCCTTTAGAACGATTTTTTTGAGCTTAGGTTTTCCACTTTCGTGCTTTGCCCGACGCTTTAGCATACGGTGCGCCTCGCGCGCACCGCGCGCCGATATAATGGCGCACGCACCCACAAAAACACCGGCACACCGCGCGCAGAACGTTCCACAAGACCCCTTGCGCAGCGAGGCCAAGCAAGCTCTCGCAAGATTCCATGCAAAAACTGATTCTGCCGTTCGTATCCGGCTTCCTGGCGTCGCTCTTCTTTCGCGAGGCGACGCTCGCGCTCCTGCATGCCGCGCAGGTCACCGACGCGGCCGGTTTTTCAACGGACCCGTTCCTGCCGCTCGGGCTGCCCGAGTTCCTCGTGAACGCGATCTGGAGCGCCATCTGGGCCGTGCTGATGGCGTGGCTGCTGCGCGTGTCGCCTTCGCGGCCCGCGCCGTGGGTTCAGGCCTTCGTGTTCGGCGGCATCGTGCTCACCGCGGCGATGGTATTCGTCGTCGATCCGCTGCGCGGCATCTGGCCGAGCGGCAATATGCTGCCGCGGCTCGCCACGGGCTTCGCCTCGAATGCGATGTGGGGCTGGGGCGCGCTCGTTTTCATGCGCGCGTTCATGAGCGAAACACCCGAAGACTGACCGCGCCTGCGGGCCGTGCGCAACGCGCGGCCCTGTTTTCCCGCCGCCTCCCCTCGCCCCTCTCCCGCGCGGGTCGACTCAGCCGTTGAGTTCGCGCAGCGGATGCTCCGTCAAGCTCCAGGGACTTTCGAACATCCGCTCGACATCTTCGCGGCGCAGGTCTTCGATACTCGCGAAGCGCCAGTGCGGATGATTGTCCTTGTCGATGATGCGCGCGCGTATGCCCTCCATCACGTCGCCAATCGCAAAGCTCGAGCGCGTGAGGTCGAGGTCGCGGCGCAGACAATCGGCCATCGTGCCTTCCGCGCGCGACACCACCTCGAGCGACACCGCCATCGAAAGCGGCGAACGCTCTCGCAGCACGCCCACCATCTGCGCGGCCCATTCGGCTTGCGCGCCCTCACCCGCGCGCTGCGCGGCTTCGAGCGAAGCCAGCATGGCCGGCACATCGGCGAGCGAGAAATGCCGGTCGATCCAGCCGCGAACCGAGGCCAGCGACGAACCGTCGGCGAGGCGCTGCAACTCGGGCGCGGGCAGCGCCGCCTGCCGGATGCGCGCGACTACGTCCGCGCCGCTCGCAAACGGCTCGCTCTCGAGCGCGTCGAGCAGCGCAGGCCACGCTGCCTCGTCGAGCGACGTGTCGGCGAGGCCCGCATAAACCGCGCTGGCCTGATCGAGCGTCTCGCCCGTCACCGCGAGATAGCGGCCGATCGCGCCAGGCGTGCGCGCGAGGAACCAGCCCATGCCGACATCGGGAAAGAGGCCAATGCGCGTCTCCGGCATCGCCATGCGCGTGGTCGACCCCACGAGCCGCAGCCCGCCCGTGCGATGCGCGCCCTGGGATATGCCCATGCCGCCGCCCATGACCACGCCGTTGAGCATCGCAATGTACGGTTTCGGAAAGGTGAAGATCGCGTGGTTCAGGCGATATTCGTCGGCGAAGAACGTGTCGAGCGCGGCCTGCTCGCCCGCGCGATACGACTCGTACAGAAAGCGAATGTCACCGCCAGCGCAAAACGCACGCGCGTGACGCGTGCGCACGATCACGGCAAGCACGCCCGGGTCGTCGCGCCAGCGATCGAGCGCCGCGTGCATCGTGCGGACCATGGCGGTGGTGAGCGCATTGAGCGCCTGCGGGCGCTCGAGTTCGATATAGCCGATGCCGTTCGCTACGCGCGTCAAGACATGCGCGTCGGTATCGGCTGCGGCCGGGCTTGCGTTGGCTTCGTGTGACATGGCGATTGGCAAGACGAAACGATGGACGGCGTGCGGATCGGATGAGGCGCGATCGCAGACCTACTGAGGCTATCACGACGCCACGCGAGGCGCTTGCACGGCCGACAACGTGGACGCAGCGGCGCGCGCACCGAACCAGGCATCGAGCGTGGCATCGATCAGCGGACCGGGTGCCGTGTGCTCAAAGCCTGCACGCGCCAGCGTGAGCATCACTACACCGTGCAGCGTTGCCCAAAGCGACTGGGCGAGCATCGCGCTGTCGACGCGCATCCCGCTCGCCGGCATCAGCACGGACAGCGTGGCGGCAAAGAACGGCACGCCACAACCCAGCGCGACGCTAGTGTCAGGTACGCCAGCCGCGTCGGGCTCATCAGGCTCGTCAGGTGTTAGACGTTGCCGGCGGGCGGCGGGCCCAACGTGTTCCGTGCGGGCCTTATGCGCCATGAAGATGAGTTCGTAAGTCTGCGGATGGTCGCAGCCGTACGCCACGTAGGCGTGCGCGAGCGCATGGAGCCGCTCGCGCGCATCGGCGATCAGCGTGAGCGGTTCGAGCTGCGCGAGCAGTTGCGCGTAACCTTCGCGCCCGAGCGCCTCGGCAATCTCGTCGCGGCCGGCGAAATACAGGTATAGGGACGCAGGCGAATAGCCGATCGCGTCGGCGATCTTGCGCATCGAGAGCGCAGCGTGGCCTTCGCGCATGACGATGCGGCGCGCAGCGTCGAGAATGCGCTCGCGCTGGTCGTGCGCGCGCGCTGCGTGCTTCGCGGATAGTTCGCGGTCTTTGCGTTCGACGATGCCCATGGCGACGCCAGACGGGTTGCTGCAACCGAAAATTCCAATGGCGCCCCGGCGGGCGCGCCCTTTACTGCGCGTATGGCCTTACGAGTCCAGGCGTCCCGGCGGAAAGTGACCGCTCTTGAGCAGGACCGGCGTGCCGTTGCTGAGTTCGAGATGAGCGCGCGCCACAGCCTCGATGCGCGGACGGCCGGCGTCGAACGCCTGCATCCACGCGTCGCGGTTCGCTGGCAGCGCGCCGAAATGGTCCTCGAGCGCTTCGACGGAAATCGCGCACGGTACGCGTGTGCCGTCGACGAGTGCCGGAAAGACCACGGTCAGATTGGCGTCGCGATAGAGCGGCGCGTCGGCGGGAAAACGAATGATCATGTCCAGCCCCAGTGGGGAAAATCAGCAGAAAGCACTGCCGCCGGACGACGGCGCGGCGCACGGCGGTAACCGGCCATCTTACGCGCGAGGCGAAATGCCTGGCGCGAATGTGTCCGCCACGGTCGCCGCCGATCCTCTACCGGCTTTCAGTGCGCCTGCATCTTCGAGAACAGATTGAGCACGACCACACCGGCCACGATAAGGCCGAGGCCGAGCACGGCCGGAAGATCGGGCACCTGCCGATAGAGCGCCATCGCCACGAGCGTGATGAGCACGATGCCCACGCCCGACCACACCGCATAGACGATACCCACCGGCAAACTGCGCAACGTGAGCGAGAGACCGTAAAACGCGATGCCATACCCCACCACGACGATCGCCGAGGGCACGAGCCGCGTGAAGCCATCCGAAGCGCGCAACGCGGAAGTGGCGATGACTTCCGCGACGATCGCGATGACGAGCCAGGTCCAGGCTGAGAATGCAGGAAAGCGCATCGTGTCAGACCTTCGCAAGCGCGAGTTGCGCGTAATCGACGTCGAGATGCGCGCAGAGTGCTTCGACCACGAGTTCGTGATCGCCACGCTGCGGCAGGCCCGAGACCGTGACCGAGCCGATCACGCCCGCACCCGCCACCGTGAGCGGGAACGATCCGCCATGCGGCGCAAAATCGGTGATGGGCAAGCCATGCTTGTCGGCGAGCGTCGAGCCGGTTTGCTGCATGCGCAAGCCGATCGCATAGGAGCTGCGGCGAAAGTGTTCGACCACACGCGACTTGCGGCGCACCCAGTCTGCGTTGTCGGGCGTGGCGCCGTCGAGCGCACAGAAGAAGAGCTGCTGGCCGAACGTGCGCACATCGATGGCGACAGTGAGCGCTCGAGCCCGCGCGAGTTCATGCAGATGCGAGCCGAGCTGCCAGGCGCGATCGGCGTCGAAACGGGGAAACACCAGCGCGTGCTCCTGCGCGGCTATCGATTGCAGATCGAGGGAAATGTCCATGGAAGAGGCGTGTGAAGAGGCATTTGAAGCGCAGTGCGCATGAATAGCAACAGCGGCAACGGCGCAGCGTGAACCACACAAGGAACGTGCACTGCGTCGACCGAGCCCCGATTCTATCCTGACGGCCTCAGAAGCCATTGCGCGGGCGTCCTGCAAACATTTTGCAACCGCACGGAAAGGCGGTCGTCATTTGTTGTTGCAACGCGGCGCGAACTGTCATATAATCTTTTCTTCGACGGACGCGGGGTGGAGCAGTCTGGCAGCTCGTCGGGCTCATAACCCGAAGGTCGTAGGTTCAAATCCTACCCCCGCAACCAAACGTCTTAAGCAGCATGGCTTCGCGCCAACCAATGAACCCGCCTCGAGCGGGTTTTTTGTTTTCTGTTTCCTGCGCGCCCTGCGCCGAATCCCTCCCCTATCGCGCTGCCTCCTCGTACGCGAGCGAGTGCCTCGTGCACTTCGTCAATGCTCCCCAGATATCCGAATGCGGCCGCCGCTAGCCCGTCGAGTTCATGGTGCGCATGCCTGTTTTCGGAGCAGTCCCATAGCATTCTCCTGAACAAGCTAAAACAATCTCAATCAAGCGAATTCTTCACCCATCGTGCCGCGCGACCCGTCTACGGGACGCGCCAGATTGAGAACAAGGAGAACAAATGCAGACTTCGAAACTGCGAGCAGTGCCGTTGCATTGTGTACTGGTCATCGTGTTGCTGACCGTTGCGGCCTGCGGCGGCGAAAATAGCACTGGCTCAGCATTAACCACATCGAAGTCCGAAGAGATACCGCTAGAAGCCAAAGCGGAAGTCGCCGCAGCAGCCAGTGCTGCCGCCACTGAAAATCCTCCGTCAACCATCGCCATGAAGGTACACGCGAGCGCGATCGAGGACGAAACTGATCGCTTTATCGTCAAATACAAGAATGGGAGTACGGAGCGCAAGGACGCGAACGCTGTCCAAACGAAACTGAACCGCCTGGCATCCGCGTTTCCCGCAAAGACGCGTCACACGAGGCGCATGGGTATTGGTGCCGACGTGGTGACGAGTGAGCGCAAGCTCAACGCTGCAGAGGCAAAGGCATTCATGCGCGCCATTGCTTCGGACCCCAACGTCGAATACGTTGAGCCAGACGTCGAAATGTATGCGGTTTCCGCGCCAAACGATCCGCTCTATTCCACGCAATGGCACCTGCAATCCAAACCGGCCGGAATTGGAGCGGAAGGCGCCTGGGCGATCGCCAGCGGCGCGGGGCAAGTTATCGCGGTGGTCGATACCGGAGTCACCCGTCATAGCGACTACAACGCTAATCTGTTGCTGCCTGGCGCTCAAATCGCGAATACCGGCACCCCTGATGGAATGAATTCAGGCGCGCCCGGCTCGTCGTGCGTGATATGGCACGGTACACACGTTGCCGGAATCGCCGCAGCCCAAACGAACAATGGCGTTGGCGTGGCCGGTGTTGCGCCAGACGCCAGGATTCTCTCTGTCAAAGTCTTGACGCCGTGCGGCAACGGCGCGATGTCCGATGTTGCCGACGGCATTGTGTGGGCTGCGGGCGGCGTGCTGGCAAACAAGCCGGTCAACAGCAATCCCGCTACCGTAATCAACCTGAGTATCGCATCGAATAATCCGTGCTTCGATACGATGCAAAGCGCAATCGACTACGCAACAAGCAAAGGTGTCGTGGTTGTCGCTGCGGCGGGGAATAACCGTAAGGATGTCGCATCCTATCAGCCTGCAAATTGCCACAACATTATTAGCGTTGGCGGCACCGATGGTGGGGGCAACAGCTATGTAAGCTCAAACTTCGGGCCGGGCATCGACATCTCCGCGCCCGCCATGGAAATTATGTCCACCTACGACGCAGGAACGGATACACCCACCGGCGACGACTATCGGTTTGTCTCGGGAACATCCATGGCCGCCCCAATGGTCAGCGGCGTCATTGCGCTCGCACAATCCGTTGCGCCCACGCCTTTGACCGTAGCGGAATATCGAACGCTTCTGCAGCAGAACGTAAAGCCATTTCCAACCGCTCCTGATCGCGCTCTCGGACCTGGCATACTCGATGCGACGAAAACGGTCGCAGCGGCTAAATCAGGCGTCATCCCGGTTGCGGCGGAATTTACGTGCCTACAAGATGATCCGCAATACATGTCGGTCCGTTGCAAGGACCTGTCTACTGCGAGGGGTGGACTCACAATCCGTGCGCGGAAATGGAATACAGGTTCCACGAGTTCGTCGACTGATTTTCAGGACCCACAACACTTCGGATATAAATATAGCGGCACTTATCCCGTAACACTGACCGTCACGGATAACAATGGCAATACGAGCGCCGTGACACGTTCCGTTAGGGTATTTCCGCCACCCGTTGTCAATCTTCCCCTGGATACTCCGGTGCCGTTCTCCGGCAGCTATGGAGACTACATCTGGTATCAAATGACGGTCGCCCCGGGAACGAAGAGCCTCACGCTTTCATTGAATATTCCGAATGCTCGCGAAGCGGCATCTATCTACGTCAACGATTCGCCGTCGTATATACAGCCTGCTTGTGCGAAATCGTTCGAAGGTCCACTGCTCTTTTCCTGCACCGTAAATAATCCAACGCCGGGAGTGTGGTATGCCAGATACTTTGTGAGTTCATCGAAACTCACGGGAGCGACGGCAATGGCGACCGTTAACTAATCATCGATGGTTTAGGTGGTATCCCCTGGTCAGATCCTGGAGTGCCTTAAGAATGAATACTCCGACACGACGAATTGCACTCCAGGCAGGGACTCACGGGCTTGCCCTCCATGAAATCGGCCACGCCCACTATCGCCGTGGCGACATTGAATCCGCCGAAGTTGCGTTTCGCCAGGTCATGGAGGTCGAGCCGGACTGCCTGCGGGCAAAGCTCGATCTGGGCTGCATCCTCCAAAAACGACGCTCGTACGCCGAAGCAGAGATCCTGTTGCGGCAGGTGCTCGCCGAAGACCCTGACGCCGAATATGCCCACAATGCGCTAGGACTTGCGCTCTGGGACACAGGACGATCAGGAGAAGCCGAAGTGTACTTTCGGGAGGCGGTCCGACTCAAACCCGATTTTTATCAGGCACACAATAATCTCGGACTACTCTTAACGGTCGCCAACAATCTGGAAGAGGCGGAACGTGCGTTTCGGCGTGCGCTATCGATCAACGCAACTTCGCACCAGATCTTCAGCAACCTTGGAAGCGTCCTATGTCAATCGGGCAAGGTTGAGGCGGCGATTCATGCGCATCGTCAAGCGCTAACGCTGAAGCCCGATTTTGCTGAGGCAAAGATCAATCTCGCACATGCGCTTCTGGCAATTGGTGAGTATGACGAAGGTTTGGCCTGCTATGAGTCGCGGTACGAGGCAACGTCGAGGAAACACTACACCACAGCGCCGCCGGATACGTGGGCAATGTGGAACGGTGAATCTCTCATTGGAAAATCGCTTCTGATCTGGCCTGAGCAGGGATACGGCGACATTCTTCAGTTCTGCCGCTATGCACCGATGCTGAAATCACTTGGGGCGCACACAGTTTCGATTCTCTGTCCGCCTGCGCTTGCCCGCCTGTTCGGACGTCTGGATGGCGTCGATTTCGTTTATGTGGCCAACGGCGAAGGCACGATCCCGCAGCATGACTATTGGTGTTTCGTCATGAGCCTTCCGCATCGATTCGGTACAACGGTGGAAACAATTCCGGCTGCATTGCCGTATCTTCGCCCACCCGCTGGCCTGGTTTCGGCGTGGCGAAAGCGGTTGCCGGAAAGACACTTTCAAGTCGGCGTGGTCTGGGCTGGCGATCCGCGACCGGATCAACCCGCATCGAACGCAATGGATCGGCGTCGCTCCATGACAGCGGAATCGCTGCTGCCGATCTTGCGAGTCCCAGGCGTCAATTTTGTCAGCCTCCAGAAGGGCGAGAGCGCGCAACGACAAATCGCCGATATTCCTCCCGAGTTACGGCCTTTCGATCCCATGAACGAAGTTGAGGATTTCGCCGATACTGCCGCGATTATTGAACTGCTGGATCTCGTAGTCACGGTAGATACGTCGATAGCCCATCTCGCCGGGGCGCTTAACAAGCCCGTATGGATACTGTCTCGTTACGACGCTTGCTGGCGTTGGCTTCGCGATCGTGAGGATTCACCCTGGTATCCGAGTGCACGACTGTTTCGGCAGCTTGCGCCGGGAGACTGGGACGAAGTGGTGTCCAGGGTAGCACGGGCGCTCGGGAACGAATCGGGAACGGTTGAACCCCAATAAATCGAAGTGCACGGGCTACAAGAACCAGGCTCGCAACCACAAAGTCGCACGTTCAGATCCTGCCACTGCAACCCGCGGAATGCGAAAGGGTCACAGGTCATCGGCCTGTCACCCATTTTGTGTTTGCGGTTTTCTCCGCGGCCTTCACCGCGTTCTTGCCGTCTTCGTCGGTCGCTCCCGGCCGGCACGTAGCGGCACGTGAGCGATAGCACTGAGCGGTGATAAACTCGCATCACCCTTCCCCTTATCGTGCCCATGAAATTCTGCTCGACTTGCGGTCAGGCGGTCAGCCTGCTCATTCCGCCCGGCGACAATCGCGAACGCTACGTCTGCTCGCACTGCGGCACCATCCACTATCAGAATCCGCGCAACGTGGTCGGCACGGTTCCGGTCTGGGAAGACAAAGTGCTGCTGTGCCGCCGCGCAATCGAGCCGCGCTACGGCTACTGGACGCTGCCCGCCGGCTTCATGGAAATGGGCGAGACGACCGCCGAAGCCGCGGCGCGCGAAACGCTGGAAGAAGCCGGCGCGCGCGTCGAGGTGCAGAACCTCTTTTCGCTCCTGAACGTGCCGCGTGTGCACCAGGTGCATCTGTTCTATCTCGCGCGCCTGCTCGACATCGATATCGCTGCCGGTGAGGAAAGCCTCGAAGTTCGGCTTTTCGAAGAGCACGAGATTCCCTGGGACGACATTGCGTTCCCAACGGTCGGGCAAACGCTGCGCTGTTTCTTCGCCGATCGCCAGTCGGGCAGCTTCGGGCTGCACACCGGCGACGTCCTGCGCTCGCTGCGCGACGGCTGACTGTTCCACTGACTGCGCCCGCGACGATGGTCCCCTGGCTCTCGCCCGACGAACCGTTTCCCGCCGTCGAGCGCGCACTCGGCGCGTCGAGCGGCGCGCCGGGGCTGCTCGCCGCCAGCGCGGACCTGCTCCCCTCACGTCTTATCGACGCCTATCGGCGCGGCATCTTCCCGTGGTACTCCGACGGCCAGCCGGTGCTCTGGTGGAGCCCCGACCCGCGCATGATCCTGCGCCCCGACGAGTTCAAGGTCTCGCCCTCGTTCAGAAAAACGCTCAAGCGCGTGCTGCGCGATGACGCATGGGAAATTCGCGTCGACAACAATTTCGCCGCCGTGATGCGCGCGTGCGCGAATGCGCCACGGCGCGGCCAGCGCGGCACCTGGATCACCGCCGACGTGATCGACGCCTACTCCACCCTGCACCGCGTGGGCGACGCTCACAGCATCGAGGCCTGGTTCGGCGGTGAACGCGTGGGCGGACTCTACGGCGTGGCGCTCGGCACGATGTTCTTCGGCGAATCGATGTTCGCCTCTGTCACCGACGCCTCGAAAATCGCGCTCGCGGCGCTCATCGCGCATTTGCGCCGCCACGGCGTCGAGTTGATCGACTGCCAGCAGAACACCGCGCATCTCGCCTCGCTCGGCGGGCGCGAAATCTCGCGCAAGGCGTTCATCGCCCACGTGCGTACGCATGTGAACACCGCGCCCATTCCCTGGAAATTCGACAAAGCCGTGCTCGCCGATCTGCTCGGCGGCTCAGGCGCGCCAGACGAGTTCCTGCCCGCCGCGTGAAGTGCCGGTGAGCGGCAAATGCGTGGCAAATAAGTGGCACATGAGCGGCGGATGCGCGACGACTGAACCCCGCGTGCGCGCTTGCGACAGCCCGCGCAATTCGATGGATACATGTTCGGCGTCAATGTTAGACTCGATGAAGAACCCGTCGCCGCCCTTTTCCCTGGCACGCCAAGTGCGGCGCGCCATGTGGTCAGGCAAGGCTTACGCGCGAAGCTGGGTGCGCCACGCGCGCGCCACGCGACGATCCGAACTGCTACGAGAGCTGCCAACGTGACGCATCCGAACGAGCTGCCGCTTTCACCGCTTTCCGCGCTGCAATTCTATGCAACGGCGCCCTACCCCTGCAGTTACCTGGAGGGGCGCATCGCGCGCTCGCAGGTGGCAACGCCCAGTCATCTCATCAATTCCGACGTCTATACCGATCTCGTGAAGGCCGGCTTCCGGCGCTCGGGCGTGTTCACCTATCGCCCTTATTGCGACGGCTGCCGCGCGTGCGTGCCCGTGCGCGTGCCGGTCGAGCGCTTCACGCCGAGCCGCACGCAGCGCCGCGCGTGGAAGCGCCACGGCGATCTCATCGCCACGGTCGCGCCGCTGCACTACGACGAGGCGCACTACGCGCTCTATATGCGGTATCAGTCCGCACGCCATGCAGGCGGCGGCATGGACCGCGACAGCCGCGACCAGTACGAGCAATTCCTGCTGCAAAGCCGGATCAATTCGCGGCTGGTCGAATTCCGCGAGCCGGACCCCGCGCATCCGGACGAGCCCGGCGCGTTGCGCATGGTGAGCATGATCGACATCCTCGGCGACGGGCTCTCCTCGGTCTATACGTTTTTCGACCCGGACGCGCTCCACACGAGTTACGGCACCTACAACATCCTCTGGCAGATCGAGCAGGCGCGCAGCCTTCAGCTGCCTTATGTCTATCTCGGCTACTGGATCCGCGAGAGCCCGAAAATGGCCTACAAGGCGCGCTTCCAGCCGCTCGAGGGCCTCTTCGACGGCGCATGGGCCGCACTCACGCCCGAAGCCTGAACCGCCGGCGCATCACCCCGGGCTCGCGTTGCCGCTAAAATAGCGGGTTCCCATTTTCTGGCGCCCGCGCCTTCTTCCCGTGTTCAGCACCCTTTATCCGTTCGTCCGCGACCAGCTCTTTCGCATGGACGCCGAAGACGCCCATCACCTTTCGCTGCGCATGATCGGCGCCGCCGGCCGCACCGGCATGGCGGGCCTGCTCGCCCCGCGAGTGCCCGATTCGCCGCGCACCGTCATGGGGCTCACCTTCCGCAACCCCGTGGGGCTCGCCGCGGGCCTCGACAAGGAAGGCGCCGCGATCGACGGTTTCGCCGCGCTCGGCTTCGGCTTCATCGAGGTGGGCACCGTCACGCCGCGTCCGCAGCCGGGCAACCCGCGCCCGCGCATTTTCCGGCTGCCGCAGGCGGGCGGCATCATCAACCGCATGGGGTTCAACAATCACGGCGTCGAGCAGTTCGTGAAGAACGTGCAGGCTGCGCGATATCGCGGCATTCTCGGCCTGAACATCGGCAAGAACGCCGACACGCCGATCGAGCGCGCCGCCGACGACTATCTCTTCTGCCTCGAGCGTGTCTACCCGTTCGCGAGCTACGTGACGATCAACATCTCGTCGCCGAACACGAAGAATCTGCGCCAGCTGCAGGGCGGCGGCGAACTCGACGCCCTGCTCGCCGCGCTCAAGGACAAGCAGCAGCGTCTGGCCGACATGCACGGCAAGCTCGTGCCGCTCGCGCTCAAGATCGCGCCCGATCTCGACGACGAGCAGGTCAAGGAGATCGCGGACACGCTGCTGCGCCACAAGATCGAAGGCGTGATCGCGACCAACACCACGCTCTCGCGCGCGGCGGTGGAAGGCATGCCAAATGCGAACGAAACAGGCGGACTCTCGGGACGCCCGGTGTTCGACGCCTCGAACAACGTGATCCGCAAGCTGCGTGCCGAGCTGGGCGGCGACGTGCCGATCATCGGCGTGGGCGGCATCTTTTCGGGCGACGACGCGCGCGAAAAGATCGCGGCAGGCGCGTCGCTCGTGCAGATCTATACGGGCTTCATCTACCGCGGCCCGGCGCTCGTTGCCGAATGCGCGCGGGCGCTGGCCTCGGGCCGCGCGTAAAGCTATAGTGGCAGGCTAGTCATGGCGCATCGGAGGCGCTGTGCACTAGCACCAGAATCGCAGCAGCAGAACAAGAGGAAAACATGAAAGCCGGTTTGCTGAAAAAACTCCTTGCACTTGCAATCGTTGGCGCATCGTTCGTCGCAGCCAGCGCCCACGCCGACGACCTGCTCGACCAGGCCAAGGCGCGCGGCACGCTGCGCATCGGTCTCGAAGGCACGTTCCCCCCGTTCAACTCGAAGGCGCCCAACGGCGAGCTGGTCGGCTATGACGTCGACATCGCCAAGGCTGTGGCCGCGAAAATGGGCTTGAAGCCCGAATTCGTCACGACAGAATGGAGCGGCATCATCGCGGGCCTGCAGGCCGGCAAGTTCGACGTGATCGTGAATCAGGTCGGCGTGACCGACCAGCGCAAGGCCGCGCTCGACTTCTCGCCGGCGTACACGTACTCGGCCGCGCAACTCATCCAGCGCAAGGACGACACGCGCCAGTTCAAGACGCTCGAAGACCTGAAGGGCAAGAAGCTCGGCGTCGGCCTCGGCACCAACTACATGGATATGGCCAAGTCGGTGCCGGGCATCGATGTGAAGACCTATCCGGGCGCGCCCGAATATCTGCGCGACCTCGCAGCGAACCGTCTGGACGCGGCGCTCAACGACCGCCTGATGCTCGCCTACCTGCTGAAGAACTCGCAGCTGCCGCTGCGCACGGGCGCGATCGTCGGCAACGGCAATCCGTCGGCGATCCCGTTCAAGAAGGGCAATCCGAAGTTCGCCAAGGCGATCGACGACGCAATGACGCAACTCGAAGCCGATGGCACCTTCACGAAGATCTCGGACAAGTGGTTCGGCATCGACGTGACCAAGCCGATCGCACAATGATCCTGAGCGACGCACAGTCAGGCTGAGGCGAAGGGCGGCATCCTGCGATGCCGCCCTTCGCACATAGGCGGTCATTGCAAAACGCGCCACTTCACCTCGTTACCTACGCCCATGCCCATCTATACGCTCATCATCCAGTCGCTGCCGGTGCTCGCACAGGGCGCGGTGCTGACGGTCAAGTTCGCCGTGCTTTCGATGATCTTCGGGCTCATCGGCGGCGCCGTGCTCGCGCTCATGGGCATCAGCTCGAACCGCGCGCTCATCTTCATCGCACGCGTGTACGTGAGCTTGATGCGCGGCACGCCGCTGCTCGTGCAGATCTTCGTCATTTATTACGGGTTGCCGAGCGTTGGCATTTCGCTCGACCCGACGCCCGCGGGCGTGATCGCACTTTCAGCGAACGTAGCGGCGTATCTCTCGGAGAGCATGCGTGGCGCGATTCTCGGCATTCATAGCGGCCAGTGGCTCGCGGCTTATAGCCTTGGTCTGTCGCGCACCCAGACGCTGCGCTACGTAATCGCGCCGCAGGCGTTGCGCATCGCCGTACCGAGTCTCTCGAACAGCCTCATCAGTCTCATCAAGGACACGTCGCTCGTGTCGGTCATCACCGTGACGGAGCTGCTGCGCAGCGCGCAGGAAATCATCGCCTCGACGTATCAGCCGCTGCCGCTCTATCTCGCTGCCGCCGCCGTGTACTGGGTGCTCTGCCAGGTGCTGGAATGGATCCAGCACTGGTACGAAAAGCGCCTCGCGCTGCCATCGCGTCATTGATACCAACACTGATGCCCAACGCTCTCGCACACGGCCCGCACATGCGGGCCGTGTCGTTTTCACTCGCAGGGAAAGCGCAGTCCTAGCGCCGCGCGTGCGGCGTCGGCCATGGCGAGCATGCGGCGCGAAGTGTCGTGCGTCATCACCGGGCTTTCGAGCGCGCCCGTGCGCAGCAGTTCGCAGAAGTGCGCGGTCTCGTAGTTGAGGCCGCCGCCCTCGAAAGGTTCGTCGAGTTCGACGACGCGGCCATCCACATAGCGCACCGTCGCGCGCACCGGGTTCCACCAGTTCGCGTGTATCGTCACATTGCCGAGCGGCCCCGCCAGCAGTGCGTCGCCATAGCCGTGCAGATCGAGCCCGCAGAATAGCTGCGCAATGCCGTGCTCATGCTGGCAGTTCAGACTCGCGAACGTGTCCACGCCGGTCGAGCCGAGGCGCCCGACGGTTTGCACCTCACGTGGCGCGCCGAGCCAGTCGACGGCCAGAAACATCTCGTACACGCCGATGTCGAGCAGCGCACCGCCCGCTTGCTCGAACGACAACGACGGATGGTCTGCGGGCACGCTCGCCACGGAACAGCCCGCGCGCACGAGCCCGACCGGACCGATGGGATCGGCGTCTAGTTGCGCGCGCAACTTTTGATAGAGGGGATAGAACGGCGGCTTCATCGCCTCCATGAAGAGGCGCTGCGTGCGCCGTGCCGCGTCGAGCACGCGCTCGAGCTGCGCGCCGTTCACAGTGGCGGGCTTTTCGCACAGCACGGGCAGACCCGCTTCGAGCGCGGCAATGGCGTACTGGGCGTGACTGTCCTGCATCGTGGCGATATACACGGCGTCGATACCGCTCGCAAAGAGTGCATCCACGCTCTCGCACGCCTTCGCGCCGCAGGTCGCGGCAAGCGCCTGTGCAGTCGTCGCGCGCCGCGACCAGACCGCTTCGACGCGTGCATGCGGCACGTGCGCGACGCCCTGTGCGAAGCGGTGCGCAATGCGGCCCGCGCCGACGATGCCCCAACGTATCGTTTGTGTTTCGCTCATATGCTGCGTGCTCCGGCTGTGAGGTCGAGGGCCGCCGCGTGCTGTATGCAACATACGTCACGCGCGGCGCGCCCAAAGACACGCACGATACCGGCAGGCGCAGCGCGCCGCAATGCGCTCGCATCAATCCGCGCGCATCAAGCGGACTGATGGAAGCGAAGCGGCGCTGCGAACGGCCTTAGCGCTGCTCCAACGCCTCGGGCGCGAGCGCGCGGGTGAGTTCGTCGGCGGTGTATTCGATCATCGCGAGCGCAGCCGCTTCGGCTTCTTTCGGCGCACGCCGCTCGATCGCTTCGACGATGCGCCCATGCGCCGCCACGACGTTGCTCCAGCCGCCGTCACGCGTGCTGAGAATCGGATTCACGAGCGAGAGTGCGCCGCGAATGATCGCCGCCATCTGCTGGTAAAACTGATTCCCGCTCGCCGCGAGGATGCGCGTGTGCAAAAGCGCATCGGCGGTCTGGAAGTTCGGATCGTCGGTGCTCGTCTGGTGCAGCGCGTCGAACGCCTCACGAATGCCGGCTATATCCGCCGCGCTGGCGCGAGTAGCCGCAAGCGCGCACGCCGCCGGTTCGATCAGGCCGCGAAATTCGATCACGTCGCGCAAGAACGTCTTGTCCGGTTTCGAACGAAAACGCCAGTTCACGACGTCCTCGTCGATCATGCGCCAGTCGCGCATAGGCCGGATGCGCGTGCCTATTTTCGGCCGCACGTCGAGCATGTGACGCGCGAGCAGCATGGAGAGCGCCTCGCGCATCACCGTGCGGCTCACGTCGAACTCCTTTGACAGGATGTCCTGCGGAGGCAGGACCGCGCCGTAGCGCTCCTCGACGATGCCTGAAATCAGCCCGTCCATCACCTTGCTGACGAGCGAGCGTTCCTTGTTCCCCAGTTCCATGACCCTACCCCCCCGATGTGGGCGTTATCACCCATGTTTGCCGGATACAGCGTGGGCCCTCGTGCGTCGTCGAACTTATGTGCTACGTTGCCATGCGCTTCGCATATTTCGCCAGCCAGGATATCTCCTGACATGATGCTTGCGCGCATGCGCATTGTTCGTATTTACGCGTGCTACGTCGGCCCGTGCGCTGCTGTTTTCGTAAGGCGATCGTATGAATCGCCCGCTTACTTCAATCGCTACGCTTTCATTCCGCTTTTAAGACCACCTGCAGATCAATCGGTAGTCCCTGGCTGTGCATATGCAGGGTTGCCGGCGCGCATGTTTCTCGCATGTTTCTTCTACGCACGCTTTTCGCACGCGGCCCAGCGTCGTGCTTTTCAACGTTGCGCTTCTTCAACGTTGTATCCGGCCGTACTCATCGTCGAAGCGCACGATGTCGTCTTCGCCCAGATAACCGCCCGACTGCACCTCGATGATCTCGAGCGGCGTCTTGCCGGGATTCTCCAACCGGTGCTTCACGCCCAGCGGAATGTAGGTCGATTCGTTTTCCGAAAGCAGGAAGACCTCCTCGCCGCGCGTGACGCGCGCCGTGCCACGCACCACGGTCCAGTGCTCCGCGCGGTGATGATGCATCTGCAGCGACAGCCGCCCGCCCGGCTTCACGACGATGCGCTTGACCTGAAAGCGTTCGCCCTGATCGAGCGAGTCGTAGCAGCCCCACGGCCGCTCCACGCGCCGGTGATGCTGCGCAACCGCGCTGCGCTCTTGCCTCAGCTTGCCGACAATCGCCTTCACGTCCTGCACGCGATCCCGCGCCGCGACGAGGACTGCGTCGGCCGTCTCGACCACCACCACGCCGTGCACGCCCACGCAGGCCACGAGCCTGCCGTCCGAATGCGCGAACGTGTCCGTCACGTCGTTGAACATGACGCGGCCGCGCGCCACGTTGCCGTTTTCGTCCTTGTCCGACACCTGCCACACCGCGTCCCACGCACCCACGTCGGACCAGCCGGCGACCAGCGGCACGACCACGCCCGCGAGCAGCGCGCCCGCGCCCAGCGATTCCATCACCGCGTAGTCGATCGAATCGGACGGGCACACGGCGAGCGCCGCGGCATCGAGATGCACGGTGCCGTCGGCATCGACCGCGGCTGCCTCGAACGCCGCCGCGCATTGCGCCGCGATGGCCGGCCGGCAATGCGCGATCGCGGCGAGCCAGACCGATGCGCGCACCACGAAAATGCCGCTATTCCAGAGGTAATCGCCAGAGGCCACGTAACTCGCCGCGAGTTCGGGGCCTGGTTTTTCCACGAAGCGCTCGATCACGCGCGCGCCGCTTGCGCCAAGTGGCGCACCCGCGCCGATGTAGCCGTAGCCGGTTTCCGCGCGCTGCGGCGGCACGCCGAGCGTGACGATCGCGCCGCGCGCGGCGTAGCCCACCGCTTCTTCGAGCGCGACGGCAAACGCCGCGCGATCGGCAATCAGATGATCGGCCGGCATGGCGATGAGCACCGGGTCGCTGTCGCACGCGGCGCCGGCGCCATCGCGTGCGAGTGCCGCCTCGTGCCCGGCGCGCGCCGCGAGCGCCGCCACCGTGAGTGCGGGCGCCGTATTGCGGGCAACCGGCTCTAGCACGACGCGCGCAGGCGTGCCGCTGCGGCCAAGCCGGTCGACAGTCATGAGCCGTAGCTCCTCGCTGCTGACGACAACGGGCGGGGCCTTGCGGATTGCTGCGCTCGCCTCGGCATACACGCCATCGAGCCGCCGCACGGTGGCTTCGAGCAGCGATTCGCCGTCGAGCAGATCGATCAGCTGTTTCGGGCAATGCTCGCGCGAGAGCGGCCAAAGCCGCGTGCCCGAGCCCCCGGCCAGCACGACGGGCTGAACGATGAGCGCCACTTCGGGTTCATTGGCTGCCGCCATCAAGCCGGCAGGCGTCACGAGCTGGTTCATGCAGTGAACTCCCCGTTGAAATACATCGGGTCACGTTGACGAACACCGCACCTGTCTGGCGGCGGGTTCGCCCGAGACGGCGCGCGCCTCCCTGACCTCTCACAAAGCTTTGAGACCTTTTCCGGACCTCATTGGAGCAAACCTCGGCATGCCAATCTGTACGCAGACCCACACTGATCGCGTGCGCCGTGGCGAGCGCGCAGCCAGGCCGCCCACGCGCGACGTTTCAGCGCCGAACGCTTTTTTGCCGGCAGCGTATGCGTTGCAACAGAACTGAATCAAAAACGCTTGTTTTTTGGGTCGGCGCCCGAATCGCCCCCGATGGATGTTTCAACGAGGAGCCATTTCTGAATCACCCCTTAATCACGGGAAATAACTCAATAAAATCATCGGCTTGTCGCTTTCAAAAAGGTAAGGCGCGGCGCGGCGGCCCGCAAAGTCGCCGTACAAAACTGAAACAAAAATGCAGCGTTACGCCGCGCTGCCGCAATGCCGACTCGCGCTCAGCCGCTTGAATGCGTGCTTTCGCACCGACTGGCACACACCCTGCTAAAGAGAGATCGCCACACCAGCGCAGACGCGGACAACCAATACCGCGCACGCAAGCGCGAGAGAGTGGGACCAGGCAGGAAACAGTTGGAACTAGCGGGACTATGGGGCCGGCACGACGAACACAAGAGCCGTACGGGAAACGGCGAACAACAACGAGTTCGGCGAACGGAATCAAAAAACAGGAGGCGGTTTGCGCCGCTTCGCACGAGGACCAGTCATGTTAACCCTTCAATCCGATCTTCACGGCAACCATTTGCTGGGCGCCCTCCCGTCGCATGAATGGCAGGCTCTCGCCCCGCACCTCGAACTCGTTCATCTGCGCACCGAACAGTTGATCTGCGATTCCGGTCAGCGCATTCACCACGTGTACTTTCCGACGACAGCGATCGTCTCGCTGCTCTCGACGATGGAAGACGGCAGCTCCGTCGAAATCGCTGCGGTTGGCCGCGAAGGCATGACGGGCGTGCCCGTGCTCACCGGCGGCGAAACGATGCCGAATCGCGTGCAGGTGCAATGCGCGGGCTTCGCCTATCGCATGAGCGCGCAAGCCCTCAGGCAACAGTTCGCGCGCTCGGACTTCCTGCGCCGTCTCATGCTGCTCTATATGCATGCGCTGCTCACGCAGGTCGCGCAAACCGCTGCGTGCAACCGTCACCACTCGCTCAACAAGCAGCTGTGCCGCTGGCTTCTGATCGAAGTGGATCGCGTGGCTTCCAACGATCTCAACGTCACGCAGCAACTGATCGCCGACATGCTCGGCGTGCGCCGCGAAGGCATAACCGAAGCGGCCGGCAAACTGCATGACGAAGGCCTGATCCATCACAGCCGCGGCCATATCCGCGTGCTTGATCGCGAGGGCCTCGAAGCCCGCGCCTGCGAGTGCTACGGTCTCGTTCGCCGCGAATTCGACCGGCTTCTGCCGCGCCTGCATCAGGCGGAAACGGTCGAGTGAGATCGTAGCTGCGCGACCGCTCAGGCAAGGATCCTGTATCACACAGGATTCCGAATGAACTCGATTTCACCGCTTTAGCTGGAGAGAACAGGGGCGCGCCCTCTTCTCTTCAGCCTTGCGGGACTCAATGGGCCGAAGGCACGAGCGCCTGCGCAAGCGGCAAGGCGGGCAGATGCTCGCGTTCGCGCACGAACGGGTCAGTCGGTTCCTGAGCCTTCGAATCCGGCGTCGTGTCGGCGTTACGCAATTGCACGGGCGCGCCATCGTTCTTCGCGACCTTGCGATTGTCGCCGCAAGGATGATCGGTCTGTGCGGCAGCCTCGCGGAAGTCGTCTTCCTGACACATGATATTGAACGCGATGTCCTTGCGGTCCATGCGCCATGCCACGGCCGCATTCAGGCGTTTGTTGCAGTCCAGATCCTTGATGGTGCCTGCGGCCGTCGCGCCCACGCCCACCACCGACACCGCAGCGGAAACGCTGCCCCAGCAGGTCTCGGTCACCGAGGCCGTCAACGCCGGCGCGTAGACCGTGGGCGTCGTACGCACATCGTAGGCGCCGTGGTACGTCACGTCCGACGCACCGCCGCTCGGCAGCACGACGGTATTGGAAACAGTGCTCGACTGGCTCGACGTGGACGTGGTTCCGGACGTCATCGTCGGCGTGGTTTGCGCCCACGCTGC
Organism: Paraburkholderia sp. JHI869; assembly: GCF_038900775.1. Classification (NCBI taxonomy): domain Bacteria; kingdom Pseudomonadati; phylum Pseudomonadota; class Betaproteobacteria; order Burkholderiales; family Burkholderiaceae; genus Paraburkholderia; species Paraburkholderia sp. JHI869. Next base: position 157,571 of record NZ_JAYMSC010000003.1, read on the forward strand.
GCCTGCAAACAGCAACACCCCGGCAACGACAATTTTTTGTTTCAGCTTGCTCATTCTTCTCTCCGTGAACGCAGAAGGGGCAGCGCCCCCCCTGCGACGAGCCACTGAACGGCGACCCGTTCGGATTACCAGTGCATGCCGCCCGTGAGCGAACCCGAACCGCCCGCAGCGACGATGCCAACGTCACCATTCGCATTGGCCGTGCCGCTGCCGTTCGCGCTTGCCGTCGACGTGAAGCCCGAGCCGCCGTAGCTGCCGCTCGAACCGTCGAACGACGTGTTGATCACCGACGAGTTGAAGTTCTGCGAACCCGACTGCGTGGCGCTCGTGAAGCCGAGCGTCGACGAGTTCTGGTTCGTGGTCGTCGTGCCGGTCTGGCCGACGTAGCCGTTGGCCGTCTGGCCGTACGTTTGCGAGTTACCGTTTTGCGTCGTCGAGCTCGAGCCGAACGTAAGGCTCGCGTTCGAGAACGACTGGTTGCCTTGCGACACGGTGGCGTCGATATGGCCCGGCACCGTCAGCGTCGAGGCGAAACCGCCGCTGACCGACGAGGTCGAGTTCGACGTCAGCGCCGTTGCGCCAAAGCCAACGCCCGCGGCGCCCACCGCCGACGTGGTGGAGGACGACGGCGCGCCCGCACCACCGGCAAATGCGGCTGCCGAACCAAAAGAGAGCATGACGGCGAGCGAAATGGCCTGAATCTTCTTCATGATTGTGGTCTTCCTGATAAAGCAGGGGAACGTTGGATGAACGCGCGCGCACTCCCCCTGCTAGCGCGGGCGCATTTAACACGACTTCAACTGAAATGCTTTTAAAATCACCGCATTTACGACGCGCGAATATCCCCGCGGACCAGCCCGATATCGGGAAGACCGTCTAACTGGATTTACCAGATTGATAATCGCGCGCAGGACGCCCTTACGCTTTATGCATCCGCGCAAATCAGGCAGTCATGCAGAATTGAAAATCCGGAGAACGGAAAGGAATGCCCCGCAAAACTCTTTTTTATCGGACTCCATTGTGTAGTAGTCCGATTCAAATCGCGCAACACCCGCTGCTGCCATTATTTCCTCGTGTACCGCGCGGCGTGCGTCACTACTCTCGCGCACTGCCTGACAGAAACCCTCGAGCTGCTGTGCGCTTTCGCGCGCCGCCCTTCCCCAGTCCGGTCTTTTCGACGTCTCTTTTAGCGAACCGTTTGCATAACATCGCCGGACGGTGAATTTATATCTCAGACAGTCAGACTATTGCTACGTCATTCGCATTTTTGTGTGCGGTTCTCAACGTAGTGAATTGCGAAGATCTTGAAATCGGAGATTTCCTTTCAAATATGATTGAAAGGCGAATTGAAACGTCAGATAGATGCGCTGACAACCAGATACAGAAAATCGCGTTCTTTTAATGATTAATAGCGAATTTCGGTTCGGCAGGCCACGCAGGCCTGCCAGTAAAAAGAGCGGCAGCGCACAGGCAAGAGCCCAATGCAACTGCCGCTCGCGCCAGACCGCTCAGGCCTTGCGGTATTCGATACGCTCGACGCCGTTTTCACCGCCGAGGAGGCAGAAGTCCGCGCCGCGTGCGGCGAACAGTCCGACCGTCACCACGCCCGGCCATGCGTTGACATGCGCCTCAAGCGTGCGCGGGTCGCCGATGCGCAGGCCCTTCACGTCGAGGATCTCGTTGCCGTTGTCCGTGATGAAGGGCGAGCCGTCCTTTTGCACGCGCAGCACCGGGACACCGCCGAGCGCCGTCACGCGGCGGCCAATAGCCGTGCGCGCCATCGGCACGACTTCGATGGGCAGCGGGAACTGGCCGAGCACGTCGACGCGCTTGCTCGCATCGGCAATGCAGACGAACACGTCCGACACGGAAGCGACGATCTTCTCGCGCGTGAGCGCGCCGCCACCGCCCTTGATCATGGCGCCCGAGCCGTCGATCTCATCGGCGCCGTCCACATACACGGGCAGCGATTCGATTTCGTTGAGGTCGAAAATCTTGAAGCCATGCGCTTCGAGGCGCGCGGTGGTCGCGACCGAGCTCGACACGGCGCCACGGTAGCGGCTCTTGCTTGCGGCGAGCGCGTCGATGAAGCAGTTCGCGGTGGAGCCCGTGCCGACGCCGATCACGGCGCCTTCCGGCACATTCGCGTTGACATAGTCGGCGGCGGCCTGGCCGACCAGTTGCTTGAGTTCGTCTTGAGTCATGGGAGTACAGCCCGAGGAGGAGAAAAACGCGGATTACGCATAGTTTACCGGAGATGCGGGCACGGGCTGCCCGCATCTCGCAGGATCGCGCGATCAGCCGCCGATCAGCGCGCAGCCGAGCGTTGGCGCACCGCTTCGAACAGGCAAACACCCGAGGCGACGGAAACGTTCAGGCTCTCGACCGTGCCCGCCATCGGAATCTGCATGACTTCGTCGCAGGTTTCGCGGGTCAGGCGGCGCATGCCCTCGCCCTCAGCGCCCAGCACGAGCGCTACAGGACCATCGAGCTTCGTCTCGTAGAGGCTCGCGCTCGCGTCGCCGGCGGTGCCCACCACCCACACGCCCGCTTCCTTGAGCTCGCGCAGTGCGCGCGCGAGATTCGTCACAGTGATGTAAGGCACGGTGTCCGCTGCGCCGCTCGCCACCTTCGCGGCCGTGGCGTTCAGGCCCACGGCGCGGTCGCGCGGGGCGATCACCGCGTGCGCGCCGGCCGCATCGGCCACGCGCAGGCACGCGCCGAGATTGTGCGGATCGGTCACGCCGTCGAGCACGAGCAACAGCGGCGAGCCCTGGATGCCGTCGAGCAGTTCCGCGAGGTTTTGCGCCAGCGCCAGATCGTGCACGCGGGCCACGACGCCCTGGTGGCGCTCGGTGTGCGCGAGGCCCCAGAGGCGCGTTTCGTCGGCTGCGATCACGCGCGCGCCCGCTTCCTTCGCGGTGTGCAGGAAGTCCTGCATGCGGCGGTCGCGGCGCGTCGGATCGTAGTAGACATCCTCGACCGTGGACGCGTCGTGCCGCAAGCGTGCGATCACCGCATGAAACCCGTAAAGAACCTTGAGACGTGACATGACTGAGACAACCCCTGATGAACGTTTTGCGGCGCAGACACAGCGCCGCCGGCAACGATAGTCGGCCGGCCGCGTCGTGCGGTCCGGCATTTGCAAGCCGCGCGCCCGTGTGGCAAAACGCGGCGCGGCATGCAAGTGAAAAAACCGGGCACGCGCACGACGGCGCGGCCCGGGTATGTAACGGCTACGGAGCGCGTCTGGCGCCCCGCACGCATGGCGCTCAGCGCTTTTTGCGCGTCGCCTGCTTCTTGGGCGTCGGCTTCACGGCCGAGCGCTTCTTCGCGGTCTTGGCGGCGCCGCGCGCCGTGCGCGCCTCCTTCACTGCAACGCTCTGCGCCGGCGCGGCCTTCTTCTGGCGCGCCATGTCGCCGCCCGGCAGCGCGCGCACGCGCGGACCGCCGTCCATGCCGCCCTTGTCGACTGGCATCGGCCGGCTGCCGCCTGGCTTCACCGGCGTGTCGCGCACGAGACGGAAGTCGATCTTGCGCGCATCGAGATCCACGCGGCTCACCTGCACGCGCACGCGGTCCGACAAACGATAGCGAATACCGGTGCGCTCGCCACGCAGTTCGTTCTTGATCTCGTCGTACTGGAAGTAATCCGAGCCCAGTTCCGTCACGTGCACGAGGCCTTCGATGAAGAGCGCGTCGAGCTGCACAAAAATGCCGAACGACGTCACGCCGCTCACCATCCCGCCGTACTCTTCGCCGAGCTTGTCGCGCATGAAGTAACACTTGAGCCACGCTTCGACGTCGCGCGAGGCTTCGTCGGCGCGGCGCTCGTTCGCCGAGCAGTGCAGGCCCAACTCTTCCCAGATCGCCGTGTTGGCGCCCCGTGCGCGCTTGCCGCGCTTCTCTTCGTCTTCGGCCTGCATTGCGCGGGCGCGCGGCGAGAGCGCGGTGTTGAGCTCGACGCCTTCCGGCGCCTGCGGCTGGTACTTCTTGCCCTGCAGGATCGCGTAGATCGCGCGGTGCGTGAGCAGGTCGGGATAGCGGCGAATCGGGCTCGTGAAGTGCGCGTAAGCCTCGTACGCAAGACCGAAGTGACCGATATTGTCCGGGCTGTACACGGCCTGCTGCATCGAGCGCAACAGCATGGTCTGCAGCATCTGCGCGTCGGGCCGGTCGCGAATATGCGCCATCAGCGCGGCGTAGTCGCTCGCGTGCGGCGTGTCGCCGCCGCCGAGCGAAAGCCCCATGCCGCGCAGGAAGGTGCGCAGGTTTTCGAGCTTTTCGGCCGTTGGGCCCGCGTGCACGCGGTACAGGCCCGGGTGCTTGTGGCGCTTCATGAAGTCGGCCGCACACACGTTGGCCGCGAGCATGCACTCCTCGATCAGCTTGTGCGCGTCGTTGCGCTGGCGCGGTACGATCTGCTCGATCTTGCCTTGCGCGTTGCAGACGATATAGGTCTCGGTCGTGTCGAAATCGATCGCGCCGCGCTTCTGGCGCGCGGCGAAGAGCGACTTGTAGACGCCGTAGAGATTCTGCAGTTGCGGCAGCAGCGCCGCGCGGCGCGTCGCCTCGGGGCCCTTGGTGTTGGTAAGCACCGCCGCGACCTCGGTATACGTAAGCCGCGCCGCCGAGTGCATCACGCCCGGATAAAACTGGTATGCCTTGATCTCGCCGCGCGCGGTGATCACCATGTCGCACACGAGCACGCAACGATCGACGTGCGGATTGAGCGAACAGAGCCCGTTCGAGAGCTTCTCGGGCAGCATCGGAATGACGCGGCGCGGGAAGTACACCGACGTGCTGCGCTCGATGGCGTCCACGTCGAGACCGCCGCCGGGCAGCACGTAATGCGAGACGTCGGCGATGGCGACGATCAGGCGGAAGCCCTCGCCACGGCCGACCTGCATCGGCTCGCAGTACACCGCATCGTCGAAGTCACGCGCATCTTCGCCGTCGATCGTGACGAGCGGCACGTCGCGCAGATCCACGCGATAACGAATGTCCGTGGGACGCACGGCGTCGGGCAGCTTCGCGGCTTCGTCGAGCGCGGGCTTGCTGAACTCGTGCGGGACGCCGTACTTGCGCACGGCGATTTCGATCTCCATGCCCGGATCGTCGATGTCGCCCAGCACTTCCATCACACGGCCGAGCGGCTGCGAGTGGCGGCTCGGGAAGTCGGTGAGTTCGACGACCACGACCTGGCCGACCTTGGCCTTCTTGGGATTCTGCGTGACGAGAATGTCGTGGCCGATGCGCTTGTCTTCGGGCGCCACGATCAGCGCGCCGTTTTCGTTGAGCAGGCGCCCGATCACGCTGCGATTCGCGCGGTCGGTGACTTCGACGATATGCCCTTCCGGCCGCCCGCGGCGGTCATAGCCGACGATGCGCGCGAGCACGCGGTCGTTGTGCATGACCTTCTGCATTTCGCCTTGCGGCAGGAACAGATCGTCCTGCCCGTCGTCGCGCACGAGGAAGCCGTAGCCGTCGCGATGCCCCTGCACGCGCCCCGCGACGAAATTCGAAGGGTGGGCGAGCTGGTAGTGGCCGCGCGAGTCGAGCCGGATCTGCCCGTCGCGCTCCATGGCGGCGAGCCGCCTGAAGAACCCTTCACGCTCCTGGCGCTTGATGGAGAGCGCCTCGGCGATATCGTTCGCGGTGCAGGGCGAGTCGCTGGTCCGCAGCACGCCGAGAATCTCTTCGCGGCTGGGAATCGGGTACGGATATTTGCTCAAGGGCTTGTCGATGGTTGTTCTCGTTGCGTGGACGTCGGATTTCGCGCGGCCCGGATCTGCAATACATGCGGACGGCGCCCGGTCTTCGAGTGCTGCAATCTGCCGGCCCGTACGTGGACTGCCTGACTGCTCGCACTGCGTGCGCCACGCTGCACGCAGCACCTGAACCCCGTACTTTTGCCGGCGGAACTTCTGCGAGGCATTCTAACACCCGCATCGCACCCTACGAGCCGTGGGAGCGGCCTCGCGGCGCGACGAGACGGCCATTCCACGCGGTCGACGACGCTTCGACAGCCGCGCTTTATCGCCCTCCACAAAACGCTTGACAGCCGTTCCGAGCCCGCTATAATTTCCGTCTTTGCTGCACAACACGTTGAGCAGCAAACGACACCTTGCCCAGGTGGCGGAATTGGTAGACGCACCAGGTTCAGGTCCTGGCGGTGGCAACACTGTGGAGGTTCGAGTCCTCTCTTGGGCACCAGATTCAAAAGGCCGGCTTCATGCCGGCCTTTTTCATTTCCGGCACAGCAGCGAGTACAACTGCCCTGTTATCGCGCATAACGCAGCGGTCGCATTCCCGGGATGAAGTTTTTTGAAAAGATCTATTGACGGTCGCGTTAAATCGCGCCATAATCTTCTTCTAGCTTGAAGACGTGCCCAGGTGGCGGAATTGGTAGACGCACTAGGTTCAGGTCCTAGCGGTGGCAACACTGTGGAGGTTCGAGTCCTCTCCTGGGCACCACGTCTCGTCAAGCAGAACTAGCAGCACACAGGATTCATCGAAAAAGCCCGCAAATTTGCGGGCTTTTTTGTTTTGCGGCTTCCCCTCCTCTTCTGCACGCATTCTCCGCGCAAGCCGGCAACGGAATCGCCAGTCAGTCCCATGGCTGGGGGCGGCGCAATGCGTTATATTTCACGGTATACATTGAATCGCGCCGTGAAAAACCGATTGAGGAATGCCGAATGGAATTCGTTGTCATCGCAGCGATCGTCGCGGTGAGCTTTGGCGCCGCCGCGACCTGGCTGCTCGCAACCCGCCTGCCCGAGCGCTGGCTCGACAAGAGCGCTGCTGAGGGCCGTTACGCGCATCTCGGGCTGGAAAACGAGCGAGCCGCCGAAACGGACCTGCGGCGCGAGCAGGCCCGCATCGATATGCGGCGCGTCAGGCGCTCACGCGTGCGCGCGAGACTGCAAGGCGCGGCGCGCGTGATACGGACTCTGCGCTCCGCGACCGCTCGCAACGATCAGGACAGCACCGCCCGCCCGTAACGCTTACGAGCGCGCATCAACCGCGCTCACTCATGCGACCCCAGCGGCGAAGGCACGAACGCCGAATCGGCAATCTTCGCCTCCTCTCCCGACTGAAAAATCCAGCGCCGGCGCATGGGCTGCAAGAACACCTTGGCGCTCACGCCCGCCACCATCGCCACGCAGGCGACCATATCGAACACCAGGTTCCAGCCGCTGTGTAAGGCGAGCAGCGTAGCGACCGGCACGAGCATCGCCGCGGTCCCCTTCGCGGTGTACAGCGTCCCTGCATTGCCGGCCGCGTATTTCGCTCCAAACGTGTCGGCGCAGGTCGCCGGAAAGTTCGAGAAGATGTCGCCGTAGAACAGGAACACGAGCCCCGAGAACAGCATGAAGAGATACGGGTCGTGGCCGAACGCACGCAAACCCAGCAGCGCAAGCCCTTCGCCGAGAAACGTGATGAACATCGTATTCTCGCGGCCGATGCGATCCGAAATGAGCCCGCACAGCGGCCGCGTAAAGCCGTTGCACAGATTGTTGATCGAGAGCGTCATGGTGAGCAGCGGCAGCGTCGCCGCCACGAGCGTGACCGGCATCGAGGCGAAGCCGTAGCTCTTGGCGATCGGACCGATCTGCGCCGTCGCGATGATGCCGCCCGCCGCCACGCACACAAACATCGCGTACATCACCCAGAATACGGGTGCGCGCACCATTTGCCTCGTCGTGTAGTCGGTCTTCGTCGCCACGATGCGCTTCATGCCGGCGGCGTGCGCCGGCGGCTTCGGCCGCACCATCACGAGTGCGAGCGCCATGATGCAGGCACCCTGCAGGAGTCCGAAGAACACGAACGCGCTCTCATAGCCTGAGTGCTGGATCATGTTGGAGATCGGAATGACCGTGAGCGCCGCGCCCGCGCCGAAGCCTGCCGCGGTCATGCCGGCGGCGAGCCCGCGCCGGTCAGGAAACCATTTGAGCGCCGTACCGACGCACGTGCCGTACACGCAGCCCGCGCCGATGCCCGATATGACTGCCGCGACGTAGAGCACCGGCAACGCAGGCGCCCACGCGTCGAGCACCCAGCCAAGCGCCACGCAGCACGCTCCGCCCATCACCACGGGGCGCGGGCCGAAGCGGTCTACGAGCCAGCCCTCAACGGGCACGAGCCATGTTTCCGTCACGATGAAAATGGAAAAAGCGAGCTGGATTGCAGCCTGCCCCCAGTGATGCCGTGCGTCCATCGGCACGACGAAGAGCGTCCACGCGTACTGCAGGTTCGCCACGAGCCCCATGCAGAGAATGCCCGCCACGAGTTGCACCCAGCGGTTGTGCCGCCGGGCCGTGTAGCCGCCTTCTAGTCGATCGGTATGTGCCACGTTGTCTGTCTCCGTCCAATATGATTGCGCGCGGGGTTTCCCACATCGCCTCTTTCCCGCGTTACAGCCAGCGCGGCAGAGATCTGTCCGCCGCGCCTTGCCTCAAACGTCAAGCCGCTTCGAGTTGCCGCAGCAGCGCATCGACGCTGCCCTTCGCATCGCCAAACAGCATTCGTGTGTTGTCCTTATAGAAGAGCGGATTGTCCACGCCCGCGTATCCCGTCGCCATGCTGCGCTTGGAGACGACCACGGTGCGCGCCTTCCACACCTCCAGCACCGGCATGCCGGCGATCGGGCTGCCCGCGTCCTCCTGCGCGCCCGGATTGACGATATCGTTCGCGCCGATCACGAGCACGACGTCGGTGCTCGTGAAGTCTTCGTTGATCTCGTCCATTTCGAGCACGATGTCGTACGGCACCTTGGCCTCCGCGAGCAACACGTTCATGTGCCCGGGCAAACGCCCCGCAACGGGATGAATGCCGAAGCGCACGCGTATACCCAACGCCCGCAGCCGCCGCGTGATCTCGCTGATGGTGCCCTGCGCCTGTGCGACGGCCATGCCGTAGCCCGGCACGATCACGACCTCCTGGGCGTCGCGTAGCAGCGAACCCACTTCGTCCACGTTGGTCGCCACGACTTCGCCCTGCGGCGCTTCGCTCGCCGTAGCGCTCACCGCACCGAAGCCGCCGAGGATCACCGAAACGAAGCTGCGATTCATCGCGCGACACATGATGTAGCTGAGAATCGCGCCGCTCGAACCGACGAGCGCGCCCGTCGTGACGAGCAGATCGTTGTCGAGCATGAAGCCCGTTGCGGCCGCCGCCCAGCCCGAATAGCTGTTGAGCATCGAGACCACCACCGGCATGTCCGCGCCGCCGATCGCCATCACGAGGTGCACGCCGAGCGCCGCTGCCAGCACGCACATGACGATGAGCGCGTACAGCGCATCGCCGCCATCAGGAGCACTGACGAAGCGATAACCGAGCGCGATGCACGCGCCCAGCACGACCGCGTTGAGCAAATGCCGCGCGGGCAGCACGAGCGGCTTGCCGCTCAGCGTGCCCTGCAGCTTCAGGAACGCGATGATCGACCCGCTGAACGTGACCGTGCCGATGAAGGCGCCGACATAGATCTCGGTGTCGTGAATCGCGCGCTCGACACCGCTCATCGCGGCCTGGGGCGAGAGAAAGTTCGCAAAGGCGATGAGCGTGGCCGCAAGACCCACGAAGCTATGCAGCACCGCGACGAGTTGCGGCATCTGCGTCATCTCCACGCGGCGCGCGAGCATCGCGCCGAGCCCGCCGCCTACCAGCGCGGCGATCAGCGCGATTTGCAGGCCCGCGCCGCCCGTCACGAGCAGCGTGGCGAGCACCGCGATCACCATGCCGGTCACGCCGTACAGGTTGCCGCGTCGCGCACTCGCGGGATGACTCAGCCCGCGCAGGCTGAGAATGAAGAGCGTCGCCGCGCCGAGCCACGCCATGTTGCCGATTCCAATAAGCATGACGTCTCCTCAGGTCCGTTGGAACATCTTCAGCATGCGCTGGGTGACAAGAAAACCACCCGCGATGTTGATGGTCGCGACGACGAGCGCAATGCCCGCCAGCACGGTCACGATCGTGCTGGCATTGCCTGGATGCAGCAATGCGCCGATCACGATGATCCCGCTGATCGCATTCGTCACGCTCATGAGCGGCGTATGCAGCGAGGGCGTGACGTTCCAGACCACCTGATAGCCGACGAACACGGCCAGCACGAACACGGTGAAGTGCGCGACGAACGCCGGCGGCGCGACCGCGCCGAGCGCGAGCAGCAGCAACGCGGCGATAACGAGCGCCACGAGCGACCAGACGCCATTGCGGCGCGCGGCCTGCGCATTTTCTTCTTTCGCGTCGGCATTCGCGACAGCAACGGGCAACGCCCGCGCAGCCGCTTGCGGCGCGGCCGAGACCTGCACCGGCGGCGGCGGCCAGCACACCTGGCCACGCTGCATGACGGTGGTGCCCCGCTGCACGACGTCGTCCATGTCGAGCGTGAGTTCACCGTCTTTCGCGGGCGTGAGATCGGTCAGCAGATGGCGGATGTTGGTCGCATAGAGCTGGCTCGACTGGTTCGCCATGCGGCTCGGCAGATCCGTGTAACCGATCACGGTCACGCCGTTCGCGTTCACCACTTGACCCGGCCGAGTGAGTTCGCAGTTGCCGCCCTGCTCGGCCGCCATGTCGACGACCACGCTGCCAGCGCGCATGCATGCAACCGTCTTTGCGTCGATAAGGCGCGGCGCCGGTTTGCCAGGAATGAGCGCCGTCGTGATGATGATGTCCACCTCGCGCGCCTGGGCTTCGAAAAGCGCCATCTCCGCTTCGATGAACTTCGCGCTCATCTGTTTGGCGTAGCCGCCCGAGCCGCCGCCCTCCTCCTCGATGTCGATGCTCAGGAACTCCGCGCCCATGCTCTCGACCTGCTGACCGACTTCGGGTCGCGTATCGAACGCGCGCACGATCGCGCCGAGTCCACGCGCGGCGCCGATTGCGGCGAGCCCCGCCACGCCCGCGCCGATCACGAGCACCTTGGCGGGCGGCATCTTGCCGGCCGCCGTGATCTGCCCCGTGAAAACGCGGCCGAAGTGCTGGGCCGCTTCGACGACCGCGCGATAGCCGGCCATGTTCGCCATCGAGCTCAACGCATCGAGCTTCTGCGCGCGCGAGATGCGCGGCACGCAGTCCATCGCCAGCACCGTTACCTCGCGCGCCGCCAACTGCTCGAGCAGCGCCGCGTTCTGCGCGGGCCAGATGAACCCGATCAGCGTCGCGCCGGGCTTCAGGCGCTGCACTTCTTCGCTCGACGGCGGACGCACCTTGACTACGATATCCGCACCGCTCAAGAGCGCTTGCGCGTCGTCCACAACCTGCGCGCCCGCTGCGCGGTAGGCGTCGTCCGGGTAGGATGCGTTCACACCCGCCGCAGTTTCGACCTCCACGGCATAACCCAGCTTGATTAGTTGTGCGACACTTTCTGGCGTCGCCGCTACGCGTCGTTCGCCTTCGAGTGTCTCGCGGGGAACCGCAATCGTCATCGCCATGATGCGCCTCCGTGCTTCACGAAAGCGCGCGAGGCGGCGAGAGCATACGGAATGGGCGGCGCGCCAGTGCATCTGGCGCGCCGAAAGCGTAGCCACGACTTCATGAAACGTCTCCTGCTGAGTTTGGAATTCTTTATGTGCCGCGGCTCGATGAGGGCTTTGCCCTATGACACGCCCTGGCTGGGCGAATTGCCGCTCTTGAGAAAAGCGAGCGCCGCCTCACGCGCACCGGCAATGGCGGCGGCCTCACTTTCGAATACGGTTTCGTCGACGACCCATTGACGGGGAAAAACAGCCGCCGCCGGTTCGTCGGCAACGGCCTCGACCGCATGGATAGCCGCGAACGCGGCCCAGCCGCCGTTGTGAATCATTTGACGGGCCGAGAGTTCGACCTCGAAATGTCCGAGTCTTTCGGTGTGCATCGAAGAGCTCCCGAGGGTTCAGGATTGCTGGGCCTGTGCTTCGAGTTCGGTGATGCGTTTCTTGAGCGCGCGCTCCTCCTGGAAGCGCGTCGTCTCGTCGCGGATCACAGCGACGATGCCGTTGAGTTCGCCCTGCGGCGAGTGCAGCAACGCCACGGTGAAGGCGATAGAAAGCGCCTTGCCCGCCTTGTCCACGGCCGGCACGCGCAGCACGTCGTTGCCATAGCGCGTCTGACCGGTCGCCATCGTCTTTTGATAGCCCTCCCAGTGACGGCCGCGCAGCCGCTCGGGAATGATCACGTCGAGCGTCTTGCCGAGCGCTTCTTCCTGCGTATACCCGAACATGCGCGTTGCCGCCGGATTCCAGTAGGTGATGTCGCCGGCTGCGTCCGAGATGACGATGGCGTCCCCAATGGCGTTTGCGAGTTGCTCGAAATCGATGGCGGATTGCATGGCGATGACTATGTGGGGTGAGTCGTTTATCGTCGTCGCGCGGCACGCATTGCACATGCCGCGCGGCGTCTTGCCTGCCAGTCTGGTATTGCAGTGATGCACGGGCGCAGCGCTCGCCGCGCCCGTTTTCTGCGTACTGCTTTCAGCTCATGGAACTCAAACCGCACGCGTTTCATGCAGCGCCGCGATCTGCTGCGGCGTGTAGCCGAGGTCGGCCAGCACCTCGTCGGTGTGCTCGCCGAGCAGCGGCGAACCCGTGATCTCCGGCTTCAGCTCCGAGAACTTGATCGGGCTGCCCACCGTGAGGTACGAGCCGCGCTCCTTGTGCGGCACTTCGACGATAGTACCGCTAGCCCGCAGCGACGGGTCATTAGCAATTTCCTTCATGCTGAGCACCGGCGCGCACGGAATGTCGAACTTGCGCAGGATGTCGACCGCTTCGAACTTGGTCTTGTCGGCGAGCCACGCTTCGATCGTCGCGAAAATGTCGAAGATATGCGGCTGACGCGCTTGCGCCGTAGCGTAGTTCGGGTCGTTGATCCATTCGGGTTTGCCCAGTGCGTGGCAGATCGGCTCCCACGCATGGCCCTGCACCGTGAAGTAGATGTACGCGTTCGGGTCCGTCTCCCAGCCCTTGCACTTGAGCACCCAGCCCGGCTGGCCACCGCCGCCCGCATTGCCGCCGCGCGGCACGACGTCGCTGAACGTGCCGTGCGGGTACTGCGGGTATTCCTCGAGGAAGCCCTGGCGATCGAGACGCTGCTGGTCGCGCAACTTTACGCGGCACAGGTTGATCACGCTGTCCTGCATCGACACGGCCACCTTCTGGCCCTTACCGGTTTTGTCGCGGCCGATCAGCGCCGTGAGAATGCCGATGGCGAGGTGCATACCCGTGTTGCTGTCGCCGAGCGCGGCAGCGCTGACCGTGGGCGGACCGTCCCAGAAGCCCGTGGTCGAAGCCGCGCCGCCCGCGCACTGCGCAACGTTCTCATAGACTTTCAGGTCGTCGTAGTGGTGGCCTTCGCTGAAGCCCTTCACCGAAGCGACGATCATCTTCGGATTCAGTTCCTTGATGCGCTCCCACGTGAAGCCCATGCGGTCCAGCGCGCCGGGGCCGAAGTTTTCGACCATCACGTCCGACTCCTGAATCAGCTTCTCCAGCACTTCCTTGCCTTCGGGCTTCTTCGTGTCGAGCGTGAGCGAGCGCTTGTTGCTGTTGAGCATGGTGAAGTACAGCGCATCGGCTTCGGGGATGTCGCGCAACTGCGAGCGCGTCACGTCGCCGGCGCCCGGGCGTTCCACCTTGATCACGTCCGCACCGAACCACGCAAGCATCTGCGTGCAGGCGGGACCGGCCTGTACGTGCGTGAAGTCGATGATCTTGATACCGTCGAGGGGTTTGCTCATTTGTCGTATCTCCTGATCTACCTGATCTATGGGGGCTTATTTCTTCATGGCCGCGCTTTGCGGATTCAGATTCGTGAGGCGACCGCTTTCGGTCCCGGCCGCTTCGTCGATGACTGCGTTGATCAACGTGGGCTTGCCCGAAGCAATCGCTTCGAGCAGCGCGCTCGTGAGTTCTTCGGGCGTCGTCGCCTGATAGCCGACGCCGCCGAAGGCCTCGATCATCTTGTCGTAGCGCGCGTTCTTCACGAACACCGTGGGCGCGACGTCGCAGCCGCCGGTCGGGTTCACGTCCGTGCCGCGATACACGCCGTTGTTGTTGAAGACGATCGTGCAGACCGGCAGGTTGTAGCGGCAGATCGTTTCCAGTTCCATGCCCGAGAATCCGAACGCGCTGTCACCCTCGATCGCCACGACCTGCGTGCCGCTCGTCACCGCTGCGCCGACTGCGAAGCCCATGCCGATGCCCATGATCCCCCACGTACCCGAGTCGAAACGCTTGCGCGGCTGGTACATGTCGATGATGCTGCGCGCGTAGTCGAGCGTGTTCGCGCCTTCGTTGACCACGTTGATGTCGGGGCGCGTCTTGAGCACGTCGCGAATGGCGCGCAACGCGCTGTGGAAGTTCATCGGCGACGGGTTCTTCGCAAGCGTCGCGGCCATCTTTTCCAGGTTCTTGTTCTTGCGCTCGGCCACGGCGTCGAGCCACTCTGCCGGCGGCTTCGGGAAATCATTGCCGATGCCTGCGACGAGCGCTTCCACGCATGAACCGATGTCGCCGATCACAGGCGCTTCGATGGCGACGTTGCTGTCGATCTCGGTCGGCGCAATGTCGATCTGCACGAACTTCTTCGGGCCGGCGGCCGCGCCCCAGGTCTTGCCCTTGCCATGCGAGAGCAGCCAGTTCAGACGCGCGCCGATCAGCACCACGGCGTCCGACTCGGCCAGCACGAACGAGCGCGCGGCCGATGCCGACTGCTCGTGCGTGTCGGGCAAGAGGCCCTTGGCCATCGACATCGGCAGGTACGGAATACCGCTCTTCTCGACCAGCTCGCGGATCTGCGCATCGGCCTGCGCGTAGGCGGCGCCCTTGCCGAGCAGGATCAGCGGACGCTTCGCATTCCTCAGCACATCGATAGCGCGTTGCACTGCATCCGGTGCGGGGATCTGGCGCGGCGCGGCGTCGACTACCTTGATGAGCGACTGCTGGGCCTTCACGGCGTCGATGGTCTGCGCGAGCAGCTTCGCCGGCAGGTCGAGATACACGCCGCCCGGACGGCCCGAGACGGCAGCGCGAATCGCACGCGCCACGCCAACGCCGATGTCCTCGGCGTGCAGCACACGAAACGCAGCCTTGGCATAAGGCTTCGCGGCGTTGAGCTGATCCATCTCTTCGTAGTCGCCCTGCTGCAGGTCGACGATCTCGCGCTCGCTCGAACCGCTGATGAGGATCATCGGGAAGCAGTTCGTGGTCGCGTTGGCCAGTGCCGTCAGGCCGTTCAGGAAGCCCGGCGCCGAAACGGTCAGGCAGATGCCCGGCTTCTTCGTCATGTAGCCCGCCACGGCTGCGGCGTTACCGGCGTTCTGCTCGTGCCGGAAACCGATGAAGCGCATGCCCTCGGCCTGCGCGAGACGCGCGAGATCGGTAATGGGAATACCGACGAGACCGAAGATCGTGTCGATATCGTTGAGTTTCAGCGCGTCGATGACGAGATGAAAACCATCGGTCGTTTGCTGCGCTTCCGGCACAGGGTTCTGCTGTGCCTCGTTGATGCCTGCTTCTGCCATGACGTCTCCTCTTTGGCGGGGCGTAGTGTGATTCGTGATATACAATATTCCACACACAATATTAGTCAAGACGTTTTTTTACCCATGCCGTGTTTGCTGCACTGCATCGCGCCGTACCGCACCGTTGCCGTCTCGTGCGATCGCTCGCCAAACGGGAAACTTTGATGCGGCACACCATGGGCAAGCACATTCAATCGGCCCAAACGTCCCAACAAATTTGTTACGTAGTCCATACTTTTCTTTCAGCATCGCCGCGCTCATTCAGACGAAACGCGCATCGATACCGCTTGTTCATGCGTCGAGCCGCTATGAATCGGCAGATCGACGCAGCATGCCCTCACCTCAATCGAGGAAATCGCAATTCGCTTCCACGAACAGTGCGAGTTCAATCGAGTGCTGCCGCACGAGTTGCTCGACGCGCTCGGTGTCGCGCGCCTCGAGCGCCTCGATGATGCGCATGTGCTCCACAATCGAGCGCGACGCACGATCGCTCTGCGCGATCGTCATGCGCCGGATCGCGCGCACATGCATGAAAATGTTCTTGATGGTGTCGACGATGATGGGCGACTTCGACAGCTCCACCAGCGACTGGTGAAACATGATGTTCGCTTCCGAGTATTCCTCTATATGGTCCGAGGGCGTCGAATCGCCGAAGGTCGCGAACATGCGCCGCAGTCCTGCGATGTCGTCGTCGGAGGCGCGTTGCGTGGCCAGGCGCGCGGCGATGCTTTCGAGCGCGGCCCACATATAGATCATCTCCACGATCTCCTTGCGCGTCTTGCGCAAGATGTAAACACCGCGTCGCGGCACCGTGCGCAGAAAGCCCTCCTGCTCCAGCAGCGTCATCGCTTCGCGAACAGGCGTTCGACTCACGCCCAGCTTCTCGGTCAATTCCTTCTCGTCTAGCCGGATCTCGTCTCGCGACCGGTAGATGTCGGTTTCGGCAATGGCCTGCTTGAGCTTCGCGTAAGCCTGATCGCGCAGCGAAGCGGTTGCGTTGATCGGCTCCAGCGTCAAGGTAACCGGGGGCATCCCGGCGACTAATTGTGTTTCGGCGGACATCGGTCGTTTGTCTCCAACGTTCTGTTTAGCCGGCGCTGCTGGGGAATTTCATATTTCCAATACAATATATCAGCAACACGCTCGTAGCTAAGCGGGGTTTACGCGTACCGGAGCGCGTGTCTCGCAAGATTCGCGGGCTTACCCGCAATCCATTCATCTTTACTTATATTTTTCGAAAAAAACTTTAACTATCGTTTATTCATTGGCGCTTCTACTCTTGCTTCACGCCACTCGACATGAGGAGACAGCCATGAGCCACCTGGACACCCGCCACGATCATCAACTGGAAGCGCAGTTGTGCGCGTTTAATACGGCATTCGCCGACCTCGGCCTGCGTTTTCGCTGGGATGCGCGCACGCTCTACTCGCTCGCATCGATCGCCGGAGAACATGCGCGCGTCGCCGCTTATATCGAGACGAATCACCCGCATCTGCTGAAGGCGTACAGCATGGAATTTCTGTGCGAGGCGATCCTTGCTCGCAAGAACGCGCAGGCGCCGGGCGAATGGCCGCTCGCGGCGCCCGCTGCGCGCGGTTCCCAGGAATGGGGCATGGCAGCCGCCATGGAACTGGATTGGCGCGAAGGCGGCTTGCCCGCTCTCGCAGGCGCCTAAGCCCAATAAAGACGAAACCCGTCTGGATTGGCGCGCACCAGCGCGCTATCCAGACGGGCTCGACGTAGGAACGCAGAAGTGCTGCGCGCTCAGGCGTTGCCGCGGGCCTCGGCCTCTTCTTCCTGCAGCTTGCGCCACAGAATCTTGCCGCTGCCCGACTTCGGCAGCGCGTCGACGAACTGCACGATGCGCGGCGCTTTGTACGCGGCCATGTTGTCATGCGCCCACGCGATGATGTCGTCTTCGTTCACGCTGCCGACCTGCTTCGGATCGAGTACGACCACGGCCTTCACGGTCTCGCCGCGGCGCGCGTCCTGGGTGCCGATGATGCACACCTCGTTGATCGCCGGGTGCCGGTACATCAGCGCCTCGACTTCGGCTGGCCAGACCTTGTAGCCCGACGCGTTGATCATGCGTTTGAGGCGATCGGTCATGAAGTAATAGCCTTCCTCGTCGCGCCGCACGAGATCGCCCGTGCGCAGGAAGCGCTTGCCGTCGCGTTCGACGAACGCTTCGCTCGTCGCCTTCGGGTTGCGCCAGTAGCCCTGCATCACCTGCGGCGCATGCATGATCAGCTCGCCCGAAACGCCTGGCGGCACTTCCTCCAGCGTGATCGGATCGACCACACGCGAGTCGACGTCGAATACGGGAATGCCGAGACACTGCGGTTTGGGGCGCTGGGGCGGATTGATATGGGTGCCCGCCATGGTTTCCGACATGCCGTAGCCCTCGACGAAGTCGAGCCCGGTGAGATCCTTGAGTTTCTTCACCACCGCGTCCGGCATCGTCGCGCCGCCGCCGCGCATCCAGGCGAGGCTCGACAGGTCGTACTCGTGAATGCGCGGGTTCGAGATGAAGTCCACCACCATCGTCGAGATCGCCTGCCAGCCGTTGATGCGGTAGTGCTCGATCGCGCGCGCCGCGGCGTCGCGATCCCAGCGCGGCAGCAACACCACGGTCGAGCCGTTGTAGATCGGGCTGTTCATGCCGCCCTGCATGCCGGTTACGTGAAAGAGCGGCAACACGGAGAGTTGTACGGCATCCTGATTACTGCCGAACCAGTTGCAACCGCCCACGGCCGTCGCCATCACGCTGCGATGCGTATGCATGCAGCCCTTGGGCTTGCCCGTGGTGCCCGAGGTGTACGGCATCACGCAGAGGTCGTCGGGGCCGGCAGTCAGCGCGCCGGGTATGCAGCGCGCCTCGAGCACGTCGACCCAGTGCGCCACGCCCGGACCGCTCACGGAGCGCGGCGCGCTCACGAATTCCGGCGGCGGCGAAAACGGTTCGCACTTCAAATAGTCGCTATACGTCGCAACAAGCAGATGCTTGAGGCCCTCACCCTCGCCTTCCTGCGCGAGCGGCGCAAGGCGCGGGTAGAGATCCTGCGCGACGAAAGCCGTCGTCGCGCCGCTGTCTTCCACGTAATGCGAGAGCTCCTCGGTGAGGTTCATGGGATTGACCGGCACGACCACGGCGTTGGCGCGCAGGATGCCGTAGTAAGCAATGACCCACTGCGGGCTGTTCTGCATGTAGAGCAGCACACGGTCGCCGGCCTTCACCCCGCATTCCTGCTGCAGGTAGCCCGCCACGCGCTCGGCCTCGTCCTTGAACTGCGCGAAAGTCACGGGCGTGTCGTAGAAGACGATGAACGGCTTGTCGGGATAGCGCGCCGCCGAGACCTCTGCGTTATAGAAGAGGTTCGTTTGCGGAATGCTCAGATGCGGCGAAAGATGCGCGGGCCAATGTGGCGAAGTCGTCTGTGGCGATGACGACGACGGCGAATTTGCGGAAAGCGTAGGGGCGGGCGTGGACATGGCAAGCTCCGTCGGGCAAGACGTGTGAAGAACGCGGCCGCCAGCGGCTCGCTGAGCGCTGGCGCCACCTACCATGCATGATCAGACGATGCTCGCACCGCCATCGACGGCAAGATACTGGCCTGTCATATGCCGCGACGCCTGACTCGCGAGAAACACCACGGCGCCCTTGAGATCGTCGTCGTCGCCCAGACGGTGCAGCGGCGTGTGATCGATCACCATCTGCCCCAGTTTGTCGAGCAAGCCGGCTGACATCTTCGAGGGAAAGAAGCCCGGACAGATCGCATTCACATTGATGTTGTACTTCCCCCATTCGGCAGCGAGCGCGCGCGTGAAATTGATCGCCGCCGCCTTCGAGGTGTTGTACGCAATGGTCTGCATGGGCCCAAGCGACCCCTTCAGGCCGGCAATGGAAGCCACGTTGATGATCTTGCCTCGCTGGCGCGGGATCATGCTGCGCTTGCCCACTTCGCGCGCGAGGAAGAAAGGCGCGTTCACGTTCAGGTTCATGACCTTGTGCCACGCCTCGTCGGGGTAGTCCTCAGCGGGAGCGCCCCACGTGGCGCCCGCATTGTTCACGAGGATGTCGATCTGGCCGCAGGCCGCCAGCGTTTCGTCCACGAGCGGCTTCACGGCCTCCGGTCGCTGCAGGTCGCTCACGATCGTGGTCGCCTTGATGCCGAGGGCCTGCAACTGGCTCGCCGCCTCGCCGAGTTCGTCCGCCTTGCGCGCCGTGATCACAACATGGCAGCCCATCTCGCCGAGCGCCTGCGCCATCTGCAAACCCAGCCCGCGCGAACCGCCGGTGATGAGTGCGACCTGACCGTCCAGCTCGAACATTTCCCTGACCCGCATGCTTTCGTCTCCTTGATGTCTATCGACCGGCCGACGTTCCGCATTTCGGAACGCGATGAGATGCCAACGATTCTAGCGAGGCCCTTACGCCAGCAATATAGGGAAAAGCACGACCGTTCATTAAATAGCATTTGTGCTTTTTCGGCTGACGTTATGCGGGCTGGGTCATCTCGAAACGAGGCGCGCGGCCGTCGGCATGCGCGCGTAACCGTTGCAATCGCGCGACAACCGGCGTTTTCACCCCTTCGCCAAGGGTCTATCATCGCCCCCCAGCCAGCACCCACTGGCTAGACATACAAGAAACGCGGGCCCTGGTACCCCGGCGGTCCGACGAACTTACAACACTCAGCAGAAGAAAAAGGATCACAACGTGAGACATACCCAGATCGCATCGGCAGTGGGCGGCCTCGCCCTCGCCCTGGCTTGCCAGCACAGCTTCGCGCAAAGCTCGGTCACCCTGTACGGCATCGTCGACACCAGCATCCGCTACCTCACGAACGCCAACTCGCACAACGACAACGAGCTGCAGATGACGCAAGGCCCGATCACCGGCAGCCGCTGGGGCCTGAAGGGCAGCGAAGATCTGGGCGGCGGTCTGTCCGCGGTGTTCCGCCTCGAGAACGGGTTCAACCTGTGGAACGGCCAACTGGCGAGCTCGAATACGCTGTTCAACCGGATGGCGTACGTTGGCGTTTCGAGCGACAAGTACGGCACGGTCACGATGGGCCGCCAGAACACGCCGCTGTTCGACCAGTTGGGCAACACCTTCGACCCGCTGACCGTCGGCAACTTCGACCAGGACGGCTGGCTGCCTGGCGCACTCGGCTATGGTCTGCGTGAGAACAACTCGGTCAAGTACGACGGCAAGTTCGGCGGCCTCGAGGTCGAAGGCATGTACAGCTTCGGCGGCGTGCCGGGCAGCGTTGGCGCGAGCAACATGTACGGCTTCACGGCGACCTACGGAGCCGGTCCGGTCCAGCTGCTCGCCGGCTACCAGCAAAACAGCGACGCGCACAACAACAAGTACCGCGTGGCCAACCTCGGCGCGGTCTATGCGATCGGCCCGGTCCACCTGTACGGCGGCTGGCTGTGGGGCCAGGACAATACGGGCGTGGTGGATCAGTACATGGCGGCCGCGAACTCGCCTGCTGCGATCAACTTCGTGACGCCCGTGACGAAAACCAACCGCATCGACAACGGCCTCTATGCCGGCGCAACGTGGCAGGTTACCTCGCCGCTGCAACTGACCGCGGCGTACTACTACGATCACGCAAAGAACGGCCTGAACGCAGACGGCGAGACGCTCAGCACCGGCGTGCGTTACTCGGCGGTGCTGCTGGCTGAGTACTCGCTGTCCAAGCGCACCGAAGTGTACGGCACGGTCGACTTCATGCGCGGCACCGGCTCGGCAACCGCCGACTTCCCGGGTCGCAACAATCAGACCGGCGTTGCTGTCGGCTTCCGCAACATCTTCTAATTGCGGGTTGCATCGCCGGGTCTGACGACCGGCTCAACGGCGGCGCGGCGCTTCAAGCGCGGCGCCGCCGTTTTTTTCGCTGGGGCGCGCTGACAGCGCCAGCCCACGCGATATCTCAGATTTGTCTGATTCCCTTGCGGGATGGCGTCGATAGAATTTTTCTGTCTCCCGGAAACATTCGACGTTCGCCCGCACCATGTCCCCATCCCCCCAGCAGCAACTTCTCGAAGCCTTCGCGGCCCACGCACGCGCGCCCGACAATACGGACCTGCTCATGCAAATCTGCCAAAGGCTGGTCCAGTCGCGGCGCGACGAGCAGATGCTGCCTTGGGCCGACAAAGGGCTCGCGCTCGAACCCGACAATCGCGGGTTCATTCACGCGCGAGGCCGCGCGTTGCGCCTGCGAGGACGCCACGCCGAAGCGGCCGCCAACTGGCTCGCGCACCGGTCATTGCCGTGGAGCCCGCTTTTCTGCGAAGCACGGATCGGACGCGACCTCTACCTGAGCGGCGAGACTGAGCGCGCCATCGAGCACCTCGACACCGCGTTGAGCAATCATCCGGCCGATCTCTCACGAGACGCGCAAAAAGCGCGCAAGTGGCTGGCCGAAGCCTTGCTGAGCCTCGGCGACACGCGCGGCTTCACACACTGGCTCGAACGCAATCATGGCGACAGCGGCAACTATCGTTACGCCGACGCGCCGATGTGGAGCGGTCAACGCGACCTGCGCGGCGAGCGCGTGCTCGTGACGCATCAAATGGGCTTTGGCGACCAGTTCCTGCTGTTCGCGTCCGTGCGCCAGTGGCGCGACGCGGGCGCCGAAATCATGCTCACGTGCGATCACGCGATTCACAGCCTCATGCAGGCTTCCTTGCCCGAATGCACCGTGCTGGCCAGCACGCGCCCGCTCGCGGTGAGTGCGCCCTTGCCGCCCGAAGCGCTCGACACGATCGAGGCATTCGCGCCCACCCTCCAGGCCACGCTGCTCCATCTCCCGCTGCTCGCAGCTGAAGATTCGCCGCAGCCTCAACCCTATTTCGACGCTTATCTGCGTGCGCCCGCAGCGGCGCGCGAGCGTGCGTCCGCATGGTCGCAAACGCTGCGCTCGCGCGAACCTGGCAAACGGCTCGTCGGCCTCTTCTGGGACTGCGCGCAACAGCACGCCGCGGAAATCGGCAGCAAGGAGCGCTGCTGGGCCGGCTTGCGCAGTGTGCCGCTCGCGCAAATCGAGCGCCTCACCGCCCACCCGTCGCTCACGCGCGAAGTTCAGTTCGTGAGCCTGCACCACCCCCTTGCCGAGCTGTCGAACGGCACGCCCCGAGGCGCTGTGAGCCATTACGGGCCCGGCATCGCCAGCTTTGCCGATACGGCGGCCTGTATCGAGCAGCTCGACGCCGTGGTGAGCGTGGACGCCGTCGCCGCAAACCTGAGCGCAATGCTGGGCAAGCCAACCGCCGTGCTCGTCAATCCAACCGGCGAATGGCGCTGGGGCCAAACTGCCGCGCGCACGCCGTGGATGAGCGCGGCAACGGTCCTGCGCCAAACGCAAATGGGCGAATGGCACGACGTCATTTCGCGCGCGATCGGCTGGCTGCTTCGCAGCCAGGCTACGCGATAGACATCACGTACTTTTCAATGCAAATGAGCGGGCAAAGCCCGCTCGTTTGCTTTCGCGCAGCGATACCCGTTTAGCTATTCACACATTTAATTGCCTGCACATTAATTACATTTAAATTACTAATAAAACAAAAAGCTTTCGCTTAAAGCCCAGCTTCCCAGGGATTACTACGGGTTGTAGTCGAGAAGCATGCAAATGTTTAATGCCGGGCGTACACTGCTCGCGCGCGGCCCGTTACGGGGGGGCCGCTCAAGCGACACAATCAAGCCACACAACGCAATGCCGGCAGTACATGCGATTGCAGTGAGCGCTGAAGCGCTAACTGCGACCGACAGGAGACATGGCATTGCCCCAGTTTCAAAGGAGAACAATCAACATGAGCTGGACGCGTGAACAGAAGAACGTCACGATCGCGGCGTACCTCGGCTGGACGCTCGACGCATTCGATTTCTTTCTGATGGTTTTCGTTCTGAAAGACATCGCCACCGAATTCAACACCAAAATCCCGGCAGTGGCTTTTGCCATTACGCTGACGCTGGCCATGCGCCCGCTCGGCGCGCTGATCTTCGGCCGACTCGCCGATAAATATGGCCGCCGTCCCACGCTGATGATCAACATCGCGTGCTATTCGATACTCGAACTGCTCACGGGCTTCTCGCCCAATCTCGCGACCTTCATCGTCCTGCGAGCGCTCTTCGGCGTCGCGATGGGCGGCGAATGGGGCGTAGGCTCCGCGCTCACCATGGAAACCATCCCGCCCAAGTCGCGCGGCATCGTTTCCGGCCTGCTGCAGGCGGGCTATCCGAGCGGTTTTCTGCTTGCCTCGATCGTGTTCGGCGTGCTGTATCAGTACATCGGCTGGCGTGGCATGTTCTTCGTCGGCGTGCTGCCCGCGCTGCTCGTGGTCTATGTGCGTATGCACGTGCCCGAGTCGCCGGCCTTCAAGGAGATGCAAAAGCGCGCGCGTCCGACCCTGCTCACGACGCTCAAGCACAACTGGAAGCTTTCCCTGTATGCCATCGTGCTGATGACGGCGTTCAACTTCTTCTCGCACGGCACGCAGGATCTGTATCCGACCTTCCTGCGCGAACAGCA
This sequence comes from Paraburkholderia sp. JHI869, assembly GCF_038900775.1. Lineage (NCBI taxonomy): Bacteria > Pseudomonadati > Pseudomonadota > Betaproteobacteria > Burkholderiales > Burkholderiaceae > Paraburkholderia > Paraburkholderia sp. JHI869. The sequence continues at coordinate 181,613 of NZ_JAYMSC010000003.1, forward strand.
TCACTTCGACCCGCACACGGTTTCGATCATCACCATCGTGCTCAATCTCGGCGCGATCGTGGGCGGCCTCTTCTTCGGTCAGGTTTCCGAAAAGATCGGCCGTCGCAAGGCAATCTTCATCGCCGCGCTGATCGCGCTGCCGGTGCTGCCGCTGTGGGCCTTCTCGCAAGGCCCGGTGCTGCTCGCGCTCGGTGCGTTCCTCATGCAGATTTCGGTGCAAGGCGCCTGGGGCGTGATCCCGGTACACCTCAACGAGATTTCGCCTGACGAAGTGCGTGCGACCTTCCCGGGCCTCGTCTACCAGCTCGGCAATCTGTTCGCGTCGGTGAACGCCACGCTGCAGGCGTCGCTTGCCGAAACGCACGACCAGAACTACGCAATGGCCATGGCGATCGTCGCCGGCACGGTCGCCGTCGTGATCGCGGTGCTGATCCCGTTCAGCCGCGAACGTCGAGGCATCGACATGACGCAGACTGCAAAAGCGGTGTCGGACGCCTGACGTGCCGCACGCGGCGGCCCCCGCAACGAAACGCCGCCGCACCGCAGCAACGCAATGAAAGGCCGTGCCGGGTTCTTCGCCCGCACGGCCTTTTTGCTGGTTCTGACTACTGCCGAGCGCGCGCTCGCACACCGGGTAAGACCTCCTGGCCCTGCGGCGCGCAGCGTTGCATGATGAAGGCGCACACGCATTCGCACTCGGTCGCCCGACCGTCCGGAGATCCACAATGAACGAAACGCCCCAGCCTGATCCGGCGAGTCCCGTGGCAGCCTCCGCACCTCAGGCAGCCCAATCTCAGCCGGCCCCACCGAACACCGACGGCATCTGGTACGCCTCGTACCCTCCCGGCGTGCCGCGCGAAATCGCCGCCAGTCAGTACGCCTCGCTCACCCATTTCTTTGACGACTGCACGGCGCGCTTCAGCGATCGCGTCGCCTACGTGAGCGCCGGCTCGCCAATGACCTATGCTGCGCTCGCCCGCAAGGCCACTGCGTTCGCGTCGTGGCTGCAAGGCGCGGGCGTGCGCCCAGGCGACCGTGTCGCGATCATGCTGCCCAATACGCTGCAGTATCCGGTCGCCCTCTTCGGCACGCTCAAGGCCGGTGCCGTGGTCGTCAACGTCAACCCGCTCTACACCGTGCGCGAGCTTGCGCATCAGTTGCAGGACAGTGGCGCGCAGACCATCGTCGTGTTCGAGAATTTTGCGGCCACACTCGAAACGGCGCTGCCCGGCACGCAGGTGCAACGCATCGTCGTGACGGCGCTCGGCGACCTGCTGGGCGAAGGACTGAACCTCAAGGGCCGCTTCATCAACGCCATGCTGCGCCATGTGAAGAAGATGGTGCCGCCCTACCACCTGCCGCAGGCGGTGCGCCTTCTCGACGCACTGGCGCTTGGCGCGCGCGCGCCACACGCGCCGCTCGCGACCCACGCCGACGATCTCGCGTTCCTCCAGTACACGGGCGGCACCACCGGTGTCGCGAAGGGCGCGATGCTCACGCACGGCAATGTGCTTGCGAACGTGCAGCAGGCAAAGGCCTGGGTCGGCAACCAGCTCGACGCCAAAGCCGAAACGGTGCTCACGCCGCTGCCGCTCTATCACATCTATTCGCTCACTATCAACGCGCTGATCTTCCTCGCGCTCGGCGGACGCAACATCCTGATCGCCAATCCGCGTGACGTGAAGCGCGTGATGAAGGTGCTGCGGCATGAAACGTTCAGTTGCATCAGCGCGGTCAACACGCTCTATAGCCTGCTGCTCGATAACGCGGAATTCCGCCAGCGCGACTTCTCGGGCCTCAAGCTCGCGATGGCGGGCGGCATGGCCATGCAGAAGGCCGTCGCCGACCGGTTCCGGGCCGTGACGGGCAAGCCGGTCGTGGAGGGCTACGGACTCACTGAATGCTCGCCTATCGTTTCGATGAATCCCGTCGATGTCGAGCGTACGGACGCGGGCCAGGCGCATCCCGAAGGCTCGATCGGACTGCCCGCGCCTTCCACGCAGGTGCGCTTTCGCAGGGACGACGGCACATGGGCCGGCATCGGCGAAGCCGGCGAGCTTTGCGTGAAGGGCCCGCAAGTGATGAAGGGCTACTGGAACCGCCCGGACGAAACGGCAAAGGTGTTCGCCGATGGATGGCTCACGACCGGCGACATCGGCGTGATGGATGCGCGCGGCTATATCCGGCTCGTCGACCGCAAGAAGGACATGATTCTCGTGTCGGGCTTCAACGTGTATCCGAACGAGATCGAAGACGTGGTGGCGATGCACCCTGGCGTGCGCGAGGTGGCGGCGATCGGCGTGCCCGATCCGGTACAGGGCGAGCGCGTGAAAGTGTTCATCGTGAAGCGCGATCCCACGCTCACAGAGGCCGCGCTGATCCAGTTCTGCCGCCAGCAGCTCACGGGCTACAAGGTGCCGCGCATCGTGGAGTTCCGCGAGTCGCTGCCGCAATCGACCATCGGCAAGATCCTGCGCCGTCAGTTGCGCGACGAAGAAATCGCGAAGACCGCGAAGAAGCCGCAGACGTGATACATCGATGCGATATCGCTAAGGTTTGCTAAGCAAAGTCGCGCAGCGTCACCCCGCGCGCGCCTGCGAGCCGAGCGAGCACGAAACGGTCCGAGGCACGCAACGCGCCAATCAGCGCAGTGCCTGGCTCGAGCCGCCGCGCGATACGCGCGTGCCAAAGGGTGCCGATGTCGGTATCGGCCACGTCGGAGCAACGATCGCCGATGGCCCACGCAACACAGCCCGCCCGCGCCGCTTCGCGCGCGAGCACGCGACCCCGCGCGAGCGCCGGGTCGAACACCACGGCAACCGGCGCACTCAACGCTGCGCTCGCACGAGGCGCGCGTTCTCCAAACGCAACCCCGAGCGGATGCGCCTGCCAAGCCGCGCCTAGCGCTACTGCACCTGCATCACAGAGAAAAGCCCGCCTGTCCATCGCATCCTCCGCACGTCTTTCTGCAATCGATACGTAGTCTTAAGCAAATCGATCACGTATAGCCGCGCTGCGCACGCCACGCTTCGGGCCAGATGCCCTGCTTGCCCGGAGAGAGCACGCCCTGCGGATCGAGCGCGTCTTTCACGGTTTGCGCGAGGCGCAACAGCGCGCCGTCGTTGAAGGCGTACTGCGCCGCGGCGTAATCCATGTAGAGCAAATGCGAGCGGTAGACGCCGTAGCCAGCCGCGCCCGCGTCGCTCATCAGCGCCCGTAGCAAGTCGCCCGCGCGCGCGGCGTCGTCACGGCGCTCACGCGCGAAGATCGCCGCGAATACGTGATGCAGATAGCGCCCCGCCGCAGTAAAGCCCCCGTAGTAGTCGAAACCGTACTCGGCCGCGCGCGCCTTGACGAGTGCGTACTGGCGCAGCGCGTCGCGGCCGTCGGCGGGACACAGCGGCGAGAAGTCCACGTGCGCGCCCTCGCCGCCGCGCCAGTCGAGCATGCGAAACGCGCTCATCGCCGGGATGCCGGCGAGATTGCGGTCGGCGCCGCCTTGCGGTTCGTCGCCTTCGGCATAGCGCCGCGACGAGAAACGCACACCTGGCACGCCGGCGAACGCACGCTCGACCATGCGCCGCTCGATCTCGATCACTTCGGGCGCGCCATACAGCGCGTAATGCAGATTCCAGCGGCCCACGCCCAGATCGCGCTGCATAGCGGCAACTGCGGCCTCAGGCATCGCGCCCTCGCCTTCGTACCAGCGCGAGCGCGGCGCGAGGCTCGCGGCACGCCGGATCGCGCCTTCGATCGCCGCATGCTGGCGTATCGTGCCGCCGAGCTGCAACGTGCGCAGCGTATCGACGAGCACGCCGAGATCTTCCTCGCGCGCGAACTGGATCTCGCCAATCACGAACGCCTGCGGCGCCGGCATGAGCCAGAGCCCCATCTTGGTGACGACGCCGTAATTCGACTGCGTAAAGAGCGCATCGAACGAAGGCCCATAGCCCGGCCGGTAAAGTTGCCACGCCGTCCCGTTTTCGATCGCGCCCATGCCGGTGCGCACCACGTCGCCGTTGGCAAGCACGACCTCCATGCCGCACTGCGACGCGGCGTGGTCGCCGTAAGCGCTCGTGCCGAAGCCGCGCTCGAGCGTATTGCCGACCACGCTGCCCCAGCCCGCCGCGGGCGGATCGACCCACAGGCGCAGATGCTGCTCGCGCAGGTGCGCGTGCAGGTCGAAGTAACTCACGCCGGGCTCGACGCGTGCCCATGCGAGGCGCTCATCCACCTCGAGGATGCGGTTCAGGCGCTGCAGGTCGAGCACGACCGAGCCCGCCAGACGCGGCGCGGCGCCGCCATAGGCGAAGTTGCGCCCCGTGGAGACGGTCCAGAGCGGCACGCGCGTTTCGTTCGCGACGCGCAGGATCGCGCGGATCTCTTCGACACTCGCGGGGAGGATCGCTGCTGAAGGTGCGAAGGCATGCGCATCGGCGAGCGGCACGAACGGGTCGAAATACGGGTCGAGCGATGCGCCGCCACGGCAGACGTTCGGCGCGCCGACGATGCCTTCGAAGGCGGCGAGCGCACGCGCGAAACGCGCCTCGTCGATGCCGGGCGGCAAGGTGGGCGCGGTATGGCGCGCGGCGTCGCTCATGGGTACGCTCCGCTGACGTCGCTCATCGTGCCTGCCTCACCACTGGCCCGGCTTGCCGCCCAGCGCGCCGCACACGTCCAGCGCAATCTCGCGCAGCTTCGGTTCGGTCTGCGGCCCCGAGAGCGCATAGCCCGTGCGTTCGGTGCTCCAGTAGAACGTGCGCCGGTTGCCGTCGCGCAAGAGGCGCACGGGGTCGCGGTCTACGGCCGAACTGGCCACGTAGAGCGTGAGGCGCTCGCCCGCATCGTTCTCGTACATGAATTGCGCTGCCGGCCCCGTGTTGCCGGGCAACAGACGCCCGCCCACGAGCGTATAGCCATACTCGGCAAGCGACGGCACCGAGAGCGGCTTGCCCAGCCGCCTGGAAAGCCACGCGACGAGATGCGCCTCGTCGGCAGCGCCAACTTCCACAGGATGCCGCTGCTCCGGCGAATACACGGCATAGGCGATGTCGGCGCGGCGCGCGAACGCCTCGGACGTTTCGCTGCGTGCGGCCGTCGGCGCGGCACCGGCCATGAGTTCCGGAGCGAGACCGGGCGCGAGCCGCGGCACGAGCATCGTAGCCGCCACAGCGAGCCCCGCGCCCACCGCCACCCACGCCGCCGCCATGCCGGCGCGCCACCACCACGACCCGGACGGACGCAAGATGAGTACGGCGGGCTCGGCGCCGGCCTGCCCGGCATCGGGCGCCGCATCCTCGCCAGACACCCGCGCGCCTTCGCACAACGCCCGCAGCGCAGCCTTCTGCGCACGCCAGGCCGCGACGCGCGCCGCCGCGCGCGGATCGTCCGCGAGACGCGCCTCGAGCGTTTCGCGCGCGCTCGCCGGCAATTCGCCGTCAACGAAAGCGCCCAGCATCGAAAGATCCTCTTCAGCGGAGCCAGGCGGCGCGCCTTCGCCTTTGCGTTCGTGGCCGAGATCGTCGTCGTTCATCGTAGCTTCCCCACCACCCTGAGCGGCGCGGCGCGTTGCGCCGCATCGCGCCCCGGATCCTGCACCGGCCCCGTGTCGAGCAACGCTCGCAAATGCTCGCGCGCCCGCGAAAGGCGCGACATCACCGTACCGGCCGGCACCCCGAGCACCGCCGACGCCTCGCTGTAGCTTAACTCCTCCACGCACACGAGCAGCAACACCTCGCGCTGGGCGGCCGGCAGCGCATAGAGCGCGCGCTGCAGATCGCGCAGCACGAGACCGTCCACTTCGCCGTGCGGCGCTTCGAGTGTGCGCCACGGCGCGGCTTCGTCGTCGACGGCAATTTCGCGCCGGCCGCGCAACTGGTCGATGTAGATATGGCGCAGGATCGTAAGCAGCCACGCGCGCAGATTGCTTTGCGGACGAAACGAAGTCCAGCGTGAGAGCGCGCGCTCGGCGGCGTCCTGTACGAGGTCGTCAGCCCAGGCGGCGTCGCCGGTCAGGGCGCGCGCATAGCGGCGCATTGGCGCGAGTTGCGCCACGACCTGCGCTTCGAACTCCGGCGACGGATGGCGGAACACGCCGCACGCCGCTCAGTAGCCGCCGCCCGACGAGCCGCCCGAACTGCTCGACGAGGCTCCGCCCGTATTCATGTCGCCGCACGCGCTCAGACCTGCACCCGCAACGCCGGCCAGCGCCGCACAAACGAGACACGCGAGTACTTTGCGAAACCGCTCCATGATCACCTCCGTTGAGGATCATTGCCGATATCGCGTTAAACGTTGCGGCGGGTAGGCTTATTCCGGGCACGCGGCGATTTCGCCTTTCGTGCGCCTGCGCACGGAACAAAGCGCCCGTGGACCGCGAGAATCGTCGCAAGCGAATCGAAATACATCGTGCAAGCGTGCCGACCAGGCGGGTCACCACGTGCAAGCCAGCCGCGAATCGGTCGAGCATGGGGCGCCGTCATGGACTACGCTGTTGAGGTGAGCGCATGTGCGTCGCAAGGTCGCGGGTCTGCTGGCCCGCGGGCGTCACGTCGGCGTGCCGCTCTCCGAAGTCCGCAGTCGCTGCACGTCGCAACCTGTCCTCCGGATGCGCCCGCTCTCCGGCCGCCGACGACAAGGGACGCAACGATGCATTTTTCGTCAATCTGCCGTTGCAGCCGTGAGCCGGTATAGTTCTGCAGTAAGCTTACTTCCCCGCACGCGCGCTTCGCCGACACAAGGTAGAATCGCGGCGAGCAAACGTTTCCAACTGATTGCGGCATTGCGCCGCCTGGCCAAATCTAGTCCATGCCTTCCGCAGAATCGCACCCGCAAAACGACTTCATGAACGCCGCGCGTAAGGAAAGAAAGCGCGTCGAAATCTATCTGGTCAACGGCATTCGCCTGACCGGATGCATCGAGTCGTTCGATCAGTACCTGGTGATGCTGCGCACGCCCGTCGGCCTGCAAGGCATCTACAAGCGCGCCATCTCGACCATCCAGCTCGACACCGGCACCCGTCCGGGTCCGCGCCCAGGCGGCCCTCGCAGCTCGCACGGCGAGCATACGAGCCGCGGCCCGCACGGCAGTCACGGCGGTCATGGTCCGCGTGAACAACGAGAACCGCGTGAATCGCGCGAGCCGCGCGAGAACTGGTCGGCGCCGTCCGGCGCGCCCTCGGGCGCATCGGGCGCGCCCGGCAACGACCGCGGGTCGCAAGACGGCCCGGTCGTCGTCACGCGCCGCCGCCGCCTCTACGGCGCGGTGAACAACGGCGGCAACGGCGGCGAAGGCTCGGGCAACAGCTAAGCTGCTGCTGGCTGGCGCCCTCGCTGCACTGCGCGCCAGTCACGTCGATCTTCAGCACAGTACGGGCGCGCCTTGGCGCGCCCGCTCGTTTTGCGCGCGCACTCCGTTCGGCTTTCATTGCGCTGCGTTTCGAGGCGGCCTCGCGGCCGGCGCTCGCGGTCATGATTTTGGCTTTGCGTTATTCTGAGCGTGACGCATATCGCCACGGAGACCGCCATGAGCGCATCCAAGCCGAAAGCCCCACAACCCTCGCAGGAAGACCCGCTCGACGAAGCACTCGACGAGACTTTCCCCGCGAGCGATCCGATCGCCGTGGACCCCTCGCCCACCGGCTCTCAACCGAAGCCCCATTCGGCAGACAAATCCCACAAGGACCGCGACGCGCATCGCCACGGCAAGCATTGAGCGAGCTCTCGACGATCGCACCATGAAAAAAGGCGGGGCGTCCATGACGCTCCGCCTTTTGCGTGCCGCATCTGCGTGTAGCGCACAACCAGACGCGCAACCGGTCGAACGGCCAGGCGCCGACCGAGCGTCAAGGTCATGGTCCTGCCGCCGATCAGTGGATTGGCAGGCCGCCTTCCACCTGTTGCTGAAGCTCGCGCACCTGACGCTGCACCGTGCGCAGTTGCGCCTGGGCGGCCGTCTTCTGCGCCTGCAATGCGTTCGCCTGGTCGCGACCCTGCTTCTGCTGGTCCGCGACAAGCGCCTGCTGCTCGCGCGCGATGGCCAGATCCGCCTGGAGCCGGTTCGCGTGGTCCTGTGTAAGCGCGATCATGCGATCCGTGAACGCTTTCTGCGCCTCGAGGCGCGTACGGCGGATTTCCACTTCGGCAAGCTGCCCCGACTTCATCGCGAAGTCGCGATAGATCGCTTCAGCGCGCGTCTCGTCGCTCGTCTTGATCACGCGCCAGAACGTCTTGTTCTGGAACAGCGTGACGTAGTACGTCATTTCCTTGCCGTAAAACAGCAAGCTTGCGCCATACGAGCCGTTGTAGGTCGTGCGCAGTTCGGCGAGCTCCGAGCCTCGCAGCATCTGCTGCAGCTCGGCAACATTGCCCGCGGCGTTCTGCTTCGCTTCATCCGGCGTGAGTACGCTCGGCTGGCTCGCGGCCAATGGCAGCGCCGGGGCTGCCGCCTGCTCTTCCTGCACTGCGGGTGCGGCGGTGGTCTGTGCTACGGGCGCCGCTACTGCTGCTGAATTGTCAGGCGGCGTCTGTGCGCAGCCCGTACCGATTCCCCCGATTAATACCAGCGCCGCCAAGGCGGTGCGACGAACTCTCCACTTGTAGTCCATGTAGTACCTGCTTTGAACAGTTCTAATTTTTACAAATCGGCACAATTATTACTCACTTTCACGTATTTCGGGCCCCTCGTAGAAAATTTACCGATTACGTATCTTTTCCCACAACACTTTGCGAGAAATTCCCAGGATTTGCGCGGTGCCCTTGCGTCTCCAACCGTTTTGGTCCATCGCGGGTGGAGGTAAAACGCTGGCCGACGCATTGATCGACAGCACAGCTCGCGCGGGACGCACGTGACTAGCTGGATCACGCACCGGCAAGTGAAGGCGGTGCACGGCGCCTGGTCAAACTAGAGTTCCTTCTCTCAAACGCGCACGGTGCTTTCCAGTATTCTGCCCTGACCTCGTGGCGCGCCAGGTGCGCCGCAGGGGCAGCATCACGACGACAAACAAGATCAGTGGAGGAAGACATGAACCAATTCATAGTACGCACGGCGCGCCAGGCCGCACTAGCGAGCGCACTGCTGTGCGGCGCCTTCGCCGCACACGCGCAGACCGACTCGGCAGTCGGCGTGTGGCAGACCATCGACGACCACACCGGCCAGCCGAAGGCGCTCGTCCAGATCAGCGCCGACGCCAACGGCGACCTGAGCGGCAAGGTGATCAAGGGACTCGGCGCGAATGACCAGCCCGACCGGCGCTGCACGGCCTGTAGCGACTCGCGCAAAGATCAGCCGATCCTCGGCATGACGATCATCGACAGCATGAAGAAAACCGGTGAGGGCTATGACGGTGGCCACATTCTCGACCCCGAGAACGGCAAGGTGTACCGCTGCAAGATGCATACGGAAGACGGCGGCCAGAAGCTCGTCGTGCGCGGCTATATGGGTATTTCGCTGCTCGGCCGCTCGCAGACGTGGGTGCGTCAGCAGTGAGCGATTGACCTGAGGACCGGTGTGCGAACCGGTTAGAGGAGCGGTTAGAGAACCTGAGAGACCAAACCGGCCGAAGCGGACGTAGAAGCCGCTTCGGCCGGGACAGCGTAAACGCCGGTATTACGCCGTGTGGCGATACACCGAGCGATAGTTGAACGGCTGCGACGACGCGGGTGCCGGCGCCGCCGGTACGAACGGGGAATTGCGCGGCGTGTTGCGCGCGGCTTCCTGCCTGCGCGCCGCTTTTTCTGCGCGGCTCGCGTGCTTGCGCATGCGCGTTTCGATGGTGTCGCACAGCGTCACGCCCTCTACGCCGAACAACTCTCCCATCACGCGCTTGAGTGCGCCGTTGTCGTGCCACGTTTTGAACCGGCGATGGCAGGTTTGATACGAAGGGTAGCGACGCGGCATGGCCGACCAGGTTGCACCGCTATACATGACCCACAGCACGCCGTTGAGCACCGAGCGCGTATTGGCGAGCGGCCGGCCGCGCAACTCGGTGCGTGGGCGCAGTTCGGGTAGCAGCAGCATCACGCGCTGCCATTCTTCGTCGGTAATATCGCGATGCGGGGTCATGGAAGGTCCTTTGTCAGAAGCTGTACCGACAAACGATATCCACTCGCCCCCGCCGTCCATATCAGACGAGTCCGAATCCTGAAAAAGGTGCCGCAGAGCTATTTTGAGACTAGCCTGCGGATGCGCCCGAGGCACGGGCGCCGAGCGATCAGGTCAGCGCCGTATCGACGATGCGTCGCGGTGTTTCGAGATATTCCTTTGACTGCATTTCGACGATACGCGACACCGTGCGCGTGAACTCGTTGGCCATCGGGCCTTCCACGTAGAGCTCTTCAGGCGGCACGGCGGCCGACATCAGCAGCTTGACCTTGTGGTCGTAGAACACGTCGATGAGCCAGGTGAAGCGGCGCGCTTCGGACTGCATACGAGGCGTCATTTGCGGCACGTCGGAGAGGATCACGGCGTGAAAGCGGCTTGCCAGCTCCAGATAGTCGTTCTGCGAGCGCGGACCGCCACACAGCGTCGCGAAATCGAACCACACCACGCCATCGGCCTTGCGCAACGCCTTGAGTTCGCGTTTCTCGATACGCAGCAGCGGGCTTTCGTCGGGCACCGCGGCAAGCTCCGCGAACGAGTGGCGCAACGCCTTGTCGGCGGCCGCGCCGAGCGGCGTGTGATAGACCTCGACCTGCGCAAGCGTGCGCTGGCGATAGTCCACGCCCGCATCGACGTTGAGCACGTCGAGCTTGCTCTTGATCAACTCGATCGCAGGCAGCATGCGGTCGCGATGCAGGCCGTCGGGATAGAGCAGATCGGGATCGTAGTTGGACGTCATCACGAACTGCACGCCGTTCTCGAAGAGACGATCGAGCAGACGGTAGAGGATCATTGCGTCGGCGATGTCCGAGACGTGGAATTCGTCGAAGCAGATCAGGCGATAACGCTTCGCAATGCGCCGCGCGAGTTCGTCGAGTGGATCGGCCTGGCCCTTGAGCTCTTCGAGCTCACGGTGCACCTCGCGCATGAATTCGTGAAAGTGCAGACGCGTCTTGCGCTGCAGCGGCACGACAGCATAGAAGCTGTCCATGAGGAAGCTCTTGCCGCGCCCGACTCCGCCCCACATGTACACGCCGCGCGGCAAGTCCGGGTGAATCAGAAATTTCTTGAATGCGTTCGAACGACGCGACTTGTATGCGACCCACTCGTCGTAGCACCGCTGCAGCCGGTCGATCGCGACGCGTTGCGCCGTATCGGGCTTGTATCCCCGCTTCTGCAGTTCGTTTTCGTAGTATTCGGTGACGTTCATTTTCTGGGCCGCAAATGAGGAAAGGCGGGAGAGCAAAAGCCCACCCGCCTCCGTACGTGATGCTGGTACTGCAAGGCAAAGCGGCCCAAAAAATCGGCCGCCCTGCCCTTGGCGCTTACATGTTGAGCGCGCGCTTGTCAGTGGCGAGTGCAGCTTCGCGCATGACTTCAGACAGCGACGGGTGCGGATGGCAGATGCGGCCGATGTCTTCGGCGGCAGCCTTGAATTCCATCGCCACCACGGCTTCCGCGATCAGGTCCGATGCGTTGGCCGAGATGATGTGCACGCCGAGCAGTTCGTCGGTCTTGGCGTCGGCGATCATCTTCACGAAGCCGTCCGACTTGTTGATGCCAAGTGCGCGGCCGTTTGCCATGAACGGGAACTGGCCCGTCTTGATTTCACGGCCTTCAGCCTTGAGCTGCTGCTCCGTCTTGCCGACCCATGCGATTTCCGGCTCGGTGTAGATCACCCACGGAATGCAGTTGTAGTCGATGTGCGGCTTCTGGCCGTCGATGATTTCGGCAACCAGCACGCCTTCGTCTTCGGCCTTGTGCGCGAGCATCGGGCCACGCACCACGTCGCCGATCGCGTAGACGTTCGGCACCGACGTTGCGCAGTGATCGTCCACGTCGATGAAGCCGCGCTCGTTGGCCTTCAGGCCGATCGCTTCGAGCCCGAGGTTGTCGGTGTTCGGCACGCGGCCAACCGACACGATCAGGCGGTCGGCTTCGAGCACTTGCGCGTTGCCGTCCTTATCCGTGTAGTTGATCGTGACGTTCTTGTCGGTCGCCTTCACTTCGCCGACCTTCACGCCAACGTGAATGTCGAGACCCTGCTTCTTGAAGAGCTTCGCCGCTTCCTTCGCGAGCGCCTGGTCAGTCGCGCCGAGGAATTCCGGCAGCGCTTCGAGGATCGTGACGTCGGCGCCGAGGCGGCGCCACACCGAGCCGAGCTCCAGACCGATCACGCCTGCGCCGATCACGGCCAGCTTCTTCGGCACGGAGTCGAACGTGAGTGCGCCTTCGTTGTCCGAGACGATCTTGTTGTCGACCGGAATGCCCGGGAGGTGACGCGCCTTCGAACCCGTCGCGATGATGACGTTCTTCGCCGTGACGACTTCGGTTTCGCCTTCGCCGCTCACTTCGATCTGCACGCCGGCGTCGGTCTTGCCGGTGAACTTGCCGTGGCCCTTGAGCCACGTGATCTTGTTCTTGCGGAACAGGAACTCGATACCCTTCGTCATCTTCTCGACGATGCCTTCCTTGCGGGCGAGCATCTTCTCGACGTCGATCTTCACGTCGCCCACGTTGATGCCGTGGTCTGCGAGGTGATGCTGGGCGTTCTCGAACTCTTCCGACGAGGCGAGCAGCGCCTTCGACGGAATGCAGCCGACGTTCAGGCAGGTGCCGCCGAGCTTCAGCGCGCCGGCCGGGTTCTTCCACTTTTCGATACACGCAACCGACTTGCCGAGTTGCGCGGCGCGGATCGCCGCGATATAGCCGCCGGGGCCGGCGCCGATCACGACGACGTCAAATTCTTTGGACATGGTCATCCTTTCGAGACGTGAGCGCGGCACGCGGAGCCCGGTTTCCGGAATCCGCGCGCACGGCGCTCAGTGTGAGACTTGATACTTGATGAGGCCGATCTTTACAGGTCGAGCAGCAGACGAGCCGGATCTTCCAGCGCATCCTTCATCGCGACCAGCGACAGGACGGCTTCGCGGCCGTCAATGATGCGGTGGTCGTACGACATCGCGAGGTAGTTCATCGGACGGATCACGATCTGGCCGTTTTCCACCACAGCGCGTTCCTTCGTGGCGTGCACGCCGAGGATCGCCGACTGCGGCGGGTTGATGATCGGCGTCGAGAGCATCGAGCCGAACACACCGCCGTTCGAGATCGAGAACGTACCACCCGTCATTTCTTCGATCGACAGCTTGCCGTCCTTGGCCTTCTGGCCGAATTCGGCGATCTTCTTCTCGATGTCGGCGAGGCTCATCTGGTCTGCGTTACGCAGGATGGGCACCACCAGACCACGCGGCGAGCCGACAGCGATACCGATGTCGAAGTAGCCGTGGTAGACGATGTCGTTGCCGTCGATCGACGCGTTGACGAGCGGGAACTTCTTGAGGGCGTGAACCGCGGCCTTCACGAAGAACGACATGAAGCCGAGCTTCACGCCGTGTTCCTTCTCGAACTTGTCCTTGTACTTGTTGCGCAGGTCCATGACCGGCGCCATGTTCACTTCGTTGAACGTCGTGAGGATGGCGTTGGTTTGCTGCGACTCGAGCAGACGCTCGGCGATACGCGCACGCAGACGCGACATCGGCACGCGCTGTTCCGGACGGTCGTTGAGCCAGTTCGCAGCCGATGCCGGTGCGCTGACTTGCGGCAGCGACGGCTTCGCAGCAGCAGCGGCCTTCGATGCCGGTGCAGCAGCCGGAGCGGCCTTCGGTGCGCCTGCGCCGAGCACGTCCTGCTTCGTGATGCGGCCGTCGCGGCCCGTGCCGGCGACGTCGCCGCCGGCCAGACCCTTCTCTGCCATCAGCTTCGTCGCTGCGGGCGAAGCAACCGTGCTGCTTGCCGTCGTTGCGGCGGCAGCAGCAGCCGGTGCAGCGGCGGGAGCCGCAGCAACCGGAGCGGCTGCGGCTGCGGGAGCAGCCGCGGCGCCAGCCTTGGCTTCCGTGTCGATCTTTGCGATCACCTGCTCGCTCTCGACGGTTGCGCCGTCGCCCACCAGGATCTCGGTCAGCACGCCGGCTGCCGGCGCGGGCACTTCGAGAACGACCTTATCGGTTTCGATTTCGATGACGACTTCGTCCTGGGCGATCGCTTCGCCCGGCTTCTTCTTCCACTGCAGCATCGTGCCTTCAGACACCGACTCCGAAAACTGCGGGACCTTCACTTCTACGATAGCCATGTGATTTTCCTGAATACTTTATCGGGGACATCCCCGTATGACGAACCGGTCGCGCACTTGAGCGCGGGAAAGCGCGCTTTCCATTCGCGCGCTTTCCCGGTTCGGTTGCTCTAGTGCTTACTTCGCGACCTGCGCGCCCTTCAGGCGGCCGAATGCACCTTCGATCAGCGCCTTCTGCTGCTCGTAGTGCTTCGCGTAGTAGCCAACAGCCGGCGATGCGGAAGCAGGACGGCCGCTGTACGCGAGCTTCATGCCTTCCTTCATGCCTTCCTTCAGGTGGTGCTCGATGTAGAACCACGGGCCTTGATTCTGCGGCTCGTCCTGCACCCAGACCACTTCGGTCGCGTTGTCGTACTTCTTCAGCTCCGCTTCGAACTGCTTGTGCGCGAACGGATAGAGCTGTTCGATACGGATGATCGCGACGTCGTTCGCCTTCGCTTCGCGACGGTGCGCGACGAGGTCGAAGTACACGCGGCCCGAGCAGGCGACCACGCGCTTGACCTTCTTCGCGTCGATGGCTTCGTCCACTTCGCCGATGACCGGCTGGAACGTGCCCTTCGCGAGTTCGGACAGATCCGACACGGCTTCCTTGTGACGCAGCAGCGACTTCGGCGTGAAGATGATGAGCGGCTTGCGGAACAAGCGGATCATCTGGCGGCGCAGCACGTGGAAGATCTGAGCCGGCGTGGTCGGCTGAACGACCTGCATGTTGTGCTCGGCGCACAGCTGCAGGAAACGCTCGATACGCGCCGACGAGTGCTCCGGACCCTGGCCTTCATAGCCGTGCGGCAGCAGCATCGTGAGACCCGAAACGCGGCCCCACTTCACTTCGCCCGACGAGATGAACTGGTCGATCACGACCTGCGCACCGTTGACGAAGTCGCCGAACTGGCCTTCCCACGCGACGAGCGTGTTCGGCTCGGCGGTCGAGTAGCCGTATTCGAAGCCGAGCACGGCCTCTTCCGACAGCACCGAGTCGATCACCGTGAACTGCGCCTGGTTCTCGCCGATGTTCTGCAGCGGCACGTACGTGCCGTCGTCCCAACGCTCGCGGTTCTGGTCGTGCAGAACGGCGTGGCGGTGCGTGAACGTGCCGCGGCCCGAGTCCTGGCCCGTCAGGCGAACTGCGTAGCCCGAAGCGACCAGCGACGCGAACGCGAGGTGCTCGCCCATACCCCAGTCGAGCTTCGCTTCGCCCTTGCCCATCGCGCGGCGGTCGTTGATGACGCGCTCGACCAGCGGGTGAACCTTGAAGTTCTCAGGGACCGTGGTGATGCGCTCGGCCAGACGCTTGAGTTCGGCGAGCGGCACGGCCGTGTCGGCAGCGTCGGTCCACTTGCGGTTCAGGAACGGAACCCAGTCCACCGCGTACTTGCTCTTGTAGTTCGAGAGCACGGGGTCGACCGTGTGGTGGCCTTCGTCCATCGCGGCGCGGTAGGCCTTGACGTAGTTGTCACCGTCTTCAGCCGTGATCACGCCCTGCTGCACGAGCTTCTCGGCGTACAGCGCACGGGTGCCCGGGTGCTTCGCGATCGTCTTGTACATGAGCGGCTGCGTGACCGCCGGCGTGTCCTGCTCGTTGTGGCCGAGCTTGCGGAAGCAGATGATGTCGACCACGACATCCTTGTGGAACTGCGTGCGGAAGTCGACTGCGAGCTGGATCGCCAGCACGACCGCTTCCGGATCGTCGCCGTTCACGTGCAGCACCGGCGCTTCGATCATCTTGACCACGTCGGTACAGTAGAGCGTCGAACGCGCGTCGCGCGGGTCCGAGGTCGTGAAGCCGATCTGGTTGTTGATGACGATGTGCAGCGTGCCGTGCGTGCCGTAACCGCGCGTTTGCGCGAGGTTCAGCGTTTCCATCACGACGCCCTGGCCTGCGAAGGCCGCATCGCCGTGGATCTGCACCGGCAGAACCTGCAGGCCGTCTGCATCGCCGCGGCGATCCATACGGGCCTTCGCCGAACCCTCGACCACCGGGTTGACGATTTCGAGGTGCGACGGGTTGAACGCGAGCGACAGGTGGACCGGGCCGCCTTCGGTTGCGACGTCCGACGAGAAGCCCTTGTGGTACTTCACGTCGCCTGCCGGCAGGTCGTCGACGTGCTTGCCTTCGAATTCGGCGAAGAGGTCAGCCGGCATCTTGCCGAGCGTGTTGACCAGCACATTCAGACGGCCACGGTGAGCCATGCCGATGACGATTTCCTGCACGCCCTTCGCGCCTGCGTGACGGACGACTTCGTCCATCGCGGCGATGAAGGACTCGCCGCCTTCGAGCGAGAAGCGCTTCTGGCCGACGTACTTGGTGTGCAGGAAACGCTCGAGGCCTTCGGAGGCCGTCAGGCGCTGCAGGATGTGCTTCTTCTTGTCGTTCGAGAAGTTCGGCGTCGAGCGGATCGACTCGAGACGCTCCTTCCACCAGCGCTTTTGTTCAGGATCGCTGATGTACATGTACTCGGCGCCGATCGTGCCGCAGTACGTGTCGCGCAGCGCCTTGACGATCTCGCGCAGCGTCGCGCGCTCGAACCCGAAATACAGGTTCGTGGCGCTGAACGTCTGGTCCATGTCGGCTTCGGTGAAGTCGTAGAACGCAGGCTCGAGTTCGGGAATGGCGGGACGTTCGCGACGCTTGAGCGGATCGAGATTCGCCCATTGCGAGCCGAGGAATCGATAAGCGCCAATCAGGGACTGAACGTAGACTTGCTTGCGTGCCGTGGCGAGATCTTCGCCGCCGCCCTTGGGGACGAATGCGTTGGCTTTCGCGCGCTGTGCGAACGACTCGACGATCGGCCCGTGGGCGATGTCGTTGTCTGCCGTGCCACTCGACGACGGCACGTTTTGCAGTGCGTCGAAGTATTCACGCCAGGTGTCCGGAACGGACGCAGGGTTGTCAAGATATGCTTCGTATAGCTCTTCGACATACGGAGCATTGCCGCCGAACAAATAGGAGTTCAGCTGGAATTGCTTCATCGTTTCCGACATTTACGCTCACCTTTCTTCGAGTTTCTCGAGAAATAGCGGGTTACTCAACCTTCCGCGCCACGGCCTGACCGTTTAGCGGATTGCGAATCAAGTCTGCTTGGAAGGACCTAAATCATGCATCCGCGGAGTATAGCGCATATGCGCATCTCTCCACAGGATGCAATGCGACCGAACACCACGCGGGAACCCTTTTATATGGGCCTTTGCGGCATTCGCAACGCTCTCTTCCTGCACCGCAATGCAATCCCCGCCAGACGCAAAAAAGCCGCCCATAAAGCGGCGGCTTTTCTGTGAGTCTGTTTGCATTGCAGTGCGGAAAAAAGCGCTAGAACTGCAAATTACTCGGCAGCGCCTTCGCGGCTCGCGCGGCGACGCTCGTGTTCCTTCAGGTGACGCTTGCGCAGACGGATCGACTGCGGCGTGACTTCCACGAGTTCGTCGTCGTCGATGAATTCGACTGCGTATTCGAGCGACATCTGGATCGGCGGCACGAGGCGCACGGCTTCGTCGGTGCCCGAGGCGCGCACGTTGGTGAGCTGCTTGCCCTTGATCGGGTTCACGACGAGGTCGTTGTCGCGGCTGTGAATGCCGATGATCATGCCTTCGTACAGCGCGTCGCCCGGCTTCACGAACATGCGGCCGCGGTCCTGCAGCTTCCACAGCGCGTAGGCGACAGCGGCGCCGTCGTCCTGCGAGATCAGCACGCCGTTGCGGCGCTCGCCGAGCGTGCCTTCCTTGATCGGGCCGTAGGCGTCGAACACGTGGCTCATCAGGCCCGTGCCGCGCGTGAGCGTCATGAACTCGCCCTGGAAGCCGATCAGGCCACGCGCCGGAATACGGTACTCCAGACGCGTGCGGCCGCGGCTGTCCGAAGCCATGTCGAGCATTTCGCCCTTGCGGCGGCCCAGTTCTTCCATCACGCCGCCCTGGTGAGCGTCTTCGACGTCCACCGTCAGCATTTCGTACGGCTCCTGCTTCACGCCGTCGACTTCGTGCAGCACCACGCGCGGACGCGACACGGCCAGCTCGTAGCCTTCGCGACGCATGTTTTCGATCAGGATCGTCAGGTGCAGTTCGCCACGGCCCGACACTTCGAAGGTGGTTTCGTCGCCGGTGTCCTTCACGCGCAGCGCCACGTTGTGGTTCAGTTCCTTCGTGAGACGGTCGCGGATCTGGCGGCTCGTCACGAACTTGCCTTCGCGGCCGGCGAGCGGCGACGAGTTCACGAGGAAGTTCATCGTGAGCGTCGGCTCATCCACCGTGATCATCGGCAGCGCTTCGGGCGTGTCGACCGCGCAGATCGTCGCGCCGATGCCGATGTCTTCAATACCGTTGATCAGCACGATGTCACCGGCTTCAGCCGATTCGACCTGCACGCGCTCGAGGCCGCTGAACGACAGCACCTGGTTGATCTTGCGGTTCATCACCTCGCCGTCCGGGCCGAAGCGCAGCGCCACCGGCTGACCCGGCTTGATACGGCCGCGCTTGATACGGCCCACGCCGATACGGCCGACGTAGGTCGAGTAGTCGAGCGAGGTGATCTGCAGCTGGAGCGGACCTTCCGGATCGGCGTCGCGAACCGGCACGTGTTCGAGCACGGCTTCGAACAGCGGGCGCATGTCGCCTTCGCGCGCGTCCGGCGACAGCGAAGCGTAGCCGTTCAGGCCCGAAGCGTAGACCACCGGGAAGTCGAGCTGCTCTTCGGTCGCGCCGAGCTTGTCGAACAGGTCGAACGTCTGGTTGATCACCCAGTCGATACGGGCGCCCGGACGGTCGATCTTGTTGACGACGACGATCGGCTTGAGGCCGAGCGCGAGCGCCTTCTTGGTCACGAAGCGCGTTTGCGGCATCGGGCCCTCGACGGCGTCGACGAGCAGCAGCACCGAGTCGACCATCGACAGCACGCGCTCCACTTCGCCGCCGAAGTCGGCGTGGCCCGGGGTGTCGACGATGTTGATGTGGGTGCCTTCGTACTCGACCGCGCAGTTCTTCGAGAGAATCGTGATCCCGCGCTCTTTTTCGATGTCGTTCGAGTCCATGACGCGTTCGGCGATCTGCTGGTTGTCGCGGAAGGTGCCGGACTGGCGCAGCAGTTGGTCGACGAGCGTGGTCTTGCCGTGGTCGACGTGGGCAATGATGGCGATGTTGCGAAGAGCGCGGGACATAGGAACCTGGGTACAGTTGAGTGCGCCGCGCATGCCCTGCTGGCAGGCCCGGCGAGGGCGCGCGGCCGCCGCTTCGATCCGCCCCGCAATTACTGCCGGCGGGTCAATTCAGCATCGCTGCGATGACGCACTTTGGGAACCTGAAATTATAGCACGCGCAGATGAATTGATCTTGCGCATATCAGGGAGCACCCTGGATTGGGGCGGCCGGCGTCGTAACCGCGCAACGCGGGCAAAGGCGCGAGGCGGCGTAGCGGCGCGCCGTGCAGCCCGAATTTTCTCATGCCTGCAGAGCCGCATTAAGCCCCTACTCAGCAAAGGTTTCTCGGCGAATGCAGAATAAACCTTGCCGCGTCAACTAACGAACCCTATAATCCCTGCCTGGTCAACCATTGCAGTCGCAGCAGAATCATGACGGATCCGACTCCTACGCCCCCACCCGAAGTCCGCGATTACGACCTCGGCGAGAGCGTCGGCTACCTGATCTCGCGGGTGAAATCGACCATGTCGAACATGGTCACCCAGCGCGCCGTTGCCGAACTCGGCGTCACGAGCCAGCAGGCCAGCATCCTCTTTATGGTGGCGAGCGGCAAATGCCTGCTCGCGGCCGAACTCGCCCGCGAGTACGGCATCGACGCGAGCGCCGTCACGCGGCTCGTCGACCGGCTGGAGAAGCGCGGGCTCCTGAAGCGCGTGCGCAGCTCCGAAGACCGCCGCGCAGTTCACCTCGCGCTGACGCCCGAAGGTCTTGCCATCGCCGCGCGCATGCCGGCGATTTTCCGCAGCGTCACGGAGCATCTCTCCGCCGGATTCACGCCGGAGGAAGTCGGTTTTCTGAAGAGCATGTTGCGGCGGATTCTTTCGAATAGCTGCGAAGCTAGCCAGAGTTCGAACCCGAATTCGCCCGAGAATTGATGTCGGGGCAAGCAAATTTGAGATCGCCAAACAAGAAAATAGCTGCATCGTCCAGTATCACTACACACTCTCACGCATCGAGACGAGCAATGAAATCCCAAACCGAGTTTGCGCCAGTTCCGGCCGTGCGGGCGCTGTCCTGCCGGGCGGCGGTCGCCGCCGCGGTCGCGGCGCTCGCCCTTTCGGGTTGCGCGAACTACATCGGCATCAAGAGCGACAAGACCATCGATCAGCCGCAGCAGTTCGAAAGCTCGCAGAGTATTCCGTCGCAGGGCGGCCAGTGGCCCACGCTCGACTGGGCGAACCAGTTCGGCGACCCGCAGCTGCCCAAGCTGATCGACGAGGCGCTCGAAGGCAGCCCGACCATCGCTCAGGCGCAGGCGCGCCTCGCCAAGGCTTCGTCGTATATCGAGACCTCGCGCTCGGCGCTCTTCCCGAAGGCCAACCTGAGCTATTCGTGGACCCGCGAGCTGTATTCGGCCAACGCCCTTTTCCCGCCGCCGTACGGCGGCACCTGGTATAGCGAGAACAATGTGCTCGCCAGCGCCTCGTGGGATCTGGACCTCTGGGGCAAGAACCGTCAGCGCCTCGCGCAAGCCGTGTCCGCACAGCGTGCGGCCGAAGCGGACATGCAGCAAGCGCGCGTCACGCTCGCCTCTTCGGTTGCGCGCACGTACAACCAGCTCGCCCAGCTCTACGAACTGCGCAGCATCGCGCAGCACGAGATCGACAATCGCAAGACCATCGGCACGATCACGAACGGCCGTGTGGTGGCGGGGCTCGACACCAACGTCGAGAAACAGACCGCCAACGGCAACATCGCGACAAGCCAGGCGAACCTCTCGCAAATCGACGGCCAGATCGAAACCACGCGCTATCAGCTCGGCGCGCTGCTCGGCAAGGGCCCGGACCGCGGCCTGCAGATCGCGCAGCCGGTGCTCAATCCGGTTGCCAAAGTGGCGCTGCCCGACAATCTGCCCGCCGACCTCCTCGCGCGCCGCCCCGACATCGTCGCCGCGCGCTGGCAGGTGGAAGCCGCGATGCACGACGTGAAGGAAGCGAAGGCCGAGTTCTATCCCGACGTGAACCTCGCGGCCGGCTTCGGCTTCGATGCGTTCGGCTGGGGCAAATTCCTGAACTTCACGAGCCGTCAGGCAAACATCGGCCCGGCGGTGCATTTGCCGCTCTTCGACGCGGGCGCATTGCGCGCTCAACTGAAGGGCCGCTACGCCGACTTCGAGCTCGATGTCGCGAACTACAACCAGACGCTCATCGGCGCGTTCCAGGACGTGGCGACCGACGTGTCGACGATCCGCTCGGCCGACAAGCAGCTCGTGGACGCCGACCGCGCGCTCGACGCTTCGACCAAAGCCTGGCAGCTTGCCGTGATCCGCTACAAGGCGGGCCTCTCCGAGCAGCTTCAGGTGCTCAACGCCGACCAGAACCGCCTCGCCGCCGAGCAGACGGTGTCGAACCTGAAGGCGCAGCGCCGCGACCAGCAGATGGCGCTGATCAAGTCGCTTGGCGGCGGCTTTGAAGCGCAAAGCGCCGGGCTCACGCCGCCCGCCGACGTCGGCAGCGAAGCGGGCAGTGAAGCACGCGGCCAGAGCGACGTGAACGGCGCACCGTGGCGCGGTACGCGCTCGCCGCAGAACGCGGCGGCATCGACGAGCGCAGCGAACGCTGCGCCTGCGTCGAACTAAGCGTCGAACTACGCGCCGAGCCGCACACGAACATCAAAAACTGAACGAACAGCACGCAAGCATCCGGAGATCCTTCCATGAGCACCCCCCAGCAGCCGGCAGCCAATCCGCAGCCGAACGCGAACAGCGGCAAGCGCAAGCGCATGATGACGCTGCTTGTCCTCGTGATCGTGATTGCAGCCGTTGCCTACGGCCTCTACTACTTCCTCGTCGCGCGCTTCACCGAAAGCACGGACGACGCCTACGTGAACGGCAACGTCGTGCAAATCACGCCGCAGGTCACAGGCACGGTGATCGCACTGAAAGCGGACGACACGCAAACGGTGAACGTCGGCGACCCGCTCGTGCTGCTCGACCCGGCCGACGCGCGCGTCACGCTCGAGCAGACTGAAGCGCAACTCGCGCAGACGGTGCGCCAGGTGCGCGGTCTCTTCGCCGACGACAGCCAGTACGAAGCGCAAGTCGCGCAGCGTCAGTCCGACCTCTCGCGTGCGCAAGACGACCTGCGCCGCCGCATGCAGGTCGCGCAGACGGGCGCCGTCTCGCAGGAAGAGATCTCGCACGCCCGCGACGCCGTGCGCAGCGCCGAAGCCGCGCTCGAAGCCGCCCAGCAGCAACTCGCCGCTAACCGCGCGCTGACCGCGAACACGACCATCGCGAATCACCCGAACGTCGAAGCGGCAGCCGCCAAGGTGCGCGACGCCTATCTGGCGAATGCGCGCAACACGCTGCCCGCACCGGTTACCGGCTACGTGGCCAAGCGCTCGGTGCAGGTCGGCCAGCGCGTCTCGCCGGGCAATCCGCTCATGTCGGTGGTGCCGCTGAACTCGCTGTGGATCGACGCCAACTTCAAGGAAGTGCAGCTCAAGCACATGCGCATCGGCCAGCCGGTCGAGATGACGGCCGACGTGTATGGCTCGTCGGTGGTCTATCACGGCAAGGTGGTGGGCTTCTCGGCGGGCACGGGTTCGGCCTTCTCGCTGCTGCCCGCGCAGAACGCCACGGGCAACTGGATCAAGGTGGTGCAGCGCCTGCCTGTGCGTATCTCGCTCGATCCGGAAGACCTGCAGAAGCACCCGCTGCGTATCGGCCTCTCGATGCAGGTGGACGTGAACATCCGCAACGACTCAGGCAGCCAGCTCGGCAATGCGCAGAACACCGTCTACGAGACCGACGTGTTCGCCAAGTACGGCGCAGAAGCCGATGCGGAAATCGCGCGCATCATCGCCGAAAACGCCGGTCCGAATGCGCACAAGGCGGCCAGCAGTGCGAGCAATAGTGGCAACAGCGCAGCCGCCAAGGCGCAGATGTCGTCCGCTCCGGCGGCCAGGTCCGGCGCAAAAGGCTGATTGAAGCCCTGATAAAAGCACTCGCAAACGCCGGCGCGGGCTGATCCTCAGCCCGCGCCGCTTTGTTTCGGGTGACCTCCAGCAGGTCAACAAGAAAGGACGCAATGGCAGCAGCACAACAACCCGTCGCGCATCCGCCGCTACAGGGCGCGCAACTCGTGATCGGCACCATCGCCGTGTCGCTCGCGGTGTTCATGAACGTGCTCGACACCTCGATCGCGAACGTCTCGATCCCGTCGATCTCGGGCGACCTCGGCGTGTCGTCGGACCAGGGCACGTGGGTCATCACCTCGTTCGCGGTGGCCAACGCGATCTCCGTGCCGCTCACCGGCTGGCTCACCGACCGCATCGGCCAGGTGCGCCTTTTCATGGCGTCGATCATTCTGTTCGTGATCTCGTCGTGGATGTGCGGCCTCGCGCCCACGCTGCCCTTCCTGCTCGCCTCGCGCGTGCTGCAAGGCGCCGTGGCCGGCCCGATGATTCCGCTCTCGCAAACGCTGCTGCTCGCGAGCTATCCGCGCGCGAAGGCGCCCATGGCGCTCTCGATGTGGTCGATGACCACGCTGATCGCGCCGGTGGCCGGCCCGATTCTCGGCGGCTGGATCTCCGACAACATCTCGTGGCCGTGGATCTTCTACGTGAACATCCCGGTCGGCATCGTCGCGGCGATCGCCACGTGGGCGATCTTCCGCAACCGCGATTCGGTCATCAAGAAAGCGCCGATCGACGGCGTGGGCCTCGCGCTCCTCATCATCTGGGTGGGCTCGCTGCAGGTGATGCTCGACAAGGGCAAGGACCTCGACTGGTTCTCGTCCACGACCGTCGTCGTGCTCGCGCTCACCGCCGTGATCGCCTTCGCGTTCTTCGTGGTGTGGGAGCTGACCGCCGATCACCCCGTGGTCGACCTGTCGCTGTTCGCGCGGCGCAATTTCACGGGCGGCACGATCGCGCTTTCGGTGGGCTACGGTCTGTATTTCGGCAACCTCGTGTTGCTGCCGCTGTGGCTGCAGACCTCGATTGGCTACACGGCCACCGACGCGGGCCTGGTGATGGCGCCCGTGGGCTTCTTCGCCGTCCTGCTCTCGCCGATCACCGGCAAGATCCTGCCGCGTACCGACCCGCGCTATATCGCGACCTCGGCTTTCCTTGTGTTCGCGCTGTGCTTCTGGATGCGCTCGCGCTACACCACGGGCGTGGACACCTGGGCGCTCACGCTGCCCACGCTCATCCAGGGCATAGGCATGGCGGGCCTCTTCATTCCGCTCGTTTCGATCACGCTATCGGGGCTGCCCGGCCATCGCATTCCGGCGGCCTCGGGTCTGTCGAACTTCGTGCGGATCATGTGCGGCGGTATCGGGACCTCGATCTTCGAGACGGCGTGGGATCACCGCACGACATTTCACCACGCACGCCTGACCGAAGTAGCGACGCCGACCAACCCGGTCTTCAACCAGTCGATGCAGCAGTTCCAGGGCGCGGGTCTCGATCCTTCGCAGGCGCACGGGCTCTTCGACCGGATGCTCTCGCAGCAGGCCGCGCAACTTGGCGTGAACGATCTGTTCTGGATTTCCTCGGTGATCTTCATCGTGCTGATCGGACTCATCTGGATCACGCGGCCTGAGCGCGCCAGTAGTGCGGACGCGGGTGCGGCAGCATCGGCCGCGCATTGAGGCTCATGCGCTGAAACGCTAGCGGCTGTCGAAAAGCAAAACGGCACGTCTGGTCATTCACCAGCGTGCCGTTTTCGTTTGTGCGCTCCGGGCGCTCTGCGAGAGTCCGCTCAGGCCGCGCCGCTAACCACCAGCCGCTCCGGCGCAAGCACGCCGTTCGCGGCCTTCGCGACGCCAAGCAAGCGGCCATCTTCCGCGTACACGCGCACGCGCTCGGCGGCTTCGCAAGCCGCGCGATCGAGCACCAGCTCGTTGAGCGGCAGGCGCTGGCCGTGCGTGAAGCGGCGCGCCGCTTCTTCGTTGAGCGTCAAGGCGGGGAACGTGGAGAGCAGCGCATCGACGGGTCGCAGCCATGTGTCGCGCGTGGGCTCGTCGGCGGCAGTGAGCGCGTCGAGCGTCACTGCGTGCTCGAGCGTGAGCGCGCCCACACCCGTACGACGCAGCATCACGAGATGCGCACCGCAGCCGAGCGCCTCGCCGATATCCTCGGCCAGCGTGCGGATGTACGTGCCCTTGCTGCACGTCACGCGAAACGTAACGTCGGGAAGCGCGCACGCGATCATCTCCAGCGCCAGGATCTTCACCTCGCGCCCTTCGCGCTCGACCGTCTGGCCCGCACGCGCGTATTCGTAGAGCGGTTTGCCGTCGCGCTTGAGCGCGGAATACATCGGCGGCACCTGCACGATGTCGCCGAGGAATCGCGTCATCGCCTCACGCACGGCGGCTTCGTCGCACTTCACCTCGCGCGTTTCAATCGCCTCGCCTTCGGCGTCGCCGGTTGCCGTGCGAATGCCGAGGCGCATGGTCGCCTCATAGGTCTTGTCGGCTTCGAGCAGATCCTGCGAAAACTTGGTCGCCTCGCCAAAGCACAGCGGCAGCAGGCCCGACGCGAGCGGATCGAGCGTGCCGGTGTGGCCCGCCTTCTTCACGCGGTACAGACGCTTCGCGCGGATCAACGCGTCGTTGCTGGAAAGGCCAACGGGCTTGTCGAGCAGCAGCACGCCGTCGAGCAGGCGGCGCGGCACCTTAGGCCGAGCTTCGCCCTGATTCTTTTTCGGTGATGCAGTCATTGCCCGCGTCAGTCGTCCTTCGCGCGCGTCGAGTTCGCCTCGTCGATCAAGCGCGACATCTCGACACCCTTCTCGACCGACTGGTCATAGTGGAAGTGCAGCGTCGGCACCGTGTGAATGTGCAGGCGCTTGAAGAGCTGGTTGTGCAGGTGACCTGCGGCGTGATTGAGCGCTTCCTGCGTGGTCTTCGGGTCGCCCGTGAGGGTCGTGAAGTAGACCTTGGCGTGCGCGTAGTCGGGCGTGAGTTCCACGCTCTGGATCGTCACGAGCCCGATGCGCGGGTCCTTCACTTCGCGCATCAGCTCAGACAGATCGCGCTGGATCTGATCCGCGATCTGCACGTTGCGATTCGGAGAAGTACGTTTTTTCGGCATGATGGTTCCACCTCTTGATCTGCGAGGCATTCAGGCGGCGTTGCGTCCACGGAGGCGCACACGGCCGCACAAAAACAAAACGGGCGGGGCTGGCCAGCGCCTGCCCCGCCCGTTTATCGGTCAACCCGCGGGTGTCCGCGAGCGGCCCGTAGGCCGGCCCGCGAGCGCCGCTGTATTACAGCGTACGCGCGACTTCGGTGATCTCGAACACTTCGAACTGGTCGCCTTCGACGATATCGCTGAAGTTCTTGATCGACATACCGCACTCGAAGCCTTGCTTGACTTCCTTGACGTCGTCCTTGAAGCGCTTGAGCGAGTCGAGTTCGCCGGTATGGATGACCACGTTGTTGCGGATCACGCGCACCGACGACGAACGCTTGACGAAACCGTCCGTGACCATACAACCCGCGATCAGGCCGACCTTCGGCACGCGGATCACCTGACGCACTTCGGCCATACCCGTGACCGTCTCGCGCTTCTCCGGCGCCAGCATGCCCGACATCGCCGCCTTCACCTCATCCACAGCGTCATAGATGATGTTGTAGTAGCGGATGTCGATGCCGTTCGCCTCGGCCACCTTACGCGCCTGCGCATCCGCACGCGTATTGAAGCCGATGATGACCGCCTTCGAAGCCGTTGCCAGGTTGACGTCCGACTCGCTGATCGCACCGACCGCGCTGTGCACGATCTGCACGCGCACTTCGCTGGTCGACAGTTTGAGCAGCGATTGCACCAGCGCTTCCTGCGAACCCTGCACGTCGGCCTTGACGATGAGCGGCAGGTTCTGCACTTCGCCTTCCGCCATCTGCTCGAGCATGTTTTCGAGCTTCGCGGCCTGCTGCTTCGCCAGCTTGACGTCGCGGAACTTGCCTTGACGGAACATGGCGATTTCACGCGCCTTGCGTTCGTCCGGCAGCACGATGACTTCTTCGCCCGCGCCCGGCACTTCCGAGAGACCCTGGATTTCGACCGGGATCGACGGACCCGCTTCCTTCGTGGGCTTGCCCGTTTCGTCGAGCATGGCGCGCACGCGGCCGTAGGCGCTGCCTGCCAGTACGACGTCGCCGCGATTGAGCGTACCCGACTGGACGAGGATCGTTGCAACCGGACCCTTACCCTTGTCGAGCTTCGCTTCGATGACGATGCCCTTGGCCGGCGCCTCGACCGGTGCCTTCAGTTCCAGCACTTCGGCTTGCAGCAGTACGTTTTCGAGCAGGTCGTCGATGCCCGCGCCGGTCTTCGCCGACACCGGCACGAACGGCGAGTCGCCGCCGTACTCTTCCGGCACCACGCCTTCCGCGACGAGTTCCTGCTTGACGCGATCGAGGTTCGCATCCGGCTTGTCGATCTTGTTGATCGCCACGACGAGCGGCACGCCCGCGGCCTTCGCATGCGCAATCGCTTCCTTCGTCTGCGGCATCACGCCGTCGTCGGCCGCCACCACCAGAATGACGATGTCGGTGGCCTTCGCACCGCGGGCACGCATGGCCGTGAAGGCCTCGTGACCCGGCGTGTCGAGGAACGTGATGACGCCACGCGGCGTTTCGACGTGGTAAGCGCCGATGTGCTGCGTAATGCCGCCGGCTTCGCCCGCTGCGACCTTGGCGCGGCGGATGTAGTCGAGCAGCGAGGTCTTGCCGTGATCGACGTGACCCATGACGGTGACGACCGGCGGACGCGGCAGTTGCTCGGCGTCCGTGCCCGTTGCCTGGCCTTCGACCAGCAGCGCTTCCGGGTCGTCGAGCTTCGCGGCAACCGCACTGTGGCCCAGTTCCTCGACGATGATCATCGCCGTTTCCTGGTCGAGCATCTGGTTGATGGTGACCATCTGGCCCATCTTCATCATCACCTTGATGACTTCCGATGCCTTCACGGACATCTTGTGCGCGAGGTCGGCCACCGTGATGGTTTCCGGCACGTGCACTTCACGCACGATCGGCTCGGTCGGCGCCTGGAACGTCGAAGCGTCCTGGTGACGGCCACGGCCCTTCGGGCCGCCGCGCCAGCCGCGGTCCACGCCGCCCGACGAGTCGCCGCGCGTCTTGATGCCACGGCGCTTGGCCGCGTCGTCCTGCCAGCCGCCCTTGCCTGCGCCCGGCTTCTTGTTGCGGTCGCCCGCGCCTGCACCCGGCGCGCTCGTGGAGGGCGCGGCCGTCGTGGCCGGCTTCTTCGCCGCGGCGCCTGCACCGCCGGCCGGACGGGCCGGTGCACCTTCCGGACGGGCCGGCTTGTGCAGCGTGCCCTTGGCTTCAGCGGGCTTGGGCGGCTCGACGGGCTTGGGCGGCTCGGGCTGCTTCACCTGCGCCTTGCGCGGCGTGTTCATCATTTCGCGGATCGCGCGCGCTTCGGCTTCGGCAGCCGCGCGGCGGCGAGCGATCTCGTCCTGTTCCTTCTGCGCCTTATCGGCGGCTTCGCGCGCGGCGACTTCGGCCTTCTGGGCCGCTTCGCGCTGCGCGGCGCGCTCGGCTGCGGCGCGCTGTTCTTCTTGCTGGTCCTGCTGTTGCTTCACTTCTTTCGCTTCCGCTTCGGCGTTGCGCTGCGCGGCCACGGCCTGGGCGGCCAGCTCGCGAGCGGCGGTATCGGCCGCTGCCTTCTTCTTTGCAGCTTCTTCCTCGGCACGGCGGCGCTCGGCCTCGGCGGCCTCTTCGCGCGCGCGGCGCTCGGACTCTTCACGCGCGAGCAGTTCCTGGCGCTCCTTGAGCTCCTGGGCCTGACGCTCGAGCAGTTCTGCCTCGCGGCGCGCTTCTTCCTCGCGGCGCTGCAGCTCCGCCTCTTCGGCGGCAGCGGCTGCGTCGGCTGCATGATTCGATGCCTCCGCCTCACCGGCGGACTCGTCGCGGCGGACGAACGTGCGCTTCTTGCGCACCTCGACCTGAATGGTGCGTGCCTTACCCGTCGAATCAGACTGCTTGATTTCCGACGTATGCCGTTTCGTCAGCGTGATCTTGCGCTTGTCCGCATCAGTCGAGCCGTGAGACTTGCGCAAGTGATCGAGCAGACGCGCCTTGTCGGTCTCCGACAATGCATCGCTCTCGCTCGCTTTCGTGACACCTGCCGCCTGCAGCTGCTCGAGCAGCACGCCGGCAGGCATCTTCAGTTCCGCGGCAAATTGGGCTACGTTGTTACTCGCCATTCATTCCTCTTAGTGCAAGGACCGATTCCTTGCGGTTGACATCGGGTCATGCGGCCTTCGGTGCCTCGCGTCCTGCAAGGCTCCGCCGCGTTCAGTTCAGTGGGTCATGGTCGCTTCCTGCTCGTCGCGCCCTGATGCAGTTTCCCGTTGCCGGGTCACTGGAACCAGTGCTCACGCGCCTTCATGATCAACGCCTTGGCGGCGTCCTCTTCCATTCCCGTCATTTCGACCAGTTCGTCCACGGCCAGCTCGGCGAGCTCGTCGCGGGTGTGAACTTCATGCTGCGCCAGTTTCGCGAGCAGGTCCGGGTCGATACCGTCCAGACTCTTCAGGTCCAGCGCGGCGCTTTCCACCTTCTCCTCGTTCGCGATGGCCTGCGTGAGCAGTGCGTCGCGAGCGCGGTTGCGCAGCTCGTGCACGGTGTCCTCGTCGAAGGCCTCGATTTCCAGCATTTCGTTGAGCGGCACGTAGGCGATCTCTTCGAGGCTCGTGAAGCCTTCGTCGATCAGGATGTCGGCGACTTCTTCATCCACGTCGAGACGCGCCATGAACAGGTCGCGCAGCACCGTGCGCTCCTGATTCTGCTTTTGTGCAGATTCGTCCGGCGTCATGATATTGATTTGCCAGCCGGTCAGCTCGCTGGCGAGACGCACGTTCTGGCCGCTGCGGCCAATGGCGACCGCGAGCTCGCTCTCGTCGACCACGACGTCCATCGAGTGCTTTTCTTCGTCGACGACGATCGACTGCACGGCAGCCGGCGCGAGCGCGCCGATCACGAACTGGGCGGGATCTTCCGACCATAGCACGATGTCGACGTTTTCGCCACCGAGCTCGTTGCGCACGGCCTGCACGCGCGAACCGCGGATGCCGACGCAGGTGCCGATCGGGTCGATGCGCTTGTCATAAGCCACCACGCCGATCTTGGCGCGTACGCCCGGATCGCGCGCCGCCGCCTTGATCTCGAGGAGACCCTGTTCGATTTCGGGCACTTCCATTTCGAACAGCTTCATCAGGAACTCGGGCGCCGTGCGCGAGAGTTCGATCTGCGGGCCGCGCGCGGTGCGGTCGACCTTGCCGATCCAGGCGCGCACGCGGTCGCCCACGCGCAGGTTTTCCTTCGGAATCAGCTGGTCGCGGCGCAGCAGCGCTTCCACACGGCCGGATTCGACGATGAAGTTGCCCTTGTCCATGCGCTTGACCGTGCCGGTCATGATGCTTTCGCCGCGCTCGAGGAAGTCGTTCAGGATCTGCTCGCGCTCGGCGTCACGCACCTTCTGCAGGATGACCTGCTTGGCGGCTTGTGCGCCGATACGGCCGAACTCGACCGAAGGCACCGGCTGCTCGACGAAACTGTCGATCTGCGCTTCAGGATCTTGCTCGCGTGCTTCGAACAGCAGGATTTCCTGGTCCGGCTCCTGCAGTCCCGCTTCGTCCGGCACGACGCGCCAGCGGCGGAACGTTTCGTGTTCGCCGCTTTCGCGGTCGATATGCACGCGGATATCCGCATCCTCGTCGAAGAGTTTCTTGGAGGCCGACGCAAGCGCCGCTTCAAGGGCGGCGAACACCACGTCCTTGTCGACATTCTTCTCGCGTGCCAGCGCATCCACCAGCATCAACACTTCGCGACTCATTGTTTGCGGCTCCTAAAGTCAACTTTGGGGATAAGGCGTGCTTTATCGATGTCTGCGAGCGTGAAATCGAGCATCGCAGGACCCGCCTTCCCTTCGAATTCCAGACCGATGGATTCGCCTTCCGGAGCATGCACGATACCCCGGTACGATTTCCGTCCGTCCAATGGCTTTTTCAACGTGATTACCGCTTCGCAGCCTGCGAAGCGTTCGAAGTCCGCCAGTTTTTTCAGCGGACGGTCGAGGCCGGGCGACGAAACTTCGAGCCGCTCGTAGTCGATGTTCTCGACCGTCAGAACGTGCTGCAGCTGACGCGTGACCTTCTCGCAGTCCTCGATCGCGATCCCCGCGGGCTGATCGATGAAGATGGTCAGCATGCCGCGCCCGGTGCGCTCGAGGTCGACCAGCTCGTAACCGAGCCCGGTGACCGTGGTTTCAATCAGTTCCGTCAGTTGCACAATGCCCACTCCAGATGTTCTGCGCAGCGGGCCAGCAACTTCCTTAGCTTTATTTCTTGCTTCGCCAGGGATTCGCGGGCCGCGCGCCAGGTGAGCGCGCGCGCTTCCCACCTACCTGCCCCACGATGACGAACGACCCGGATGGTTAGACGGCCCCCAAATTGACAATGCCGAACGTCAAACGTCGGCATCTGTTGGTAACCAATTTGGGGCGAACCAAAAAAAAATGGGCGAAACGCCCATCTTCTCACTTAGCCAGGTGGTCGCACCTGGGGCGCGTATTACAGCGCAGATAAATAGCCGCACGCCCAGCGACTTTGTGATTCTAGCCTTTTTTGCACATTAACGCAAATCGACGGTCAAGCCCCAGCCGCCTTTTGCCGTTATTTATGGGCTCGCAAGGGGGATTTGCCGGCGTTTTGCGCGCTGTTTTGTGCGCTAACGACGCGAATCGTCGCCGTTGCACAGCCGCGACGCCCGCCGCATGGCGCGGCCGGACGTCGCGCGCCTCGCGATCAATGACCGCGTGTGCGGTTGCGCGGCGTGCCTCGCTGGCCGCCACGGCTGTTGCCGCCTGCGCGGTTGCCGTTGGGGTTGCCATTGCCACCATTGCCGCCGTTGCCGGGACCGCTGCGGCGATTGCCGTTGCCGTTGCCGTTCCCGCTGGCGTTGCCGCCGGCACGCTTGCCCCCCGCGCCCGGGGCGCGGTTGCCGTCCACATCGCGGCCGCCCGCACGGTTGCCGCCACGTCCGCCGAAGCCCGAGCCCGCACCGAAATTGCCGTGACCGGCACCTGCGCCGCCGCCGAAGCCGCCCGCCGCGCCGCGCCGCCCCTGGCCTTGACGCGGCTGCCCCATCGCACCGTGCGAGCTCAGCACCGGCTCGCGGTTGATGAAGCCCATCGACGTCTGCATCGGATCGGGCTGGCGACGCTCCTGCTCCTTGCCGCCGCGACCGCCCTTCTCTTCGCTCGGCGCCTTCAGGCCAACCGCCGCCATCAGCGCGCGCACCTGGTTGTCCTCGAGCTCTTCCCAGCGGCCGCGCTTGAGGCCCTTGGGCAGCGCGATCGGGCCGTGGCGCGTGCGGATCAGACGGCTCACCATCAAGCCCGCGGCTTCGAACATACGGCGCACTTCGCGGTTACGGCCTTCGGCCAGCGCGACGTGATACCAGTGGTTCGTGCCTTCGCCGCCACCGTCGCGGATGCGCAGGAAGCTCGCGGGGCCGTCTTCGAGTTCGACGCCCTTGAGCAGCTTCTGACGATTGCCCTCAGTGAGCTCGCCCACCACGCGCACCGCGTACTCACGCTCCACGCTGTAGCGCGGGTGCATGAAGCGGTTTGCGAGATCGCCCGAGGTCGTGAGCATCAGCAGACCTTCGGTGTTGAAGTCCAGACGGCCGACGGCCAGCCACTTTGCCGTTTTCATCGGCGGCAGGCGGTCGAACACCGAGGGGCGGCCTTCCGGATCGGCGTGACTTACGATTTCGCCGGTCGGCTTGTGATAGATCAGCACGCGCGGCGGCTTGTTCTGCAGCTTGCGCTTGATCGGCTTGCCGTTGATACGGACCTGATCGGTCGGCAGAATGCGCTGGCCAATATGCGCCGGCTCGCCGTTTACCGAGACGCGCCCGGCGATGATCAGCTCTTCCATGTCGCGGCGCGAGCCCATGCCAGCATCCGCCAGCACCTTGTGCAGCTTCGGCGCGTCGTCGTCCGGGCTCAGCACGCGCTTGGGCTGCTGGGCGTGGCCGCGGCGCAGCATCGGTGCGCGCACGCCGGAACCGGCGCCGTTGTCGGCGTCGAACGCCGGCGACGTCACGTAGAGAAACAGGTCGTCCTGCGTGGACTCGCTCGCGGCCGCTGCCGGCTGGCCTTCGCCCCGGCCCTGGCCCTTCTGGCGCTTGCCCGCACCCTGTTGGCGCTCACCCTGGCGCTCGCCCTGGGCGGCACCGCCCGCGGTCTGCCGGCGGCCCGGCTTTTTCGCGCCGGCGTCCTTGCGCGGCGCGCGGCCAGCGGGAGCGCGCTCGGGCGCCGCTTCCTGGTCGGCAGCGGGCGCTGCGGGGACGTCGACGCCTTCCGCGCCTTCGGCGGTCTTTGCCTTCGCGCCCGCGCGGCGGCGCGCGATCAGGCTGCGCGGCCCGCGACGCAGACCGCGGCGCGGACGCTCTTCGCCCTCGCCGCCCTGTGCTTCGCCTTCGACCTGCGAGGCACGCGTGTCGTCGTCGCGCGCGGAGGACGCGCGGCGCGCGGATTCGGGCGCGTCGGTCGAATCGGTGTCGTGGATATCAGTCAAAACAACCTCAAAATGTCAGGTTGCGCGCCCGCTTGCGGGGCGCGTCAAAAATGCTTGTTACGTCAGATGCCGCGTCGTGCGGCTTCGTCGTCCGTCGTCGAGACGGGGTCGTCCTGCGCCGCGTCGCGGCGGTCTTCGTATTCTTCTTCGCCCGCCGCATCTGCTGCGTGCGCGGCATCCTGCACGTGAGCGTCCGGGACGGACCCGGGCTGCGCGAGGCTTGCTTCGTCATGTACCGCGTCGTCCGAGGCAACCGCTCCGTATGCAACGTTTGCGCCTGCCACCTCGTGCGCTTCTTCCGCTTCTTCCGCTTCGTGCGCCTGGTGCAATTCGTGCGTTTCGCTCCCGGGCTGCGCGGCCGTAGCAACGTCCGACGCTGCGCCCTCTGCTACCTGCGCCAGCGCATCTTCCGCGCCTGCCGCATCGGCAGCAGCCTCGGGCTGGCCTTCTGCGACGAACTGCGCCGCGGCGCTATCGGGAAACTCGATCGCATGCTGCGCAAGCAACTGCTCGCCGAACTGGTTCGACGGATCGTCGAGCGGCGGCAATTCGTCGAGCGACTTCAGTCCGAGATCGTCGAGAAACTCCCGCGTCGTTGCATACAGCGCCGGGCGGCCCGGCACGTCACGATGACCGATCACTTCGATCCAGTTACGGTCCTCGAGCTGCTTGACGACCTGCGTATTGACCGTGACGCCGCGAATTTCCTCGATGTCGCCGCGCGTGACCGGTTGCCGGTACGCGATGATCGCGAGCGTTTCGAGGACCGCGCGCGAATAGCGCGGCGGCTTTTCGGGATGCAACCGGTCAAGGTACGTCCGCATGGCCGGCTTGCTCTGAAAGCGCCAGCCCGACGCGAGCCCCACCAGCTCGACGCCGCGCCCGGACCATTCATGCCGCAGGTCTTCGAGCAGGTTGCGGACCGTGTCGGCCGAAATGTCGTCGGCAAACAGTTTGCGCAGTTCGCCGATCTTCAACGGCTCCTGCGTGCAGATCAATGCAGTCTCGAGGACGATTTTCGCCTCTTGGGTATTCATGCAGCCAGGTCAGACCCTAAGTAAGGTAAATCAGGTTCAAGGAACCGGATCAGACAGACGAAAGACGATATGGAACTTGGAGACGCGCTCGCCCGATTCTGATCGGTCATATTGATGGGAGCACGCACCGGGGGGCCGAAATACAGGCACAGAGCCAGACCCAGCCGGAGGGAGCCGCGAAATTCCCGCAGGGAATCGCTTGACTGAGCGCCATATTACGCAAAAACGCTGGGTGCGTAAAGACGCCATTCCGCATGAGCTGCCGCATTTTCATCCGGCCGTGCTGCCGCTTTCTGCTTGCGCGCGCCACGCCGGTGCATGGCGCTGCCAGTACCGCGCTAATTGTGCCTGGCAGAGCCTCAATGCGCTCCCACCGTCTCCAGGTAGCGCGCGAGCCGCTCGACGCCCGCGTCGAGCCGCGCGGGATCGCACGCATAGCACCAGCGTACGAAACCTTCCCCTTGCGGTCCGAACGCACTGCCCGGAGCGAGCCCCAGGCCCGCGTCGCGCACCAGCGCCTTGCACAGTTCAAGACTGTTCTGCGCGCCCGCGAGCCGGAAAAAGAGATACATCGCGCCATGCGGCACTTTCACGTCCACGCCGGGGAGCTTCGCGAGCGCGGCGGCAAGATGGTCGCGCGAAGCACGCAGATCGGCCACGAGCGCGCGCGTGAACGGCTCGCCGTGCTCGACGGCGGCAATGCCGGCCTGCTGCACGAACGACGGCGCGCACGACGTGTTGTACTCGACCAGCTTGCCGAGATCGTCGGTCAAGGTGCGCGGCACGACCATCCAGCCGAGCCGCCAGCCGGTCATGAGCCAGGCCTTCGAAAACGAATTCACGCAGATCAGCCGCTCTTCGCGCGACGCAATGTCGAGAAACGAGGGCGCGGTGCGCTCGCTCGCGTCGCCATAGTAAAGGCGCTCGTAGACCTCGTCGGCGACGATCCAGATGCCGAGGCGCCGGCAATGTTCGAGCACCGCGCGCTGCTGGTCGCGCGTCATCACCCAGCCGGTCGGATTGTTCGGCGAGTTGATCATGAGCAGGCGCGTGTCGGGCGTGAGCGCCGCCAGCAGCCGGTCGAGATCGAGCGTCCAGCCGTGCTCGCCGTAGCCAAGCGAAACCGTTTCGACCGTGGCGCCGAGAATCTTCGGGATTTCGACGAGGTTCGGCCACAGCGGCGTCACCGCCACCACCCGGTCGCCCGCGCCTATGACGAGCTGCGCCGCCAGCATCAGCGCATTGACGCCGGCGCTCGTCACCGCGAGGTTGTCCACGGGCGTGGCGCCATGCAGCTCGCTCACGTAACGCGCGAGCGATTCGCGCAGCGGCGCGATGCCGAGATTGTGCGTGTAGAACGTGTCGCCGCGCCCGAGCGCCTCGGCGGCAGCCTCGCGGATGAACGGCGGCGTCACTCGGTCGGACTCGCCGAACCAGAACGGCAGCACGTCGGGAACGCCGAACCCGGCATTCGCCACTTCGCGGATCTGCGACGAGCGCAACGCACGCACCGCTTCGCGCGGCAGGGAAACGGAGGACGACGGTTCGAAATCGCTCATCGGGGTTCCGGGTGACACAGAATGTGGGAAAACGTGAAGTGTAGCGCGTGGCCCGGCGCCGCGAGGTCGACGCCTCCAGGCGCCGGCACGGCGGTTCTAGCGCTGCGTTTCGGGCCGCCCGGCAAGTTGACGGATCAGCGACCAGACCGCCTCGGCTGCCGGGGAAAGCGAGCGGTCGCGCCGCCGCACGAGCTCGACGGTGCGCTCCGCGCGCGGCACGAGCGGCCGCGCCAGCAAGGGCGCGCCCGCCGGTACGGGCAGCGCGAGCCAGGGCAGCACGCTGATGCCCACGCCCGCCTCGACGAGGCCGAATACCGTAGCGGGATGGCCCAGCTCCTGCACCACGCGTGCGCTCACGCCCTGCTCGCTCATCACGGCGTCGATGAGCGGGCGGCTGCCCGAGGCGTAGTCGAGCATCACGAGTCGCTCGCCGTCCAGTTCCTTCCACGAGACTTCCTGACTCAGCGCGAGCGCATGATCGCCGCGCACGACCACGCAGAACGAGTCCGTGGTCAGACACTCCGTTTCGAGATCCTCAGCGGCAAAGGGCCCGATGATCACGCCGAAGTCCACCTCGCCCGAGCGGATCTTGCGCACGACGTCGCTTTGCACGTCGTCGCGCAATCCAAGCGTGATGTAGGGGAACTGCCGCCCGCACGCGGCCACGACTTGAGGCATCAACCGGCACGCGACCGTCGGGCTCGCCGCCACGACGACGCGGCCGCGACGCTGCTCGCCGATCTCGCGAATCTCGCGCAAGGCGTCGTCCAGATCGCCCAGCAGGCGCGGAATGCTCGCGATCAGATTCGCACCGACATCCGTGAGCTGCACCTCGCGCGTGGTCCGGTCGACGAGCTTCACGCCGATCTCGGCTTCGAGTTCGCGCACGCAGCGGCTCACGGCGGACTGCGTAAGCCCGATTTCGTCGCCTGCCCGGCTAAAGCTCTGTAGCCGGGCGACCTCGATGAACACCCGCAACTGCCGCAGCGTCACATTCATCCATTCGCCTCATGAATTGTCCACTTTCATGCAATTCTATGCCGGACACCGAGCGTTACGGGTAACAGCGCATCAGGGCTCATTGTTCGCCGCAATGCAGCAATACGGCGCAAACGCACGCAGGACGGGCTTGGCTGCACAAGATTGGTGATTCTCCCGATTTTCTCGACAAGTGTTTTCGAGTCTTATACGCCCCTGGCAATCTCCCGCGCGGGCTTGGCGCCACGCGGCTTCAAGACGAGAACGTACGTGCTGGCACGGTTTTCGCATTAAGGCACGCACAGGTTCGATGGACGTACCGGCAAGCATGCAGTCCGGGACGATCCAGCCGGGCCCGCCTGGTACTCCGGCATCCGGCCGGGAGTACATGAAGAGTGCGCAGCGCGGGGCAGCGCACCGGAGATAGCTTCGCTGAGGTGAAACATGATGCTGTTCGACGATTTGAGAGACAACGAATGGGCGCTGGTCGAGGCGTTGTTCTGTGCTGAACCGGCACGGAGCGAACGGCGCGGACGGCCTCGCGTCGAAGCGCGTGCTGTGGTCAACGCGGTGCTCTGGGTGCTTTCGACGGGTGAAGGCTGGTCCAAGCTGCCGGGCCGCTACCCCTCGCCGCCGACCTGCCGCCGCCGTTTCGACGAGTGGCAGGCAGACGGCACGCTTGCAGAGATCGTCAAGCGACTGGGCTCGAACGGGCGTGAGATTTCGCTGCGCGGCCGTATCGGCGCCACGGCGACCAAGCCGCCCGCACCGCCCAGCCGCGACCGCCTGCGCGGTGCGTTCTGGACCAACCCGGAATCGTGGCGCGCGCCGGTCAAGATGGCCTGAGCCACGCTTCAGTTGCTTTACGCCGGGCGCCTCGTGCGCCCGGTGTGTTTTTCTCCCACGCCTTCCACACTCCGGGCCACGGCAGACCGCTGTCTGGAGCCCGGCCAGCGCCGCCGCCCTCTTCGGGCCAATGTACGGCCAATGCGGGCCGCATTGACATCGCTGCGTCCGCAACCAGGCGATCGGCATCGCGCGATACATCTCTTTACTAATATTTACAGCGTGCTTTCGCGTCCGACGTTAGCTTAGAAGCATCTCCACTAACGTCAAGAAACTGGATTGACGGGAACCACCATGAAATCCATGAACCTGTACATCAGGGGCATCATGGTTTCGCTGTCCGCCCTTGCTCTTTTTGCGCCCACGGCGTCGTTCGTGTCGTTCAGCGCCGCGGCCCAGCCGCCGCATCCCTCCGTACCGACATGGTCGATGTCGCAAACCGGCGCGCATGCCCTGCCGCCCGCAGCGCCTGGCCCGAATGCGGGCAATCCGCCCGTGCCGCGCGGCGACTTGCGCGGCGACATTGCGGACAATGCCCGCCGCAGCGCGCCGCAGAGGCAGGAACCGACGCAGCGGCGCTGAGCCGGCCAGCGAAACACCGTCGAGGGGACCGCCGGAACGATGAAAGAACTGCGATGACGGAGGGTGCCAGCACCGCCCTGCAACGCAGCGGCTCAGCATATACCCTGCCCCGGGGAACCACCGCGCCTTACGTGCGGTCTATTCTTACGCCATCAAGCACAGCGTGGCAGCAGTAATTCCGGTAAGCCCGTATCTTTCGATGCGGGCTTTTTTTTGGCGGGACGAAGAAGATAGCGTGCTACTGGCTGGCTTCGAGGCCGGATTGGGGCACGAGCTGCGCGACGTAGTCGGCCACGCGATGCGCGCTCCACTGCAACGTGCGCTCGTCGCGCGCGAGCCGGGCGAATTCGGCGCGGCCGCGATCGGTCAGCACCGCGATATCGACCGGCGCATGGAAACCCGGCGCCGGCGCGACCGTGCGCTGCCGTACGATGTCCATCATCCCGAGATCGCGCAAATACTGGAACACTTCAGGACGACGCGCCCACGGGACCTGCCGATACTGCACCCGCCGTAGCGCTTCGAGTACTGCTTCGTTGGAATACGTGGTCATCTCACTTCTTTCTTAAAATGCAGTCCTGCGATCATCGAGCCTCGCGCGTACCGGCTGCGGCGCAATGCGGACCTGAGAACGGCGCACTCTGTGCCCTGGCGGGCCCACGCGCCCTATCCGTGCGCTATGCAGCGGCAGGGACTGCAGGTTATCCGGGCCCCCGAGAAAGCGGCTTCACCGCTTCCCGCACGGCCAACGCCGCGCCACGCTCGCGGCGCAAAGGTCGGTTGGACGTACATTTTCCCGAAAACAATACGTTACCTCATCCAAATTGATTCTAATCGTTTTGTTTGCGCTATTTATTGCGCTGGCCCTGGTGTGGCGTAGCGCGCGCTGGCGTGTCGCAGCCTGCGCGGCCGTGGTCTTCTGGCTGCTCGCCACCGGCTGGCTCACCGGCGCGTTGCTCGATTTCGCCCAGCCGGAGTTGTATCGCACTCCCTACGATCAGGCGAAGATCGGCCCGGCGCGCTTCGGTGCGCGTACCGCCATCATCTTGCTGGGCGGCGGCACCGAATCCCGCGATGGCAAACTCGGCCCCGCGCGCGACGTCTACGCGCGCATAGCCCTTGCCGCCGAGCTGCACGCGCAGTGCGCGCGCGCGGGCGGCACGTGCCGCGTGATCGTGAGCGGCGGCAACCCGGAACACCATGCGAGCGCCGAGGCCGACAACTACGCACCCTACCTGTTGCGCGCCGGCGTACCGAGCGCCGATCTCGTGCTCGAGAACCAGAGCCTCACGACGTATCAGAACGCGCGCAACGTCGCGCCCATCGTCCGGGCCGGAAGCGATGACACGCTCCTGCTCGTGACGTCGTCTTACCAGATGCGCCGCGCGATGCTCGATTTCCATCGCTTCGACATGAACCCGCTGCCCGCGGTATCCAGCGTGCGCCGCGTCGAACGCGGCCTGCTCCCGCGCGTGTCCAATCTCAAGTCCGCGGAAACCGCGCTCCACGAATCGATTGGGATTGCCCAGTTTTATGTGTATCGGATGATCGGTTGGTTCTAGTATGACCGTATGGCGGCACCAGATGTAACGAGATGTAACTCCCGTGCGAACGGCTTACGCGATGTCATCTGGAGCGAGTATTTGATCGTTAGAATGGCATGTCCATCCTGCTTGGACAGGTACCGGCTGGGTCCATAAACCGCTCCTTCGGAGGTAGAGATGAAAAAAGTGTCCCTCGCAGTCCTGATTGCACTTTCCGCACTGACGGGCGCTGCCTATGCGCAGTCGGATAACGGCATCACGATGAGCACCGATCCGGCCAAGGCCGACGACGTCCTGCAACGCGCGCAGGCCCTGCAGCAGCAGCAGGCAGCCGCGCCCGCGCCGGCACCCATGCCGCAACACAAGTCGGGACATCCGCATCACAAGAAGGCCCCCGCCCAGTAAGAGCGGGCTGGACCAGGCCGCGCGCAGCCCAGCGCACGCGGCCCGCCTTCCCCGGGAACAAAGCCGATGCCGGTCTTGCCGTCATCGGCTTTTTTATTCGCCGCGCCACTCGCTGCACTTGTTGCCTCGCGCGCATCGCCACCGCGACGGCGCGCGGGCGCGGTATGCTAAAGTCGCGCACCTCGAAAACGCCCCGGTCGGCGAAACCCAACCTTTTGTGCGCGCCACGCGCGGAGAAACGCAATGAGCAACATCCAGCTCGATATCGAATGGACCGAAGCGGCCTCACGCAAGATCGAAAAGCTGATGCCGCGCGGCGGCAACCAGGACGCGTATCTCGCGCTGCCCCCCATCGAATGCCTGCCGATGGAAGGCGACGTGCTGTTCCTCGGGCCGGCCGGCAAGCAGCAGCCGTTCATCGTCGCGGAGCGCCAATACCATCACGAAGGCGACGCAGACTGGACCATCATCCTGATTCTCGACGTGCCCAACACCGCGCACTAAGCAGCAAATGCTGCCGCCAGCAGGCGGTATACGAGGCGCCCGCACCTGACGCGGGGGCCTCGTCAGACACCCTCGTCCCGCTTCGCCCCTCCCCGCCTCCATCGGCACGCACCGTCGGGCCAGGCACGACTCGTGCGCACAGTTTCTCCCGCAGTCTCTTCCGATAGTCCGTACACTTGACGACAGGCCCCGCCGGTTACCGCCGTCGGCCAAGCGCCTGCGATAAACGGCAGTAGTGCGGCCCACGGGCCTGCGGTTTCAGACGCCCACGAACCGCGTGCGCCGCCACGCGTGCCGAGCCATGCCGAACGATCCGTCGAACGCAAAGGCGGCGCCAGCCGCCAGCCTGCTCGCCCAACTCCAGCCGCGTGCTGCCGGCTGGGGCGCGCAATGGCGCGGTTGCGCGCTCGGCAGCGCATTCCAGCCGGTGCTCTCCATCACGCATCAGCGCGTTGTCGGCTATGAGGCGTTGCTGCGCGCCACCGACGGCTCGGGCCACACCGTCGCCCCGGCGGATCTGTTCGCCACGGTCGCAGGCGCCGAGGCACAGCAGCTCGACGAGCTCGCCCGCTGCCTGCACCTCGCGAATTTCGTCCAGCAAGGCGTGGAGACGGGCTGGATCTTCCTGAACACGCTGCCGCGCAGCGCACGTGCCGCCGACCCCGCGCAAGCCGCGATCGATGGCCTGTGCCGATACTTCGACTTCCCGCACGAACGCGTGGTGATCGAGGTGCTCGAGCAGCGCGGCGGCGACGAGCACAGCTCGTTCGTCGACGAACGGCCGCCTGCCGGCAGCCGCGACTTTCTCGTCGCGCTCGACGACTTCGGTGCGGGTTTTTCCAATTTCGATCGCGTCTGGCGCTACCGGCCCGACATCGTCAAGCTCGATCGATCGCTCGTCACGCGCGCGGCCAGCGGCGAGAACCACGTGGCCTTCATCTCCGAACTCGTCTCGATCCTTCATCACGCCGGCACGATGGTGCTGGCAGAAGGCGTCGAGACCGAGATGCAGCTCATGGTGCTGATGCAAGCCGACATCGACCTCGTGCAGGGCTTCTGGTTCGGCAAGCCGCAAGCTTCGGTACGGGAAGCCAGTGCGGCTGCGCCCGCGCTCGCGCAGTCGATGTGGCGGCGCTTCGCCGACTACCAGCGCAGCACCGAGATCATCGAGCGGGTCAATTTCGGCGCGCTCTCGCACGCCATGCTGTGCGGCGCGCGCGTGCTAACGGGCGGCGGTACGCTCGAAGCGGCCGCGCAGGCGATTTTCGGCGACGGCGCCAGCCACGCGCAGCGCGTATTCACCGCGGACGAACACGGCGAGCAGCACGAGCCTTCGATTGCCACGCCCGGCGTCGGGCCGCCCGCGCGCCTCGCGCCTTTCTATCCCGACACCGACAGCAACTGGTCGCGCCGCGAGTATTTCCGGCGTGCGCTCGCCGCACCCGGACGGGTCGCGGTAATGGGTCCGCACTATTCGCTCAATGACGGCGAGCTCTGTTACACGGCTGCTATCGCGCTCGACTACGGCGGCGCAACGCATGTGTTGTGCGCGGACTTTCCGCCCGAGCACGGGACACGCGAGCGCCCCTGGCGCTAGCCGGCTATTCGGAAACGCGCCGCCGCCCCGCCTTCAGCTCGCCGGTGCGCGCCTTGCTGTCGAGCCGGCGCAGCTTCGACGCGCGCGTGGGACGCGTCGCCACGCGCGCCTTGCGCGTCACGCTCACGCTGTCGACCAGCTCCTCGAGGCGCGCGAGCGCGGCCATGCGGTTCTGTTCCTGGGTGCGGTATTCCTGCGACTTGATCACCACGACGCCCTCGCTCGTAATCCGCCGGTCGGCGAGCGCGAGCAAGCGCATCTTGAGCACCTCAGGCAAGGACGAGGCGCGAATGTCGAAGCGCAGATGAATCGCGCTCGACACCTTGTTCACGTTCTGGCCGCCCGCGCCCTGTGCGCGAACGGCGACGAGTTCGATTTCCTGCAATGGAATGGGCGCGCGTGCGGTCATAAGCGAAAAAATGAAAAGCTGGCCGCATCGGGCCGGGCACGCGGCAGTGTCGCACAGCGCGGACTGGTTGACACAAGCGCGAATTGCACGCGACACGCTCCGGCGCAAGCGGCAATCCGGTCCGCAGCGGGCATGCAAAATGCCGCCACGCTGTCAGGCGGTTGCGCAGCCAGTTTGCCGCCGCGCGGCGCATGAACCATACTGGCGTCATTCCCTTGGGCGAACCCTCAGGAGCACGCACCCCATGAAGCTGCGTCCTGCATTCGTTGCCGAACTGGCGGTCAACCTGCTGCTTCCCTGGGTCGCCTACCGTCTTGCCGAGCCGCACTGGGGCGAAGTCGGCGGCCTCATTGCCTCAGCCGCGCCGCCGCTTGCCTGGAGCATCGTCGAACTGGTGCGCTTTCGGCGCGTGGATGCGCTCTCGGCCGTCATTCTGCTCGGCATCGTGCTCTCGCTGCTCGCCGTGGCGTTCGGCGGCGGCCCGCGCGTGCTGTTGATGCGCGAGAGCATGGCCTCCGGCGCGATCGGCGCCGCGTTCCTGATCTCGCTATTGGCGAAGCGCCCACTCGTGTTCTATCTCACGCGAGCCACGGTCGCGCGCGAGACTCGCGAGGGCGTCGCGCGGCTCGAACGGCTCTGGATCGAGAATGCGAGCTTTGTCGCGGCCATGCGCCTGCTCACGTTCATCTGGGGCTTC
Organism: Paraburkholderia sp. JHI869; assembly: GCF_038900775.1. NCBI lineage: Bacteria > Pseudomonadati > Pseudomonadota > Betaproteobacteria > Burkholderiales > Burkholderiaceae > Paraburkholderia > Paraburkholderia sp. JHI869. The sequence continues at coordinate 225,739 of NZ_JAYMSC010000003.1, forward strand.
GGGCTTTGTCTGGACTCCGCGCTGCGCACGTATCTGGCCGCCACCTGGCCGATCGAGCGCTTTCTCGTCGTCTCGCCGATCATCGGCTATGGCGTATTCGGCGGCCTGATGGCCTGGACCTTCTGGTATCGCACGCGCATGCGGCGCATCCACGGCACGCACGGCCTGCTCGGCGACACAGCGGCAACCACTGACGCGAGCACGAGCACGCTCAGCGTGGACTGACGACACCCGGCCCGGCACGCATCGTCGGTCAGATCGTGCCCGAAATACGTTAGACTCAGCGCCACAGTCCGCGGCGTACCGTCCGCTCTCGAACTTCCCGGCAGTCGATGCGCTACTCCGTAGAAATCAGGAAATTCCTCTATAGCCAGTACTTTTACGGCGGCCTGCGCATCGCGATCGGCATCTCGCTTCCGGCCGTCCTGTGCCTGTTCGTCTTTCACAAGAGCGAGCTGGGGTTCACCATCTCGACCGGCGCGCTCGGCGCCTGCGTGGTCGACATGCCAGGGCCGCTCAAGTACAAGCGCAACGAAATGCTCGCTTGCAGCGTGATCGGGTTTCTCTCCGCCTACGCGACCGGTCTCGCCACCTTCAGCCCCATCGCGCTATGGGCCACCGTGGTGCCGCTCACCTTCGTGCTTTCGCTGATCGTGGTCTACGGCAACCGCTGGCCGCAGATCAGCTTCGCCACCCTCTTCATGATGGTGATGACGCTCGAAGAGCATTTCACGCCGCACCTCGCGCTCGTCAACGCACTGTGGATCCTGCTGGGCGGCCTCTGGTACACGGCGTGGTCGACCTTGATCAGCCGGCTCATGCTCGATCGCATCGAGCAGCAGGCGCTCGCCGAAAGCGTGTTCGCCTGCGCCGACTATCTGCTCGCGCGCGCCCAGTTCTTCGACCTCGACAACGATCTCGACGAGTGCTATCGCAACCTCGTCGCGAAGCAGATCGCCGCCGTCGAGCGTCAGGACGCGGCGCGCGACATCGTGCTGCGCAACCTGCCCAAGCTCAGGGCCGGCAAGATCGATGCGCGGCGCGCCATGCACTTCAACCTGTTCATCAACACGGTCGATCTGCACGAGCTGTTCGTGGGCGCGCACACCGACTACCCGCTCGTGCGCAACACCTTCGGCGGCTCGGACCTGCTCGTGTTCTACCGCGACCTGATCCGCAAGGCCGCCGCCGATCTCGAAGACATCGGCCTCGCAGTGCTGCAAAACGAAGCGCCGCGCGCGAGCGTGAACGTGAAGGCCGAGCTGCGCGCCATCGAATACGAACTCGAGCTGCTGAAAAAGCGCGACCTCGCCGCGACCGACCCGGAGGCCTACGCGGCCATCTCGGCGTCGTTCCGGCGCATCTGGAGCGCCACGCGCCTGATCGACCGCATGCGCCGCAGCCTCGCGAGCGAAGTGCCGACCACCGAAACCGAGGTGCGCATCGACGAGGCGCTCACACGCTTCGTGACGAACCGCCGCGTGTCCTGGCTGCAGATCTTCTCGAATCTCACGATGGCCTCGCCGAGCTTTCGCCACGCGCTGCGCGTGACGATTGCCGTGGCGGTGGGCTTCTGGCTCGGGCGCCTGCTGCCGCTCACCAACGCCTACTGGATCGTGATGACGAGCATCATCATCCTGAAGCCCGGCTACTCGCTCACGCGCCAGCGCAACGCGCAGCGTATCGTCGGCACGCTGATCGGCTGTATCGCGAGCATTGCGCTGATCCTGCTCGTGAAGCAGCCGCTCGTGCTGCTCGTCTCGATGTTCGCGGCCATGGTGATGAGCTACAGCCTCCTGCTCTTCAACTACACGGCGAGCGTGGTGTTCACGTCGGCCTATGTGCTCCTGATGTTCCATCTGCTCGCGCCGGGCAGCATGCGCATCATCGGCGAGCGCGCGATCGATACGGTGGTGGGCTGCATGATCGCCATCGCCGCGAGCCATCTGTTCCCGTACTGGGAATACCGCCTGATGGGCAAGCTCGTGCACGACATGATCGCCGCGACGCGCAGCTATCTCGAGGCGAGCTGGTGGTGGAGCGGGCGCACCGGCGCGCCGCAGCCGGCGTTCGCGGGTGGCGTGGTGAGCGAGGCCGGCGCGCGCGTGGCGGCCCACGCGGCGCCCGCGACGGTGATCCCAGCAGATGCGGCCGTTGTGACGAATAACGTGTCGAGCGGCGTGAGCGCAATGGCAAGCGCCTCTGCGAACGCGGTGACGGTCGTCGACGAGCCTGTCTCCGCCACGCTCAACGTTGCGACGATCGACGACTCACCCACGGCCGGTGCGCCCGGCTCGCCTGTGTCAGCCGTGGGCGCGAAAGCCACCGCACAGGCCGCACAGGCCACTGCGAGCGCAGCCGCGACCGCACCCTCGCTCGCGCGCGACTTCCGCTATCGGCTCGCGCGCAAGAACGTGCACGTGGCGTTTGCGAATCTCGGTCAGGCGTTCCAGCGCATGATGCTCGAACCGAAGGCCGCGCAGAAGTTCGTGCCCGAACTCAACGACCTGCTCGTGCGCAGCCACGTGCTCGCCTCGCAGATCACGGCCACCGCGCCGCTTTTGCGCAGCACGGCGCGGCCGGACCAGCCGGAGGTCAAGCTCGACGCGCTCGAGCGCGCGCTTTCCTGCGTGCGCGAGAACCTCGTCGCCGCCGAAGCCGGCACGCCCGCGCCCCTCGATCAGGCCGACATTACGAAGCAGCTCACGCGCGAACTCGACGCGATGGTGGTGGAAGCCGAGCGCGCGCTCGGCGCCACGGCGGAACTGCCCCAGGAGCTCAAGCTGCTCGCACACCAGTGCAAGCAGATGATCACGGCGTCCTGGCTGATTCGCCGGGACGCGAGCATCATCCGGCTACCGGACGAATAAGGAGGGAGACGGCCCGGCGCGTCACTGCGTCGAGCCGCTGGCCTGCGAGGCGGCCGTGCTTGCGGAGGCATGCGCCGCGCTGGCGCCCACGGTCTCTTCGTACTCGCGCTTGCTCTTCAGCGCGTTGAACAGCACAGTGCCGATCACGAACAGCACCACCACGACGATGAACACGGCAACGCCAACGGTGGGGTTCTTCTTGCGCGGTTGGTTCATCGGTCGTGCCCAGCCTCGAATTGAAATTGGATGACAGGAACGGGCATTCTACGCTGCCATGCCTTGCAGACGGCTTGCGCCGCGAGGTTGCGCTTCGTGACGCTGTGTGCCCTCAAGCGCCGCTGCGCACCGGCAGCGCGGTCGAATACTTGAGCTGCTCCATCGCGAAGCTCGAACTGACGTCGAACAGCGGCACGGCGCGAATGAGCTGCTTGTAGACGCGGTCGAAGTCGTCGATATCGGAGACCACGATGCGCAGCAGGTAGTCGGTCTCGCCGCTCATGCGATACGCCTCGACGATCTCGGGGATCTCCTGAACCGCGCGCGTGAAGGTCTGCGCCCATGCTTCGGTGTGCTGGTTGGTGCGCACGGCGACAAACACCGTCGTACCCACCCCGAGCTTGCGCGGGTCGCACAGCGCGACCTGCGCGCGGATCACGCCCGTTTCCTTCAGGCGCTGCACGCGCTTCCAGCACGGCGTTTGCGAGAGATTGACGCGCTGCGCCAATTCGGCGACGGGCATGGTCGCGTCCTGCTGCAGCAGCTCAACCAGCTTTCTGTCGATGAGATCCATTTCCCCACTCCCCGAAGTGTAGAAATTTATTCTACACGATGGGCAAACGAGGAAAGAATAGGAAAACTCTTTCTAGGCGCGAACAGCTATAAATCTTCCTATAGGAAACGGAAGAAGAACACGCCATGAACGCCCCAGCCGAACTCGCCCTGCTGAGCGCCGTGCACACCGCGGAGCAACACGCCGCTGCCGTCGCGCGCTTCACCGCCGCACTCGACGCCGCCTTCGATGCCTGCGCGACGCCCGCCGACCCGTCACGCTGCGCGCGTTTCGCGCGCGGCATGCGCGCGGCGCTCACGCGTGCGCTCGCCGACCCGGCGCTCGTCACGAGCGCGCAGCGCGAAGGCAGCGCCGAGCGGTATCGGCGTCATGTCATCGCGGCCGACAGCCGTGGCCGCTACACGGTCGCAGCGCTGGTCTGGCAACCGGGCCAGGCGAGCCCGATCCACGCGCATCACACCTGGTGCGGTTACGCCGTGCTCGACGGCACGCTGACCGAAACGCTTTACGCGTGGGACGACGCACGCCAGGGCGCCGACGTGGTTCGCTCGCATCCGCGCGCGAGCGGCGCGGTATCGTTCGGCGGACGCGGGCGCGCCAGCATCCACCGGCTATCGAACGGCAGCGACGCGCAGGCCGTTTCGCTGCATGTCTACGGCGTCGCAGCCGAGGACATCGCCACGCAGGTCAACGACGTGCTGCCGCTCGTGAGCAAAACGGCGCTCGCGCCTGAACACAATTAACGCGGCTGCCCCATATCCATCGAAGGCGCCATCGCGCGCTGCTGGACGCCCTCGTCGACCGAGGACTGCCCTACATCGCGCCGGGCCGCTTCGAGAATGCGCTGGCGCGATTGCTCCGGATTCAGCAACACGAGACCGAGCGCGCCGCTCGCAAGTAGCAGCGCCCCCACCACAATGAAACCGTGCTCGTAGCCGAGCGCCGGGTTGCCATGATTGGCCTGCACGATGCCGCCCATCAGCGCCGGCGCGATCAGGCCGGCTAGTGTGCCGATCGAGCTGTTGATGCCGAGCAGCGCGCCACGCTGCCTGACCGACACGATATCGCTAATCATCAGTGGTCCGAATGAAAACACGAGCTGACTGAGTGCACCGCCAATCGCGAGGCATGCCACCTTGAGCGCGGGACTCAAGCCGCTCGACGTCGCGAGGAACAGCACACCGCCGAGCATGGCAAAGCCGCTCACCATCGCGCCGCGCGCGAGACGCGAACTGACGCCCTTGCGGATGAGCCGCTGCGAGACCCACGCGAGCAGCAGCGTGACCGGAATGAACGAGCCGACGATGGTCGAAAAAAGCCAGCCGGTCACGATGGGGGCGTAGCCGAGTCCCAGCCGCAGATACACCGGAAACCAGGTGAACGCGAGCGAAATGACTGCGTACTCCACGAAGTAGATGACGAGCACGCCGATGAACGTGCGATTGAGCAGCAGGTGCCGATAGGCGATGGTTTCGCCCGCGCCGTCGTGCGCAACTCCCGGCGCATGCATCGCTGCGCCCACCGGTCCGTCCCGGCCGATCACGAGCCACAGCGCCGTCCACACGAGGCCGACGATCCCCAGCGCGAAGAACGCCATGTGCCAGTCGTAACGCACGATGAGGTACGAAAGAATCGGCCCTGCGAGCATGAGGCCCGCGCTCGCGCCCTGCTGAACGATGGTGTTCGGCACGTTACGGTGCGCATTGTCGAACCACTTGTAGCAGGCGTGCTGCGCGAGCGGAAACGCGGGTCCCTCGCCAACGCCGAGCAGCACGCGCGAGGCGATCAGCATGGGCAAGGTCACGCTCGCGCTCACGAGCGGAAACTGAACCGCACTCCACACCACGGCCAGCAGCGCGAGCAGCCACTTGCTCTGCACGCGGTTCGCGACGAAGCCAAAGCCGATGCCCGAGAGCGAAAACAGCAGGAAAAAGCTGCTGCCGACCAGCCCGAATTCGCGCGGGCTGAGATTCAGGTCGCGCATCATCGGCACGGCCGCGAGACCGAACACGGCTTTGTCGGCGAAATTGATCACCATGAACAGGAACAGCATGGCGACGATCAGCCACGCGCGTATCGATCCGCCTGATGCTTTTGCATCCATTGTCGTCTCCGTGTCGTTTTGTTTTCGTTTGGCGTCTGTGCTTGCGCCAGCGCCAACGCTTCAATCGGCCATCGCCGCTGCGAGCGTCGCGAGCGCCGCATTCGCGTCCGCGATCAGCGTGGCCATTTGCGCCGCGACCGTTGTGGGCGCATCGATCGCGAAGACGCTCTGCCCCGCCGCCTCGTAGATGAGATCCGCCCGGTCGTATTCGTGCATCGCGCTGAAGTCGCCGCCCGTGAGCGCCTGCTGCTGCGGCATGGGCAGCGGCGCGGGCGCACCGCTCGCCTGCCACGCATCGATCCATGCGCTGCGCACGACGCGGCACGGCTTGCCGCTGTGTGCGCGCGTGACGAGCGTGTCGTCGCTGCTCGCTTCGATCAGACGTTGCAGCAGCGCAGGCGGCGTATGGTTCTCTTTCGCGGCGAGCCACAGCGTGCCTAGCCACGCCCCTTGCGCGCCCATCGCGAGCGAGGCCGCCACCTGCGCGCCCGTGCCGATGCCGCCCGCCGCGAGCACGGGCCGCCCGGCCGCTGCGGCCACGATTTGCGGCACGAGCGAGAAGGTGCCGATCGGGCCGGTGTGGCCTCCCGCATCGGCGCCTTGCGCGACGAGCGCATCGACACCGAGCGCGAGCGCCTTTTGCGCGTGGCGCGGCGAGCCGACGAGCGAGATCGTGTACTTGCCCGCGGCTTTCGCGCGCGCAATCAGTTCGGGCCGGATGCCGATCGCCGTCGCCACGGCGCGTGCCTTCGACGCGAGCACGGCTTCGATCTGCGCGTTGAAGAGCGCCTCGCTGCGCACCTGCGTCGTAAAGAAACTCGGCCGTGTGGGGGCGGCGAGTCCAAAGCGTTCGCGCAATCCTGTGACGAATGCAACGTGCTCAGGCGGCAATCCAGCGCGCACGCTGCCGATATCGGCATGCTCGGGCACACCCGCGGGCAGCATCAGATCGATGCCATAGGGCTTGCCCGCGAGTCTCTTCTCGACCTCCGCGATGATCGGCGCGATGTCGTCGGGCATCTCGCGCGCGAGGCCCAGCACGCCAAAGCCGCCGGCCTGCGCGAGCGCGACGATCACGTCGGGCGAATGCGAAAAGCCGAAGACAGGATAGCGCGCGCCGAGTTCGCGGCAAATGGCGGTGGGACCGAGTCGGACCATGAGGCGTCTCCAGTGAGGCTCTTTCTGCGCTAGCGCTTACTCGGCGCTCTGATGCAGCTGGTGATGGCGAGCGTCGTGCAACGGCGCGCGCAGCGTCTGCTTTGCGATGTTGAGTTCGTGAATCTGCGTCGTGCCCTCGTAGAGCCGAAACAAGCGCACATCGCGATAAAGACGCTCGACGGGGTTATCGGCGACATACCCGCCGCCGCCATAAACCTGCACGGCGCGATCGGCCACGCGGCCGCACATTTCCGATGCGAACAGCTTGCACATCGACGCCGCCATCGTCACGTCCTCGCCGCGATCGCGTGCACGGGCCGTCTGAAGCACGAGCGCGCGTGCCGCATGAATGTCGGTGTTGCTTTGCGCAATGAGCTGCTGCACGAGCTGGAATTCGGCGATCGGCTTGCCGAACTGTTCACGCGCCTTCGCATGGGCCAGCATTTCGTCGAGCAGGCGGATCGCCGGCCCTACGCACAGCCCCGCCAGATTGATGCGCTGCTTGTTGAGCGCCTTCATCGCACTCTTGAAGCCTCGTCCAGGCTCGCCGCCAAGCACCGCCGACGCGCTCACGCGGCATTCCTGCAAATGCACTTCGCCCACGGGCGAACCGCGCTGCCCCATCATGCGATAGCCGGCCGAAGTCGTGAGCCCTGGCGTGCCGCGTTCGATCAGGAATGCTGAGATTCCACCGGCGCCTGAGTCGTTCGGGTTCGTGCGCGCGAATACGGTGAACAGGTCGGCGATCGGCGCGTTCGTGATGTAGCGCTTGCTGCCATTGAGCACGTATTCATCGCCTTCGCGGCGCGCCGTGGTGGTGAGCGCGGTGGCGTCCGAGCCGGCATCGGGTTCGGTCAGCGCGAAGCAGCCCGTTATTTCGCCGCTTGCCAGACGCGGCAGGTAGCGCCGCTTCTGCTCCTCGGTGCCGTCGGCGATCAGCGCCTCGGAGCCGATGCCGGTATTGCCGCCAAAGCGCGCCCGGAAGGTCGGCGCGGCCTGGGACACCACCATGTTCACGCACGCGAGTTCTTCCGTCGTGAGGCCCGCGCCGCCGTATGCTTCGGGAATGCTATGACCGAAAAGACCCAGCTCGCGCATGCGTGCGACGAGCGCTTCGGGCAGCACATCGGTGCGGTCGATTTCCGCCTCGAGCGGGATGCATTCGTCGTGCACGAAGCGATAGAGCTGCGTGAGCAGTCGGTTCAGGCGTGCGGCGTCGCGAATCATCGTGTCTCCATTCAGTTTGCGTTGAGTTCGTTCGGTATCAGCGCGGCCCCGCCGCCGCGCTCGCATCCGTCACGCCGCACGCGCGCTCGATGCGCAGCGCCGCTTCGAGCAGCAGCGGCGCGACCGTACGCTCGATCCAGTCGTCGGCGAGACGGCGGCTCACGATCGTGCAGTTGAGCGCGATGCGCTCGTCGTCGGGCGGTTGGCGCACCGGCACGGCAATGGCGTGAATGTCGCGGATCCAGTCGCCGCGGCTCAGCGTGTAGCCGCGCGCCGCGAAGGCAGCCTGGTCGGCTTCCCACAACGGCCGGTCGGCCGCGTAGCGTTCGGGGTCGTCGAGGCGCAGGCGGTTCAGCACGGCCTGGCGCTCCTTCGCGTCCTCGCCGATCAGGAGCGCGCGGCCAATCGACGTGGCCAGCAGCGGCCGCGTGCTGCCGATGTCGGGTTGCGCGTTGTTGTCGCGGCCGGGGCGGCAGCTATCGACGTAGACCACGCTGAGCCGGTCGCGCATGCCGAGGTTCACGGAGCAGCGCGTTTCGCGCGCGAGCTTTTCCATATAAGGCCGCGCGATCTGGCGAATCTGCATGGCCGCGAGCATCGGATAGCCCAGCGTCAGCACGCCCGCGCCGAGCCGGTAGCGCTGGTACTTCTCGCTGCGGTTCAGATAGCCGAGCAGCGTGAGCGTGTAAGTGAGCCGCGAAATCGTGGCCTTCGGCAGCCCCGTGCGGTCGGCCAGCTCGCGGTTGCCGAGCATCGGCTCGGCCGGCGTGAACGCGCGCAGCACCTGCAGGCCGCGCGCGAGGTTGATCGCGAACTGGCGATCGGTCGATTCGGCGTCGGGCGGTGCAGGCAAAAGCGGTTCGCGCTGCGCATGCGTGCCGCTCTCGCCATGTACGCCAGCGGCGGCAGGCCGGCTCGCGCGACTGCGCACGCCGGTGGCGTGGGCGGCGCGGCTTTCGGTGACGGATGACGTAGGCGTTTGCATCTGCGTAGTCTGCGTAGGCGGGCGACGAGCCGGTTTGGACGATCGGGAACGGGACGAACTCATGGTCGATAAACGCCTTCCAGGGGTCAAGAAAATCAGCATAGTGTTTCGCTCTGCGGTACGCCAGTTGAACGCAAGCGGCGCTCTCGCCTACTGTTGCGGGCAGACAATTCCCATTCGGCATGAGGAGACACCATGCTCACTGACAGCGCTCTCGCCACCGCCAGCAGCGCGCCAGAAGGCACGCCGCGCGGCCCGTTTCAAGGCCCCCTTTCCGGTGTGCGCATACTCGACCTCTCGACGGTCGTGGCCGGTCCGTTCGGCGCCACGCTGTGCGCCGATCTCGGCGCCGAAGTCACAAAGATCGAACTGCCCGACGGCAGCGACGCGCTGCGCAAGCTGCAGCCCGTCAAGGACGATATTTCGCTCTACTGGAAAGTGACAAACCGCGGCAAACGCGGCATCACGCTCGACGTGCGCAAGGCCGAGGGGCGCGCGCTGCTGCTGCGGCTCGCGGCGCAGGCGGACGTGCTCGTCGAGAACTTCCGCGCGGGCAAGCTGGAGGAATGGGGGCTCGATTTCGAGACGCTGCACGCGGCCAATCCGCGCCTCGTCGTGCTGCGTTTGACCGGCTTCGGCCAGACCGGCCCGTACCGGCAGCGCGGCGGCTTCGCGCGCATCTTCGAGGCCATGAGCGGGCTCACGCAGCTCACCGGCGAAACCAACGGCGCGCCGCTGCACATGAACTTCCCGATGGGCGACACGGTAGCGGGCCTCTTCGCCGCGTTTTCGATCGCCGCTGAAATGGTGCGCATGCGCTCGGACCCGGCGGCACGCGGCGTGGAAATCGATCTCTCGGCCACCGAGGCGCTCTTTCGCATGCTGGAGCCGCTCGCCGTCGAGCGCGAACAGCTTGGCCTCGTGCGCGGCCACCATGGCAACCGCGCGACCTATACCGCGCCCTCGAACATGTATCGCAGCGCGGACGGCGTGATGTTCTCGCTCGTGGCGTCGTCGCAGCCGATCTTCCGGCGGCTGTGCGCGGCGCTCGAGCTGCACGACGTGCCTGAGGACGCACGCTTCGTCGACAACGTGAGCCGCGTTGCGCATGCGGCAGAACTCGACGCGCGTCTGGAAAAGGCTTTCGCTTCGCTTTCTTTCGCAGTGCTTACCGCCCGCCTGACCGAGGCTGGCGTGCCGCACACGAAGATCTACACCATCGACGACATCGCCGCGGACCCGCATTTCATCGCGCGCGAGGCGATCATTCGTCTACCCGATACGGATCTGGGCTCGGTGCCCGCGCCCTGCGTGGTGCCGCGCGTGAAGGGGCGGCCTGCCGGCGTTCCGCGCAGCGGTCCGGCGCTTGGTGAGCATAACGACGCGGTCTACGGCGCGCTGGGACTGAGCGCCGAAGCGCTCGCGCAACTGCGGCGCGACAAGGTGATTTGAGTTGGCGTGAGCGGCGCAGGCGCTCAGCCGCGGCTGCCCGCCGTGGGAATCTGCGGCGGCGCGCCCTCGGGGCCCGCAGTCGGCGGCGGCGCGGGCCGCGGCTCGTGCGAAGCATCGCGCGCGACACCGCCAGCCGCGCGAGCGCCAGACTCATGCGGATGACCGTGCGCCGCCCCGTGCGGCTCCTCGACATCGCCGCTGCGCGCGGACATGTGCACCTGCATCTGCGGCACCGGCATCTCGATGCCCGCTTCGTCCATGTGCCGCTTCAGCCGCGCATTGAACGCGCGCGCCACGCTCCACTGCTGCAGCGGCCGCGTCTTGATCTGCCCTTTCACGACCATCCAGTTCGGGTCGAAGCGGTCGAGCCCCCACACCTCCACGGGCCCGAGTATTTCGCGGCGATAGCGGAAGTCGGCCACGAGTTCCGCGCCGGTCTCGCGAATCATGCGCGTGACTGTGTCGAGATCGACCGAGAACGGCACGCGCACTTCGAACACGGCAAACGCGAAATCGCGCGAGAGGTTCTTCACGATCTTGATCTGCGAGAACGGAATGGCGTGGATCGCACCCTGCCCGTCGCGCAGCCGCACGGTGCGGATCGACAGATGCTCGACCGTGCCCGCATGGCCGTTGTCGATGTCGATCCAGTCGCCCACCGAGATGGTCTCCTCGATGATGATGAAGAGGCCCGTGATGAGATCGGCCACGAGCGACTGCGCGCCAAAGCCAATGGCAAGACCGATCACGCCCGCGCCCGCGAGCAGCGGTGTCACGTTGATGCCGAGATTCGCAGCGGTGACGATGCCCGTGATGGTGAGGATCGTCACGAGCACGGCGTTGCGCACGAGCGGCAGCATGGTGCGCGCGCGCGTGCTGGGCGCTCGGCCCTTGGTGCGCGGGCCGCTCGGATTGAGCGCTTCGAGAATCGCGGTATCGACCGTGATCCAGACGAGCCACGCGAGAAACACCGTCGACACGATCGCGAAAATGGCGTGCGCGATGCCGCGCGCGGCCACGCTCGCCTCGATGATGGCGGCAAGCGAAATGTCCCAGAGCCGCGCGCACGACTCGAAATACGCGAACCAGATGAACACCACGAGCAGCGTGCCCGCAAAGCGCAGCAAACGCCGCAGATATGGCGAGCGCCGCCGCACGCGCGCGGGGTTCGGGCGCGTGATGCGCAGCACGACCGCGGAGAGGAAGAACGCGAGCACGAGCAGGAGCGCGGAGACGACGGAGATCTGCAGCACGTCGTCGCGGCTGCCGATGCCGCCGAAGGTGGCGACGATCGAGGCGCCGGCGAGCAGCAGCATCGGCAGTTGCCAGAGCGAGGCGAGCACATCCAGGACCTCGGTGAGCGCCTTGTGGCCGTGGCGCAGCGTATAGCTGCGGTTGCGGATGAGATGCGCGACCGGCCGCCGGAAGCCGATGGCGAATATGACCGTGAGCACAGCGGCTGCCATGTTCGCCGCGGTGCTCACCAAGGCGGAGAGGTTCACACCCAGCTGACGCGCGACTTCGAAATTGGTCGCGGCGTCGCCGAGCGCGGCCAGCACGCCGATCGCGAACAGCAGCCGGCGCGAGCGCGCGATCAGGAGACGCACGGCCGCGCGCCGGTGCCCCGCGCCGAACAGCGAAAACATGATCAGGCAGATCGACGAGAACACCGCGCCCGCCACGATCGCGTAGGCGATCACGAGGGCGAGCGTGCGCCCGAGCGCGTCCGGCATCGAGCGCTCGACCACGAGCGCGCCGAGGAACGCCACGATCCATGGCGCCGCGCGATGCACGACGAAAATCAGCAGATCGATGGTGCGCGGATCGGGCCGCAGGCCCGTTTCGACATCGAAACGCCTGAGCAGCCGCCGCTCGAGCCAGCGCAGCACCGCTGCGCATGCGCCCCAGCCGGCCAGCATGGCGAAGAGGTCGAACACGACGCGGCCAAGGCTTTCGCCTTCCCCGCCCGAGGCGATGTCATAAAGCTCGATGCCGGCCGCCCTGAAGCGCCCGGCCCAATAGTGAAACGGACTGCGGCCGCGACGCGCGTCCGCTTCGACCGAAGCGAGACCCGACGCGATCGCACCAAGCAGACCCGAAGCCCCCGCCGCGCCCGAAGCGGGTGCGGGCGCCACATTTTGCGACGCGCTGCGCAGTTTCTTGAGCTGGTTCAGGAGCGCGGTGCGCTGGCGCTCGTTGTCGAGCGTGGCGATGACGCTATCGAGCGAGCGCGTGAACTCGGCCTGGCTCGCCGGTGACGGCGCCGAGGCCGCCTCGGCTGCGGAAGCGCCCGAAGCTGCGGCAGGCGCCCCGGTGATGATGCTCTTGAGCACGGGCAGCACCGGCGCCGGTACGGCTTGTGCGACAGCCCGCAGCGGCGTGGCAAGACACGCGGCGACGCATGCGAGGAGCATCAGCGCGCGAAGGAAGGCGCGAACGCAAGAACGCGCCGATGCGGCGCGAGAAAGTAGTGCACGATCCGCCGCACCGCAGCGCATGCGCGACGGCCCGGCGCCCGCGCCATCGCGTCCGATGCTGGTATTCATGGCGGAGGGGCAAAAACAGGACCATTCAGTGTAGCCGCACTCCGCCTTCCCGCGCCTCGCGCGTGCGTAACAGTTTGTCAGCGCCAGGCGAGCGCGCTGCCACCGCTCAGTAGGCCACCGTTGCGATCTGACGAATGAAGCGGCCCTGCTCCAGCTCGTCGACGAAGGCGATCGCGTAATCCTCAGCCGAGATGCGGCTTTCGCCCTGCGCGTCAGCGATCAGCGTATTGGCGCCCGTGCGGAACGTGCCCTTGCGCTCGCCGGGCGCGATGATGGCGGCCGGCGCGAAGAAGGTCCAGTCGATGTCGGTGACCGTGCGGTAGTAGTCGAACGCTTCGCGGTGAGCAAGCGCGATGGCCTTATAAGCGTCCGGGAAACCGTCGGTATCGACGAGCTGCTTGCCAGGCGCAACCTCGAGCGAGCCGGCGCCGCCCACCACCACGAGACGCTTGAGCCCCGCCGCGCGCACGCCGTCGACCAGCGCACGGCTCGCAACCAGCAGATCGCCGAGCTGGTCCTTGGGCGGCGCGTAGGCGCTCGCCACCACGTCATGGCCGCGCACGGCTGCGGCGACGCTCGCCGCGTCGAGCAGATCGGCCTTCGCCGCGTGGATGTTCGGCGCGGCCGCCACCCGCTCGGGCTGGCGCACCAATGCGCTCACCTCGTGACCGCGGCGCGCCGCTTCGGCGGCAATGCGCGAACCGACCATGCCCGTTGCGCCAAAGAGGGCGATTTTCAGCGTCTTGCTCATGAACTGACTCCTGTTTTCCGTATTTATGTAACTAACAAAGTTACACTTCAGAGGTAAAAAAACGGGGCAATGCCCCGCTGATGAATCTGACAGCACGCAACCCGCTCAGGCTCGCCGCGCCCTTGCGCGTTCGAGCTTGCGCTCGCTGCGCGCCATATCGTCGACGACGTCCGCGAGCGTGCGGGCGGCGAGCGACGCCTCCATGGCGCGCTGCGCGTCGTCGATCACGCCACGCAGCGTCTGCTGGATATGCCGGCCGACCAGGCAAGCCGGATTCGGCTCCTCGCGGTGCATGGCGAACAACTGGGCGTCGTCGACCGCACGGTAGACGTCGAGCAGCGTGATCGCCTGCGGCTCGCGCGCGAGCAGCGCGCCACCGCCCGCCCCAAGTTGCGACGCCGTGAGGCCCGCATTGGCCAGCATCGACAGGAGCCGGCGAATGAGCGCGGGATTCGTGTTCACGCTGCCCGCGATGATCTCCGACGACAGCGGCACGCCCTCCTGCTGCGCAAGCAGCGCGAGCACGTGAACGGCGAAGGCGAAACGGCTACTCGTATTCACGGCGAACCTGCCACTGCTGAGCGGCGCGCGAATGGTTCGAACCCCATGCGCCAAAAAGTGTAACCATCATAATTACATTAATCCGTACCGTCAACCGGTCAACCCGTCGCGCATGACTGCGGCCTTACTTCGACGCATCCGACGCCTGCCCCGGCGCCGATGCGGCCTCGGCGGCATTGCTCGCCCAGCGTTGCAACGAGTGCCCCGCATTGGTCAAGCCGGTGCCGGTGGTCGCGGCGGCCTGCCCGAGCAAGGCTTGCGCCGTGCTTGCCGCGCCGCGCAACTGGCCCTGCGCCGCCGAAGCCAGTTGGGCCGTGGATGCGCTCGCCTGCTGACCTTGCGACGCCGCCGAATCGAGCTTCTGCTGCACCGCACCGAGTTGCTGGTTCACAAAGCTCGCCGCTTTGTTGAGCGATTGCGCCGCCTGCTGCGCGGCCTGGTTGGCGGCGTCCTGCGCAGCCTGCTTCGCAGCGTCGGCGGACTGCTTGCCCAGATCGGAAGCGTCGTGCTTGTTGCAGCCGGCGGCGAGCGCCGCACACACGAGCAGGGAGGCAAGCGTCAGCCTTTGCGTCGATACCTTCGAAAACATGGTCATCCTGAAAAATTCGCCGCATGAAGCGGCTTGCATAGATGAAAACGCGGCAATGATACGCCGTCGCGCAACACCAACTCTGATGAAATGAGCGAAAAACCCGCGCGCTCGAAAACCGGCCGCGACACCGCGCTCGCATCGGCGCTCAATACCGACGAACGCGCCTCGCGCGCGAGCGCTTCGAGCCGCGCCAGCAGCGCCGTCGCGAGGCCGCGGCGCGACCATTGCGGCGCGACGTAGAGCATCTCGACGTGATCGCGCGGAAAAAGCTGCCCAAACGCGGCGGCCACCTCGCCACACTGCGCGACGAGCGTCACGCCGCGCGCGAGGCGCGCGTCGAAAGCCGCGAGATCGTCGGCGGCCGCGGCCCACGCGGCGCGCTGCTTCGCGTCGTAGCGCGAGGCAGCGAGTGTCGTCACGGACGCGCGAAACAAGGCGGCAAGCGCAGGTGCGTCGCGGCCCGGCGCGTAGCGCCGCCAGTCGATGGATGCCAGTGCGTCGCGCGCGACGCCATGCTTTGCGAAATCGTCAAACATGATGGAGTAGACTGCCCTCGCGCATGATCTGTTCCACCGTCCACCTCTGGAGACAATCGATGGCCGTCAAGAAGATCCTGTTCCTCACCGGCGATTTTGCCGAAGACTATGAAACGATGGTGCCGTTCCAGGCGCTGCAGGCCGTCGGCCACCGCGTCGACGCCGTGTGCCCCGGCAAGAAGGCCGGCGAGCGCATCAAGACCGCCATCCACGATTTCGAGGGCGACCAGACCTACACCGAAAAGCCAGGGCACCAGTTCGCGCTCAACGCCACCTTCGACGAAATCGACGCCGCCAGTTACGACGCGCTCGCCATCGCAGGCGGCCGCGCGCCCGAATACCTGCGCCTCGATCCGAAGGTCATCGAAATGGTGCGTCACTTCGCCCAGTCGAACAAGCCCATCGCGGCGATCTGCCATGCCGCCCAACTGCTCGCCGCGGCCGAGGTGATCCGCGGCAAGCGCATTTCGGCCTACCCGGCCTGCGCGCCCGAGGTGCGGCTCGCGGGTGGCGAATACGCCGACATCGCCATCGACAGCGCCGTGACGGACGCCCCCTTCGTTACCGCGCCGGCGTGGCCCGCTCACCCCGAATGGCTGCGCCAGTTCCTCGCGCTGCTCGGTACGCGCATCGAGCCGTGAGCGAGCGCTGATCCACTCGCGCGCCGCGCCTGCCTTGCAGGGGGCGCGGCGCGCGCCGACCGCCAATTCGGACTGGTCTGATTTCACCGCACTCCGCCGCTCGCCAGAATAGCCGCCAGTTATTCTGGAGTACGGAGTGCGCGTCATGGATCTGACGGACTGGCTGGTAATACTCGCGATCGCCCTGGCGGCGATCCTCTTTTTTTGCAAGCGTGGCGGCCGCAAAGGCAGCTTGACCGACCGGGCGCGGCACCTGCACGGTACGCGTCTGCTCCTGCAAGGGGCGTTTGCGCTGTGGGCCGCGCTGCTCATGCTCGACCGCAGCTTCGTCTTGCCGCTCCACGTGCCCTTCGGCGTCGCCATCAGTCCTCACACCATGCTGGCCACTGCGCTGGCGCTCGCCGGTGTGGGCGCCATCTGGTCGTTTCGCGCGAGCCGCCTGCTCAAGCCACGCCGCATCTTCAGCACGTGCTGAGCGCACAGCGAGCGCGCTTGACTGACCGTGTCTAGGCGCCTGCGGGTGGTCGCAACGCCGTTGAGGGTGTTGCCCGCACATCGCCTCGAACGTTGGCTTTCGCGTTCGCGCCACCCGCGTTATCGCTCGCGCCACATCCTGCAAGGCTACCCGGCGAGCCTTCCGTACGCTCCGCGCGTTCGAGCGCACTGATGATCTGCTCGGCGTCGCCGGGCAAAGGCGGCGCAACCGCAAGTGCATCGGGCAGCGACAGATAGAACGTCGTGCCCTCGCCTTCCAGCGACTCCACCCACACGCGCCCACCGTGCCGCTCCACCACGCGGCGCACGAGCGCGAGCCCAATGCCCTCGCCAGGCGCCACATTGCCGTGCATGCGCTGAAACGCCTGAAAGAGCCGCGGCAGGCCCACCTCGGGAATGCCGAGTCCGTTGTCGCGCACATAGAAAATCTGTAGCGACTCGACGCCCGGCGGCGCATGAGCGGTGCCGATCTCGACGCGCCCGTCGCGTGCCGGATCGAGATAATTGAGCGCATTGCCGATCAGGTTGGCAAATACCTGTTCCAGCGCCGTCGGGTCGCCCCATACGTCGGGCAGCGTTTGCACGTTGACCTGCGCGCCGCGTGCGCGAATCGAGGCGTGCATCGCGTCGACCACACGCTGCACCAGCTCCTGCACGCTCACGCGCTGCCGCCGGTATTCCACGCGCCCCACGCGCGCGAGGCGCAGCAACGCGTCGATGATGTGCGATGCGCGCAGCACGGCGGTTTGCAGATAGCGCAGCGCCTCGCCGATGTCCTCGTTGATGGTCCGCTCGATGCGCGCGCGCGCTTCAGGTGAGAGCGAAGAATTCGCGATGCGATCGCGCAGGTCGTTGCAAGCGTGATTGAGCTCGCGCGAGAAGCCCTGCAGATTCACGAGCGGCGCGCGCAGATCGTGCGACACGCCGTGGATGAACATCTCGTTTTCCTGAGTCTGCTGGCGCAGGTTTTCGTTGATGCGCGCGAGCTGGTCCGCGCGCCGTGCGAGGTCGGCCTGAAAGCCCAGACGCAGCCGCTCGGCTTCGATCAGGCGCTGGCTGATCTGGTGCAGCGTGAGGTCGAGCTCGGCGATTTCGTCGCTGCCCGCCGAAAGCGGTGCGAGTGGTTCGTTTGCGGCCAGCCGGTTCGCGTTGTCGGAAAGCGCATTGAGCCGCCCGCGCACACCGCGCGTAAAGACCCAGACAGCGAGCGCGACCAGCACGAGCGAGCCGAGCACGGCCGTCATCACAAGCGTCTGCTGCTGGGCGCGCGCCGCTTCGGCGGCGGAAACCCGCATGACGTCGAGGCGGCGCTCCTCGGTCTGAAACGAGACGATCTGCGTGCGCACGCGGTCGAGCACGTCCGCGGCCATGAGCGCGCGAAAGCGCTCGGCAAGATCGGCGCGGCGGCCCGAGCGCAACAGGTCCTGCACACGGTCCGACCATTGACGATAGTTCTGCACGGCGTGGCGAATCTGCACGGCGCGCTCGACCTGCGAGGGGTTGTCGGAGACGAGATCGACGAGCCGGTCGATGCGGCGGTCCACGTCCATCCACATCGAAACGGGCGTGGAGTAGCTCGTGTCGTTGGCCGCCACCGCGCCACGCAGCTTCACCGATTCGACCAGCACCGGTTCGAGCACCCGCGAAGCCTGCGCGAGCACGGCCTGGCTGTGCTGCCCCCAGCGCTCCGCGGCGGCAACATCGGCCTCGGCCTTCACGATGGCCGACAGCAAGCTCAGTTCGAATACGGCGGGAATCGCGATCAGCAAAAGCCCTTTGGTCGTGAGGCGCATTGCGTGGCGGGTACCGGGCGACCGGACGTGCGTGAGGTGGCAATGCGGCCATTATGTCGGCGTTTGCGCCCTATGTGCACATCACGTGCGGCCCACGTGCGACCCACGTGCGCCCGACGTTTGGCCGTCACGAAAACGAAAATTCGAATTTATTTCGATTAGCCGACAATTCATTGATACAGAAAGCAAAATCGAATTAATCGCCCAATTCTGGCGCGCGATTTCCCCACCTTTGCGCGCAAGCCTGAGATTGTGCCGGGGCGTGGTGCATGCGCCCCAGATATCAGCACCCAGGACCGGCGACGCGGCATGCACGCTCTCCCGCATCGGTGCACGGCCGCACCGGCTTGACGCCTGTAGTGGCGGCGAATTCACCAGTTTGGCGCTGAAGCTGGCCCGCATCTTGCTGTGTATGCGCCCATTTTGGGCAAACTGGGTACGCCAGATGGACAATCTCAAGACCGGCACCGACACGCTATTCCTGCTGCTAGGCGCCGCCATGGTGCTCGCCATGCACGCGGGGTTCGCGTTTCTCGAACTCGGCACCGTGCGCAAGAAGAATCAGGTCAATGCACTCGTGAAGATCCTCGTCGATTTTTCGATTTCGACGATCGCCTACTTCTTCATCGGCTATACGCTCGCCTACGGCGTGCAGTTCTTCTCGCACGCCGACGTGCTCGCCGAGCACAACGGCTACGCGCTCGTGCGCTTCTTCTTCCTGCTCACTTTCGCGGCAGCGATTCCGGCCATCGTGTCGGGCGGTATTGCGGAGCGCTCGAAGTTCAATCCGCAGCTCTTCGCGACCTTCGTGATCGTCGGCTTCATCTACCCGTTCTTCGAGGGGATGGTGTGGAACAACCGCCTCGGCTTCGAAGATGCGATGACGCACGTGTTCGGCGTGCCGTTCCATGACTTCGCGGGCTCGGTGGTCGTCCACGCGTTCGGCGGCTGGATCGCGCTGCCGGCCGTGCTGCTGCTCGGGCCGCGCCACGGCCGCTATACGCGCGACGGCCGCATCGCCGCGCATCCGCCCTCGAACATTCCGTTTCTCGCGCTCGGCGCATGGGTGCTCGCGGTGGGCTGGTTCGGCTTCAACGTGATGAGCGCGCAGACCATCGACAAGATCAGCGGCCTCGTCGCCGTCAACTCGCTCATGGCGATGGTGGGCGGCACGCTCGCCGCCTGGTTCGCGGGCCGCAACGATCCGGGCTTCACGTACAACGGGCCGCTCGCGGGGCTCGTGGCCGTGTGCGCGGGCTCGGACATCATGCATCCGCTCGGCGCGCTCGTGACGGGGGCGGTCGCCGGTGCGCTCTTCGTCTATATGTTCACCTGCGTGCAGAATCGCTGGCGCATCGACGACGTGCTCGGCGTGTGGCCGCTGCACGGCCTGTGCGGCGCGTGGGGCGGCATCGCCGCGGGGATTTTCGGCCAGCGGTGGCTGGGCGGGCTGGGCGGCGTCTCGCTCGGCGCACAGATCGTCGGCACGATTGCGGGCATCGTAATCGCGTTCCTTGGCGGTCTCGTCGTGTACGGCCTGCTGCGCAAGTTCGTCGGGCTGCGCATCGACCGCGAACAGGAATTCAACGGCACCGACCTGTCTATCCACAAGATCACGGCCACGCCGGAACGCGAAACAGTTTCCTGATCGCGGTGCAATACCGCGACGCGGGCGGCGCCCTGCCGTCCGCACCGCGCATCATCGACTGACCATCAAAGCTGGCCCATGCCGCCGGCAACGATGACTTCGGTGCCGATCATGAAGGCCGATTCGGCCGCACTCAGATGCAGCACCGTCGAGGCGATTTCCTCCACCGTCGCGAAGCGCTTGAGCGGCACCATCCCACGGATCGATTCCTCGGCCGCTGCAAGCGCGGCGGCGTCCATGCCGAACTTATTGTAAAGCGGCGTCTTCACGGGCCCGGGGCTCACCACGTTCACGCGAATGCCGCGCGGGAGCAGCTCGGCCGAAAGCGTCTTCGCGAACGAGATCAGCGCGGCCTTGCTCGCCGCATACACCGACGAAGTGGGCATGCCGATATGCGCGTTGATCGAGCCGTTGAGCACGATGGCCGCACCGTCGTTGAGCACCGGCAGGAGCGACTGGATCTGGAAGTACGCGCCCTTCACGTTGGTGTCGAAGGTGACATCCCAGAGGGCTTCGTCCACTTGCTCGAACGGCGCGAGCTTCGCCACGCCCGCGTTGATGAACACGGCGTCGAGGCGCAGGCCCGCGTCGCGCACGGCGGCGGCCAGTTCGCGCGCGCCGGTGATCGAAGCCGCGTCGTTGCGCCAGGCGTGCGAGTTCGGGCCGAGCGCTGTGCGCGCGGCTTCGAGGCCGGCTTCGTCGCGGCCGGTGACGATGACATGCGCGCCTTCGGCGGCGTAGGCCAGCGCGGCAGCGAGGCCGATGCCGCTGGTTCCGCCGGTGACGAGGACAGTTTTGTTGGCAAAGCGGTTCATGACGTTCTCCTTGAAGGGGTAGTCTCGATCTGAGGCTGTGATGGCATAGTGCCGGCCGGCGCACCGCCTGCCGTACGACGGTCCTGGCGCAAACGTTCGATGCCGTCGAACGTTTGCGCAGGGTGTGCTGCAAGCTTGCTTCAACCTGTGAGCGCAATACCTTCCACGAGGCGCTTCGCAAGGCGCGGCTCGCGCAGCTTGTCGATCCACCATTGCAGTGCGCGCCCCACATGTTCGCCGCGCCACGCCACGTAAAGCACGTTCGGCTCGCGCGGGTTCGCCGTGGCCTTCTCGACCAGTTCGCCGCGCTCGATCAACTTCGCCGCGCGCTGCCGAGGCACCCAGCCCACGCCCAGCCCATCGCGCTGCGCGAGGATCTTCGCGCGCATCGACGGCACCGCCAGCACCTCCTGCGCACCGAGCAGCCCGTAGCCGCGGCCCGGCGTGTGCCGCGCCGAATCGCCCACCGCCACGCCCCGCTCGGCCAGCATGCGCTCGCGCGTGAGCGGCGCCTTCTCGCGCGCGAGCCGATGCCGCGGCGCCACGGCGAACACCCACTCCATCACGCCCAGCTCGAACCAGTGCAGGCCGTCGATGGCCGGCGGCTCGTTGGTCGCGCCGACGACGAGATCGGCGCGGCCGTCGCGCAGCGCCTCCCAGGTCCCGGAGAGCACTTCGTGTGTGAAGCGTAGCTTGACGCCTGACTGCAACGCGTCGAAGTCGCGGATCACCGGCATCAACAGTTCGAATTCGAGAATCTCGTCGGTGACGATCCACAAGCGGTCTTCCCAGCCGTTCGCGACCTGCCGCACGCGCTGCGTCATGCGCGCGACGTCCTGCATCAGGCGGCTCGCCTCCTCGGCGAGCAGGTGCCCGGCCGGCGTAAGCTGCAGCCGGTAGCGGCGGCGGTCGAAGAGGAGCGCATCGAAGCGCGCCTCGAGTTGGCGCGCGGCATGCGAAATCGTGGAAGGCGCCTTGTGCAAACGCGCAGCCGCGCGCGACAGGCTGCCGGTTTCGCGGATCGCGTCGAGCAACGCCAGTTCCTCTTCGGAAAGCATGTGCGACTCCATCGAACGGGTGATCCGGCGATGGTATGGCAGAAACGGGGCATGAGGCAGGTTACGTGACGCCGCTTGCCAGCAGACTGTCAAAGCGGCCTTGACGGTCTGTCCAGAAAATTTGTCGTTGTCTGGTGTCGTAGCCCGACAGAGAATCGAACGCGCGTTCACAAACTATCAAGCGTGGTCGGGCCAATCCGAAGGGAGAGCATTGCCATGTCCGTGAAGTTCCCGTCACTTGATTCACCGTTCGTCGACTTGACCGCCATGATTCGCCGGCGTGCGGCGGAGCACGGCGCGCGTGCGGCAATCGTCTGCGAAGACGAAACGCTCACTTTCGCCGCGCTCGAGGCGCTGATCGACCGCTGTGCGGCCTCGCTGCAGCGCGATGGACTGGCGCCCGAGGACGTCGTTGCCATCTGCGCGTCGAGTTCCATTCCCTATGCCGCCGTATTCTTCGGTGCGCTCAGGTCAGGACTGGCAGTCGCCCCGCTTTCGCCCTCCACGCATCCAGACAGTCTCGTCGCCATGCTGGAGAACTCCCGGGCGCAAATTCTTTTCGTCGACGACGCAGTTTGCCAGCTGCTTGCGAGCGTCACGTTGCCGCCTGCGCTGCGCGTCATCAATATCGGCGCAACCGGGCAATACGATGCCTGGCTGGCGCCCGCGGGCGCTACGCCCTCCCACGTGGAGATTCAGCCGGAGTGGGCGTTCAACATCATCTACTCGTCCGGGACGACGGGAACGCCCAAAGGCATCGTCCAGTCGCACGCGATGCGCTACGCCTATACGCTGCGAAGTCTCGAGCGCGGCTACGGGCCGGACGCCGTCACCTTGATTGCGACGCCCCTCTATTCGAACACGACGCTCGTGAGCTTCTTCCCGACGCTCGCGCTCGGCGGTACGGTCGTCCTCATGCCCCGGTTCGACGCGAAGCAATATCTCGAGCTTGCGCAGCGGCAGCGCGTCACGCACACCATGCTCGTGCCCGTGCAATACCAACGCATCCTCGGCCACCCGGACTTCGATCGCTACGACCTCTCCCGCTTCCGCGCGAAGTTCTGCACGAGCGCCCCGTTCCCGGCTGCGCTCAAGGCGGACGCCCTGCGCAGATGGCCGGGCAAGCTCACCGAGTTCTACGGCATGACCGAAGGCGGCGCGTCCTGCGAGCTTTGCGCCGACGAGTTTCCCGACAAGCTCCACACCGTGGGCCGCCCGCTGAACGGCCATGAAATGCGCCTGATCGATGCCGACGGCCGCGAGGTCGCCGCCGGAGAGACGGGCGAAATCGTCGGCCGTTCGCCGGCCATGATGACCGGCTACTACCGGCAGCCCGAAAAGACGGCGCAAGCGGAGTGGTACGACAGCGACGGCCGGCGCTTCATCCGAACCGGCGATGTCGGCCGTTTCGACGAAGACGGCTTCCTCGTGCTGATGGACCGCAAGAAGGACATGATCATCTCCGGCGGGTTCAACATCTACCCAAGCGACCTGGAACAGGTGCTCGCCCGCCACCCCGACGTCGTCGAATCGGCGGTGGTTGGCGTGCCTTCGGAACGCTGGGGCGAAACGCCGGTGGCGTTCGTCACGCTCAAAGGCGGTTCGGCGTTGGCCGCCGAAGACCTCATCGCCTGGGCCAATGGCCAATTGGGGAAAATGCAACGACTTGCCGACGTGGTAATTGTCGACGCGCTACCGCGCAGCCCGATCGGCAAGGTGCTCAAACGCGAGTTGCGCGAGCGCTTTAGCGGCGAGGTCGCCTGATCCACCGCCAAGCGCCCGCTTGCGCCAGCTTATGCCCGCTTGTGGCCGCCTGGAACCGGGCGAAAAAAAAGCGCCACGTATGCACGTGGCGCTTTGAAAAGTTCTAGCCATTCCGAGGGCCGTGCTAGAACCTGAGAGACGGTATTCGGCTCAGCCGTGCCGTCGGAAAAACCGCGCAATTATGCGAATTGCATAGCGCGAGGCACATTAAAACCCCGCAATTATGCGGGGTTGAGGCGTATTACCGAAATCGGGTTCCATTTTTTACCTACATGCTGACTAAGTCAAGCAAAATCTCGCCAAAATGCGCCAATCGTCGAGCATCTGGCATCCATTACAATCGTCCGGAAAATTGCGCCCTAATTTATGGAGCGCAGCGTTGATCGAGCGCAAACCGCCGTACCGCGCGGCAAGCCCGCGTTGACATGTAACGGCCCGCGCGAAATCTAAAAAACTGAAATCCTGTTTCGGAAAATTGTTCCGCCAATGACTTTCGCACCCGATTCGCGCCAACCTGACGAAATCCCGCGCGACAAAGAGAGCGGCGCCGACGAAGTCACTGCGCTCGCGCGCGGTCTCGCCGTCCTGCGCTGCGTCGCGGCCGCCGACGCGCCGCTCAGCAATCGCGAACTGACCGAGCTGACGGGCATTCCCAAGCCCACGCTGTCGCGGCTCACCGGCACGCTCGTGAGCACCGGCTTTCTCGCCCGGCTGCCCGACAGCGAACGCTTCGTGCTCACGTCGTCGGTGCTGGAGCTCTCCAACGGATTCCTGCGCAACTCCGACATCCGCAGCCGCGCGCGGCCGTTCCTCACGCGGCTTGCCGAGCGCACTGCGCTCTCGGTGCACCTCACCGTGCGCGACCGTCTGGACATGGTGGTGATCGACGCGATCCGCCCGCGCACCGCGGTGCTCGTCACGCGCCTCGAGGTCGGCTCGCGCATCGACATGGGCCGCACCGCCGTCGGACGCGCCTACCTCGCCGCGCTCGATCCGCATGCGCGCGCCGAACTCACCGCCGCGCTGCAGGCCTCGAACGGCAACGACTGGGGCTTCGTCGGCAGCCGGCTCGACGCCGCCCTCGCCGAAACGGCCGTTCATGGCTACGGCCTCGCGATCGGCGAGTGGTACGAGGGGCTCAATGCCATTGCAACGGCGTTCGCCGGTCCGAACGGCGAGATTTACGCCATCAACTGCGGCGGCGCCGCCCAGCAGTGCCCGCGCGAGTGGCTCGTCACCCACGTCGTGCCGCTGATGCGCGAGTGCGTCGCGCACATCGTCGACGAAATCGGCGGCGCCCTGCGCCTGCCCCACGCTACCTGACAGCACGAGCGCACTCGCCTTACAGAAATCCCACGAAGCATGTAACGCTCGTAACGTCTCGAAAGAAACGGCACTGGACTGTAACGGAGGGGGCAACGTAGCATCATGCTTTTTGGCGGCAAGGACCTGCTGCGTCGCCCTTCGTGCATAACGCCAGCAAACCGCCAGCGAACCGCCAGTGAAGCCGTCCATGCCCGCGACCTCGTGGCGCGGCATTCGGGCCGGCGCGCAGCGACGCCTGACATCCTGCTTGCGCACGACATGCGTAGCATCGGCGAGCGCGCGGCGCGTCCGCTACGCCGGCTCCGTGCGCTTCGCGGCCGGCATCCCCTGATCCGTTCCGCCAGGAGTCTTCGAGAACCTCGCTTCGAGAAACTCGCTTCAAGAACCACGCTTCAAGAACCTGTTACCGACCTGACCGATGGATCAACAAGAAAAGCGCCCGGATTCCCCTCGTAAAGAAACGCCGCAGTCCCCCGCTCCGGTCGCCGCGAGGCGCAGCAAGGGCAAGTTCATCGCGCTGGGTGTGGTCATCGTGATCGCCGGCATCGTGCTCGCGCGCTGGCAGCCATGGAACAAGGCGCTCTCGGGCGGCAACGCGACACCCGCGGCCGGCGCGCGCATGCGTCACGGCGGCCCAGGCGCCATGGCCAACATGCCGCAGCCCGTCAGCGTGGCCACGGCCAAGGCCGGCGACATGCCCATCGTCATCACCGCGCTCGGCACGGTCACGCCGCTAGCCGACATCACGGTGCGCACGCAACTATCCGGCACGCTCCAGGATGTGTACTTCCAGGAAGGCCAGATGGTGAAAAAAGGCGACGTGCTCGCGCAGATCGACCCGCGCCCCTACCAGATCTCGCTCGCCAATGCCGAAGGCCAGCTCGCCCGCGACCAGGCACTGCTCGCCACGGCGCGCCTCGACCTCAAGCGCTACCAGACGCTGCTCTCACAAGACTCGATCGCGAGCCAGCAGGTCGACACGCAGGCCTCGCTCGTCAAGCAGTACGAGGGCACCGTCAAGTCCGATCAGGCCAACGTCGATACCTACAAGCTCGACCTCACCTACGCACGCATCGTCGCGCCCGTCTCGGGCCGCGTGGGCCTGCGCCAGGTCGATCCGGGCAACTACGTGACGCCCAGCGACACCAACGGCATTGTCGTGCTCACGCAGCTCGAACCGATCAGCGTGATCTTCACGACCTCGGAAGACAACCTGCCGTCGATCATGAAGCAGCTGCGCGCGGGCACAAAGATGTCCGTCACGGCCTACGACCGCAGCAACACCACGATGCTGGAAGCCGGGTCGCTCCAGACCATCGACAACCAGATCGACACCACCACGGGCACCGTCAAGCTGCGCGCAAGCTTCGTGAACCACGAGCAGATGCTCTTCCCGAATCAGTTCGTGAACGCGCGCCTGCTCGTCGATACGCTCCACGACGCCGTGATCGTGCCCACTTCGGCGGTGCTCAACGGCTCGCAGGGTCAGTACGTCTATGTCGCGAAGCCCGACAACACGGTGAGCGTGCGGCTCGTGAAGGTCGGCCCGGTCGATGCCGAACGCACCAGCGTCGCCTCCGGCCTCGCGGTGGGCGAGCGCGTGGTGACCGACGGCTCCGACCGCTTGCGCGAAGGCGCGAAGATCACGATTCCCGCCGAGCATCCGCAGCACACGAAGGGTGCCTCAGGTGCATCGGGCGCAAGAGGCGCGTCGTGGGCCGGCGCGGCCTCGGGCGCGCGTCATGGCCACCGTCACGCATCGCAGACGCAAGCCCAGTAAGCCAGCATGAATCCATCCCGCGCCTTTATCCTGCGGCCGGTCGGCACGGCGCTGCTCATGGCGGCGATCATGCTGGTCGGCCTCGTTGCGCTGCGCTTTCTGCCGCTTTCCGCCCTGCCCGAAGTCGATTACCCGACCATCCAGGTGCAGACCTTCTACCCGGGCGCGAGCCCGGACGTGATGACGTCCTCCGTCACGGCGCCGCTCGAGCGCCAGTTCGGGCAGATGCCGTCGCTCAACCAGATGTCGTCGCAGAGTTCGGCGGGCTCTTCGGTCATCACGCTGCAGTTCAGCCTCGACCTGCCGCTCGACGTAGCCGAACAGGAGGTGCAGGCGGCCATCAACGCGGCCGGCAACCTGCTGCCCTCCGACCTGCCCGCGCCGCCGATCTACGCCAAGGTCAACCCCGCCGACGCGCCGATCCTGACGCTCGCGATCACCTCGAAAACGCTGCCGCTCACGCAGATCCAGGATCTTGCAGATACGCGCCTCGCGCAGAAGATTTCGCAGGTGGCTGGCGTGGGCCTGGTGAGCCTCTCGGGCGGCCAGCGCCCGGCCGTGCGCATCCAGGCGAATCCGCGCGCGCTCGCGGCCTACGGCCTGAATCTCGATGACCTGCGCACGAGCATCTCGAACCTGAACGTCAACACGCCGAAGGGCAACTTCGACGGCCCCACGCGCGCCTACACGATCAACGCGAACGACCAGCTGACCGACGCCGACGCGTACAAGGACGCCGTGATCGCGTACCGCAACGGCCGCCCCGTCATGCTCACGGATGTCGCGAACATCGTGCAGGGCGCGGAGAACACCAAGCTCGGCGCGTGGGCGGACGGCACGCCGGCAATCATTCTGAACGTGCAGCGCCAGCCGGGCGCGAACGTGATCCAGGTGGTGGACAGCATCAAGGCGCTGCTGCCCCAGTTGCAGGAAGCGTTGCCCTCCTCGCTCGACGTGCAGATCGTCACCGACCGCACCACCACGATCCGCGCCTCGGTGCGCGACGTGCAGTTCGAGCTGCTGATGTCGGTGGTGCTCGTGGTGCTCGTGATGTACCTGTTCCTCGCGAACATCTACGCCACGATCATTCCGAGCCTTTCGGTGCCGCTTTCGCTCATCGGCACGCTCGCGGTCATGTACCTGTGCGGCTTCTCGCTCGATAACCTGTCGTTGATGGCGCTCACCATCGCGACAGGCTTCGTGGTGGACGACGCCATCGTCATGATCGAGAACATCGCCCGCTATGTCGAGGATGGCGAAACACCGCTCGAAGCGGCGTTGAAAGGCTCGAAGCAGATCGGCTTCACCATCATCTCGCTGACGGTGTCGCTCATCGCCGTGCTGATACCGCTCCTCTTCATGGGCGACGTGGTGGGCCGCCTCTTCCACGAATTCGCCATCACGCTCGCGGTGACGATCGTGATCTCGGCCGTCGTCTCGCTCACGCTCGTGCCGATGATGTGCGCGAAGATGCTGCGCCACACGCCGCCGCCCGAAAGCCACCGCTTCGAGGCGCGCGTGCACGCGTTCTTCGACTACGTGATCGGCCGCTACGGCGTGGCGCTCGAATGGGTGCTCGCGCGCCAGCGCCTCACGATGATCGTGTTCCTCATCACGCTCGTGCTCACCGGCATTCTCTACGTGATCGTGCCCAAGGGCTTCTTCCCCGTGCAGGACACGGGCGTGATCCAGGCCATCACGCAGATGCCGCAGTCGGTGTCCTATGCGTCGATGGCCGAGCGTCAGCAGGCGCTCGCCGCAGAGATCCTCAAGAACGAGAACGTCGAGAGTCTGACCTCGTTCATCGGCGTGGATGGCACCAACATCACGCTCAATAGCGGTCGCATGCTCATCAACCTCAAGCCGCGCGACGACCGCAGCGAAACGGCGAG
This sequence comes from Paraburkholderia sp. JHI869, assembly GCF_038900775.1. Taxonomy (NCBI): domain Bacteria; kingdom Pseudomonadati; phylum Pseudomonadota; class Betaproteobacteria; order Burkholderiales; family Burkholderiaceae; genus Paraburkholderia; species Paraburkholderia sp. JHI869. The sequence continues at coordinate 254,523 of NZ_JAYMSC010000003.1, forward strand.
CGAGATCATCCGCGACCTGCAAAAGAGCGTGGCCCACGTGACGGGCGCGACGCTCTACATGCAGCCGGTGCAGGACCTCACGATCGACTCGACAGTGAGCCCGACGCAGTATCAGTTCATGCTCACCACGCCGAACATCCAGGACTTCACGACCTGGGTGCCGAAGCTCGTGCAGCATTTGCAGCAACTGCCCGAACTCGCCGATGTCGCGACCGACCTGCAGGACCAGGGCAGCTCGGTGTTCATCGAGATCGACCGCGCAAGCGCCGCTCGCTACGGCATCACGCCCGCGACCGTCGACAACGCGCTTTACGACGCCTACGGCCAGCGCATCATTTCGACGATCTTCACGCAGTCGAACCAGTACCGCGTGATTCTCGAAGCCGATCCGATCCTTCAGCACTACACCGATGCGCTGAACTCGATCTACCTGCCCTCTTCGACCTCCACGACGGGCCAGGTGCCGCTCTCGGCCATCGCGAAGTTCCACGAGCGGCCGTCGCCGCTGCTCGTTTCGCACCTCTCGCAGTTCCCGGCCACGACGGTGTCCTTCAACCTGGCTCAGGGCTCGTCGCTCGGCGCGGCGGTCAAGGCGATCCAGCAGGCGGAAAAGGACATCGGCCTGCCGGGCTCGTTCCAGACGCGCTTCCAGGGCGCGGCGCTCGCGTTCCAGGCGTCGCTCTCCAACGAACTGTTCCTGATCCTCGCGGCCATCGTCACGATGTATATCGTGCTCGGCGTGCTCTACGAGAGCTTCGTGCATCCGATCACGATTCTCTCCACGCTGCCATCGGCTGGGATCGGCGCGCTGCTCGCGCTCATCCTGACCGGTCACGATCTCGACATCATCGGCATCATCGGCATCGTGCTGTTGATCGGTATCGTGAAGAAGAACGCCATCATGATGATCGACTTCGCGCTCGAGGCCGAACGCCATGAAGGCAAGCCGCCGCGCGAGGCGATCTATCAGGCGTGTCTGCTGCGCTTCCGTCCGATCATGATGACGACGATGGCGGCGCTGCTCGGCGCCGTGCCGCTGATCCTCGGCTATGGCGCGGGCAGCGAATTGCGCCGGCCGCTCGGCATTGCGATCGCGGGCGGCCTGATCGTGAGCCAGGCGCTCACGCTCTTCACGACGCCTGTGATCTACCTCGCGTTCGACCGGATCGCGCGGCGTCTGCGCGAGCGCTTCGGTAGCGGCTCGCAAGGCGCGCCGTCTTCGTCGGAGAGCTGACGCGATGAATCTCTCGCGCCCGTTCATCTCGCGCCCCGTCGCGACCACGCTGCTCGCCGTCGGCATTGCGCTGGCCGGCCTCTTCGCGTTCACGAAGCTGCCGGTCGCGCCCTTGCCGCAGGTGGACTTTCCGACCATCTCCGTGCAGGCCACCTTGCCGGGCGCGAGCCCGGAAACCGTGGCGACCAGCGTGGCGAGCCCGCTGGAGCGGCACCTGGGCTCGATCGCCGACGTGAGCGAGATGACCTCGCAAAGCTCGGTGGGCAGCACGCGCATCACACTGCAATTCGGCCTGAACCGCGACATCGACGGCGCCGCGCGCGACGTGCAGGCGGCGATCAACGCCGCGCGCGCCGACCTGCCCACGAGCCTGCGGCAGAACCCGACCTACCACAAGGTCAATCCCGCCGACGCGCCCATTCTGATTCTCGCGCTCACCTCGCCTACCTTGAGCGCGGGTCAGCTCTACGACTCGGCGGCCACGGTGCTGCAGCAGTCGCTCTCGCAGGTGGACGGCGTGGGCGAAGTCGACGTGAGCGGCTCGGCGAACCCGGCGGTGCGCGTCGAGCTTGAACCACACGCTCTCTTTCACTACGGCATCGGCCTCGAAGACGTGCGCGCGGCGCTCGCCTCGGCAAACGCGAACAGCCCGAAGGGCGATATCGAATTCGGCCCGCAGCGCTTTCAGCTCTACACCAACGACCAGGCGAGCAAGGCGAGCCAGTACAAGGATCTCGTGATCGCCTACCGCAACGGCGCAGGCGTGAAGCTCTCGGACGTAGGCGAAGTGGTCGATTCGGTGGAAGACCTGCGCAACATCGGCCTCGCCAACAGCAAGCGCTCGGTGCTCGTGATCCTCTACCGCCAGCCGGGCGCGAACATCATCGAAACCGTGGACCGCGTGGTCGCGATGCTGCCGCAGTTGAAGGCCTCGCTGCCCGCCGACGTCGAAGTGATCCCCACATCGGATCGCTCCGTCACGATCCGCTCCTCGCTCAAGGACACCGAGCACACGCTCATCATCGCCGTGGCGCTCGTCGTGATGGTGGTGTTCCTGTTCCTGCGCAACTGGCGCGCGACGCTCATTCCGAGCGTGGCCGTGCCCATCTCGATCATCGGCACGTTCGCGGCCATGTACCTGATGGGCTTCTCGCTCGACAACCTCTCGCTCATGGCGCTCACCATCGCGACGGGCTTTGTCGTGGACGACGCCATCGTCGTGCTGGAGAACATTTCGCGGCATATCGAGAACGGCGTGCCGCGCATGAAAGCGGCACTGCTCGGCGCGCGCGAGGTGGGCTTCACGGTGCTCTCGATCAGCGTCTCGCTCGTCGCCGTGTTCCTGCCCATTTTGCTGATGGGCGGCATTGTCGGGCGGTTGTTCCGCGAGTTCGCGCTCACGCTCTCGCTCGCGATTGCGGTGTCGCTGGCCGTCTCGCTCACGCTCACGCCGATGATGTGCTCGCGCCTGCTCGAAGAGGCGCACGAGAAGAAGGAAGAAGGCCGCTTCGCGCAATGGCTCGAACGCGGCTTCATGCGCATGCAGGGCGGCTACGAGCGCACGCTCGGCTGGGCGCTGGCGCATCCTTTCCTCATCCTCCTCACGCTCATTGCGACCATCGCGCTGAACGTCGCGCTCTACGTGATCGTGCCCAAAGGCTTCTTCCCGCAGCAGGACACGGGGCGCCTGATCGGCGGCATCCAGGCCGACCAGGCCACCTCGTTTCAGGCGATGAAGGTGAAGTTCGCCGAGATGATGCGCATCGTGCAGGCGAACCCGGCGGTGGAATCGGTTGCGGGCTTTTCAGGCGGACGCGCGACGAACTCGGGCTTCATGTTCGTCTCGCTCAAACCCAAGGGCGAGCGCAAGCTTTCCGCCGACGAGGTGATCGCGCAGCTGCGCGGGCCGCTCTCGAACGTGGCGGGCGCGCGCACCTTCCTGCAAGCGGTGCAGGACATTCGCGTGGGCGGCCGGCAGTCGAACGCGCAGTACCAGTTCACGCTGCTCGCGGACAACACCGCGGACCTCTACAAGTGGGGGCCGAAGCTCACTGAGGCGCTGCAGGCGCGCCCCGAACTCGCCGATGTGAACTCGGACCAGCAGCAAGGCGGCCTCGAGTCGATGATCAACATCGACCGCGCGAGCGCCGCGCGGCTGAACATCACGCCTTCGCAGATCGACAACACGCTTTACGACGCGTTCGGCCAGCGCCAGGTCTCGACGATCTACAACCCGCTCAACCAGTACCACGTGGTGATGGAAGTCGCGCCGAAGTACTGGCAGAGCCCGACGATGCTCAACGAAATCTGGGTGAGCACCTCGGGCGGCACGGCGAGCGGCGCGCAGAGCACCAACGCGACGGCGGGCACCGTGACCGGCCCGACCACTGCCTCCACGGGCGGCACGACGGCCACCACGGCGTCGAGCGCAGCAACCATCGCCGCCGACTCCGCGCGCAACCTCGCGACCAACTCGCTTGCCGCGAGCGGCAAGTCGAGCGCGTCGTCGGGCGCGGCCGTTTCCACGTCGAAGGAAACCATGGTGCCGCTCTCGTCGATCGCCTCGTTCGGCCCCGGCACGACGCCGCTTTCGGTGAATCACCAGAGCCAGTTCGTGGCCTCGACGATCTCGTTCAACCTGCCGCCCGGCAAGTCGCTCTCCGACGCCACCCAGGCGATCTACGACACGATGGGCGCGATCGGCATGCCCGCGACGATTCACGGCAGCTTCCAGGGCACCGCGCAGGCGTTCCAGCAGTCGCTCGACAACCAGCCGCTCCTGATTCTCGCGGCGCTCGCGGCCGTGTATATCGTGCTGGGCATTCTGTACGAGAGCTACATCCATCCGCTCACGATTCTCTCCACCTTGCCCTCGGCAGGCGTGGGCGCCCTGCTCGCGCTGCTGCTCTTCAAGACGGAGTTCAGCATCATCGCGCTGATCGGCGTGATTCTGCTGATCGGCATCGTGAAGAAGAACGCGATCATGATGGTGGACTTCGCGATTCAGGCCTCGCGCGAGGGCCTGAGTTCGCACGATGCGATCCGTCAGGCGTGTCTCCTGCGCTTCCGTCCGATCATGATGACGACCTGCGCGGCGCTGCTCGGCGCGCTGCCGCTCGCGTTCGGGCGCGGCGAAGGCGCGGAGCTGCGCGCGCCGCTCGGCATCTCGATCGTGGGCGGGCTGATCGTGAGCCAGATGCTCACGCTCTATACGACGCCGGTCGTGTACCTGTACATGGACCGGCTGCGCGTGTGGTGGGATGCGAAGCGCCGGCGCGGAGCGCCCACCGCTCAGGTGGAATAGGCGGTCGCGTTAGCGCATTGGAAAAAGGCTGAAGCTACGCTTCAGCTTTTTTTATGCCCGCGCGCTTCGAGTTTGAGGCTGCCGCAAATGCACCGGCAGGCAACGCACGATCAGATGCAGCACCAGCGGCACGATGATCCCATCGTCCACGACACCAGCCACCGGCAGCGCGATATTGAACGGGTCGAGCGCATAGAGCGCGAGTAGCGCCGTGGCGGGCATCAGCCACACGGGGCGTTCCGGCTGGCGCAGCGCGTGCCACAGCACGCGCACATCGCCCTTCACGACATTCCAAAGCAACGCGATACGTTTCATCTGCTTCCTCCTCGCGGCTGGTGCAATGGATGCACTTGCCGCCTCAATGCTGCTCGTGACCCGGTGCGTCCGAGCGCGACGTCCTGATCACGAGACCGTCCGGCGCAAAATGGGCGTTGAACATGCCGTCGCCCGCCACGCCGCCTTCGGCCCAGTGCCAGCTCCACACTTCCTCGTGGCTGAGCGCATATTTTGCTACCGTGGCCGGCTTGCCGAGCAGGCGACGCACTTCGTCCTGCGTCATGCCCGGCACCACCTGCGCGATATTCTGCGCCGTGAGCGCCTGGGTCATCGCCACGAGTTTGCCGTTCGCGTCGAAGTCGAGCATCCACGTGGTGAGGCCATTCGGGCCGCGCGGGTATTCCAGGCGCTGCGCGCCATCGTCGTCCTCCCACACCATTTCGGGCTTGCCCGCCTGCTGGCGTACGTCCTCGACGGTCGAGACGCCAATCTTCAGGCCGCCGAACGCCATCGAATCGGGCTTGATCGCGTTGACCGCGTCGGCGACCTTTTGCTGGTCGCACGCGGCAAGCAGCGTGGCGCAGAGCGCAATGAGGATCGCGGCGATCCAGGGTTTTCGTTTCATATCCACCTGACGTTGCGGCTCGAAAGCGCCGGGAAGTTATTCGGACAAGGCGGCACTGGCAACGTTCGCAGCTGCGTCGCGCCAGGCGCCACGGTGCATTGCCAACGCTGCTTCGCGTTCGGACTCTGTAAGCATGCGCTTGACGAGTACGGCCTCCATGGCGTCCACGGCGCGCGGCGTGCGCAATATTTCCTCGTCGGCAACGCCACGCGAACGCAGTTCAACGCCAATCGGACTGAACGTCATGCCAAGCCTGCCGAGGTCGAAGCGCGCCTCCATCCAGCCCAGATACCAGTGCCACTGCGTGTAGTACCACCAGCTGCGTTCGTTGAACGCGCGAACGTGTGTCGGATCCTGCCATGCGCCATACGAAAGGTCGTAGGGCACGACCACGCGCATTGCGCCGCCATCGCGCAGCAGTTCGAGGCAGTGCGTCATGAGCCTGGTGAGAGCCGGCACGTGTTCGAGCACATCCGTCGCCTCGATCTCGTCGAACTGCCCCGCTTCAAGGCGCGTCAGGCCGTATGTGGGGCTGAAAAAGATCTGCTTCAAGCCTGCCGGGTGCGCAAGATCGCCAAGAATATCGGGCTGCCATTTCGGGTCGATGTCGATATTCAGTCGCTCGGGGTCGTAAGACTTGCCGCTGCCAAGGTTGATGCGGCGCGGCACCGGCAACGAGAGTTTCGGCAGCAGCGCCGCGAGCATCGCGGCCTGATCGCGGCGCGCGAAGATCTCAAAGCCGCGCTGCTCGATTTCGTGGCGGCGCGCGTCGTCTTTCACCAGCGCGATGCAGGTCTGCACGAGGTCACCGTAAGGAACGGCGACGACGGCTTCGCGCAAATCGTCGGCGATTTCAGTATCCGGCTCGCACTCGCTCACTACGGCCTTGCGGTTGGCAAGCAGCCAGGACGTGCGGACGACTTCGTGAATCTTGTCGTCGTAAAAGTGGACGTTGAGGACGACCTTGCTGCGCGCGATCCACTGATTGCGCCCGGCGCCGTAGACACCGCGCAAATGCTGCACAACAAGGCCCGCTGCGCGCAGTGCTTCGAGAATCTTGTGCCGGCGCTCGTTCAGGGAGCCGTAAAACAACACGTCGACGTCCTGTTGCTGCGCCGTCGTGATGCAGGTGAGTTGCGGTACATAACCGGGCGTGAGCACGTGCACGTGCGCATTGCCCGTGAGTTTGCGGATGCGCTCGACATTCGAGGGAGAGTAGTCGAGCACGGGATGATGCCGCAACATCTCGAGATAGTGCGGCATCTGGGCGGCCCAGCCGGCGCGCATCTGCTCGAGGTTGACGATGACGGTATTGGACGGCAGCACCGTCCCGGGCGCGAGCAGATGCGCGCCCAACACGAAGTTCACGCCATCGCCCGCGAGGAATTCGTTGTCGGCAGCGTCAACCTGCGCGCCGAGCGCCGCAAAAGCGGCCCGCAACCCGAAGGCATATTCCTGGAATGCCGCGCTATGCGCATAGCCCGCGGGCTGGGCCGTGACGATACGCACGCGCTCGAACAGGCGCGGCGGACGAGGGAAAATGGGGACGTTCTGCATCTGGATTGGCTCCTTGGTGCGCCCGGACGGGACGCCACCAAGCGGCGATCTCGAAGTATCCATTGACGCAAAACCATCCTATCCGCGCCCTCCTGCGATAGAAATCAGACTTATCTCAATTCCTGACAGATCTGTCCTGCAGCCCTCACAGCTTCTGCGCAATCGCGAGCGTGAAAATGCGCGCCCAGCGCTTCGCTTCGCGCTCGCTTGGCATCGGCAGTTCCCAGAGTGGGCGCTTCGGATCGGCTACGCGCAGCGCCACGTGCCATCCATTGGCATTGCGCGCCGGTTGCGCGCCTTGCAGGTCAGCGAAGATGTACGCGCCATGCGCCCCGCCCTGCGTCAGCTCGCAAAAACGCTTGCCCGCGGCCAGACGAGCCTCGCCCCATGCGCCGGCCACGCGATGCGTCCAGTCGCCTTCGCCGCGCACATTGGGGGCGACGTCGCGCATGCGACGCCACCACCAGGCGATGAGCGCGACGAACAGCGCCGCGGCAATCACGGCTGCGCCCACGGCAACGCCCGTGCCGAATTGCGCCGCGATGGCGTTGAAGGACCAGTACGCGCCATAAACGAGCGCGGCAAAGGCAAGGAGAACAACGACGATCGGCATGCGGGTATTCCTGGTGGCGGGAGAGAAATGCGAGGGAGAGGTGTCGGCTCGCCATTGCCGGCATGCCAGGACGAAACGCGCAGGGGGAATCGGGAAAGATCGCTGCGGGGCCCGCGCGCGTGGCCGGCCCCGCCTTTGACTACGGATTGCGGCGACTACTGCTGCGGATGCTGCGCGGCCCATTCCTTCAAGGCGCGCAACGTGTTCGCGACGTGCTGGTCCGGCGAGAGGCTCGTGTATTCGTAGATGATCTTGCCGTCCGGCGCGATCACATACGAAACGCGGTTGGCCATCGACTCGTGCATCGGCATCGACGCATCGTACGACTTGATGATCTTCGAATCTTCGTCGGCGGCCACCGGGAACTTGCTACGGCACTCGCTCACCGAGAACTTCGTGAGCGTGTCGATGTTGTCGTGCGAAACGCCGATCACGGTCGCGCCATACTGCTTGTATTGATCCACCGCATCCGCGAACTCGTGCGCTTCGATCGTGCAGCCCTTCGTGAACGCAGCCGGATAGAAGTACACCACCACGGGGCCCTTCTTCAGTTCCGAAGCGAGCGAATAGGTGTAGGTCTTGCCGCCCAGCGACGCCTGGGTCGTGAAGTCGGGGGCTGGATCGCCCGGCTTGAGTGTTGCCTGTGCAGACAGCGTAAAGAGCGCAAGCCCGGCGCAGACGAGCGCCGCGGCTCCCGCCGCAAAGAACCTCGGTTTCATATCAAATGCCCTCGAGTTGAATCGCCACGCCGGCGCGCGATTTGCCCGCGCATTTTGCCCATCATGCAAATGAGACTCATGACGGCGCGCGTCCGGCGATGCCGTTATTCAATCACACAATTGCGGCGCTCGCAGCGCACCTCGATGGCCGCCTTACGCCCCGCTTTCAGCCCTCAGCGTAGGCCGTGAACCACGCGCCGGCCCACAAGTTCAGCTCGCCCAGTAGCGGCGGCGTCAGCGCGTTGAACATGCCGCCCGCCTCGCTGGCAAGGCGCTGTGCGCCGTCGTGATCGCCGCGCTCGGCCGCGGTCGCGATACGCAGCAGCGTGCCCAGTTCACCGCGATGGTCATCCACGGCCTCGACGATCTCGCGCGCAAGGCCGAGGCGATCGAGCGTGTGCTCGGGCGTCGAGCCCACCAGCACGTGCACGAGCGAGAAGATGCCGGTCATGAAAGCGGCATCGGCGAAATCGGGGTCCTGGGGGCTCAGGCTGCGCGCGGCAAGCTCCATGAAGTGCGAGCGCGTGCCCGCGAGTTGCACCAGCGGGTCCGAGCCCCAGGGCAGATCGCGTCCGCTCGCGTAGAGCAGCAGTTGCGCCCAGCGTGCGATCTGGCGCGTGCCGGCCGCGAGCACCGCCTCGCGCAGCGAGGAGATCGGCCGCCCTGGCGAGTACGCGCTCGAATTGACGAGACGCAACAGTTGCACGACTACGCCCGGGTGGCTGCGCAGTTCGCGCTCGAGTTCGGCCGTGCCGACGTCATTCGCCACCAACGCGAGCAGACGCACGAGCGCAAGGCGCGATGCGCGCACGCGCGGCGCGCGCAGCACCTGCGGGCGCGCGAAGAAGTAGCCCTGGAAAAGTTCGAAGCCGAGCGACGAGGCCAGCTCGAAGTCCTCGCTCGTCTCGACCTTCTCGGCAATCAGCGTCTTGCCGTGCGCGGCGAGGCTCGCGACCAGCTCGGGCAGCGCGGCGCGCTCCGTCTGCATCAGGTCGACCTTGATGATGTCCGCGTAGGGCAACGCACGCAGCAGGTTCTCCGTGATCTCGCTCACGTCGTCGAAAGCAATGCGGTAGCCGGCGCGGCGTAGTTGCGCGAGGCGCTCCAGCACCGCGGCGTCGAAGCGCACGTGTTCGAGCACCTCCAGCACGAAGCGGCCAGGCGGCAGCAGATGCACGATGTCGTCGAACAGCAGCTCGCGGCTGATGTTGACGTAGCCGTAGTGACGGCCGAGCACCGCGGGCACGCCGAGCTGGCCGATCGTGCGCGTCATCACCTGGGCCGTGGCGAGCGCGTCGTCGTCGACGTCGGCGCGGTTCTGCGCACCGCCGCGAAACAGCAGCTCATAGGCGTTGAGCGCGCCATTGCGATCGAGAATGGGCTGCCGTCCGAGATAGACGAACGGCTGCGCGGCGCCCGAGCCCGCGCCGGACGCGGGTTGCGCCTGCTGGCGCGACGGCGGCTCAGGTGGCCGCTCAGCTTGCGCCGCGAGCGGCGGCCCGGACGGCTGCGGCACGGGCGCGGCATCGGCCTGCGAACCGGTGGATGTCCCGGGCGCAAGGCCGGGTTGTGAGGCTGACGGCATAGACGGCGCGGAACCAGGGGTGCCCCTGCCCGCATCGTCTCGCGCAGCCTCGCTTGCCGGCGCGGCAAACGCTGACGATGAATCGGACATGGCGGATGACTCGTACGGATGGAATAGCCGGTAATGGCCGCCGACGCGCCGGGCCGCCCCTGCGGCCCGCAAGACGGGGCGCTTTACGCGCGCCGACCTATCGCACATGGCGAACGGCGTCTCGACCGGCGCCACTTTAACCGAATCTGGACGCCGCCGCACCGCTCTCCCGTCACGTTTATGCGTTAGGTGTTTTTTCCATCACTGCCGCTAAAGATTTCCCGTCCGAGGTCGATAACTTGCTCTGATGGGCGGCTTCAGCCGGACATGGAAACCGGCCGGGACGCCAGAGAACGAACAAAGGGTTGCCAGCGACAGACATGGAAGCGAACAGGATCTCCGCGCCCCGCCAGGGCTGGTTGCGCACGGTCGTCGACCGGCTCTACGCGCTTGCCGGCCTGAAGGGCATTGCCGGCGACCCGTCCATGCCTGGCAACGCTCTTGCCGCTCAAGCAGCGCACGCACAGATCGCAACCGGCGACGAAGGCGCCGCGCCACTCGTACCGCCTTCGCCCCCCTCCGCCGGGCCCGACTACGCCGACGCCGTCTCGCTCTCGTTCGAGAACACGGCCGCCGCCGTAGATTTCCTCGTGCACGTGGACGCGAGGCTCCACTTTCTCTACGTCTCCGACGCGAGCCTGCGCTTTGCGGGTTATCACCGCGAGTTCCTGCTCGGCGCAACGCTCGCCGACATCGTCACGCCCGACGACCACGAGCGCCTCGAGGCGCTCTTTGCGCGCGCCGCCCACAGCGGCGCCGTGGAAAAGGACACGATCGAGCTCGTCAAGGCGCTCACCTACCCGCTTCCCGTGGAGCTGCGCGTGCAGCGCGCCCAGTATGGCGAGACGAGCGGCTTCGCGGTGGCGGGCTTCGACGTCTCCGGCTGGCAGGGCACCGAGGCCGCGCTCACCCACGCGCTCCATCACGATCCGCTCACCGGCCTGCCCAACCAGACCGCGCTCGCGCCCGCGCTGCAGCGCGCCCAGGCCGATGCGGACCATTTCGGCGTGCCGGCGGCGCTCCTGCTGCTCGACCTCGACGACTATCAGCGCGTGAACCGCGCACTCGGCTACGACGCCGGCGACGAGCTGCTGCGCGAGACCGCGCGGCGCCTCACGCACCTCGCACTGCAAGGCGAGATGATCGCGCGCATCGGCAGCGACGAGTTCGCCATTCTGATCACGCCGCAACGCCACACCGCACCCGACGAAGTGCGCGCCGCCGCCGAAGCGCTCGGCCGGCGCCTGCTCACCTCGATCCTGCAGCCGTACTCGTTTCGCAACCAGCCCGTACACCTTTCGGCGAGCATCGGCATTGCGTTCCATCCGGACCAGCGGCCGCACGCATCCGGCGCGAGTCACACCGACGACAGCGACGATGCCGGCGCCGACACCACGCCGCTCATCCGCCGCGCGGACCAGGCGCTCCAGCAGGCCAAGGCCATCGGCGGCAACACGCTGACGTTGCACGTGCCCGTCGACGATCCCACCGACGCCATGCGCCTGAAGCTGGAGTCGGACCTCTACGACGGTGTGCGCAACGGCGAATTCTCGCTACACTTCCAGCCCATCACGAGCAGCGCGTCGCGCGGCGTCGTGGGCGTGGAGGCGCTGATCCGCTGGCAACATCCATTGCACGGTCTGGTGCCGCCATCAACATTTATTCCTCTTGCGGAATCCGTCGGCCTGATTAATTATCTCGGCAATTGGGTTTTGAAGGCTGCCTGTATGCAACTGACCCAATGGGACGAACAAGGCATCGGGCTGCAATACGTGGCGGTCAATGTCTCGCCCCAGCAGTTCCGCAATCCGCGTTTCAGGGAAAGTGTCGAGGAGGCGATCGAGCTGACCGGTGTCGATCCGCGCCGGCTCGTGTTCGAGATCACCGAAAGCCTGCTGATGCACGATCCGCAGCATGCGAAAACGCTGCTCGAAGAACTGACCTCGCTTGGCATTCGCTTCGCGGTGGACGACTTCGGCACGGGGTATTCGAGCCTCGCGTACCTGCAGCGCTTCCCGCTTTCGAAGCTGAAGATCGATCGAAGCTTCGTCGAGAACCTCATCACTTCGCGCAACGATCAGGCGATCGTGAACGCGGTGGTGGGACTCGCGCGTACGCTCGATCTCGAGCTCGTGGCCGAGGGCGTGGAAACGGAGGCGCAGCGCGAGCTGCTGACGAACATGGGTTGCGAGCACATCCAGGGATGGCTCGTCTGCAAGGCGCTGCCTTCGGAAGAATTGCAGCAGCGCTTCGTTTCGGGTGCGTTGCACGTGCACGAGGTGCAATGATGCGGGCATCGCAAACCGCAGGGCTTTCGCGAAATTGACATGGTTCAGATGGTAAAGGCCGTTCTGCTAGACCGCTTGTGGGCCCGCATGAATGAACGCGGAGACTTCCCCTTGCTGTCGCAATCGCTGCGTACCACGGTCGCGGCGATGACGAACGACGACTACGATTTCAGCGCCCTCGTGAAGGTCGTGCTCTCGGATTTCGCGCTCACGCAGAAAGTACTGCGGCTCGCGAATTCGGCCATGTACATGGCGTTCGGCGGCAATATCACGACCGTCACGCGCGCGCTGATGGTGCTCGGCATGGACGCGGTCGGCCATCTCGTCGTCGGCCTGAAGATCGTCGATCACTTTCACCACAGCGCGCCGCGCCGCATCGACGCCAAGCTCGAACTGAACCGCACCATGCTTTCCGGCTGCGTCGCCCGCAAGCTCACCGAGCACGGCGACCTGCGTGCCGGCGAAGAAGCCGTGGTCTGCACGCTCATGCGCCAGGTGGGCAAGCTGCTCGTGGTGTTCTATCTCGAACCCGAGTGGGACCAGATTCGCCGCGAGATCGAAGAAGGCGCGAGCGACGACGAGGCCTGCCTCGGCGTGCTCGGCGTGACCTTCGAGGAACTCGGCCTCGAGGCCGCCTCGCGCTGGCGCCTGCCCGACACGATCCGCGCGGGCATGCGCCAGTACGACCCGGCCGACAAGGAACCGCGCGACGTGCAATGGCTGCGCGCCATCACCAACTACTCGACCGAAGTCGCGCGCGTGCTGACCACCGCGGGCCTCTCCGACGAAATGCGCGAAGTGCATATCGCGGAGCTCGCGCAGCACTACGGCCGCGCGCTCTCGACCGACGCCGACACGCTCGTGCAAATGAGCCTCGCGCTCGCGCGTGAGGAAGCCGAAGACGGCGTAATGCGCGAGATCGTCGAATTGCGCGCCAACGCCGACGCCATCGCGCGCGAGGCGCTCGATCCCGAGGCGCGCATTGCGGCCGGCGTTGAAGACTTGCGCGCGCTGCCACCCGATAGCGCGCTCAGCACCGCCCTCACGCTCGCGACCGAAACCGTGCTCGCGGGCCTGGGTTTCGCACGCAGTGTGGTGTTCGTGCGACAAGGGGCAAACATGTTCGTGGCGCAACACGGCTTCGGCCCGCACGTGGGCGACGTGCTGCCCAAGCTGTCGTTTTCCGCTGCGTTCCAGCCCGACGTGTTCCACCTCGCCATCGCGAACAAGGTGGGCATCTTCATCGAGAATGCGCGCGACACGAAGATTCTCGCGCGCCTGCCCGACTGGTATCGCTCGCGCTTCGAAGACGCGCGAGCGTTCGTCCTGCTGCCCGTGGGGGCGCCCGGCGTCGAGCCCGTTGCCCTGATGTACGGCGACTGGCTCGTGAACCAGGAGCCGCGCCGCATTTCGCAGAAAGAGATGAGCGCGTTGAACGATCTCGCGCAGCAACTCGCGCGCTTCTTCACGCACGCGCCGCAGACAGCCTGAGCATCAACTGACTCTCGACTGCGCGCGGCGCCGCGTTCCTTCGCGGCGCCTCCCTGCCCGTTAGTCTTCGATCCGTTCCAGCCCCTCGTCCTCCGCGTCGCGGCCGGACGTGCCCGCCCATTCCGCAGCCGCGAGCGAGATGGCCGCGACCGTCGCGGCGTCGAGCGGCGCGAGTTCCGCGCACAGCGCATCGACGCGGGCCCAGTCTGCGCGCTCCAGCGCCTCCGAAAGTTCGAGCAGTCGCCCGAGCGCGCCCTCGCGCTTCACGATCGCCGTGCGAATCGGCCTCGCCAGCGTGAGCACTTCGAGCGTGCTTTCGAGCGGACCGCCGAACACGGCCTCGACGAACGAGAACACCCCCACGAGAAACGCCGCGTCTTCCTCTTCGAGGTGGGCCTTGGCGAGCTTCGTCACGGCAATTTCCATGAAGCGCGCGCGCGTCGCCACGAGTTGCAGCAACGGGTCGTCTTCGGCGGCGATCTTGCGGCCGTCCGCGTAGAGCAGCAATTGCGTCCAGCGCGCGATGGCGTTGGTGCCGGTCGCATTGATCGCCTCGCGCAGCGTTGTCACCTTGCGGCCGATGTTCATGCTGCCCGAGTTGGCCAGCCGCATCAGATGCATCACGAGCACCGGGCTGAGCTTCAGTTCCGCTTCGAGCTGCGCAACCGTGGGCTCGGCTGCCAGCAGATGCAGCAGGTTCAGCAGCGCCTGGCGCGGGGCGCTCGAGCGGCGCGCGCCGCCGTGCGGTTTCGCGAAGAAGTAGCCCTGGAAGCGGTCGAAGCCGAGCTCGTGCGCGCGCTGATAGTCTTCCTGGGTCTCGACACCCATCGCCACGAGAATCTTGCCCGCCGCCTTCATCACGCTCGCGAACTTCGGCAGCACAGCGGGCGCGATCTCGCGAATATCGATCTTGATGGCGTCCACATACGGCAGCAGTTTCGCGAGCGACTCGTCCGCCTTCGACACATGGTCGAGCGCGAAGCGGTAACGTCGGCGATGCAGCGCGACGAGACGCGCGATCAGCTCCGGGTCCGCACCGATGTCCACGGGCAACTCGAGCATGACGCGCTCGGGGCTCACACGCTGCAGTCCGTCGTGAAAAAGCATGTCGCGCGTCATGTCGAGCCAGGCCGGATGGCCCGCGAGCGAGGCGCGCAAGGCAGGCGCGGCGAATTCCTTGATGAGCGCCGTGCTCGTGGCGGAAGGCTTGGGCGTCAGGCCCGAGGCCAGGTCTTGCGCGGCGGTCTGCGCCTCCTGCTCGATTTCAGCGCTTTCGCGCCGGTCCACGAGGCGTGGCGATGTCTCGAACGCGCAGAGGAGGCCTTCCCGGTCGAGTATCGGCTGGCGCGCGAAATACACGTCGATGGGCGGGCCGGCGTGTTCCGGCGACTGCGTGCTGCCCGCGACTCCTGACATCTGCGGCCGGTCTGCGGCGTTGAAGCTCATGGGGTCCCCCGCGCGGCGCCGCACGCATGGCGGCACCCTGGTCTTGTTTCTTGGCATGCCGCTGGCGTTTGCGCTTCGCACACGTTACGCACCGGACGCGGCACTTTCTTATCCCGATTTTATCCTGGCAAGTAAGGCGCGGAAATGAAGTTCTTCGTGTTCTGCGGGATTTTTTTCCGATTTTTGCGGTGCCATATCCATCACCGGCGCGGCCTCCTTTCGAAACACGAATGATTTGATATGCAATCCGAAGCAAATGCACACAAAAAAACCGGCCGGCTGGATTTCCTCCGGCCGGCCGGTCTATCGGTTCGCGCCGATTACTTCAGCACGACCTTCACATCGAAATACTTCGCCGCGAGGCGGTCGAGCGTGCCGTCCGCCTTCAGGTCCTTGAGCGCGCCGTTCAGCGCGGCCTTGAGCGCCGGATCGTTCTTGCGCACGCCGTAGCCCACGCCTTCGCCGAGCAGTTTGACGTCCACGACCTGCGGGCCCGCGAACGCAAAAGCTGCGCCCTGCGGCTTGTTCAGGAAGCCCTTGGAAGCGGCTTCGGCGTCCAGGAACGAGGCGTCGAGGCGGCCCGAAACGAGGTCCGCATAGATCTGGTCCTGCGTCGGGTACGGCACGACGTCCACGCCCGCGGGCGCCCACTTCGCCTTCGCGTAGGTTTCCTGGATCGTGCCCTGGAGCACGCCCACGTGCTTGCCCTTGAGCGACTCGGGCGTGGGCTGGAGCGTGCTGCCCTTCTTTGCGATCATCTGGTTCGGAATCGCGTAGATCGGGTCGGTGAAGTCGATGGCCTGGCGGCGCTGGTCCGTGATCGACATGTCGGAATTGATCGCGGCGAACTTGCGCGCCTGCAGCGCCGGAATCAGGCCGTCGAACGAGTTTTCCACCCACACGCACTTTGCCTTGAGCTTCGCGCAGACGGCATTGCCCACGTCGATATCGAAGCCCTGCAGTTCGCCCGCGGGCGACTTCGATTCGAACGGCGCGTACGACGCTTCCACGCCAAAGCGGATTTCCTTGATATCGGCGGCGCGTGCGGCACCTGCCGCGCCAGCCGTCATGGCAGCCGCGCAGAATGCGAGCGTTGCCAGCTTGTTCCAGTTCGTCTTCATCAGTGTCTCTTTCCAGTCAGATTGGGTGCGCCGGCGAGGCCCGTTCGTGCAGCTTCGTGCTTCGATTCGCCGCTAAAAAACGGCATCCCGGCGCGGGCACAGGATCGCTGCGCCAATATCACGGCTCAATTGCGCGCACCATGTGTGGTGCGCCGCAGCAACCGCGAGGGCGCGATTGTACCGCGATGGCGCGAGCGCCCCGCCGCGCGGACAGCTAGCGGCGAGCCGGCGCGGGGCGCTCGAACATGCAAATGGATGTCGTGGATGCGCACGCGCGCGAATGCGCGTGCGGCAAGCGCTCAGGCGAGCGCGGCGAGCGTCTCCCGGGTGGTATCGACGACGAGCAGGCCCGCGCGCAAACCCGGCTTCACGCCCGGATTCGGAAACACGATGCGCTCCTCGTCGTGCTGCACCACGTAGCGGTAGGCGCCATCTTCGGCCAGCACCTCGCCGCGCGGGAACGGCGTGAAGTTGGGCACGTCGGCGGCCACGTTAAGCTTGAGTGCGTCGCTCTGCTTCGTGATCTGGCCAATCACCGTGAAGATGCGCGGCATCTGCGCGCCCTTTGGCAGCGACAGTTCGCCTGCAACGAGGCGACGCACCGCGGCGTCGCAATTGGCGAAGCGCGCCAGGTCGTTCTGGCCGAACGAACGCACCTTGCCGAGTTCGAGCGTGCAGGCGAGCGCGCCGCACGTTTCGGCCGTGAACGACGACAAGGTCGCGCCCTTCTCCGTGTGGATCAGCACGGCCGCGATGTGCGCGTCGGCGAGCCATTCGAGCAACGCGCGCGCGGGCGGCTCGCCCGTGTGCGGCAGCAGCGCGAATTGCTCGAACGCCGAGGCGCGGATCGCCGTATGCATGTCGAGATGCCAGCGCGCGAGCGGTCCGTTCGACGCCTTCGCGAAGAACCGTTGCGCCTGTGCTTCGAGCGCCGCAGCGCGCGGCGCCTCGCGGCTCTGCGGCACACGCTCATGGCGGCCGCCGAACAGGCGGTTGAGATCGTCGTCGAGATAACGCTCGCCAGCGCGCATCGCGCCCGCGTTGCCGAGCACCGCGAGCACGCGGCAGGCTAGCGGCGCGCGCCCCGCCGCGATGTCGGCCACGAGTTGCGAGAGCAGTTCGATCGGCGCGGTCTCATCGCCGTGCACACCTGCCGAAAGCAGCACGCTGCGTGTCGTATCGTCCACGCGTGCCGGTTCCAGCTCCAGCACGCCTTCGTCGAGCCATTGCCAGCGCACGCCGCCCGCGCATTCGCCGCGCGCCGCTTCGGGCGTGGCTGGGCGATTGCCCGCCAGCGTGTACGCAAGAAAACCGGCGAGCGGGTGATCAACGCTGGAAGTCATAGAGCGATCCAAGGCCGAGAATCTGCGTGAGTTCGTCGAGCGCCGTGCGCGATTCGACGAGCAGCGCCGGATCGGTCAGATCCTGCGGCGCGAGCCGGTCGCGATAGTGCCGCTCGATCCAGCCGTCGAGGCGCGTGAAGAGCGCGTCGTTCATCCACACGCCGGGCGCCGTCGCCGCGCGCTCTTCCTCGGTGAGCACCACGCGCAGGCGCAGGCACGCCGGGCCGCCGCCGTTCTTCATGCTTTCGCGCAAGTCGAACACGAGCACTTCGTCCACCGGCCCGTTGCTCGCGGCCAGTTCGTCGAGATAGATCGCCACGTGCGGATTCTCGCGGCATTCCTGCGGCACGACGAGAATTTGCGTGCCATCGGCGCGGCTCAGCAACTGGCTGTTGAAGAGATACGACGACACCGCGTCGGCCACGCTCACGCGCGCCTCCGGCACTTCGATCACGTGGAACGGCGCATCGTGCGCCGCGAGTTTCGTGCGCAGTTCGTCGTACACCGCTTTCTGCTCGACGAACGCGCGCTCGTGGCAGAACAGCGTGCTGCGGTTGCCCACGGCGATCACGTCGTTATGGAACACGCCCGCATCGATCACATCCGGGTTCTGCTGGGCGAACACGGTACCGGCGTCGGCCAGGCCGTGACGCTGCGCAATGGCGCGGCTCGCCTCGAACGTCTGCCGCGCCGGAAAACGCTTGGGCTCCGGCCCGCGCCGGTATTCGCTGCGCCCGTACACGAAGAACTCCACGCCGCGCTCGCCGTACTGCGCGCTAAAACGCGTATGGTTGGCCGCGCCTTCGTCGCCGAGCGCGGGCGTGCCGGGCAGCGCCTCGTGCACGACGAAGTGCGACGGGTCCGCGAACACCGTGGAGAGCGTGCGGCGCGTGGCCTCGTGCTCGATCGCGCGATGCAGTTTGCTGCACAGATTCGCGGGCGTGAAATGCACGCGCCGGTCAGGCGTATCCGCCGAAGGGCTCACCGTGGCCGCATTGGCGGTCCACATGGCCGACGCGGAGCTTGCCGCTGCGAGCAGTTCGGGGGCGTCTTTCGCTGCGCGCGCAATCGCTTCGGCATCCTTACCGCCGAAACCCAGTTCGCGCAGCAGGCGAATGGACGGCCGCTCCTGCGGCGGCAGCACGCCTTGCGCGAAACCGAGGTCGGCGAGCCGCTTCATCTTGCGCAAGCCCTGCTGCGCCGCGGCGCGCGGGTTCGCTACGGACTTTTCGTTGCTCTGCGAGGCGACGTTGCCGAACGACAGCCCGGCGTAGTTGTGCGTGGGGCCGACGAGTCCGTCGAAGTTGGCTTCAAGGGTTTGCATCGTCGTTCCTTAGAAGTGAAGACCCGGCGAAACGCTCGCGGGCATCTGCAGTTGCGCGCTTTCCACCGAGGCCATCGGATAGGCGCAGTAATCGGCCGCGTAATACGCGCTGGGCCGGTGGTTGCCCGAACGGCCCGCGCCGCCGAACGGCGCGCCGCTCGAAGCCCCGTTGGTCGGGCGGTTCCAGTTCACCACGCCCGCGCGGATCTCGCGCGTGAAGCGCTGCCACAGCGCTTCGTCGTCGGCGAGCAGGCCCGCCGAGAGGCCGTACGCCGTGTTGTTGGCCTGCTCAATGGCGTCGTCGAAACCCGCGTAGCGGATGATCTGCGCGAGCGGCCCGAAGTGCTCCTCGTCGGGCAGATCGGCCACGCCGGTCACGTCGAGAATCGCGGGCGTCACGAAACCGAGCGCCGGGTCGCGCTGCTCCATTGGCAGCAAGGCGTGCGCGCCGCGTTCGAGCAACTGCGCCTGGGCGCTCATCAGCTTGCCCGCCGCGCGCGCCGAAATCACGGCTCCCATGAAGGGCTGCGGATCGGCGTCGTACTCGCCCACGGTGATGCGCGAACTCACTTCGACGAAGCGCGCGAGGAAACGCTCGCCGAATGCATCTGCGGGCACCAGAATGCGGCGTGCGCACGTGCAGCGCTGCCCTGCCGACAGGAACGCCGACTGGATCGTGTGATGCACGGCGGCGTCGATATCTTCGACCGGTGCGACCACGAGCGGATTGTTGCCGCCCATCTCCAGCGCGAGCACAATCTCGGGGCGCCCGCCGAACTGGCGATGCAACAGCGTGCCCGTGTCCGAACTGCCCGTGAAGAAGAGTCCATCGATCTGTTTATGATTCGCAAGCGCAATGCCTGTGTCGCGTTCGCCCTGCACGAGATTGAGCACACCTGCAGGCAAACCGGCTTCGTGCCAGATCTCGACCGTTGCGCGCGCAACTTCAGGCGCGAGTTCCGAAGGCTTGAACACGACAGCATTGCCCGCAATCAGCGCGGGCACGATATGGCCGTTGGGCAGGTGGCCCGGGAAGTTATACGGACCGAACACGGCAACGACGCCATGCGGGCGATGACGTAGCACCGCCACGCCGTCGGCCATCGACGCGCGCTTCTCGCCGGTGCGCTCGCCGTAAGCGGTGATCGAAATCGCGACCTTTGCCGCCATCGACGCCGCTTCGGTGCGCGCTTCCCAGAGCGGCTTGCCGGTCTCGCGGCCAATGGCCTGGGCGAGCGTTTCCTTGTTTTCGGTGACGAGCGCGGCGAAGCGCTTCACAATCTCGCAGCGCGCTTCGAGCGGCGTTTGCGACCACTCGGCGAACGCGCGGCGCGCGGCGTTGACGGCGCGATCGACATCTTCGGCGCTCGCGGCATTGCCGCTCCACACGGTTGCGCCGGTGCCGGGGTTGCGCGAAGCGAACGCGGGGCCCGAGGCCGCGCACCATTGTCCATCGATGTAAAGCTCGTTCATGGTCATCCTTATTTCTGCTTCGATGCGGGCCCAAGGACGCGCACCGGATCGCCCGCCGCGACGTTCAGCGCCGCCGCTTCTCTCGCGCTCAGCGTGAACTTGCCGTCGTGCACGACTCCCGGCGCGAAACCCACGCGAAAATCGCCGAGCGACGTGTTGGATACGAGTGAGCGCACACCCTCTTCGGCATGTGCTTCGCCAATTTCGACCGGCACCACCACGCTGTCGCGCACCGTGCGCAAGTCGCCGGTATGGCATTCGAGCACCGGGCCCGCGTCGAAAATATCGACGTGATTCTCATAGCGCAGCCCTTCGGCTTCGAGCATGCGGCGCGCGGGAATCGTGTCGGCGTGCGTGAGGCCGACGCACGCCTGCGCTTCCTCGGGCAGCAGTTCGACGTACACCGGGTAACGCGGCATCAGTTCCGCGAGGAACGACTTGCGTCCGTGCGAGCTGAGGTAGTCGGCGGCATTGAAATCGATCTGGTAGAAGTGCGAACCGACCGCGCGCCAGAACGGCGACGTACCTTCCGCGTCGAAATGGCCGCGCAATTCCGCGCAAAGCCGTTCGGGAAAGCGCTCGCGAAACTGCGCGATGAACATGAAGCGCGAGCGCGAAAGCAGCCCGCCCACTCCGCCCGTGCGATAACGCGGCGAAAGAAAGAGCGAACACACCTCGGCATAGCCCGTGAGATCGTGCGAGATGTTGAGCGCGCGCATGCGCGTCCAGATGCCGAGTTCCTGGCTTGCGTGCACCACCGTGCTCACGCGGTAGTTGTAGAACGGCTGCTCCAGCCCCACGGCCGTTTCGATGCCGCATACCCCGGCCACGTCGCCAGTGGCCGTGTCTTCCATCACGAAGAAGTAACCCGCTTCGCGCAGTTCAGCCTCGCCCGCCAGCGTGCGCCGCGCGCGCTCGATGCGCGCCTTCAGCGCCTCGCGATCGGGCTTGAAGGTGGTGAGGCCGGGGCCCGTTTCCTGGGCGAGCGCGACGAGCGCGTCCACGTCGCCCGTTTGCACAACGCGTACCACGATCATTGTGCGTCTCCCATGTATGCGTCCTCTGTTTGTGGAGTGGCGCGATATAGCGGCGCACACCGCACCGGCTCGCCGTCCTGCACGCCGAGTGCGGCACGCGCGGCGGCGTCGAGCGGCGCGATGATGCCCGCGCCCTGCTCGCTTTCCGGCAGCGTCGCGAGCACGCAGCGGAATTCGCCCGCGTGCTGGCTTGCGACCAGATACGCTGCGCCTTCCTGGTTCGTTGCGCTCGCAACCTCTCGCACCGTGCGCGTCTCATTGCCCGCTACCGAGGCCGTGCGGTCCACTTGCGCGGTCAGCACCGGGCCCGCATCGAAGATATCGACATAGCGGTCCGGCTCGAAGCCCTCTTCGAGATGAATCTCGTAAGCGAGCAAGGCGCTCGGATCGGGCTCGCCGAGCACGCGCTGCGCCGGCTCCGGCAGCAGCGGCACATAGAGCGGATAAGCGGGCATCACCTCAGCGATGAAGGTGCGGCTGCGTCCGCCCGAGGCCAGTTCGATGTCCTTGAAATCGCGCCCGAAGAACTTGCGCCCCACGGCTTCCCAGAACGGCGAGGCACCCGTTTCGTCGGTCACGCCGAGCAGCAGCGTGAACACTTCGGGGGTGAAGCGCCGGCGGTTCATCGCGACGTACATCATGCGCGCGCGCGACATGAGATGCGCGGCCGCTTCGCCGCGCAGCGAAGGCTCGATGTAAAAGCCCGCAAGACGGCTCTTGCCCGTGAGTTCATGCGACATCGTGAGCGCGTGAATCTTGCGGTTCACGTGCAGCTCGCGCGACGCATGAATGAGCGCATCGTTGCGAAACGCGTAGAACGGCTCGGCGTAGCCGGCCGCCGCCACGATGCTCGAGGTGCCGACGAGCCGCCCGGTGGCAGAATCTTCGAGCACGAACAGATAGAACTCCTCACCGGGGAAGTCCACGTCCGCGCGAAACGAATCTTCGGAAAGCGCGATGCGCGCTTCCAGCGCCGCGCGGTCGTGCGGCAGCGAATGCAGCACCGGCTGCGCGGTGCGCGCCATAAGGGCGATCGCATCGAGATCGGAAAGCCTGGCGGGGCGAACGAATAGCATCGTCGGTCCTGTGTGTGCGCTGAATTGCGGTTAAGCGTGTGCCCGGATCAGCGTGCGCCGATCACGTCTGCGCACGCCTGCTCGAAGCGAGCAAAGCCTTCGTCGAGGTCCGCTTCGGGAATGATGAGCGACGGCGCGAAGCGCAGCACGTCCGGCCCGGCGATCAGCATCATCACACCGCGATTCGCGGCCGCCCCGTTGAAGTCCTTGGCGCGTCCAGTGAAGCGCGCATTGAGTTCAGCGCCGATCAGAAGACCCTTGCCGCGCACTTCCTTGAACATGTCGAAGCGCTCGTTGATCTTCGCAAGCTTGCCGCGAATCGCCTCGCCGCGCGCGCGCACGCCAGCGAGCACTGCCGGATCGCTCACCAGTTCGACCACCTTGCCCGCAATCGCGGCGCCCAGCGGATTGCCGCCATAGGTCGTGCCGTGCACGCCCACCTTGAAGTGCGCCGCAATCGCTTCGGTCGTGAGCATCGCGCCGATCGGGAAGCCGTTGCCGAGCGCCTTGGCCGTCGTGAGGATGTCGGGCGTGACGCCCGTATCTTCGTAGGCGTAGAAGTGGCCCGTGCGGCCCACACCGGTTTGCACTTCGTCGAAAATCAGCAGCGCACCGTGCGCGTCGCACGCTTCGCGCAGCGCGCGCAGGAACGCGGGATCGGCGGGAATCACACCGCCCTCGCCCTGCACCGGCTCGACGATCACAGCGCAGGTCTGCGCGCCGATCGCGCGCTTCGCGGCTTCGATATCGTTGTACGGCAGATGCGTGATGCCGCCCGGCACGGGGCCGAAGCCTTCGGAATACTTGGGCTGGCCGCCCACGCTCACGGTGAAGAACGTGCGGCCGTGGAACGACTGCGTGAACGAGACGATCTCGGCCTTGTCGGCGCCGTGCCGGTCGAACGCCACGCGGCGCGCGAGCTTGAGCGCGGCCTCATTGGCTTCCGCGCCCGAGTTCGCGAAGAACGCGCGGTCGGCGAACGTGAGCGCTTCGAGTTGGCGCGCGAGGCGCAGCACCGGCTCGTTGGTGTAGCCGTTGCCGATGTGCCACATCCTGCTGCCCTGCTCCTGCAGCACGCGCAGCAGTTCCGGGTGCGCGTGGCCGAGCGACGTCACGGCGATGCCGCAGGCAAAGTCGATGTAATCGCGGCCCTCGGTGTCCCACACGCGCGAGCCAACACCGCGATCCGGCACGAACGGCGCGGGCGAGAAACACGGCACCATCACTTCGTCGAAGGTCTTGCGGCTCACAGTCTGGTCGTTCATGGCGATTCCTCTATTACTCAGTGCGTGTCGAATTCGGGGTCGATGTGCGTCGGGGCCGCGCCCTTTCGCTCAGGTAACTCGTGCAGTGTAGGCAAGCTGGGCGCAAACGTCTTGCGCAGGCGCGACGCGTTTTTTCGTACGGAACCTGCAAGGTCCGCTCGCTTGCTGCGCCGCGGCTAGATTTACTGGACTTCCGGCGGCTCGACGAGCGCGCCCGCGCGCGGCTCGGCGGCGGCTGTGCCGCCATGCTGGCGCTCGATCCAGTTGCGGCGGTCCTCGCGCGGCGTCACGCCGAAGCGCTCGCGGTAGGCATTCGAGAAATGCGCCGCCGAAGAAAAACCGCACGCAAGACTGATCTGCACCACAGACTTGCTGGTGCGCTGCAACTGCGAACGCGCCTTGGCAAGACGCAGGCCCAGGTAGTACTTGGAAGGCATCGCGCCGAGATACTGGCGAAAGAGCCGTTCGAGCTGGCGCCGCGAGACGCCCACGAGATTCGCGATATCGTCGGTCGTGAGCGGGTCCTCGATATTCGCTTCCATCAGCTTGAGTGCGTCGTTCAGGCGCGGATGGCGCTCACCGGGCGCGGTCACGAACGGAATGCGCTGGCGCTCGTCGCCGCTGCGCAATGTGCTTGCGCCCAGCGCGTCGGCAATGCGCTCGGCGAGTTCCGGGCCGTGGTCGCGGCCGATCATCGCGAGCATGAAGTCGAGCGTGGCCTGGCCGCCCGAGCAGGTGGCGCGATCGCGATCGATTTCGTAGATGTGCTGCGTGACGATGGTGCGCTCGAACTGCTCGGCGAACTGCTGGAACGTCTCCCAGTTCGCGGCCACGCGATAGCCCTGCAACTGCCCCGCCATCGCGAGCCACCAGATGCCGTGGTGGATGCCCGTGACGAGCGGCGTGCGCTGGCCCACGCGTGCGAGGCTCGCGAGAAAGAGCCGGTAGTCGGCGAACTGCTGGTAGCGCTCGGTCACGACGATGAGCCAGTCGGCCGCGACGGCGTCGCCGAATGTGCAGTCGGCGGGCCATTGCGCGCCGCCCGCGAGCGGCACGGGCCGGCCGTTCCACGAGCACATCTGCCAGCGGTACAGCGCGCGGCCGTCGATCTCGTTGGCGAGATTGAGCGCGTCGACGATTGGGCCCACGCCCGACATCGACACGGGCGGGAGCGCGACGATCGCCACCTGGGTCGTGCGGCCGGCGCGCGCGAGCGGCGCCTGGCCGCCGGGCGCGGCGGCAGGAACGGAAGCGGGAGGGAGAACGGTGGAACGGACCATCGGCAAGACGAGGCGCTGAAAACGCGCCGCTTACTTGAGACTGCCCGAGAGGAACTGGCGCAGACGATCGCTTTTAGGCGCGCCGAGCACATCGGCCGGTGCGCCCTCTTCCTCCGTGCGCCCCTGGTGCAGGAACATCACATGATTCGAGACGTTGCGCGCAAAGCCCATTTCGTGCGTCACGACGATCATCGTGCGGCCTTCTTCGGCGAGCTTCTGCATCACCTTGAGCACTTCGCCGACGAGTTCGGGGTCGAGCGCCGAAGTCGGCTCGTCGAACAGCATCACGTCGGGATGCATGGCGAGCGCGCGCGCAATCGCCACGCGCTGCTGCTGGCCGCCCGAAAGATGCGAGGGATATTGCTTCTCCACGCGCGGCGCGAGACCCACTTTCTCCAGATACTGGCGAGCGCGCTCCTCGGCTTCCTTGCGCGGCACGCCGAGCACGTGGATGGGCGCTTCCATCACGTTCTCGAGCACGTTCATGTGCGACCACAGGTTGAAGTGCTGGAACACCATCGCGAGCTTGGTGCGGATGCGCTGCAACTGCTTATGATCGGCCACGTCGAGATCGCCGTTGCGGCCTGCTTTCGTGCGCACGGTCTCGCCGTCCACGACGATCTCGCCCGCGTTCGGCTTCTCGAGGAAATTGATGCAGCGCAGGAACGTGCTCTTGCCCGAGCCGCTCGCGCCGATGATGCTGATCACGTCGCCCTTCTTCGCGTCGAGCGAGACGCCTTTGAGCACCTCGTTGTCGCCGTAGCGCTTGTGGATGTCGCGCGCGACGAGCTTGCTATCTGAGGATTGCGTCTGAGCCAAGATGGTCTCCAGTTTCCAGTGAATCAGCGGGTGCGCACGGCGAGATGGCCGAGCCAGCGTTTTTCGGCGCGGCGAAACGCAGCCACCAGCACGAACGATACCGCACAGTAGATCAGCGCCGCGAGGCCGAACGATTCGAACGAGCGATACGTAGCCGAGTTGGCGTCGCGCGCGACCTTGAGGATGTCGGGCACCGTCGCGGTGAAGGCCACCGTGGTCGCGTGCAGCATCAGGATCACTTCGTTACTGTACAGCGGCAGTGCGCGGCGCAGCGCGGAAGGCAGGATCACGCGCCAGTACATCGTGAACGGGCTCATGCCGTAGGCGCGCGCCGCTTCCACTTCGCCGTGCGAGGTGGCGCGAATCGCGCCCGCGAAAATCTCCGTCGTGTAGGCGCAGGTGTTGAGCGCGAACGCGAGCACCGCGCAGTTCAGGCCGCTGCGAAAGAACGCGTCGAGCAGCGGCTCCGAGCGGATGAACGCGAGACTGTACACGCCGGTGTAGATGAGCAGCAACTGCACATAGAGCGGTGTGCCGCGAAACACGTAGGTGTAGAAACGCACCGGCAGCGAGACCCAGCGGCGGCTCGACACGCGCGCCACGGCGAGCGGCACCGCGCACACGAAGCCGAAGGCCACGGAGATCACGAGCAGCCACAGCGTCATCGCGAGGCCGGAGACATGCTCGCCGTCCCAGTAGAGGAACGCGCGACCGAATTGCTGAATGATTTCGTTCATGGCGGGCGTTTCCTCAGAGTTGCGCGTGACGCACGCCGACCGAATAGCGGCGTTCGAGCCAGACGAGCGCGAAGTTCGAAAGCGTGGTGATCGCGAGATAGATGAGCGCCGCAATCACGAGGAAGAAGAACAGGTTGAAGGTGCTGCGGCCCGCGTCCTGGGCGGCCTTCACGACATCGGCGAGACCGATGATCGAGACGAGCGCCGTCGCCTTCACGAGCACCTGCCAGTTGTTGCCGATGCCGGGCAGCGCGAAACGCATCATCTGCGGAAAGAGGATGCGGGCGAACACGCGCGCGCCGCTCATGCCATACGCGTGGCCCGCTTCGAGCTGGCCGCGCGGCACCGCGAGAAACGCGCCGCGAAACGTTTCGGTGAAGTACGCGCCGTAAATGAAGCCGAGGGTGACGACGCCGGCCACGAACGGATCGATATCGATCTGCGCCATGCCGAGCGCGTCGGTGGCTTCGTTCACGCCGATCTGGATGCTGTAGAAGAGCAGCAGCATCAGCACGAGGTCGGGCACCGAGCGGATCAACGTGGTGTAGGCCGTGGCCACGGCGGCGAGCGGCCGGTTGAACGAGAGCTTGGCTGCTGCGCCGGCAAGTCCTAGCAGGACAGCCACGCCGAGCGAGAGAAGCGAAAGTTCGATCGTCTGGATCGTGCCGGCGAGCAGCACCGGGCCAAAGCCGTAAAGGATCACGCGCGTCTCCGGATCAATTCGTTTTGTCGTTTCGGGCGGCCTCGCGCGGCATGTGGGCGCCGCGCAAACCGATGAACTGGCGCGGATCGTCTCAGTGCAAAATGGATTGCTCAAACTAGCGCGGCGCGGATATTGCAGTGCAACATCGCGCTGCGGCACGCAGCCGCACGGGGACGAGGCCCGCACGGACATAGGCGAGATGCATTTGAAAGGCGAAAAAAAACGCCCCGGCTAGCGGGGCGCGTGGGGCATTTTCGCAAGTTTGGGGTCGCTTTTTCGATAGGCGCGCAGGGTACGCCCGGCGACCCGGCAGCGCTTATGCAGCGCGCGTTTGCGTGCCGCGGGCGTTGCCCGCACGGGCGTTCGCGCCGAGCAGCTTTTCGGCGAGCGCGCCGAACAGCAGGCCGATCGTGGTCCAGAGGATGACCTGCATGCCGATCGAGACGGTGCGGAACTTCCACAGCAGCACGGCCGGGAAGGTGGCGGGCACCTCGTTGATCGTCGGCAGCGCGAGCTGGATCGCGCCGATCACGACGACGAACAGCACGAGCGCCGCGATCGATGCGTTCCACACTCCAAGGCGCGGCACGAACGCGGCGCGCACCTTGAGCGAGAACACCGACACGGCGATCGAGATCGCGATCATCAGGAAGAAGAGTCCGGTGCGATAACCGATCGTCTCCGGGTCGCCGACCGAGGGCGGATTCGCCGGGTATTTGATGTTCGGCACCAGGTAGATCGCGACGAACGCCGCAAGCGCGAGCCATGCCGAAAGCGCGCGCGGCGAAAGACGCCCCACGCGGCCATTTGCATACGCGAAGACGAGCGCAAAGAGCCCGCCGATCGATGCGCCATAGACCATCACGCCCGTGAAGAGACCCAAACTCGCCTGGGTCTTGCGGCTCACGATTTCGGGCTCGGGCGCCTCCCCCTTGGCGGCGTCGGCTTTTTCCTCTAAGGAAATCGCCTGATCGACCTGCGGCTCGCCCACGATCTTCGCGAAGCCGAACGTGAGGAGTCCCGCGGCGATGCCTGCGAGCATGCCGCGTACCAACAACTTGCCAACCATGTTCAGCTCCCGGTCAGTGGCAGGGAAAGCCGAGCAGATGGCGGCCGTCGTGAACGAATTCGTGGACGTACATCCCCGGGAAGATCGACGTGGCGCCCTGCTCCGCGCCGACGAAGTACAGCGCCAGCAGCAGCATCAAGCCGCCGAAGATGGCCCAGGGGAGGATGTCTCGCAGCGGAATGGGCGCCGGGGCGGCCGGCGCATGCTGCAAGGGGAATGCGGTTTCGGACATGCTGACTTCTCCTGGGGTTACGCGCCCCGCTTGGTCGTTCAAAGAGTGGTTCACGACGCGCAGGTCTGACTCCCGTTGCACCGATTCAATCGACGGCAACCAGTTACAGTGGCGCGACCGCGCCGGACTTGCACCGGCTTCCGCGTGTCGTGGAGCCTGTATTCTACGCGCTGCGAAGGCTGGCCGCGGTCCGAATGTCAGCCACAGAGAAGCGACGCGTAAGGAAAAGCATGCCGACGACAGTCTGGCTGGTCAGTCATGCGGCGAACGCCGCGCTGCGCTCGGGTACGTTCCCGCGAGCGCCGGTTGCTGGCGACGACGCCGAGGAAGCGCTCGAAGCGCGCGCACTCGCGGCACTTGCCGCCTGGCGCGAGCGCTGGCATGCGCGCCTCACCGGTGATGAGTGCGATGGCGAGGCGCTGCGCGCGTTCACGAGCCCCGCCGCGATCGCGCGCGCCAGCGCATACGCAGCAGGCTTCGCCGGCGCAACCCAAAGCGACGCGCTCGCCGACACGGCCTTCGGCGAGTGGCAAGGCAAGCGCCTCGCGCAGCTCGCGCGTGAAGCGCCTGAAGCGCTCGCGGCCTGGACGCGCGATCCTGCCTTCAGGCCGCCGGGCGACGGCGAATCGTTCGACGATGTCCGCGCGCGCGTCGGCGCCTGGCTCGATGCGCTCCCCGACACCGGGCATGACGTGATCGCCTTCACGCATGCGAGCGTGATGCGCGCGGCCATTCTTCACGCGCTTGCCGCACCGTCGTCGAGTTTTCGATCGATCGAAATCGCGCCGCTTTCCGTGACGGCGCTACGCCGTACGCAGCACGGCTGGGTGTGGCTCGCGGCAATAGACTGAGGATAGGGACGGCATATCTTGATCTGCGTACATGGGCCGCGAACTTAGCGCGTATCAACGCGTTGACACATACAGATTTGAAGCCTAGCATCGGGGCTGTATCAACCACGTAGATACATCGCGATCAGGTATGGACATCAAACTCAATACGTTATTGGCCAGACGGCTAATTCAGTACGAGGACGAAATGGCGATACAAACCCTGAAGCGTTGGGGAAACAGCCTTGCGGTGCGCATCCCGGCCAGCCTCGCCAGCAAGCTGGCGTTGGCGGAGGGGCAGGAAGTCGAGGTGGAAGTCGAAGATGGGTCGCTCACGGTTCGCCCGCATACGGCGATCCGGCGCTTCTCGCGCGAGCGCTATTTGCAGCAGTTGCGCGAGAGGAAGCTCGAGCCGCACCCGCTCGTCGACCTCGGCCAGCCGCAAGGAACCGAAATCGGCGGACCCGATGACCCCACGCGTTTCGACCCATGGTAAGGAACGCATGAAGAACGGAACACCGGACGCCGGCGACATCCTCTGGCTCAACGTTGGGCCAGGCGCTGGCAGCGAGCAGGACGGCTATCGCCCTGTACTTGTCCTCACCGACGCCGAATTCAACGAACTCACGAGCCGCTTCGTCGGGCTGCCCATTACCAGCACCATTCACGGGTGGGAGTCGGAAATCCCGATCAGCGGACTGTCCAGGCCCTGCGTCGCAATGACCGACCAGGTCACCACGCTATCGCTCGCGGGCCGAGTCTGGCGGCACAAGGGAGAAACGGCGACGCCCGAGGAGCTGGAGGCGGCGAAATTCGCCGTCGCCGGCATTCTGGGCCTCTAGCGGAAGTCGTCGGGCCTAGTCCAGCCCCAGTTGCGCCTTGATGGCCGGCATCATGTACTGCACGGCTGCGCGCCCTTCCTCGATGGCGGGCCCGGCGCGATGAAAGTCGAAAATCCCCATGCCGCCCAGGCGCGGCTGGATCAGCACATCGGCTGGCTCGCCTGCCAGGCGGCTGCGCGTAATGCGCACCTGCATGATGTCGATGCTCTGGGCGACCGAACTCAACACGGAAGGCACGCGCGTGCTTGGCGGCGGGGCCACGCGCACGTCCGGTCCGCCAGCCGCGCCGGGGCCTGCCGGCTGCAGCCAGCGCGGAAAACGCTTGCCGTTGCGGCGCAGGAGCGGTTCACGCGCGGCTTCGCTGTTTTCAGCGCCATCGGCTCCGTGATTCGCCGCCGCCGCGGCCGATGCCGCCGTCGCCGCGTCGCTCGCTTCCACGGGCAACTCGCGCGGCATCGTGTCGATCGCGCCGCCCAGGTCGCGGCCGTTGAGAATGTCGTGATTGAGGTCAATGGCGATCACGGTGTCGGCGCGCATCGCGCGCGCGGCGGAGACTGGGACCGGATTGCTCAGCCCGCCGTCCACGAGCCACACGCCGTCATGCCAGATCGGCGTGAAGATGCCGGGAATCGCAATCGAAGCGCGCACGGCGTCCACCACGCCGCCCTCACGCAGCCAGACTTCGCGCCCCGTGTCGAGCTCGGTGGCGACCGCAGTGAACGGCAGCGTCAGGTCGTCGATCGAGCGGCCGTTGAACTGGTGCGCAAAGAGGTCGATCACCTTGCGCCCGCCGAGCAGCCCGCCCGAAAAACGCAGGTCGAGCAGCCGCACCACGGTCTGCCAGGTGAGCTTGCCCACCCAGTCCTCGAGCCAGTCGAGATCGCCGTTCGCGTACACGGCGCCAACCAGCGCGCCGATGGACGTGCCGCACACCACGTCGGGCTTGATGCCCGCTTCCTCGAGCGCGCGAATCGCGCCAATATGCGCCCAGCCGCGCGCCGCGCCGCCGCCGAGCACGAGCCCTACACGCTTGGGCCGTCGCCGGTTCATCATGCGCGCCTCCTTGCGTGGTCATGCGTCGATTGAGTCAACGGGGTCAGCGCCCGCGAATGATGTCCGAGCGCGAGGTCGTCGTGACCCGCCCGTCCGGCCCGAAATGCACGTTGAAATACGCTTCGGGCGTCACGCCCCCTTCCAGCCACTTCCAGCTCCACACCGTCTCCTTCTTCAAGCGGTAGCCCGCCACCTGCCCAGGTTTACCGAGCAAGCGCCGAACCTCGTCCTCACTCATGCCCACGCGGATCTTCGCGAAGTTTTCCGCCGTGAGCGCCTGGGTAATGGCCACGAGCCGCCCGTTCGGGCCGATGTCGACCATCCAGGTCTTGAGGCCCTGCGGGCCGCGCGGATATTCGAGGCGACGCGAGCCGTCGTCGAACACACGCTCGGTTTCGGGCTTGCCCATTTGCTCGCGCACCTGCTCGAGCGTGGAGACGCCGGGCGTGAGGCCCTTGAGCAGCAGCGCGTCGGGCTTCACCGAATCGAAGAACGCCTTGAATCCCTGCCGGATGGTGTCGAGCATGGCATCGAACTGGCGGTCGTCGCAGCCGGAAAGCGTGAACGCCGCCGTGGCGGCGCACGCGAGCGCGAGCGAGCGCGTGAGTGAAAACGTGGGCTTCATGTCCTTGCTAACGCATCAGCATGGGCTTGCGTCTACGCGCGCCGAAGGTCCGGCGCGCATCGACATGTCCACAATGTACCGTCAATGGACCTGATCGTGCTGCGAGCCCCGCTTCGGGCGGGGGTTGTTTGCGGGCACGCTCGCCACGGCGGGCTGCGCATCTGCGGACGGCGCGTCGGCGTTCGCGTCGGCGTTCGCGTCGTGACGCAATGCGCGACGCGCGCGAACGATTTCCGCGGCCTGCCACGTGATCAGCGCGAGCACGCCGAACACCACCTCGCGCATGCGCTTGACGAGCGCGAGCGAGAACGCCACCTCCTGGCTCACGCCAAAGACCTGCGCGAGGAGCACCACGGCGACTTCCTGCACGCCGAGGCCGGCAGGCACCATGAAAGCGGCATGGCGCACGGCCTGGGTGATGGCCTCGATGGCAAGCGCATCGCCCACTGAGACCGGATGGCCGAGCAGCGTGAGCGCCCACCACGTCTCGAACGCACCGAGCATGTAGCCGCCAAGCTGCCAGAAGAAAGCGCGAACCATGAGGCCGGTACGCGACATCAGCGCGTCGAGATCGGCGTCGAGCTGCTTGCCGTCGAGGCCGAGCATGAGCGGGTTTTCGGCGCCGAGCAGGCGCGCGGCCCAGCGCTCGATCGCATGGAAGACGCCGCCGCGGCGCAGCAGGAACACGGCGAGCACGGGCAGCGGCGCGGTGAGCACCAGCGCGAGTGCGATCGTGACGATGGTGCGCAGCGAACCGCCGTCGCCGGTCGCCGCGACGATCAGCACGACGCCGAGCGCCGAGAACGCGTATTGCACGGCAATCGTCACGAGCACTTCAACGATCACCGAAGCCGTGACCTCGCTCGCGTTGCGCACCTTCCAGCGCGCGAGGCGAATGCCGACGAGCTCGCCCCCCACGCCGACCACGGGCAGCAGCCGGTTCACGGCCTCGCGCACCGTCGCGGTCCACCAGAGGAAGCCAAGCGGTGCGCGCTTGTCGAGCAGGAGACGCCACGCGTGCGCGTCGAGCAGGAGCGGCAGCGCGTGGAATGGCACGAGCCAGAGCAGCATGGGGCCCGCCGTGCCGATCACGCGCAGCACGTCGTGCGCGCCGTTATGGACAACGAGGCCGATCAGGATGGCGATCCCGACCGGCAGGCCCAGCCATTGCAGCCACTTCATGACACCTGCACCTCGGGGCCGCTTGACGCGGCAGGACCTGCGCCCGAAGCCGCGCCGAAGAATACGTCGGTGAAGCCGCCACGACGCACGCCCGACTGCGCGAGCGCCGCGGCCACGCGCGGCGAGATCAGCGCGCCGAATTCGTCCGCGTGGCGATACGTCTGCATCGACCGCGTGATGGGCGCCTCACCCGCCTCATCGGCGAGCGCCGGATGGCAGTAGATTTCGCCCACACCCTGCGCGGGCAGATGCGCGAGTGCGTCGAGCACGGCGGCCTCGTCCATGGCGCCCGTCTTCGCGATACCGACCACGTAGTCGTTGTGCACGACGCCCGCACGCGCAAGCCGCGCGCGCA
Organism: Paraburkholderia sp. JHI869; assembly: GCF_038900775.1. Lineage (NCBI taxonomy): Bacteria > Pseudomonadati > Pseudomonadota > Betaproteobacteria > Burkholderiales > Burkholderiaceae > Paraburkholderia > Paraburkholderia sp. JHI869. Next base: position 288,117 of record NZ_JAYMSC010000003.1, read on the forward strand.
CGAGCGCAAGCCAGGGCTTGAGCGCCAGCGGCGCGCCATCCTCGAGCGGCAGACGCACCGCGCGCAAACCATAGTCGCGGCCAATCTCGAGGATCAGCGCGAGCACCGTGGGATGCAGATGAAAATGCTTGTGCGTGTTCACGTGATCGAGCGCGAGCCCGGTCGCCGCAAACGCTTCGAACTGCGCGCGGATCTCCTTCGCGAGCTGCCTGCGCACATGCGGCAGGAAGAAGAAGCGCACGCCGTCGCGGACCATGTTGTCGCCGAAACGCCCTTGCGCATCGACGAGCGCAGGAATCTGCGCGCGCGGCAACATCGCGGCGCCGTCCGCCAGCACGAGATGCAGCCCCACGCGCAAATCCGGCGTGCGGCGCGCGCGCGCCACGGCGTCGGCCACGGCCGGCGCGGCTACCATCAGGCTCGCGCAGTCGAGCACGCCCTCGCGATGCGCGCGCTCCACCGCCGCATTGACCCGCTCGTGCAGGCCAAAGTCGTCGGCGGTGAAGATGAGCGCGCGCGCATCGGAGGGCGAACGGTCCATCATGCCTCGTGCGCGCGCAGGAAGCGGAAGAACTCCACGCCTTCGCGCAGACGCCGCTTCATCATGTCCCAGCTCGTGAGCATCTCGCGCACGATCTCCCAGATCTTCGACGGCCGGAAATAGAACTGGCGATAGAACTGCTCCAGGTGGTGATAGATCTCCTCGCGCGACAGGTGCTTGTAGCCGATCGCTGCGAGCTGCACCCCTTCCTTGCTCACCAGGTTGATGGTCTTGTTCTCTTCCATCCAGCCGTTTTCCACGGCCTGCTTGTAGAGCGTCGTGCCCGGATACGGCGCCGCCAGCGACACCTGAATCGTGTGCGGATTGATTTCCTTCGCGTACTCGATCGTCTTTTTGATCGTGTCCTGCGTCTCGCCCGGCAGCCCCAGAATGAAGGTGCCGTGAACCTTGATGCCCAGATTCTTGCAGTCGGCGCTGAAGCGGCGCGCGAAGTCCGTGCGCACGCCCTTCTTGATGTTCACGAGAATCTGGTCGTCGCCCGACTCGAAGCCCACCAGCAGCAAACGCAGGCCGTTTTCCTTCATGACCTTCAGCGTCTTGTACGGCACGTTCGCCTTCGCGTTGCACGACCACGTCATGCCGAGCTTGCCAAGGCCAATGGCGATCGCTTCGGCGCGCGGCAGGTCGTCGGTGAAGGTGTCGTCGTCGAACATGAGCTCCTTGACTTCCGGCATGTTCTCGCGGATCCACTTCGCCTCTTCCAGCACGTTCTCGACCGAGCGCGTGCGGTAAACGTGGCCGCTCACCGTCTGCGGCCACAGGCAGAACGTGCAGCGCGACTTGCAGCCCCGGCCCGTGTAGATCGACACGTACGGGTAATTCAGGTAGCCGATGAAGTAATTCTCGATCTTCAGGTCGCGCTTGTAGATGGGCGCGACGAACGGCAGCGAGTCCATGTCCTCGAGCACCGGACGGCCCGGGTTGTGCTCGATCGAGCCGTCCTTGGCGCGCCACGAAATGCCCTTCACTTCGGACAAGGGCACGCCTTCGGCGATTTCCTTGCAGGTGAAGTCGAATTCTTCGCGGCAGACGAAATCGATCGCCTCGGACGCGGTCAGCGAATTGTGCGGATCGACCTGCACCTTCGCGCCCACGAGGCCAATGACGACCGACGGCTTACGCTTCTTGAGGTCTTCGCAGAAGAGCGCGTCGGTCGGAAACGACGGCGTGCTCGTGTGGATGATGACGAGGTCGTATCCGGCTGCGATCTTCAGCGTCTCTTCAACGCTCATGCCGTCGGCCGGCGCGTCGAGCACGCGGCTGTCGGGCACGAGGGCCGCGGGCTGCGCAAGCCAGGTGGGATACCAGAACGAGCGGATCTCGCGCTTTGCCTGGTAGCGCGAGCCCGCGCCACCGTCGAAGCCGTCATACGACGGGGCCTGCAGAAACAGCGTTTTCATGCGATGAGTGCTCCGGGTACCCGTAGTGTGTCGGGTGATGATTGAGGTGATATTCGGTAACAAGCGACGCGCTCAGCGAGCGTCCGATCCTTCGACGGCAGGCCGCCGCGTACTCGCGGGCCCGGTCATGGCCCCAGGCGCTTCGGCCTCGGGGTTCGCAACGCTCACGCGCACGCCGCGCCAGATCACGTGCGAGCCGAACACCGCGGAAAGCCACTGCAGGGCCAGCAGCACATCGCGCAGCGGCACGAGCGGCAAATCGCGCCAGAACGCGCGCCAGCTTCCGCTCGCTCGCGCGTGGAGGATCAAACGCGCAATGATACCCGCCATCGTCGCCGTGGCGAGCGAGGCCAACGCGGCGCGCGTCGTCGCGCACGCACCGATGCCCGCGCCCGTCGCGAGCAGCCCGTAGAACAGCGCGCCCAGCACGAGCCACGGCGTGGGAAACGTAATGAACAGCGAAGCGAAGCCCGCCGGATTCACCGAACGGATGGTGCGCAGCCAGCGCGTCTCGCGCAGCCACAGCGAACCGAAGGTCGGCTCGATCACGTCGGTGGCGACCACCACGGGCGCGAGCACCGTGGCGAGGCCGTGATCGCGCGCGTAACGGGCGAGCAGATAGTCGTCGGCGAGGCAGTCCTTGAGTGCGGCAAAGCCGCCGATGCGCTCGAGCGTCGCGCGGGAAAGCGCGAGCGTCGCGCCAAAGCCGAACGCGCGCGAGCCCGTGGAATGCGCCACGCGCACCGAAGGCGCGAACCACTCGTTGATGAAGAGCGCACCCACGCGCGGCCAGAAGCCGCCAATGCTGCGGGCGCTGTAGAGGCACGTCACGACACCCACGTCCGGGTCGGCGAGCGGCGCGGTGACGATCTCCAGGTAATCGGGCTCGACGGCGATATCGCTGTCGGCCACGACGATCGCGTCGTACCGTGCGCGCGCCGCCAGATTGATGAGGTTGCTCACCTTGAGATTGCTGCCGTGCACGCGCGGGTCGATCACGAGTTCGATGTCATGGCCAGGATAAGCCGCCTGCAACCTGCGCACCACGGCGATGGCCGGATCCGCCGCCGACGAGACGCCGAACAGCAACTGAAAGCGCGCATGCCGCTGCTCGCAGAAGGTCGCAAGATTCTCGTAGAGGCGCGGCTCCGCGCCGCACAAGGGCTTGAGCACGCTCACAGGTTGCGGTTGCGCACGGCGTGCGCGGCGCGCGGCTTCGCGCACGAGCGCGGCCGAGCCGAGGCGCGGCATCGTCAGCGCGGCAACGAGGCCGTAGAAAGCGGCAACGCCGCACAGCACGACCACGACCCAGACGAACGCGGGCCAGGGTGCTGGCAAGGCGAAAACCTGCGACACCGTCATGACCCGCCGCCGTGCTGCGTCACGTGGGCGAACCCGCGCTCGCCGCCGGCCGCGCGCAAGGAGTGAAGCTCCTGCCGTACCCCGACCGGAACTCGCGTTTCACCACGTACCATTTCCCTGCCCTGAAAATCCAGAAATAAGCCGCGCATCGTAGCCTCAACACATATTCGAGGCTAGAAACCGAACAATTGATGCCGATTTGCATGACACCAGGCAATTGATCAAACAACGAATGGAGATAAACAATCGTATGAAACAACTGGATATGGTCGATCCCCGATTCGACGCGGAAAATTGTAGCAGCAAGCTCTGACGGTTGCTTCCGACGGACGCGGGAAAATGCGTTGCCAAAGTTGCAAAAGCGTAACTATTTCAGCGATTAAACAGCCGCCTTCCAGAGCATTTCCGCCCCGAAAAAATTCGGTAAGCATATAGAAATGAATTTTTAATAATTCTGAATTAAATGTGCGAGCTTTGCATTTAAACAGGAGTGGTTCTCGTTAATATTCAAATCGGCTGAGCGTAAAGGCAATCAGCCGTGATTGAACCCACGCCGCCGGCATGGGTTCCCGAAGGCCCCCAGCACGAACGAAAGTGCTTTGGCACAATGGCCGCACCTTGCGACTGCCTTGCGGCCTCGCGCCCGGAAGCCGGCGCGCCGCGCGCGTCGCCGTTCCTATACGAGGCCCCAGGCTGTGTCCATGATTCCCTTTTCCGTACTCGACCTCTCGCCCATCCCGGCTGGCTCCCACGCCGGCGCCGCCCTGCACAACACGCTCGATCTCGCCCGCCACGCCGAACGCCTCGGTTACCAGCGTTTCTGGTTGGCCGAGCATCACAACATGACGGGTATCGCCAGCGCGGCGACCTCGGTCGTGATCGGCTTTGTTGCGGGCGGCACGCAATCCATCCGCGTGGGCTCGGGCGGGATCATGCTGCCGAATCACGCGCCGCTCGTGATTGCCGAGCAGTTCGGCACGCTTGAAGCGCTCTACCCGGGCCGCATCGACCTCGGTCTCGGGCGCGCGCCCGGCACCGACCAGACCACGGGGCGCGCGCTGCGCCGCGACCTGCAGGGCAGCGCCGACAGCTTCCCCGACGACGTGGCCGAACTGCAGCGCTATTTCGCCGCGCCCGTGGAAGGCCAGCGTGTGCGCGCCGTGCCCGGCGCGGGGTTGAACGTGCCGCTCTATATCCTCGGCTCGAGCCTGTATGGTGCACAACTCGCGGCGGCCATGGGCCTGCCGTTCGCCTTCGCCTCGCACTTCGCGCCGGACCATCTGCTCACGGCGCTGCGTCTCTACCGCTCGCAGTTCCGCCCGTCTGCCGTGCTGGCCAAGCCGCATGCGATGGTCGGCGTGAACGTGTTCGGCGCACCCACGAACGAAGAAGCGCGCTTTCTCTTCACCTCGCTACAGCAGCAGTTCGTGAACTTGCGGCGCGGCACGCCGGGGCAACTGCCGCCGCCGGTCGAGCAGATCGCGGCGAATGAGTTCGAACTGGCTGGCGTGTCGCACTCGCTCGCCTGCTCCGTGGTGGGCGACCAGGAAACCGTGCGTGCGGGCCTCGCCTCGGTGATCGAGCAAACCGGCGCGGACGAACTCATCGTCACCGCGCAGATCTACGACCACGCGGCGCGTCTGCGTTCGTTCGAGATGGCGGCACAGGCTCGCGAAGAACTGAAGGAAGCCGCCGCAGGACGGTAACCGCGCGAGGCTCGCCTCGCGCGCAGTGACGCAAGCGACCTCAGTGCGAGGTGTTCAACGCGTCGAGCCCCTTGAGCAGCGCGGCGTGAAACGCCTGCGGATCCTGCATCTGCGGCGCGTGTCCGAGATCGGCGAACTCCACGAGCGTCGCGTGGGGAATGGCGCGCTGCGCGGCTTTGGCCAGCGCGGGATAGTGCCCGAGCTGCGCACGCACTTCGGGCGGCGCGAGATCCTTGCCGATGGCGGTCGTGTCCTTGTCGCCGATGAGCAGCAGCGTCGGCATCTGCAACTGGCCGAATTCGTAGATCACCGGCTGCGTGTAGATCATGTCGTAGAGCAGCGCGGAGTCCCACGCCACCTGCGCCTTGCCGGGCCCGCGATACATGCCCGCCAGCATCTGCACCCACGGCTCATACGCGGGCCGCCACTGGCCCGCGTAATAGGTGGCCTGCTCGTAGCGGCGAATGCCGTCGGCGTTCGTCTTGAGCTCCTGCGCATACCAGTCGTCCACCGAGATCGACGGCACGCCCTTCGCCTTCCAGTCTTCGAGGCCGATCGGGTTCACGAGCACAAGCTGCTCGGTCTCGCGCGGATACATGAGCGCGTAGCGCACCGCCAGCATGCCGCCCGTCGAATGGCCGATGATCGTCGCGTCATGCACGCCGAGCGCCGCGAGCAGCGCGTGCGTATTGCGCGCGAGCTGCTGGAAACTGAACTGGTACGAAGCCGGCTTGCTCGACTTGCAAAAGCCGATCTGGTCCGGCGCGATCACACGGTAGCCCGCGGCATGCAGCTCGCGGATGGTGGCGTCCCACGTCGCCGAGCAAAAATTCTTGCCGTGCAGCAGGACTGCGGTGCGTCCGTTTGGCCTCGCGGGCTGCACATCCATGTACGCCATGTGCAGCGTTTGCCCCTGCGAAACGAACGCAAAGTCATGCACGGAATGCGGATACTCGAAGCCCTGCAGCTCCGGGCCATACGCGGGGCCGTCGGGCGTCTGGCTCGCAGTTTGCGTTGACGACGCGGCCAGCGGCGCGGCCCCGCTCGCCTCGAAGTCGGCGGCGAAAGCGGTGTGACAGAGCGCGGCCGCACTCAGTGCTGCAACGAAGGGCGCAAAGCGGATCAGCGTGGAGTTCAGGATGGCTCTCATCGACTAGGAATTGGGCAGAAGGTCGGACGCAATCGGGACGACTGGCATGAATGGCACGAGCGGGTCGGCGAAACTGCGCCGGTACAGCCAGCGATTCTAGCGGTCCCGCCCCGCTCTTGCCGCGTTTCGCGCCCGTGGAACGTGTGCGGCATGCCGTTTGCTGCTCACGAACGCCGCGCACGAATGCGGCGCGCATGTCCGGCGCAGCGAACGGGCAATTCGCGCTACGCTGCATTCGGTGCTAGAACAGTCATACAGGACGCACGAGACGTCCGCGACGCACGACACGCGATGCTGCACTGCGAAACGCGCCGCATCAGGGACGTGACAGGCACACCAGAGAAGGACCGCACAAGCCCGTGCAGGACGAGACGGCGCGCGGCGGCCGCACCGGGGGGCACAACAAGGAGACGACCATGGAAACTCCGGCAAGCCTCAACGATCTGCAACGCACCACGCTCGCCATCGTGCTCGCTGGCGGCCGCGGCACGCGCCTCGGGCCGCTCACCAACAAGCGCGTGAAGCCGGCCGTGTACTTTGGCGGCAAGTACCGCATCATCGACTTCGCACTCTCGAATTGCCTGAATTCGGGCATCCGCCGCATTGCGGTCGTCACGCAGTACAAGGCGCACTCGCTCCTGCGCCACCTGCAGCGCGGCTGGGGCTTCCTGCGCGGCGAATTCAACGAGTTCCTCGACTTGTGGCCCGCGCAGCAGCGCGTGGAAGGCGCGCACTGGTATCGCGGCACCGCCGACGCCGTGTACCAGAACATCGACATCATCCGCTCGATCAGCCCGAAGTACGTGGTGGTGCTGGCCGGCGACCACATCTACAAGATGGACTACACGCGCATGATCGCCGACCATGCCGCGAGCGGCGCCGACTGCACGGTGGGCTGCATCGAGGTGCCGCGCATGGAAGCGACCGCGTTCGGCGTGATGGCCGTGGACGAGGCGCGCCGCGTGACCGGCTTCGTCGAGAAGCCCGACGATCCGCCCGCCATGCCGGGCCGCCCCGACATCGCGCTCGCGAGCATGGGCATCTATGTGTTCGACACAACCTACCTCGTCCATTTGCTCGAAGACAACATCTCGCGCTCGGCCACCGACCACGACTTCGGCAAGGACATCATTCCGCGCGTGGTGAGCGACGGCACTGCGATCGCGCATCCGTTCAGCATGTCCTGCGTGTCGTCGGATGCGAGCGCCGAGCCCTACTGGCGCGACGTAGGCACGGTCGACGCCTACTGGTCCGCCAACCTCGACCTCGCCTCGACTATCCCCGCGCTCGATCTCTACGACCGCAACTGGCCGATCTGGACGTACCAGGAACAGTTGCCGCCCGCCAAGTTCGTGCGCGACCTGAACGGCCTGCAAGGCTCGGGCACCAACCTGATCGTGTGCGGCGGCAGCGTGATCTCCGGTTCCCAGATCTCGCGCTCGGTGCTCTCGTCGAATGTCGTCGTGCAGTCGTTCTGCAACATTGCCGAGGCAGTCTTGTTGCCACAGGTGACGGTGGGCACGAGTTGCCGGCTGCGCAAGGTCGTCGTGGACCGCGGCTGCACGATTCCCAACGGCACCGTGATCGGCGAAGACGCGGCGCGCGACGCCGAACGTTTTTATCGCACCGAGAGCGGCGTCGTGCTGGTCACGAGCGAGGCGCTGGCGAAGTTGCCAGCTAGCTGACTGCCCGGATCTTCGTTTCAGGACGCGCCAACCCAAAAGAAACCCGAGCACCGAGAGGACTGACTCCCGATGACTATTCGCGTCCTGCACGTAGCCAGCGAGCTGTATCCGCTCCTGAAGACCGGCGGCCTCGCCGACGTCACCGCCGCCCTGCCCGCCGCACTGATCGAACTGGGCGCCGACGCGCGCCTGCTGCTGCCGGGCTTCGCGCCCGTGGTGGCGGGCCTCGAGGACCTGCGCCCCGTCGCGCGCCTTGCGCGCACCTTCGGCGCACCCGAGGCGACGCTGGAACTCGGGCGCCTGCCCGGCAGCGAACTTGCCGTCTACATGATCCGCGCCGATGCGTTCTACGCGCGCCCCGGCAACCCCTACCTCGACGCCGAGCATGTGCCTTACGGCGACAACGCGCAGCGTTTCGCGCTGCTCGGGTGGACCGCCGCGCAACTCGCGCTGCATCTCGATCCCGACTGGGCGCCCGCCATCGTGCAGGCGCACGACTGGCACGCGGGCCTCGCGCCGGCCTACCTGCGCGCGGCGGCGCACGAACGCGGCACAAACGTGGCGCCCGGCGGCGCGCGCTCGATCTTCACGATTCACAACCTCGCTTACCAGGGCATTTTCCCCGCCCAGCAATTCGACTCGCTCGGCCTGCCGCGCGACTTCTTCGACATGCATGGCGTGGAGTTCTACGGCCAGCTTTCGTTTCTGAAAGCCGGCCTCTATTTCGCCGACAAGATCACGACGGTGAGTCCGACCTACGCGCGCGAAATTCAGACGGTCGCCCAGGGCGGCGGCCTCGAGGCATTGCTGCGCGGACGCGCACACGACCTCGTCGGCATTCTCAATGGCGTGGACTACGCCGTGTGGAATCCGTCGAGCGACTCAGCCATCGCCACGCGTTATTCCGCCACGCGCCAGAGCGGCAAGATGCGTTGCAAGGCGGCGCTGCAGGCGCGCCTGAAGCTCGCGCAGAAACACGACGCTCCGGTGTTCGGCGTGGTGAGCCGGCTCACCGAGCAAAAGGGCCTCGACCTGCTGCTCGCGGCGCTGCCCGAGATCGTCGCACGCGGCGGCCAGCTCGTCGTGCTCGGCACCGGCGACACCAGCCTCGAACAGGGCTACGCGCGCGCCGCGCATCAGCATCCCGAGTCGGTGGCCGTGGAGCTGGGTTTCGACGAGACGCTCGCGCACGAAATCGTCGCGGGCGCCGACGTGATGATGGTCCCCTCGCGCTTCGAGCCGTGCGGCCTCACGCAGCTCTACGCGCTCGCTTATGGCGCGCTGCCGCTCGTGCACCGCGTGGGCGGACTCGCCGATACGGTGGTCGACGCCTCGCTGGAAAATCTCGCCGATGGCCTCGCCACCGGCTTCGTGTTCGAGCGCTTCGAACCCGACGCGCTCACGGCCGCGATCCGCCGCGCCTTCGCGCTCTATGGGCGCAGCCGCGACTGGCGCGAGACACGCTCGCGTGCGATGCAGCAGGACTTCGGCTGGGCGGCGTCGGCGCAACGCTACATGACGCTCTATCGCGAGCTGGCCGGTCAAAACGCTGTGGCTTAGCGGCTCCTGACGCAAATCACAGGCGCTGGAAGCAGACGCGCGCGCAACACCGCGCCCACGCATCCATCGACTGGGCGCAGCGAATTCGGTTATCGTTGCTGCACCTGCGCAAAGGTGCGCCCCTCGAAGCGCGCCGCAAGCCATAACGAAATCTGGACCGGCCATGAAAAACGTTTTGAGCATCCAGTCGCACGTCGTGTTCGGTCACGCGGGCAACAGCGCCGCGGTGTTTCCCATGCGCCGCCTCGGCGTGAATGTCTGGCCGCTCAATACGGTGCAGTTCTCGAATCACACGCAATACGGCCACTGGACCGGCACCGCCATCGGCGCGGACGAGGCCGTGGATCTCGTCGAAGGCATTGGCGCGATCGGCGTGCTGCCGCGCTGCGATGCCGTGCTATCGGGCTATCTCGGTGCGCCCGAGCAAGCCCAGGCCGTGATCGACGTGGTGCGCGCCGTGAAGGCCGCCAACCCGCAGGCGCGCTACTTTTGCGACCCGGTGATGGGCACGCTCGACACCGAGAAAGGCTGCCGCGTCGAGCCCGGCATCCAGGAGTTCCTCGTGCGCAACATGCCCGAGGTCGCCGACGCGATGATGCCCAATCACAGCGAGCTGCAACGGCTCGTCGGCCGCGAGATCGAGACCGCGGAAGAAGGCGTGCTCGCGTGCCGCGAAGTGCTGCGCCGCGGCCCGAAGCTGATCCTCGTGAAGCATCTGCTCGACCGCAACAGCCCCGCCGACCGCTTCAACATGCTCGTCGTGACCGAGCACGAAGCCTGGCTCGGCCAACGCCCGCTCTACCCGTTCGCGCGCCAGCCCGTGGGCGTGGGCGACGTGACGAGCGCGGTGTTCGTCGCGCGCCTGATGCTCGGCGACTCGCTGCGCCGCGCGTTCGAACACACGCTCGCGGCGGTGAACGCCGTCGTGAAGGCGACTTACGACGCGGGCCGTTACGAGCTGGAGATCGTCGCGGCGCAAGACCAGATCGCGCGCCCGCGCGAATGGTTCGACGCCTGGTCGGTGGAAGCCGCCTAGACTAAAAACGAGCGGGCGCGCGGCCTATAATGCCAACCGCATGACTTGCTGCGGCAGTCCATGCAGCCGCCGCGCCCACCGTTTTTAGAGAATGACCGATGTCCGATTCAATCCGTAGTGAACAGGAAGAGTATTTCGAGCAGCTATGTCTGGCCGTCGACGCCGGCGAGACCCACGAGCAGGAAGCGATCGAATACTTCGAGGAACAAAGCCACGAAAGCGATTTCGATGCCGCCGTGTGGCTCGACATCGCGCTTTACCATGCGCCCGACGTCGCGCGCGGCATCATCGATTTCGTCGACGAGAGCGACCGCCAACGCAGCGACATCGCGCAGACCATTGCCGATACGCTCGACATCTCATATGGCGACGACGAATGCGAACGCTTCGAAGCGACGCTTCGCTTTGCGCTCGGCAACGGCATTCCCGTCGATCTCGATGTGGTGCTCGACGGCTGCAACCGCGCGCTCGACGACCTCGAAGGCTGGGCGAGCGCCGACACGATGGCGCCGCTCGTGCGCCTGCGCGAAGCGCTCTTCGAACTGCAACGGGACATGTAGTTCCACCCGCGCGCGACATTGCGTGAGCGGCTAGCCGGGCGGCCTGATATATTGCTCGCCAACCGCCGCCTCACGAAGGCGCGCGCCCAGCCGGCGCAGCATGGGGAGCCGGCTGCCACCCCGCCCACGCGCGCAGCCGTTCGCACAGCACGTCCTGGCAAGCCGCAGCCGCAAACAGCACGACTCGAGCAAGACCCGAAGACGAGACGCCCCGCATACGCGCCGCAGCCCGCGCGCGATGCGGCGTACCCGGAATAAACGCACACAAGAACACCGCGCCGCTGTCGCGCAAGGAGTCACGATGAGTCTCGCCGCCACGCTCAAGACCGCTGCTGCCTATGCATTTGCCACACCGTGCAGTGCGTGCAGCAAGCGCCGCCCATTCGCCAGGCTTGCGGCTGGGCTCCTGATCGGCACACTGTGCGCGCTCGGCGCCAGCCACCACGCCCTGGCCGCCGGCCCGCTGAACGTGCGCATCGGTTTCGTCTCGCCGCTCTCGGGCGACTACGCGAACTACGGCCGCGATCTGGAAAACGGCGTACAGCTCGCCCTCGACGAAGCGAACGTGCAAAACCTCAAGATCGGCGAGCAGACGGCGCACTTCGAACTCGTGCCCGTGGACGACCGCAGCGACCCGCGCCTGGGCGTTCAGGCCGCCGCGACGCTCGCGAACCAGGGCGTGAATGCCGTGGTCGGCCACTTCAACTCGGGCTCGGCCATTCCGGCCTCGCGCATCTACGAGAGCGCCGGCATTCCGATGATCAGCCCAGCGGCCACCAATCCCGTCATCACGTCGCAAGGCTTCGCCAACACCTTCATGGTGATTGCAAACGACGCGCAGAACGCAGGTCTCGCCGGCGCGTGGGCCGTCGATGTGATGAAGGCCAAACGCGTGGCCATCATCGACGACCGCACCGCCTTCGGCCAGGGTGAAGCCGATGTGTTCGAGCACGCGGTGCGCGAACATGGCGGCAACGTGGTCGCGCGCGAATTCGCGGAAAGCATTGCGACCGACTTCGGCCCGCAGCTCGGGAAAATCAAGGCCGCCAACGCCGACCTGCTCTACTTCGGCGGCCTCGCCCGCCAGGGCGCGGCGCTCGTGAAGCAGATGAAGGCACGCAGCATGAACGCGCAGTTCGTGGGCGGCGGCGGCGTGGCGAACGCCGACTTCACCCAGGGCGCGCTCGCAGCCGCCGAAGGCGCGATGGCCTGGGAATACGGCCGCCCGCTTGCGCAATTGCCTGATGGCCCGCGCTTCGAACAAGCCTATAAAGCCCGCTTCGGCACCAGCGTGCTCGCCTACGCGCCGTTCGGCTACGACGCGGCGTGGGCTGCGATCCACGCGATGGTCAACGCAAAATCGGCGAACCCCGAGGTGTACCGCAGCGCGCTCAAGACGCTCGCCTTCGACGGCGTGACGGGCCGCATCGCCTTCGAGCAGGACGGCTCGCTCAAGAACGGCGCCTCCACGCTCTGGCAGGTGAAGAAAGGCGTGTGGGTCCCGGTGACGACGCGCGGCGGCTGAGCGCCGCTCATTGCGCCTGCGGCGCACGCGCTGCACGCACGACGATCTGCGCGTGCGTGTCGCGCTCGATACGCACGAGCGCGTCGCGCATCTGCGCGAATTCGCCGGCGGTGCACATCTGGTGGCCAAAGCGCGCCGACAGCCGCCGCTCGATCTGCAGTGTGCGCGAGCGCGCGTCGAACACGTAGTGCGACGTGTAGTCGAGAAACGCGTCGCTCACTTGCGTGTCTTGCGGCACGTCCGTCACGCGCGCGAACGCGGGCAGCGCGATCTGCGCGCTTTCCGTGAACTCCCCGCCGATGCACGCCCAGGGCTGCGTGCGGCGCGGCTGCGCGAGCCAGCTGTCGATCTGCGTGGCGATGCCGCCCGTGAAACTGCTCGTCGTGGGGATCGCGGTCGTGCCGTCACGCCAGACCACGTGATCGAGCGTGCCTTCCATCGTCACCGAAAACGGGCCGTCGGTCACGGCCGTCGGGCTCGTGCTCACATGTGCAGTGCCGGCCATTCCGCTTAGCCGCAGGCGCTGCGCTGCGAGTTGCTGCGCCCCCGCATGCGTCGCGCGGCGAAACGCATTGCGCTCGGGCTCCGCGCCCGCGCCTTCGTCCTTCACGTAGTAGCTGTAGGCGGCGTCGCCGGTGGTTCCCACGTCGAGCGAAAGGCGCGCCGTGCGCTCGCGCCGCTCGGTCGCGGGCGTGCGTGAGAGCACGCCGTCGTCGACGAGCAGAACGGGCCGGTCCATCACGCCCGGCGGCAGGTAACCGAACGCGTAGCCGCCCGAGGACGTGTCAGCATATACGCCCAGGTCGGGCAGCCACGCGATCGCGTGGTTGATTGCATGCGCCCCGTAGCCCGGCACGTCGGGCAGCGTGTAGACGGGGCCGAGGTTCAGCAGCACGGGTTCGGCGCGTATGCCGACCGCCGCCAGCAGCGCGCTGAAGAGCGCCACGTGGTCCTTGCAGTCGCCGTAGCGGTTGCGCAGGATATCGGTCGCGCGATGCGGCACGGCCGCGGTCTCGCCAAGAAAGAGCGCGACGTAGCGAATGTTGAAGCGCATCCAGTCGTAAATGCGGCGCGCCTTCTCGCGCGGGTCGCTCACGCCTGCCGTGAGCGCTTGCGCAAGCGATGCGATGGCCGGATCGGTCGAAGTGGGATCGGCGGCGGCTTCGCGGTAGCGCGCGGCGAACCCGGCGAAGTCGGGCACCGTCGTTACCATCAGCCGGTCGCCCCAGTTCACGTAGGCCACCGCCCCCGCTTCGAGCGGCGCATAGGGGCCGTGCTGGTAGTCGAACGCGTAACGCGTGCGGCCGTTCGCGGTTTCCGGGGCAAGCGCCGTGTAGCCGCGCGCATCGGCGTGAAGCGGCACGTTGGCGGGCAGATCGAAGATGAGACGCTGAGACTCGACCGGTTCGCCTGTCGGCTCGACGAAGTATGCGAATGTGCCTGCCTCGAGCGCCTTCGTGCGACGCTTCGCGAAATGCAGATGCACACGCGAACCGACCTGTACGCCCGGAAAGATCACCGTGCGCAGCACGCCGTCCTCGAACGTCGGCGCGCCCGCCGAGCGCGGCTCCTGCACGTCGCGAATGCCGTTTGCGCCGACCGCGTGCCTGGTGCCGTCCGGATCGATGGTTTCGGCTGAGAGCTGCGTAATCGTTTCGATATCCTTATTGAACCAGACGTAGCGCTGGGCGATCTCGTCCACGCCTGCCGTGGTGTTCGCACGCAGCACAGTGTCGTCGTCCTCGACGACCGAGCCGTCCTGCTGTACGACGAAAAGATGCACGTCGCGCTCGAGCGTGTACGGCGGGATGTCGTTTTGCGCTGGGGTGTCGGTGCGAGCGGCGCTATCGGGACTTCGGTCGCTCGCTTGTGCCTGGGCATGGCCGCTACCGATAGCCAGGGTCAACGCAAGGCACGACGCGACGCACAGGGTGGCGCGCCTGAACCCTTCGCCTCGCGTCATGGACGGCTCAGCCGCGCGCCGCCGCAAGCGCTGCGTCCGGCCATGAAGTCTGCGCGAGATAGCGCTCGCGCTGCGCGGCGCGCCATGCGCGCGGACTCGCGCCGAACTCCGCGCGAAACGCCGCGTTGAAGTTCGACAGGTCGTTGAAGCCGCTCGCGAGCGCGACGTCGACGATCTTCGCTTCGTCGTCGGCGGCCAGACGCAGCGCGGCGGCGCGCAGTCGCGCACGCAGCACATATTGATGCGGGGTCACGCCGGCAACCGCCGAAAAGGTGCGCAGAAAATAGAACTCGCTCACGCCCGCCACGCAAGCGAGGCTGGCGAGCGTATGGGCCTCGTCGGGCGTTTCGTCGATCAGGCGCAGCGTCGCGACCACGCGTGCCGCCGCGGCGGCGCCCGGCGTGGGCGGCGTGAGCGCGTCCTTGCCGCTCGCCACCACGCGCAGGGTCTTTAGCGCCAGTTCAAGGGCGATTTCATCCCATGCTGCGCCGCCGAACCCAAGCGCGTTACCGCGTTCCTGCGCGAGCGCGTCGGCGCAAGCGTGCGCCACGAGCGGCGCGAGCGCGCGCACCGGCGGCACCCGCGCGGCCCGCCAGCGTCTGGCGCCTGGAGCAAGGCCCGCGGCCGCGGCCTGCTCGTCGAGCCAGGCTGCGTCGTAGTGGAACGAGAGACAGCGGTCGCCCGCCGCATGGCGGTGGCCGCATTCGAAACAGGCGCCGGCTTCGCCCAGCATCAGCGCGCCGGGCGTCATGAGCGCGCGTGCATTGCCGCTGCGGTAGCCGAACACGCCGGCAGCCACAACGGCGAGGCACGCGCTCGTGTGGCGCTCCTCGTAGGGCCGGTCGCCGGGGCCGAGCGTGCAGACGACATCGTCGACCGACCAGCCCGCGCCCGCCGCGAGCGCTCGCGCCGTGGGCGCACGGCCGCTATCGGCGCGGCCTTCGCGCTCACGCTGGGCGAGCGCGCGTTGCAGTGAAACAGCGAGACCTTGCACGGCAACCTCGCGAGAAGTTGGCTACGTCTGCCGTTGTAGCACATCGACGCGCGCGCCGCCGACCCGGTCCTTACCCTCGCGCTGGCCGCTATCCTGGCCCTTACGCCCGCCGTTCGTCGATGGCGCGCAGCAGCGAAAGCGCGATCCCCTCGGCAGCAAGACGCACTTCGTCCAGCGCCGGAAACGACGGCGCGATCCGCAAATGGCTGTCTCGCGCATCGACGCCATACGGAAACGCCGCGCCTGCGGGTGTGAGGACGAGTCCCGCCGCCGCCGCGAGCTCGACGGTGCGGCGAGCGCAGCCCTCAGGCGCATAAAGGCTGATGAAATAGCCGCCGCGCGGCACATTCCAGCTCACGCCGGGCACGGCAGCCAGGCGCGCGCGGAACACCTCGTCTACCGCATCGAACTTCGGCTTGAGGAGCGCGCGGTGGCGCGCCATCAGTTCGGTGAGCGTCGCGCGGTCGCGCAGCAAGCGCACATGGCGCAACTGGTTGAGCTTGTCCGGCCCGATCGTGCGCACGGCCGTGTGCTTCTGCCACCAGGCCACGTTGCGCGGCGCGGCGGCCAGCCACGCGAACGCCCCGCCGCCGAACGTCACCTTCGAGAGCGAAGCGAACATCAACGCGCGCTCCGCGTGGCCAGCGGCCGTGCAGGCCTCGAACACGTCGAGCGTCGCGAGCGCTTCGTCGGTGAGATGGTGGAAGCGGTAGGCATCGTCCCAGAAAAGCCGGAAGTCGGGCGCCGCGGGCATGGCGGCAAGACGCCGGATCACCGCGTCGGACCAGATCGCGCCCGTCGGGTTGCTGTAGAGCGGCACACACCACATGCCCTTGATCGAGGGATCGTCGCGCACAAGCGCTTCCACGCGATCCATGTCGGGACCGTCGTCGTGCATCGGCACGGCGATCATGCGCACGCCCAGCGCCTCGCAGATCGCGAAGTGGCGGTCGTAGCCCGGCGCCGGGCACAGGAAGGCGATCTCGCCTTGCGCGCGCCACGGCGTGCCAACGTCTGCGCCCTCGCCCACCGGCACGCCGTGCAGCAGCGCAAAGGTCAGCGCGTCGTGCATCAGTTCGAGGCTCGAATTGCCCGCCGCGATGACCTGCGCTGCCGGCACGCCGAGCAACTGCGCGCCCAGCTCGCGCGCCTCGGGCAAGCCGCTCGCAAAGCCATAGTTGCGGCAATCGAAGCCGTCGCGCGCGAGATAGCCCGCCTGCCCCGCGTCGTCGATGAGCGCCTGCGAGAGATCGAGCTGCTCGGGCGAAGGCTTGCCACGCGACATGTCGAGCCGCATGTTCAGTTGCTGGAATCGTTCGTAGGTCAAATCGACGGGCGGCGACATCAACATGGGCTTCTCCGGAAGCGAAGAACAACGCAGGGGAACGACGCGAAGGGTCGGTACGGCCCCAGTATCGGCCTCTCCCCGCGTTCAGACAAACGCGTTATATTGAAGCCTTCGATCAATTTTTCTTATACCAATGAAGACCCTCGACCTCGACGTGCTCGCCATGGTGGTGGCCGTCGCCGACGCCGGCAGCTTCGTGCGCGGCGCCGCGCTCGTGCACCGCTCGCAGGCGGCGCTCAGCATGCAGATCCGCGCGCTCGAGGAATCCATCGGCAAGCCGCTGTTCATCCGCGCGCCGCGCAGCGTCACGCCCACGCCCGACGGCCAGACGCTCATCGCCTACGCGCGGCGCATGCTCGCGCTGCGCGACGAGGCATGGGCCTCGCTCGCGCACCCGGAAGTCACGGGCCGCGTGTCGATCGGCGTGCCCGACGACTATGCGTCCTCGCTCATGCCGCCGGTGCTGCGCAAGTTCTCGGCGAACTGGCCGAAGGTGGAAATCCAGGTGATCGGGCTGCCGAGCAGCGCGCTCATGCCGCTCCTGAAAGACAACAAGATCGACCTCGCCTGCATCACGCGCACGCGCGGTCTTGCGGGCGAGTTCATCCGTTTCGAGCCGATGGTGTGGGCTGCGCCCCCCGCCGCGGTGAGCGCGGCGAGCGGGCGCGAGATCTGGCGCGAGCGACCGCTGCCGGTCGCCCTCTTCGGCGGCGGCAGCGTCGCGCACACGAACGCGATCCAGGCGCTGGAGCGCGCGAAGATAGCCTATCGCACGTCCTATGAAAGCCCGAGCTTGATGGGCCTGTGCAGCATGGTGGCCGCGGGTCTCGCCATCGCGCCGCTCGCGCGCTGCGCGGTGCCCGAGACCTTCGTCACGCTTGGCCGCCAGCATGGCCTGCCGGCACTCCCCGAGCTGGAAGTGGTGCTCGCGCGCAGCGCACGCTCGAACCGTCCGCCGTGCGACTTTCTGGCCGACCAGATACTCGCGGAGCTGCGCGTCCAGGAGCGTTGATTCATCAGACGATCATCCGGCAAACGATGCTTCGGGCAACGAATCAATCGTCGCCGAGCCGCGAAAGCAGCGCGTAGAGGCGCGAGACGTGCCGCAGCAGCATTTCGCGATGCTTCTCGATCTGTTCGAGGCGGCCTTCGAGATCGGCGCGCACGCGCTCATCGGGGTCGGCATAGTTGATCACATCTTCGATGCGCGAGCGCAACACCG
Source organism: Paraburkholderia sp. JHI869 (assembly GCF_038900775.1). Lineage (NCBI taxonomy): Bacteria > Pseudomonadati > Pseudomonadota > Betaproteobacteria > Burkholderiales > Burkholderiaceae > Paraburkholderia > Paraburkholderia sp. JHI869. The sequence continues at coordinate 306,190 of NZ_JAYMSC010000003.1, forward strand.
CCGGCTCGACCGGCGGCACACTCAGGTAGCGCTCGAGCTTGCGCACGTCCTGCGCCGCGAGATCGCGGATCTTGCGCATGCCCGCGAGACGCCGGTGCGCCTCAGGCGTAGCCGTCACCTCCTCGCGCTTCGCGCCCTGGCCGAAAATCGGCTCCACGCGCAGCACGGGCGCCTTGCGCACCGGGTGCGCCGTGCCGCGAAAGCGCGCGCGCGGCGTCTCGCTCGCGATCGCTTCGCGCGTCTCGTCGGGCACGTCGGTGCTCTCGTGCTTCACGTCCATCCAGCCTTCGGGCAGGCCCGTGACGGCTTCCACGCCGCGCACGAACTCCGCGCTGAAGTCGCGCTCGCCCGACACGATCAGCTTCATGTGGCTCGCGGAAAACGTCATCATGCGCGCGAGCCTCGTCGCGGACCCGACCTCGCGCGTGAGCAGCGCGAGATTGGCCCGCCACATCGGCATGAGCGTGGCGTTGGCATCGTCCATTGCGGAGCTCCTCCTTCGTTCGCATCACCTGCCAATGATACGGGCTGCGGCGCACCATGCGCGCTTTCTCGGGCCGTCTGGCCCCATCTGCGTGCGGTTGTCAGCAATCTGAAGGGGTCAGCAAGACGCATGCCGACGACCCTCGGCGATGCACAGGGAAAAAGCTGAGGAATGCGGCGGGACCCGGGCGTCCCCACCCGGGCGGCCCCACCTAGGCGGCCCCGTTAGAAATGCCCTGTGAAGCGGTAGCGGCTGCCCGGATGCCAGAGATTGGCGACCGAAGCCACGAGCCCGCGCGAGCGCGTGCGCCGGTGCAGCACGAGGCACGGCTCGGCATCGCCCATGGCGAGGTGCACGCGCGTATCGGCTTCAGGCGCGAGCGCCTCGATGCGGTACTCCACGCCCTGCAGCGGCGCGACATGCACGAGGTACTGGTTCGGCGTGATGTGCGTAAAGTCCTGCGCCGCGTAATCGGGCGCGATGGCGGGATTGACCCAGCGCTCTTCGAGCTGCACGGGTTCGTCGTTCTCGAAGTGGAGCACGCGCGAGTTGAACACCTGATCGTTCGCGGCGAGCCCCATTTCGACGGCGAGCGCCTCGTCGGCGCGATGCACGCCGATCTCGAGCACCTCGGCGCGGTAGCGGTGCCCGCGCGCGAGGATTTCGTCGGAGATGCTGCGGATGGAAACGAGCGTCGACTCGTACTTGGGCCGCGCGACAAAGGTGCCCGCGCCCTGCACGCGGGTGAGCACCTGTTCCGCGGTGAGTTCGCGCAACGCCCGGTTCACGGTCATGCGCGCGACCTTGAACTCGCGCGCCAGTTCGTTCTCCGAAGGCACCTGGTCGCCCTCGCTCCACTCACCTGCGTGAATGCGCGCGAGAATGAAGTCCTTGATGCCCTGGTATGCGGGAGCGTTCATCGCGTTGGCCCGTGCCGCAGCAACGCGGCTTAGCGCGCCTCGGACTCGAACGCAAGCGGGCTGTGCGAAGCGATCGCGCCGTTCTGCACGAGACGCGTGATCGCTTCGATGTCCGGCGCGAAGTAGCGGTCGAGGTCGTAATGCGGGACTTCGGCGCGCACCGACTGCATGACGTGCGCGAGCGCCGGGCTCGTGTGGTGCGGCGCTCGCAGGTCCACGCCCTGGGCTGCGGCGAGCAGTTCGATCGCGAGAATGTTGGCCGTGTTGTCGGCGATGTCGGCGAGCTTGCGCGCGGCGAACGTCGCCATCGAAACGTGGTCTTCCTGGTTCGCGGAGGTCGGCAGCGAATCGACCGAAGCCGGATGCGCGAGCGTCTTGTTTTCCGAAGCCAGTGCGGCAGCCGTGACGTGCGCGATCATGAAGCCGGAGTTCACGCCACCGTCCTTCACGAGGAAAGGCGGCAGGCCCGAAAGCGTCGCGTCAATGAGCAGCGCGATGCGGCGCTCGGCCAGTGCGCCGATTTCGGCTGCGGCCAGCGCGAGATTGTCGGCGGCGAAGGCCACCGGTTCTGCGTGGAAGTTGCCGCCCGACAGCACTTCGTTCGTTTCCGGGAAGATCAGCGGATTGTCCGACACCGCGTTCGCTTCGATGAGCAGCACTTGCGCTGCGTGACGCATCTGGTCGAGACACGCGCCCATCACCTGCGGCTGGCAACGCAGCGAGTACGGGTCCTGGACCTTGCCGCAGTCGCGGTGCGAGAGGTTGATCGCCGAGCCTTCGAGCAGCGTGCGATAGGCCGCGGCTGCATCGATCTGGCCGCGATGGCCGCGCAGTTCGTGAATGCGCGCGTCGAACGGCTTCACCGAACCAGCGGCCGCATCCACGCAGAGCGCACCCGAAACGAGCGCCGTGCGGTAGAGGTCTTCAATCGCGAACATGTTGTAGAGGGCAAGCGCGGCGGAAGCCTGCGTGCCATTGAGCAGCGCGAGACCTTCCTTGGCTTGCAGCGCGAGCGGCTTGAGGCCCGCAGCGGCGAGACCCGCTTCTGCGCTGGCGCGCTCGCCGCGGATGAACACTTCGCCAATGCCGAGCAGCACCGCCGACATGTGCGCGAGCGGCGCGAGGTCGCCCGAGGCGCCAACCGAGCCCTTCACGGGAATGAGCGGCAGCACGTCGGCGTTGAACAGCGTGATGAGCGCGTCCATCACTTCGCGGCGGATGCCCGAATAGCCGCGGCCGAGGCTCGACAGCTTCAGCGCCATCAAGAGACGCACGACGGGACGCGACATCGGCTCGCCCACGCCCACGGCGTGCGAGAGCACGAGATTGCGCTGCAGCAGTTCGAGCTGGTCGTTCGGAATGTGGGTGCTCGCGAGGCGCCCGAAGCCCGTATTGATGCCATAGGCCGGCTCGCCCTTCGCCGTGATCTCGGCAACGGCGCGAGCGCCCGCGTCGATGGCGGCGAAGCTGGCCGGATCGAGCTCGAGCCGCACTGCCTCGCGCGCGATCTGGCGCAGTTGGGGCAGGGTCAGATGGCCGGGCGTGAGGCGGAGGGTCGGGAGCATGGTCGAATCCTGTCTATACAAGTCGCGAAAGTGGCCGAAGTCTAGCCTGGCGCGCCTGTCTATACAACTCCCCTTTGCCGCACTTGTAGCCTGGGACTATCCACGAGAGCGCCGCAATCGTCCGTCACGCGTCGAGTTGCAGCCTGCCCCCAATAAATGCGAGAAAGCATTGCACGCGCGCCGCGAGCGCCGCGCTGCGGTAGTACACGGCGTGGATCGGCTGGCGCGATTCAACGAGCGCGTCGTCCAGCACGGTGACGAGGCGGCCGGCCTCGCGGTCGGCCGTGGTGAGGAAGTCGGCGAGGCACGCAATGCCGCTTCCGGCGAGCGCGAGCTGACGTATCGTCTCGCCGCTCGACGCCGAAAGCGTCGGTGCGATCGTGTAGCCGTGCTCGGACTCCTGCGTCTTCGTGCCTGCGTGCGTTTCATCGCCGCCAGCCAAACGCAACGGCCAACCGTTGAGATGCACGGGCGCCGTAAAGCCGATCAGCCGATGTTCGCGCAACGCGGCGACGCTGCGCGGCGTGCCGTGCGCCGCGAGATAGCCAGGACTCGCCACGATGCGCAAACGGCTCGTGCCGAGCGAGCGCGCATGCAGCGTGGAGTCCTGCAGCGTGCCGATGCGAATGGCGATATCCACGCGCTGCTCCAGCAGATCGACGATGCGCTCGTTGTTCGTGAGTTCGAGTTCGATATCGGGATAGGCGTCGGCAAACGCCGCGACGTGCGGCACGATGCAGTGGAGCATGAACGGCGTGGCGGCATCCACGCGCAGCCGCCCCGAAGGCCGCTCGCGGTGGCGCGTGACAGCCTCTTCCGCGTCGGCCAGCGCCGCGAGAATCGCGCGGGCGCGATCGAGGAACAGTTCGCCCTCCTCGGTGAGCTGCAAGCGCCTCGTGGTGCGCAAAATCAGCGCGACGCCCAGCTGCTTTTCGAGCCGCGTGAGCGCGCGGCTCACACCCGATACGGTTTGCTCGAGCTTTTCCGCGGCGGCGGTGATCGACCCTGCGTCGATCACGGTGACGAATACGCGCAGTTCGTCGGTCGACGTCTTCATCGTGGCTATTCTTGATCTGAAGTCAATATTCATTTGAGACTAACACGGTTTTTGCAAAACCCGGATACCCCGATACTGCCTTCCATCGCAATCGAAAACAGGACCAGGAGCAACCCATGAAAGTATTCGTGACAGGCGCAGGCGGTTTTATCGGCGGGACGATCGCGGCGCATCTCGTGCGCGCTGGTCATTCGGTGCGCGGTCTCGTGCGCCGACCCGAGCAGTTCGCCGACCTCGAAAAGCTTGGCATCGCGCCCGTGCAGGGCGATCTGGACGATCACGCGACGCTCATGGCCGAAGCGCGCGCCGCCGATGCCGTGATCAACGCGGCGAGCAGCGACCACCGCGGCGCGATCGAGGCGCTCATCGACGCGCTCGAAGGCTCCGGCAAGACGCTCCTGCACACGAGCGGCTCGAGCATCGTGGGCGACGCATCGGGCGGCGAGGCGACCGAGCGCATCTACCGCGAAGACGCCCTGCCCGAGCCGACCGCCGACAAGGCGCCGCGCGTGGCCATCGACAATCTCGTGCTCGCCGCCGCGGCGCGCGGCGTGAAGAGCGCCGTGCTCTGCAACACGCTGATCTACGGCGTGGGCGCGGTGCCGGGCGCCGCGAGCGTGCAACTGCCGCGGCTCATCCGCCAGGCGCAGAAGAGCGGCGTGATGCGCCACGTGGGGCGCGGCCTGAACATCTGGTCGAACGTGCATGTCGACGACGTGGCCGAACTCTATCGCCTCGCGCTCGAAAACACGCCGGCGGGCACGTTCTACTTCGTGGAAAGCGGCGAAGCGAATTTCCGCGACATGACCGCGGCACTCGCCGAAGTGATGGGTCTGGGCGCACCGCAGGACTGGCCGCTCAAAGCCGCGATCGAGGAATGGGGCTACGAAATGGCGTCGTACGGCCTCGGCTCGAACAGCCGTGTGCGCGGCGAGCGCGCCCGCACGCTGCTCGGCTGGCAGCCGCAGCGCACCTCAGTCACCGACTGGATCCGCGCGGAGATGCCGAAACCGCAAAGATAAGTGTTGTAGAGCACGTAATTGTTGCGTATCCGTAAGGTCGATCCGCTAGAATCCGGGCGGTTTGCACTACCCGCCGGCGCACGCCACGCGCCGGCACCGGATACGCCGATGCTCTTCGCGCTCAACTTCGACTGGCTGACCAATCTGCTCGCCATTCTGTTTGTCATCGCGTGTCTCTACGACGCGCGCTACGACGAATATGGCACGTTGACGCTCGCCGCCGCCGCGATGGGACTCATCGTGATGGCGATCGAAGTGCTGCTGCGCCCCGCGTTCGAAATGTCGCTGTAGCTAGCGCATTTCGTTCGCTGCTTCCTACGCCGATGGCGCAGCACGCTTTCGTTGTGCTAACAACCGTCTGACTATATTGCCCGCGTGGCGCGACAATTACTGCTTCTCGTGCGCACAGCACGACGATTGCGCGGGGGCGTCTTCATAGCGATCGTGGTGGCGCATCCACTCGCGCATGTCCTTCTCTTCGTTGCGGCCCTTTGCGGTCAACTCCAGCATCGCATACGTGCCGATCAGCATCTCCCCGCCGCGCGCGTACGTCGAATACGTGTGGTACACGTCACCCGCCTCGTCGCGATAGAACGCGCTGACGCCGGGCAGTTCATCGCTCATGTAGTCCTGCTCAGCGTAGTTGTAGATCGCCTTGCCGCGCGCCTTATCGGCCTCGCTGAACGACACGTGGTAGTCGAAGTTGAAGTCGCTGTCATTCGACGACACCCACGGAAAACGCCAGCCCATGCGCCGCTTGAACGTCTCGATCTTCGCGAGCGGCGCGCGTGAAACGGCCACGTACGTCACGTCGTGATGCTCCAGATGCGGCAGCATGCCGTCCACGTGATCGGAGAGAAACGAGCAGCCAGGACACCCCTCTTCCCACTCCGGCCCGAGCATGAAGTGATAAACGATCAACTGGCTGCGCGGCCCGAATAGCTCGGCGAGCGTGCGCTTGCCTTGCGGTGTATCGAAGGTGTAAGTCTTGTCGACCCGCACCCACGGCAGCGCCTGACGCCTCGCCACCAGCGCGTCGCGTGCGTGCGTGAAAGCGCGCTCTTCGGCGAGCAGCGCCTTGCGGGCCTCCAGCCATTCGGTCTGCGAAACGATCTTGTGCGGCTCCATCGTCGAATCCTCCTTGCGGTTGAATCAGCGCCGTTTACTCGAACAGCGCCACCAGTTTGTCGATCGAACTCGTCCAGCCCTCGTTGTGCGAATCGCGCGCCGCTTCGTCGAAGAAGCGTTCGTGCTTGAGCGTGAGGTCAGTGGCGGGACCGTCGGCGCGCAGCGTCACCGTGACGAGCGATTCACGCTCCGGCGTGCTGCGCCACGCCCACGTGAATACGAGCTTCTGCTCAGGCACGACTTCGAGATACGTGCCGCTCACGTCGTGGTCCTCGCCGTTCGCTGCGCGCATGATCACGCGAAAGCGGCCGCCCACGCGCACGTCCGCCTCGGCGTGGATGCAGGTCGTGTCGAGCGGCTGCATCCAGCGCATCAGTTGCGCCGGCTGCGTCCACGCGGCGTAGACCTTTGCGGCGGTGGCGTTGAGGCGTCGCCGGATGGTGAGGCCTGGAGCTTGAGGGGCAGTTCCTGGTGCGGCTGCGGGTTGGGTAGACATGCATCTTCCTCCACGAAAGCGGCGAGTCGATCGAGCGCTTCACTCCAGAAGCGTTGATAGTGCGCGAGCCACTGCATCGCGTCCTCCATCGGCCCCGCGGCGAGCCGGCACGCGACGGTGCGGCCGGTTTTCGCGCGCGTGACGAGGCCCGCCTGAGCGAGTACGTCCAGATGCTTCATGACCGCGGGCAGCGACATCGCGAACGGCTGCGCGAGCGCGCTCACCGAGAGTTCGTCGTGCTGCGCGAGGCGCGCGAGCAGCGCGCGCCGGGTGGGATCGGCGAGCGCGGCGAAGGTGCGGTCGAGGGTGGCGTCTTGATACTTAACCATGTGGTTTAGCATAGGTGACGAGCGAAGGATGTCAAGGAACGCGTAAGCCGTTACACGGAGGCATCGCCGCCACTAGAATGGCGATTTCTTCGCGCCGCGACTTACTACGTCTGCCAAGCCATGCCGTCCAAAATCCGCAACTCGCTGCTCTGGATCTTCGACGCCTTCGAGCGCGAGCCCGGCTACGTCTGCAAGGCCATGTTCGGCTGCGACGCAGCGTATCTGGACGGCCTGCTGTGCCTCGTGGCCGCCGACCGCGACCCGCCATTCAACGGCGTGCTGGTGTGCACGTCGCGGGAGAACCAGGCGTCGCTCATCGAAACGATGCCGGCGTTGCGGGTGCACCCGGTGCTCGGCAAATGGCTCTATGTGCCGCAGGCCGATGCGGCGTTCGAAGATACCGCTGCGCAGTTGAGCGCGCTCGTCCTCGCGCGCGACTCGCGCATCGGCGTGGAACCCAAACCGCGCAAGCCGCGCAAATCGGGTAAAGGGCGCAACAGCGTGCTGCCCGAGTAACGCGCGAAAGCCCTCGTCCATACGCCAAACGCCACACGGCCCGCGCCGCCGTGAAGCGACGCGGGCCGTGCAGCCGCCCGGACGGGCCGCCATGGCCACCGGGCGAATGACCGGGTCATCCGAGCATCAGATGGCCCAGCCGCCCAGGTAGAACGCGGCCAGCACGCCGGCGATCACCACCGTGCCCACGTTCAGCTTGCGAATCTCGCCGCTCACCACGCGGCCGATCACGAGCGTGCAAAAGCCCAGCATGATCCCGGTGACGATGTTCGCCGTCAGCACGATGAACACGGCGCACACGAGGCCCGACATCGAGTCGACCATATCGGCCATGTCGAGACGGCTCACGCTAGAAAGCATCATGAGGCCCACATACATCAGCGCGGGCGCCGTCGCATACGAGGGCACGAGGCCCGCGAGCGGCGCGAAGAACATCACCGCCAGGAACAGCACGCCGACCATGGCAGCGGCGAGACCCGTCTTCGCGCCCGCTGCCACGCCCACCGTCGATTCGATATAGGCCGCCGCCGGTGCGCCGCCGAGGAAGCCCGAGAAGATCGAGCTGACCGAGTCGGCCGTAAGCGCACGCCCGCCGTTGACGATGCGTCCGTTCGCGTCGAGCTGGCCCGCCTGCCCTGCCACGGCGCGGATCGTGCCGGTGGCGTCGAACACGGCCGTCATCACGAGGGCCAGCACGCTCGGCAGCACGGCGAGTGAAAGCGCGCCCTTGACGTCCATCGCGCCGATCAGCGAGGCATGGCCCGGCGCCGAAAGCGAAGGCCACGCGAACACGCCGTGAAAGGCCACAGCCGGGTCGATGGCGAGGCCGAGCGCCGAGATCGCGACGATCACGATCAGGATCGAGCCCGGCACGCGGCGGCGCACGAGGCCGAAGATCGCGGCGAGGCCGACCACGGAAAGAATCACCGGCAGCGATGTGATATGGCCGAGCGAGACCGGCAGGCCCGCGCCCGGATTCTTGACGACGAGGCCCACGTCATTGGCGGCGATCAGCAGCAGGAAGAGGCCGATGCCGATGCCCGTGCCATGCGCGATGCCGTGCGGCAGGTTGCGCAGGATCCAGGAGCGCACGCCCGTGACCGAAATCCCCGTGAACACGAGCCCCATGAGGAACACCGCGCCGAGCGCGACTTCCGGCTTCAGACCCTTGCCGAGCACGAGACCGAAGGCCGTGAACGCCGTGAGCGAGATGGCGCAGCCGATGGCGATCGGCAGGCGCGCCCACAGGCCCATGAGCAGCGAGCCGAACGCCGTGGTCAGGCACACGGCCACGAACACGGCGCTGGTGTCGAAGCCCGCCTTGCCGAGCATGCCCGGCACGACGAACACGGAATAGACCATCGCGAGGAAAGTCGTGACGCCCGCAATCGCCTCCTGGCGCAGCGAGCTGCCGCGCGCGGCAATGTCGAAATAGCGGTCGATGAAACCGGAAGCCTGGCCCAACTCTATAGGCTCGGCTTCGGCGGCGGCGGTCGTGCCGGCGAGCGGCTGCGCGTGGGGTTCGATCATGGTGAGTGCCTCCTTTATCAGCATGCTGAAACGGCTCCCGGCTCACCAGCCGATCCGTCGTCAGGTTTGTCTCGAATGATTTAGTCGTGTCGACGCGTTGCCGGCGCCTGGCTCAACGTCCGGCGCTCATCGTTTTGACATCTCTTTATGGATGGAGCGAAGGTTAGGCGAACACGATTAGCGCTCCCATCGCACGAGTCGCATTGAGTTCATGCCGCGATGCTTATATGCCCATGAACAGGGCGCGCCGCGCCGGGCCGCCTCGCGTTTACACCTGGAAGCTCCTGGCCGTCGCCCGGCCGTCGTGCGGGCACCCTGCCGCGCCCGGCTCGGCGCTTGCGGCACCTCGCACGTCTCGCCGCCGCGCCGTCGTTAAGCGGATCGGCCCCGTGCGCGGGTTACACTCACGCATCCCGACCCGGTTTCCCCCGCCGCGCGCGCGTCGCGCCGGCTGCTCCAAGGAGTTTCAGTAGATGAGACGCGGCATCTTGCGTTCCGCACGTCCTGTTTTTCACTTTCCGTACGCCCTGACGCTGCTGATGCTGCTCACGCTCTCGGGCTGCAGCCTGTTCCGGTCCGCCCCGCCGCCCGAGCCGGAGGCGCCTGTGGCCACGGAGCCCGAGCCTGCCGCGAGCGAACCCGAGGCCGCGTCCGCGCCGGAAGCCGCGAGCGAGCCGGAAACGGAGGCCACCATCAAGCCTTCGCCCAAAAAGCCGCGCCCCGCGCTGGTGCACCGCCGCCGTCCGGTGCCGCCGCCGCCCGCGCCCGCAAGCGCCCCGCCCGCGCCGCCCCCCACGCCGATCGTGCAGGTGCGCACGCTCGAGCGCGGCACCTTCCGCACACTGCTCGACAGCGAAGTGCAAAAGACCGACGGCAAGGTCGTGGGCCGCGCCGTCGACATGGTCACGGGCCCCGGCGGCAAGCCGGTCGACGTCGTGGTGAACCTGCAAGGCTTCATGGGCATTGGCGACCGCAAGGCCAATTTCCCGTGGAGCGGCGTGCGCGTGAACACGCAGCCGAAAACACCCGCCATCACGCTCGCCCTGCCGGCGAACCAGCTGCAGTTGCCCGACCGCCCCAAGGCCGGCGCGCCGCAGCCCGGCAACCCCGAGGCGAGCGCGACGCGCCTGCCCATGCTCGACGCAGACGTGGCGCGCGCCAACGGCGCCAAGGTGGGCCGCGTGGTGGACGTGCTGCTCGACGGCAGCGCCGCCCCACAAGCCGTGGTGCTCGACGTGAGCGGCACGCTCGAAAAACGTCATACGATCGCGGCCGACTGGTCCGCGCTGCACTTCGTCACGAAGAACAATGCGCTCGAAGCGCAACTCGAAATGAGCGACCAGCAGGTGGATGCGTCGCCGCCCTACTCGCCCGACCAGCCGGTGCGCGCCGTGACGCCCGCGGCCCCGCCGCCGCCGGCCTCCGCCGCGCCGGCAGCGCAGGCCGCGCCCGCCGCATCGCCCGTCGCCTCCGCAGCCAATGCCCACGGTGCCAAATGACGGACGGCACTATGCAACACACCACTCCAGACCCGCGCAGCGTGCGCGCGCTCGACTGGCTGAACTTCTTCGTGGCGAACGTGCAAACGGGCTTCGGGCCGTTCATCGCCTCGTATCTGGCATCGCACAAGTGGACGCAGGGAGAGATCGGCCTCGCGCTTTCGGTGGGCACGATCAGCGCGATGGTGAGCCAGGTGCCGGGCGGCGCGGCTGTGGACGCCCTGCGCAACAAGAAGGCTGCCGCCGCGTGGGCGATCATCGCGATCATTATTTCGGCCGTGCTGCTCGCCTCGAGCCCGACCGTCGTGGCGGTCATGGCCGCCGAGATCTTCCACGGCTTCGCGAGCTGCATGCTCGTGCCGGCGATGGCTGCGCTCGCGCTCGCGCTGGTGGGCCGCCAGAACCTGGGCGACCGGCTCGGGCGCAACGCGCGCTGGGCCTCGATCGGCAGCGCGGTGGCCGCCGGGCTGATGGGCTTGTGCGGCGAGTACTGGTCGCCGCGCTCCGTGTTCTGGCTGACGGCCGCGCTCGCGCTGCCCGCGCTCGTCGCGCTCGCGATGATCAAGTACGACCAGAACGCCGCCTACGCCAAACCCATGGCCAAACCCGGCAAGGCTGGCGCCGCGGGCTCCAGCGAATCTCGCGAGACGATCTTCGACCTGCTGCGCGACCGGCGCATGCTGACCTTCGCGGCCTGTGTGGTGCTGTTCCACCTCTCGAACGCCGCGATGCTCAACCTCGCCGCCGGCGAAGTCACGGCCGGCATGGGCGACAACGTCCAGCTCGTGATTGCGGCGTGCATCATCGTGCCGCAAGCCATCGTCGCGCTGATGTCGCCCTGGGTGGGCCGCACAGCGCAGGCCTGGGGGCGCCGCCCCGTACTGATTCTCGGCTTTTGCGCGCTGCCGCTGCGGGCGCTGCTCTTCGCCGCCGTCGGCAACCCGTACTTCCTCGTGCCGGTGCAGATGCTCGATGGCCTCTCCGCCGCCGTGTTCGGCGTGATGCTGCCGCTCATCGCCGCCGACGTGGCGGGCGGCAAGGGCCGCTACAACCTCTGTATCGGGCTCTTCGGACTTTCGGCGGGGATCGGGGCGACGCTTTCGACGGCGCTGGCCGGTTTCATCGCCGATCACCTGGGCAATACGGTGAGCTTCCTCGCGCTCGCGAGCGCCGGCGCCGCCGCGGTGCTGTTGGTTTGGCTCGCGATGCCTGAGACGCGCGACGCGCTCGAAGAGGAAAACGCCCGCGACGCCACCGTGTGAGCGGTGCGCCGCTTTCGCGGGCGCCGGTTGCGCCTGCGAAGGTGGGCGGTGGCAACCCGCTTTGGTTACTGCGAACGAACGCCGACGCCCCTTGGGGCGCCGGTTCGCGCAGCTTCATGACGTTGGAATGACTAGCTTGTGACCTGCCGCGCCCGCGCGCCTTGAAGAAGGCGGCAGGACGGCGGTGGATGACGAGGTGTGACCAGCCTTGCGACACGAGGACAACGAAAGACAAACTCGGCAAACCCGCACGGGCGCCGGGTAAGTGACGCCGGCGCGCTCAGGCGGCCAGCGCCTCGTCCAGCCGCGCCGCGACGACGGCGTTGGGAAGGTTGTCGAGCTTGCTCGCGAGGATCATCGCGTCGGCATTGGCCGGGCGATGACGGCGATTGGGGCTCGGCCGGAACACCGCGTCGCCGCGGCGGATCTTCTCGCCGGTCAGCGCGCAAACGGCGCTGCGTCGCGCCGTGCAGACCCGCCACAACTGGTCGGAGTAGCGGCCATAGGTGGCGTCGCTCCAGCAAACGGTGATGCTGTCCGGATCATGCCGCCGGATCAAGGTGATGCCCTGCGCATCCCACGAACGGACGGTGGCGCGCCGCCGGTTGGCCGCCTCCGAAGCGCCGCGTGTGATGGGTACCGGTTTGCAGCTTCTGCCGCCTTCGAATTCGGTGTCCAGGCTGAGCGGCTCGGAAGCCGCGGACAGAAGGTCAATGGTTTGTTGCCAAACGCTGCCGGTATCTAATTTCGTCATAATGCACCTCGTGCACGTGGAAACGATTCAAATATGCCGGTCGAATAAGCACTCTGCCACGTCCGGATTATAGCGTGTTCAACTCGCAATCCACAGGAAAAACGCAATTTTCACACGATAATGCCGAACGCAAAAAACGAGTTGGCGGAGCTTTCAGTTCCGACTGTAAGCCTCCAATGTTGGTTTCTTTACATCCGTGAACTTTTTTGCCGATTTGATGATACTTAACAATCCAACTGCGGAAAAAATAACCGGTTTCACGCCTCATGTCACTAGTGGCGTGACTTTTCAACATAACTGAATTGTTACAGCGCCCGCTGCGCCCCGTGGACGCATAAAGTCTGAAAAGCCCGCCCAGAGCCAATCTAGCGGCCTTCTCCGGCATCACACGGGCTCCACTCTTACACACCGGCCGTGACCGATCAATGAAACGCAATGCCCTATTTGACATAGGTGCATCAGACGGATCACATACTAAACGTCAGTCTATTGACGATGAATGGATGCGGAATTCTCGCACGAAGCTTGCATCCTTCACACGCATGGAATATCGAGACATTCCACTATTCGGAATAGCAATTAATGGATTTTGGATATTGCTTTAGACGCTTGCCGCCCATCAATGAGGACATTGTGCAACTCGCACAAGACAAATGGCAACTATGCGGTGATCTTACAAGCGCTGTCATCTGCACCGAAAGTCCGCACCGAAAGTATGCACACTAAACCGTCATTGAATCCGCGGATAAAGACAAACGAATGAAGATATCGCGCGGCGCGGTCTTAAGCGCCACGGCCTTGATCGAGAAATTCGCCGGCGCGCACCCTTAGCATCGCGCCAAAGTCGTCGAGCCAGCCAATCGAAAGCCGCCAGCTCTGCCAGTAGAGTTCGACGTCGAGCGCGCGGCCCGGCGTGAGCGCGACGAGTTCGCCGCGCGCGAGATGCGGCGCGATCATGCGCTCGGGACACATGCCCCAGCCCAGGCCATTGAGGCAGCAGCGCAGAAAACCGGCCACATGGGGAATCCAGTGCAGCGGCGCGTCGATCTGCGCGCGGGTGATACGGCGAATGAAGCGCTTTTGCAGCTGATCCTTGGGATTGAACTCGACGCACGGCGCGTGGCGCAGCGTGTCGCGCGTCACGCCCTGCGCGAAATGCCGCTCGAAAAACGCCGGCGAGCACACCGCGAGATAGCGCATGCGCCCAAGGCGTGTCGAGCGGCAGCCCTGCACGGGCTCGGCCTGCGTCGTGACGGCGCCCTGCACGCTGCCGTCGCGCATGCGTTGCGCGGTGTGATCCTGGTCGTCGATCACCAGATCGAGCAGGATGCCGCGCTCGACGCAGAAGCCCGCCACGGCGTCAATGAACCAGGTGCCTACGCTGTCGTCGTTGACGGCCACGCGCAGCGTCGGCCGCGCGGCGCCCAGCGCACTTGTGAAGGTCGGCATCGCCCCGCCCAGTTCCGCCTCGAGCAACTGCACGCGCTCCGTGTGGCGGCACAAGAGCGCGCCCGAAGCGGTCGCGACGCAAGGCTGGCCGCGCTTCACGAGCACGGTGCCCACGCGCTCCTCCAGCAGCTTCACGCGCTGCGAAACCGCCGAAGGCGTGACGTTGAGCGCGCCTGCGGCGCGATCGAACGAACCATGCCGCACGACGGCGGCGAGCGCATCGAGCAAGGCATAGTCGAGCATTAGCGTTCCTTAATCCGGTTAATGAATATGAGCTTTGCTTATGCGGCCCATGGCGGCAGACTAGCGCCATTCCCTGTCGATGTCCAATGAACGCAGGCGCCGCGCACCGCGCCGCCCGCGCTCCTACCTTTCCCGCTACCGTCATGAACTGGCTCGCTTTCACTCACGGCGCGGCGCTCTGCGCCTCGCTCATCGTCACGATCGGCGCACAGAATGCGTTCGTGCTGCGTCAGGGCATCTTGCGCTCGCACGTCGGCAAGATCGTCCTGCTCTGCACGCTGTCCGACTTCATCCTGATCGGCGCGGGCGTGGGCGGCGCCTCAGCGCTCGTCGAGCGCTATCCGACCTTCGTGCACATCGTTCTATATGTGGGGCTCGCGTGGCTCGTGTGGTTCGGCATCGGCGCGCTGCGGCGCGCGGTTCGCCCTTCGCACGCGGTGCTGGAAAGCAACGCCGCGGCAGATGCGCCCGAGCAGCGCGCCTGGCCGATCATCCTCATGACGCTCGCGTTCACCTGGCTCAATCCGCACGTGTATCTCGACACCTTTCTGCTGATCGGCACGGCCGGCGCGCGCGAGCCGCAGGGCAGCCGCCTTGCCTTTGCGATCGGCGCGATGTGCGTGAGCGCGGTATGGTTCGTCGCGCTCGGCTACGGCGCGCGGGCGCTCGCGCCGCTGTTCCGGCGTGCGAGTGCGTGGCGCGTGCTCGACGGCGCCATCGGCGGCATGGTGCTGTTGATCGCCTTTGCGCAATTGCGCTAGCGCCTGAGAACGCCCGTCGAGCCCGCCGTGCGCGGGTCATGCGTTTGCCGTATGACCCGCTACTGCGCGGCGCCCTTGGCCTTTAGCTGTTGCAGCAGGCCCTCGACGAGTTCCGGCGACATGTAGTGCGGCCCGTCGAAGAGATACACGCGATAGCCGTGATAAGCCTCGAGCTGCGGCGCCAGTTCGGCTGCCGTGGCCGCGCGAAAGCCCCCGCCCTGCTTCGGACGAAACGCCTCTGCGATGATGCGCACACGCTTGTGGCCCAGATGCGCGGATAAGGCATCCGCGTATTCGCGCGCCGCCGCCGGGCCGCGCGCGTAGACGCCGCAGCCGTCCTGCAGCAGCACGCCGACATCGCGCGGCAGCCAGGTGTCGAGCCATTTCGCGAGCGCTTCGCCGCCGATGTTGCTGGTGTCGTACACGCTGATCCACAGCGGATGCGGCAGCTTTTCCAGCAGCGGCGCCATGCGCGGCGCGTCGGTCCAGGTGGGATCGACTTCGACGGGGAAATACCAGCCCGTGATGTGAACCGGCGGGCGCACGGCCGCGAGCTTGAGCGAGCGATCCACCAGCGTTTCGAGGTTCTCGCGCGCTTTCTTCTCATCCGAATAGCCCGCAAGGCCGACGATCACGCCGCGCGCCCAGGGTTCGTTGGCGATGCGCACCCAGTCGGGCACGCGCGGCGCGGGAATGCCCGCGCCCGCCATGAACGCGACGTCGTCGACGGCGATCCATTGCACCAGCAGCTCGTTCACGCCCAGCCGGTCCCAGTCGCCGCGCAGGTCGAGATGGTCGTTGTCGGGCTGCCAGACGATGCCTTGTGCGAGGGCATCCGCGTGCGCGGGCACCTGCAGCGTGCAACCGGCCGCGGCGAGCGCGCACAGTGCGGTGCATGCGAGACGCGCGCATCGCGGCAAGCGGCGCAAGCGCGTTCGCCCGGCTTCTTCTGCATGGCCTGCGCTACGTTGCGCCTTTCTCCGCACGATCATCAGGTTTCCTCAATAAGAAAGCACGGCGCCGAAGAATACGCCACCCGCACGGTCGTCGCCCGTGATGCGCCAGCGATACTGCACCGACACGTCGACATACGAGCGCGGCGCGTCGTAGAAGCTGTCGCGGAACCAGTAGCGCGTCGAGACACCCACGCCCATGCCCACCGGCACACTGTGGTTGATGCTCGAATCGTAGTCCACGCCGGCCACCGCGTACGGAAAGACCGTGAGCTTCGGGCTGATGGTGTCGAGCCGCCACGTGCGCCCTGCCTCGATATAGCCCGTGCCGTAGTTCCAGCCGTTGCTCACGTAATGGCCGACTTCGCCGTAGTCCTGCACCGTCCACCACGACGGCACGTCGAGCCGCCGCTCGGTGCCGATGCCGCCCGAGTAGGCCAGGCGCAGCAGCCAGTCGGACGGCGCGCGCGAGCCAATCGGAATGAGCCGCTCGAACGCTATCACCGCGTTGATCGATTCGAACGGCTTCGCGCGCGCGCCGATCGCCCCGAGCGCCGTGGAGATGCCGCTTGGCGCATCGCCCTTCGCGCCGACGTCCTGATAGACGCGCGCGTACACCTCGAAGTTGCGGTCGCCGAGCGTGCCGAACGGCCGCCAGTAGCCTTCGAGGCCCATCTGCCAGTTGTTGTACGAGCCCGGCACTGCGCCTGTCGACACGCCAGGCTGCAGGCCCGAGCCGCGATAGTTGACCGAAGCGATGGCGCCCCAGTCGCGCGTGACGTCCGCGTGCGCATTGCGCAGGTCCTGCAGTTGCACGAGCGTCGCGGGCGCGACGCCCTGTGGCGGCGAGGTGCCGTAATCGATCGCGCGTTTGAAATAGCTTGCGGCCAGCGCGTCGAAAGTCGCGCGGTATGCGCTGTAGCCCGCGTCGCCCGTGGCCTGCGGCGGCAACTGGCCGGCTTCGTCCGCCTGTGCGAAGTACGTGGAAGCGCGGCGATCGTCGCCCGCGCGTTGCGCCACGTAGGCGGCGGAAAGCGGCGGCAGCGCGTCGAGCAGGCCCGCATCAAGCATGGCGCGAGCTTCGCGCTTTGCGCCCTCTGTGTCGCCCGCGGCGGTAAGCGCGTCGATCAGTTCAAGCCGATGCTGCGGATTGCGCGGGTCCGCGGCTACGGCGCGTCGCTGCGCGTCGAGCGCGGCCGCCTGATCGCCGCGTTCAGCCGCGACGATCGCGGCACGCCGGTCAGCGAAGCCGGGATCGGCCGCGTAGACGTCACAGGCGCTGCCGTACTGGTCCACGGTGCAGTCGAGCACCGGGCGCGCCGTCGTGGCCACCCGCGCGCCCGGCGCAGTAGGCGTGGACGGCGCGGCGGACTGCGCGAGCGCCGCACGCGCGTAGTAGCGGCGCATGGCGATCAGGGCGTCGGTGTCGTCGCCCGCGGGCGGCAGCGTGGCGAGGAGATCGAGCGCGCGCTGCGGTTGGCCTTCGGCCGTCCACACATCGGCGATGATCGCGTGCGCCACCCGTTCGTCGCGCACTGAGGCGCCTTCGCTCAACAGCGCCTGCGCAAAATCGTCGTTGGCTTCGGCCGGGCGCCCTTGCGCCGCGCGAGCGTAACCTCGCAACACATAAGGCATCAGTTGCGGCGTGGCGCCCGACGCAATGGCATCGCCCGCGGCGGCTTCGAGGCCCGCCATGTCGTTCTGCTCGAGCAGCATCTCGCTGAGCAGCAGCCAGTTGCCAAGATGAGTCGGCGCGTAGCCGATCGCCTCGTGCATGAGCGCGATAGCCTGCGCGGTGTCGCCGCGCGTGCGCGCCGCCTGGGCCGCCTGCACCGCCGCAGGCGCGAGCCGCGCGCCGATCTGCGTGCGGCGCTCGCTCAACGCCTGGCTGTCGCCGAAACGCCGCTGCGCCTCCTGCGCGGCCTGCCAGGCTTCGCGGTCGTGGCCGCCCGCGGCGGCGGCGTCGATGGCGAGCAGCCGCAGACGCAATATGTCCGGCCGCAACGCGATCACAGCGCTCGCCTCGCGCCATGCGGCATCGTACTGCTTCGCGCCGTACGATTTGTAGGCATCCTGAGCAAGCTGCCATGCCCGGCCGGTCAGATAGTCGGGCGGACCGGAACCCGGCGGCGGCGCGGCGCGCTCCGCACGGCCGCCACTTGTTGGCGCACCTGGCCGCGCCAGCGCCGCCACCTGCGTATCGACTTCGCGCCTTCGTGCCGTGAGCGCCGCGTCCGGACCGATCTGCGCGATCGCGTCGGAGAGCGTGCGGCTCGCCTCGCGCCACTGCCCGCGCGCCGCCTGGGAATTCGCGAGCAGCAAGCGTAGCGACGCGAGATCGGGCCGCTGACGGATCGCCTCGCGCGCGTAGCGCTCGGCCGCCGCGTAGTCGCGGCGCGCATAGGCGTCGTAACCCTGCTGGGCGACGCGATACGCAGCACCGCTCAAAGGCAACGGTTGCGTGCCCTGCGGCAGTGCCTGCGCCTGCGCGCGCCCGGCGCCCGCGAGCGCGGCCCACAACGCGGCGAGCACAAGCGCACGCGGCATGGCTGCACGAAACGGCGCGCTTGCGTCAAAGCCGGATGAAGATCGCATCGCCAGAAATGGCTTTGGAGTGCGTCTCATGGCGCAGATGCACCTTCGGCGCGCAGGCGCTCCTGCTCCGCGATCGCCGTGGCCAGCGCATCGCGCGTGATCACGCCTTGCTCCACCATGAAATCGCCGATACGTCCATGTTCCGCGGGCCGATAGCGCTGCAATGCGCCGTCGAACGCAGCACGCTTCACCGCGCCGCGCTCGATCAGCAGATCGCCCAGCAGCGGTACGCCCGGCGTCGCGGCTCCGTGCATTTCGGCGTTCGCTTTCGCCTCATGCGCGTCGCGCACCTGCCCCGGCGGCACGCCGCGCAGCAGGCGCAAGCCGTCCGCCACCTCGCCCTCGCGCACGATGCGCTGCACGATCGGCAATGCGCATTGGGCCTGCAACTCCGCGAGCGAAGGTTCCGCAAGCGGACTCGCGCAGAGCACCACCTCATGCCCCTTGCCGTCGTCGCCTTGCGGCAGCACGCGGTAACGCACCGCGAGTTCGAGTGGCAGATCGCCCGCGTAACGCGTGAGCCGCTCGCGATCGAGACGGCCGCGCGGCAGATCCGCCTGAAACGCGATGGCCTCCGCGAGCGTCTCCTCGTCGAGCCAGCCGTGCGCCATCAGCACGCGCCCGAGCGGCGCTTCATTCGCGTGCTCCTCGGCTAGCGCCTGCTCCAACTCTTTCGGCCCGATCGCCTGCCACGAAAGCAGCAGTTCGCCCAGGCGCTGCTTGCGATCCGTGAAGCCGTCCGACGAGGGAAAGTCGTGCATGGTCTTGTCCCACACGAGCCGCTTGCCGGTGACGAGATACGCGAGATACATCTTCCACGCGCGCGAGACCGCCATGAAGTTCACGAAGTTGCCGATCACCATGCGCGGCACCGAAAGCACGCCATGCTCCCAGCCGTAGAGCCGCGAGACGAAGTACACGCGCTGGATCACGCGCAGCAGCAGCGCGACGCCGTTGGCCCACAGCACGATGGTGAGAAAGCGGGAGCCCGCAAATGGCGACGCGATCAGATCGGGCCGAATGCCGAGAAACTCAGCGTACGCAAAGAGCAGGAACTGCGCGAGCAGCACATAAGCAATGATGCCGACGAACGCCGTGACGATGCCCTTGCGGTCGCGCGCGAGCAAATAGCGGTTCGCGAGCGTGCCGACCCAGCCTGTCTGCTCCCAGCCTTGCAGGCCGATGCCGAGTGTCCAGCGCGCACGCTGACGGTAAGCGGTCCGAAACGTATCGGGGAAGAACTCGCGTACGCACAGCGGCATGGTCAACGTGACGTCGCGCTCGGGCCCGAAGCCGAACCACGACTTGCGCCGCGTGGCGAACTCCACGGGAAAGCGCGCAAAGATCGAATGCATGCCCATGCGGCCCAGGCGCTCGCCCACGTCGTAGTCTTCGGTCAACGTCTCCGTGTTGAAGGGCTGGTTCTGCGTTTGCTCTGCGAGCCCGGCCAGCGCGCGGCGCGAAAAGCACGTGCCCACGCCTGCGGAAGGCACGGTACCGGCAAGGCTCTCGCGCACCACGAGATCTTTCGCATGCCATTCCGCGAACTCGTCCATATAGGTGCCCGCAACGAGCTCGTACCATTCGCGCTCGAGCGAGGCGACCGGCAGCTGGATCATGTCCTTGCGCGGCAGCAGATAGTTGAAGAAGCGCAACTCGAGCGGATGCAGCACATCCTCGCTGTCGTGCAGGATCACGCCCGCGAACTCGATGCCGGTTTCCTTCTCCATGCGAAAGATCGCCTGCACGATCCAGTTCAGGCAATCGGCCTTGCAGGTGGGGCCATCGTGCGGCACCTCCACGCGGTGGAGCTGCTTGTAGCGCCGCCGCATGCGCTCGACTTCGGCAATGGTCGCCGCATCGTTCTGGTAGGTGCCGGCGAACACGACATAGTTCTTGTAGTCGAGCACACGCACGAGGTCGGTGACCATCGAGGCGATCACGTCCTCCTCGCGCCACGCGGGCACCATGATCGCGAGCGGCTGTTGCTCGCGCGTGTAGAGCTGCTCGGCGCGCAACGGCTCGTAGCGCCGCTCGATCGTGAAGTGGCGGATGATGCGGCGCACCCAGTACCACGCGTCGATGAACAGATCGTCGATGCTCGATAGCAGGATCACCACCGCAACCACAGCCGCGAGATACTCCATGCCCTCGTAGTAGCGGCCGGCGTAGTAGTTGAGCCACCAGTCGATGGCGTTCGTGCTCACGATCCGCTCTGCTTGTTGTCCGGGTTCTCGGCGCTCTCCTGCGCCGCACGCGCCGCAGCGGCCGCCGCCGTTCTCGCCCTCGCCCGCCTGCGCGCCAGGGCCGCCGCGAGCAGCAGCAACACCAGCACGGCAACTGAAATGCTCGGCACGCCCCAACCCGCCCAGTGACGCGTGAGCCACGCGCGCTGATCGTCCGTCGGCGGCACGCCGCCGGGGTACTGCGTGTCGAAAGTCTTGAGCACGCCGCTCGCATCGACGATGGCCACGTCGCCCTGCTGCAACTGCATCCCCGGCGGCAGAACGGGCGCATCGCCCACGCTGCGGTAGACGACGCCAGGCGTCGTGCCCGAGCGCACCACCTGGATCAGGCCGAGATTCGCGAGACCCGACATGTCGACGAGCGTCGAGCCGCCGCGCCCCTTGAGCGTGAGCCGGCCGTCCGCAAAGCTCGCGTGACCCGCCTCGCTATCGAGCGCGACATCGGTGGCGAGGAACGGGTCTTTCGGCTGCGCGTTCTGGCCGTTCGGCACCACCTGGAGCGTCGCCCGCGTGGGCGCGACGCCCGCCGCGTTCGCAAGGCGCGCCACGCGCGGCAGCGTCGTGACCGGGTCAGCCAGATAAGCGTCGGGCACGAGAACGTTTGCCGTGTGCGAAAAACGCGCCACCATGCCCGTGAAGTTTTCGCCGAGCGGCCCCTGGCCGATGACCAGATGGCTACCCGGCAGCACGGCTGCGGGATAGCCCTGCTCGCGCGGGCGGCATCCGCCCGCCGGCTGGCGCTGGAACAGCACGCGCAGCGTATTGGTGGTGCCGAGCGCATAGACGGGGATGTCCGCGCTCACGCGCTGCGCGTGGCCATCGGTGTCGAGGAGATGCGAGCCGATCAGCACGCCATTGAAGAAGATCGACGCCGTCTGGCCATTGCGGTCCGCAGCGGGCGCGGCAGCGAGATCGAGCACGACGCGGCGTGGAATCCGCCCATCGCCCGAGACGGCGGCGAGATCGAAGTTGGCGTCCCACGCCGCACTCGTCAGCACATCTAATGTTCTGGGCGTGCCACCGATCAGCGAAAGTGCGATACGGTCGCTCGAACCACCCGCGCTCAAGTTTGGCGATGCGGCCAGCTCGTGCACGACGAGCCGGCGTGACACATCGATGCCGCTCCACGTGCGCGAAAGCGCGCTCACGCCCGTGTCGTCGCCTACGACCACGGTGGGCAGGCCGCCCAGATGTGCGAGGCGCAATTCGCCCTTCTCGAACGGCGTGGCCAGCGCGCCGCCGGAATGCGTGCGCCACGCATCGAACGCGCTCGCGGCATCGGCGGAGACGGCCAGCACTTCGCCGCGCAACGCGTCGAGCGCTGTGCCCGCTTGCGCGCGCAGCGCGTCGTCGGCTACCACGACGTTGGGCTCGAACGCGCCCGCCGGCGCGAGGGCGATGAGCGCACCGAGTTCGGCGGGATTCGCGATTCGGTGCGAGCCGCCCCCTGCAAGCGCGGCGAAAGCGGGCACCGCCTGCAATGCGCTCGGCACCTGAATCGTGCCGAGATTCACGGTGTCGCCCACCGCGGGCATGCGCGTCGTGACGGGCGAGGCGCCGCCGCGCATCAACAAAGCTTCGAGCCGCCACGCCACGTCGTAAGCCGCGGCATCGAGCTTGCCGCCGCTCACCAGCACCACGGGTTTGGCCGGCAGCGCGCTCCACGCGGTGCGCACGTCGTTCACGGCCGAGGTGTCGAACTGATACGTGAGTCGCGTGGTGGGCGCGACCTTCCAGACGTTGCCGATCGCCGTCTGGTCCGTGCACACGTTTTCGTTGAGCACCGACGACCATTGCAGTCCCACGCGCACGAAGCCCGAGGGGCGCGGCGCGCCGTCCACGCCGATGCTGAGCGAGCCGTCACCCTGCGCGTCGGTGACGTTGCGCGCCTGCACGGGCGAGCCGTCGAGCGAGAGCAGGAAGGTCGTGCGTCCGCCGTTGCCGCGCAGATAGTTCGCGTCGAGCTGCAGCGTCGCGTTGCTGATCGGCAAGCCTGCGGGCACCGGCAAATAAAGCTCCTGGGTCGCGTCCGGCGCGCGCAGCACGACCGGATCGCGCACGCCGAGATCGGCCAGCGACACGCTGCGCGACTCCACACGCCCAGCACCGAGCTGCGCGAACGCACTGGCCAGATCGCCAGGCGCCGCATACGCACAACGGGCGAGCGCCGCGAGAAGCGCTGCGGCCACATATGCGAAATGCTGCGCACCCAGCGGCGCGCCCACGCCCTTGCGCCCCGCTGCGCGCATCTGCCGGATCGGATCGAATCTCACGTGTCATGCCTCTTGGTGTCGGCGCGGCGGCGCAACCGCCGCGTGGCGGTTCTTGCCTTCCCGCCTTTGGAATATCCTGATTGCCTGGCACTGCGATGTAACTGATACGGTGGCACAGCGCCGCCGTCAAGACGCCGCGTCGGCCTCGTCCGCTTCGCTGGGCTCAGGCCGCATGGCGACCACCGGATGCCGGTAGCCAGGCAACTCACGGCTAGGGAAAGGTTCGAACGGCTTGCCGGTGAGCGCCGCGACGATGCGCTCCGATGCGTGCCCGTCGCCGTAGGGATTGACGCGCCTCGCATAGGCGCGCCGCTCGTCCTCGTTCTCGACGAGTTCGAGCACCGCGCGCACGATCGCCGTACGGTCGGTGCCGATGAGCTTCACGGTGCCCGCGGCGAGCGCCTCGGGCCGTTCGGTCACGTCGCGCATCACGAGCACAGGCTTGCCGAGCGCGGGCGCCTCTTCCTGCACGCCGCCCGAATCGGTCAACACGATCGAAGCGCGCTGCATGAGACGCACGAACTCGGGGTAGTCGAGCGGATCGGTGAGGTGAACGTTGGGCGCGTTGCCGAGCGTGGCGAGCACCGGGCCACGCACATTGGGATTCAGATGCACGGGATAGACGATCTGCATCTTGCCGGAATGCGCGAGCGAGGCGAGCGCCGCGCAGATATGCTCGAAGCCCTCGCCGAAGCTCTCGCGCCGGTGGCCGGTGACGAGCAGCAACGGGCGGCCGGTCTCCGCAGGTTCGAGAAACGGAAACTGCGCATCGAGACGCTCGCGCAGCGCAGCGTCATTGTCGAGCCGCTCGCACATGAGGTGCAGCGCGTCGATCACGGTGTTGCCCGTCACGACCACGCGCCCGGCCAAGGCCTCCGCTTCGAGGTTCGCCCGCGAGCTTGCCGTGGGCGCGAAGAGCAGATCGCTCACCACGTCCACCACGCGCCGGTTCATTTCCTCGGGCCACGGCTCGAACAGATTGCCGGTGCGCAGCCCGGCCTCCACGTGCCCGACCGGTATGCGCCGATGAAAGGCGGCTATGGCACCCGCCATGCTTGTAAGAGTGTCGCCGTGCACGAGCACACGCTCGGGCTGCTCGGCCGCGAGCACGTCGTCGAGCCCGGCGAACAGGCGCCCGGCGAGACCGTTGAGCGTCTGGTTCGCCGTCATCGCTCCGAGATTGTGGGCCGGCACGATGCCGAACAGATCGAGGACCTGCTGCAGCATGGTCTGATGTTGCCCCGTCACGCAGACAATGGACTGCACGCCGGGTTGTGCTTCAAGACGTTTGACGAGCGGCGCCATCTTGATGGCTTCGGGCCGCGTACCGAATATCGACAGAATGCGCACAGGCAGGTTTCCGGTTAGCTGGAGTGTCCAGGCGCCGCGGCGTTGCCCGCTTGCGACGCCCCCTTTTACCGACTGTCTTCATGCCGTTGCCGCCGGTCCTCTGTTGCGCCGCCTGTATCAAGGCGGCGATGTGGCCGTGCAGCAGTACTCTACCTGCTTAATTAGACCATTGCGCGTATTCGTGCCGCGCCCCAATGCTCATGCTCCGTGGCTCACGGCGCGATTGTTCAACGATTCGATATGGACCGAGCGATTATTACGTCATACAAGACAGACTTCATCGATCGACGTCGCGTTATTTTTCATGCGCAGAGCATGAACGATAGCTAACGATTCAATAAAACGTCACACTCGTCGCGTTTTGCGCGGGTTCGAAGTAAGCTCGTGCGACGACTGCAATCTCTTATGCATCACGGCGTGCACGCATGGCTGCACCCCCACCAGCAAAACAACAGCGAGATGGACGACCTGATACTGGACGCCTTCGATGCGTCGCAAATGATTCCCGGCTTCAATGCGCCAGCGTTACCGCTCGAGCGACCGGACCGCGAGACGCTCGACGCGGCCGAACGCAACACGCGCCACTGGACAAGCCGTGTCACCGGCGCGATCACACCCGGCACCGACGTTCATCGCGACGAAATGTGCCGGATGTTCCGCGAGACCTTCAATCCTTACCGGCCATCGGTGCTCGACTGGCCGCAGCTCGAACCCGCAGCGCTCAAGCGTGTGACCGATCTGCCCATCTGGGACATCGCCGTGCAAACGGAAGGCCGCGCGCGCCTGCGCATGGCCGCCTATGCCGCCTCGCTCGACGACGCGGTGATGCGCGACGCGCTCGCGCTCAACGCGTGGGAGGAAAACCGCCACAAGGAAGTGCTCTCGCGCATGGTGGCGGCGTACGGCATCAAGCTCGCGAGCGAGCCGCCCTACGTCTACCCCAAGGACGCCGAATGGGCCTACCTTGTCACCGGCTATAGCGAGTGCGTGGACAGTTTCTTCGCGTTCGGCCTCTTCGAGGTGGCGCATCGCTCGGGGCTTTTCCCGCCGGAACTCATCGACACGTTCGAGCCCGTCATGCAGGAAGAATGCCGCCATATCCTGCTGTTCGCGAACTGGGTGGCCTGGCACCGCGCCGGCCTCTCCTGGTGGCAACGCATCCGGTTCGAAATCAAAGTGGCCGGCGTCTGGGCCTTTCTGGCGTGGGAACGCATTGGCCTCGCGCGCGCCATGGATGCCGAAGGCAACGAGCACAAGCACGACAACAACTTCACGATGAACGGCGCGCAACAGGTGACGGACGTGGACATCAGCGTACCGGACCTCATGCGCCTGTGTCTCGCTGAAAACGAGCGGCGCTTTGCGGGCTACGACAAGCGTCTGCTGCGCCCGGAAACCATGCCGCGGCTCGTGCGCTTCGCACTGCGCTTCGCGCGCGACAAGAAAAGCTGACACTCCCCTCACTATTGCACGCGCGCCGCTTCGTTCGAATGGACGATTGCGGCGCGCGCGGCTTTCGTGCGACGCTTCGCGCCCATGCAGCCTGCGCGGCGCTGCTTCAGCACGCTCGAAGAACGCCTTCCACAAAGCTGAATTCCACGCCGCTCACGCGTCTGTCACAGTGACGAAGGTCTTCGTCAGCGACGAAAGCATTGCCCCTATCGAGGAGAAACAGCTTGAAAATTCTGGTGCCCGTCAAGCGCGTGGTCGATTACAACGTAAAGGTTCGTGTGAAGTCGGACGGCACGGGGGTGGATATCGCCAACGTGAAGTTTTCGATGAACCCGTTCGATGAAATTGCCGTTGAAGAAGCGGTACGCCTGAAGGAAGCGGGCGTGGCCACTGAGGTCATCGCCGTTTCGTGCGGTGTTTCGCAGGCCCAGGAAACACTGCGCACGGCATTGGCTATCGGTGCGGATCGCGCCGTGCTGATCGAGTCGAATGACGAACTGCAACCGCTCGCGGTGGCGAAGCTATTAAAAGCGCTCGTCGACAAGGAACAGCCGTCACTGATCATCCTCGGCAAACAGGCCATCGACGACGATTCGAATCAGACTGGCCAGATGCTTGCGGCACTCGCAAATCTGCCGCAGGCGACGTTCGCGTCGAAAATCGTTGTCGCCGATGGTAAAGCCACGGTGTCGCGCGAAGTGGACGGCGGTGCAGAAACGCTCTCTCTCAAGCTGCCCGCTGTGGTGACGACGGACCTGCGCCTGAACGAGCCGCGCTACGTCACGCTGCCGAACATCATGAAGGCGAAGAAGAAGCCGCTGGAGACAATCCAGCCTTCGGCTCTGGGTGTCGATGTCGCGCCGCGTTTGAAGACGCTCAAGGTCGCGGAGCCGCCTAAGCGCAGCGCAGGCGTGAAGGTGCCAGACGTTGCGGCGCTGATCGAGAAGCTGAAAACCGAAGCCAAGGTGCTGTAAGGGAGCGATTTGAAAATGACGAATCTGGTGAATCTGGTAATAGCTGAACACGACAATCACGCGATCAAGGCCGCGACGCTGAACACGGTTGCAGCGGCACAGAAGATCGGCGGCGACGTGCATGTGCTGATCGCGGGCCACGACGCGCAAGCCGCAGCGGACGCTGCCGCGAAGATCGCAGGCGTTGCGAAGGTGCTGCTCGCCGATGCGCCGCAACTCGAGCAAGGTCTCGCGGAAAACATCGAAGCAACGATCCTCAGCATTGCGAATCACTACTCGCACATCCTGGCTCCCGCAACGGCATCGGGCAAGAACGTCACGCCGCGCGTTGCAGCGAAGCTCGACGTCGCGCAGATCAGTGACATCACCGCCGTGCACAGCGCCGACACGTTCGAGCGTCCGATCTACGCGGGCAATGCCATCGCGTCGGTGCAATCTCAAGACGCGATCAAGGTCATCACTGTGCGCACGACGGCGTTCGATCCAGTCGCGGCCGTAGGCGGCAGCGCAGCAATCGAGAAGATCGAAGCCGCAGCAGACAGCGGCCTCACGCAATTCGTGAGCCGCGAAGTCACGAAGCTCGATCGTCCGGAACTCACGAGCGCGAAGATCATCGTCTCCGGTGGCCGCGGTCTAGGCAGCGGCGAGAATTACACGAAGGTTCTCGAACCGCTCGCCGACAAGCTCAACGCCGCACTCGGCGCATCGCGCGCAGCCGTGGACGCGGGCTTCGTGCCGAACGACTATCAGGTCGGCCAGACCGGCAAGATCGTCGCGCCGCAACTGTATGTCGCGGTAGGGATCTCCGGCGCGATCCAGCACCTCGCAGGCATGAAGGACTCGAAGGTCATCGTCGCCATCAACAAGGACGAAGAAGCGCCAATCTTCAGCGTGGCCGATTATGGCCTCGTGGGCGATCTGTTCACGGCCGTGCCCGAACTCGCCGGCGCAATCGGCTAATACCGGCCCCAAGCCAGCAGCAAAAGCGAAAGGCGCCTTTGTGGAAACAAAGGCGCCTTCGTTACTTCCGATTCATCGACAAGCGTTCAAACACCCAAAATCCGCTGCGCCTTGAGGATAACCGGCATGTCCACCATCTTGCCGTCCAGCGCCACAGTCGCGCCGCCGCTCGCCTGCACCGCATCTAGCACGCGTCGCGCCCACGCGCGTTCCGCCTCGCTCCACGCGTACGCGCGATGCACGGGCTCGATCTGCTTCGGATGAATGCAGAGCTTGCCGCCGTAGCCGAATCGCCGCCCGCGCCTAGCTTCACGCTCAAGCCCGTCTGCATCGTCGAAAACCGTTGAGACGCCGTCCACGGGCGCAGCAATACCCGCGAGCCGCGAGGCCAGCACGATCTGCGAACGAAACGCGTCGAGTTCTTCGCCGTCGCCGTCGATGCCCATGTCAACCTGAAAGTCGAGCGTGCCGAACGCCACGCGCAGCACACCTTGCGCGCCACACAGCGCATTCAGGCCCGCGATGCCGCGCGCAGTCTCGACGATCGGCAACACCTGCAGCGCGCCGTGTGCGCCTGAGCGCACGGCCGCAACCTGTTCCGCGCTTTCCGCCTTCGGCAGCATGATGCCCGCCACGCCCGCATGTCTCGAGAGCGCGGCGGCGTCATCGGCGAACCAGGGCGTGTCGGTACCGTTCACGCGCACCCACACGGGGCGCGCAGCGTCCAGCGCCGCGAACACGGCGTCGCGCGCCGCGCCCTTCTCCGCCAGCGGCACCGCATCTTCGAGATCGACGATCACGGCGTCGGCACCTGCGCTGCGAGCCTTCTCGAAGCGCTCAGGACGGTTGCCCGGCACGAACAGATACGAACGGGACAGCGCCGTGCTCATGCGGGCGCTCCGTCGCCGAACAGCGTGCCGACGCGCTGCGCCTCGGCAATGCCCCACGCCGCGTCGAGCAGGCGCTGCGCGCCGCTCTCGCTCGCCGCGCCCGAAAATGCCGCGAGGCGCACGAACTTCGCTGCGATCTCCTCGCGCGAGAGCGTATTGCCGGGGTCGCCCTTGGGCTCGTCCACGCGGCCTTGCAACGTGCGGCCGTCGCGCGTCGTGACCGTCACCTTGCCGATCCAGCGCGCGGGATACGCGCGGTCAACCTCCTCATCGAGCGCCATCGCCACGCGTTCGCGAAACGCAGCGATCTCGTCCGCAGAATAATCGCGCTCGAACTCGTTCACACCGGCATAGCCGCGATAGGCGACGAGGCCCAGCACGGTCCCCATGTTGAATTTCGCCTGGTGCACGGTGCTCGGCACGACCACGCTGCCAAGCACGTCGATCGCACCCTGATGCACATGCGCCGTCACGCCCGCAATGTCGTCGGGATTCAGGCGGTGCGCTTCGATCACGGAGAGCAGCGCATCGGCGGCGGGATGCGTGTGCCGGCATGCCGCGTGATACTTGAACGACGTTTCGACCGTGGCCCAACGCTCGCCCAGGCGATCGCCCAGCTTTGCGGGATCGGCGTCGCTCGACATGCCCGCCGCCATACCCTGTGCGCCTTCGAGAATGCGCTGCGCGCCGCGAAAGCCATCCGCCGCGAGCTGGGCCGCCATCAGGCCGTTCGCCGCCGCCATCGCCGTGTGCAGTTGCTTCGAATCGGCCGCGTCGCGCAGGAACTCCCACAACCCGCTCGCCTGCGTGCCTGCCGAACCGAACGCATCGAGCATCTGCTCGGGCGTGAGCTTCAGCAGACGGCCCGCGGCGGCCGCAGCCGCGACCGTGCCCACGGTGCCGGTGGTGTGAAATATCTTGTAGTGCGAACGACCCATGAATTCGCCCACACGTATGCCCACTTCGTAGCCCGCCACCGAAGCCGCGATGAACTCCTTCCCCGAGGCGCCCAGCGCCTGCGCGAGCGCAAGCGTCACCGGAAACACAACGGTGGCCGGATGCAGCACCGAGCCGTTGTGCACGTCGTCCTGTTCGACGAAATGCGAAGCGGCGCCGTTGATCATGGCGGCGAAATACGCCGTGGCGCGTGTGCGGTCGATGACGATATCGCACGGGCTCTGCGCGTCGGGCGCGCCGCGCGCTGCGCGGGCGAAGCGCGCAATCGTTTCGACGGGACGCGCGCCCTTGCCGCCCAGCGCGGAGCCGAGCCAGTCCACGTAAAGATTGACGGTGCGCTCGACCACGTGAGCCGGGATCGAGTCGAAGCGCAGTTGCGAGGCGAAGGCCGCGAGTGCGCGGCTGGAATGATCTGTCATGGCAGCGGTGTTCAGTGAAGTCGGGTTGCGATGGGCCGAGCGCGGTCAGATTGCGCCGGACTCCCGCAGCGCATCGATGCGCGCCGCGTCGAAGCCAAGCTCTTGCAGAATTGATTCGGTATGCTGACCGAGTGATGGCACCGCGTCCATGCGTGCATCGAACGCGCCAGGCGCGCCTGGCGGCAGCAGCGCCGGAACGGTTCCCACCGAAGTCTGCACCTCGCGCCAACGCTCACGCGCCTGCAGTTGCGGATGCGCCCACACATCGGCCATCGTGTTCATCTGGGCGTTGGCGATGCCGGCGCGGTCGAGCCGTTCGATGACCTGGGCCGCGCTCAGCTTCGAGAACGCCTCGACGATCAGCTCGCGCAATTCCACACGGCGCGCGGAACGCTGGGAGTTCGCGGCAAAGCGTTCGTCGGTGGCCAACTCGGGCTGCGACAGCACCTGCTCGCAAAAGAGTTTCCATTCGCGATCGTTCTGCAGGCCGAGCATGACCGACTTACCGTCGCCCGCTGGAAACGGCCCATACGGATAGATCGTCGCGTGCGAGGCGCCTGCGAGCGGCGGCGGCGTTTGCCCCTCGATCGCGTAGTAAAGCGGATAGCCCATCCACTCCACCATGCTCTCCAGCATCGAAACGTCGATACGGCAGCCGCGCCCGGTACGCCCGCGCATGAGCAACGCGCTCAGGATGTTCGAATAGGCGTACATGCCCGCGGCGATGTCCGCGATCGAGCAACCCGCCTTCGCGGGTTCGCCGGGCGACCCCGTTATGGAGAGAAAGCCCGACTCGCTCTGGATCAACAGATCGTAGGCCTTGCGCTCGCGGTAGGGACCGTCGTCGCCGTAACCGGAGATATCGCACACGATCAGTTTCGGGTAACGCTCGCTGAGCGCCTCGTAACTGAGCCCGAGCCGCGCCGCAGCGCCTGGCGCGAGATTCTGCACGAGCACGTCGGCGTCGGCGAGCAGCGCGTCCAGGATCGGCGCGGCCTCCTTGTGCTTCACGTCGAGCGAGAGGCTCTCCTTCGAGCGGTTCGTCCACACGAAGTGTGAAGCGAGTCCATGCACGCGCTCGTCATAGCCGCGCGCGAAGTCGCCCACGCCGGGCCGCTCGATCTTGATGACGCGCGCGCCGAGATCGGCAAGCTGGCGCGTGCAAAAAGGGGCTGCAATCGCGTGTTCGAGCGTGACGACCTTGATTCCGTCGAGAGGTCTCATGGCGCGCGCCTCCGGTCAGAACGAACGCGGCAGGCCGAGCACATGCTCCGCCACGTACGAGAGGATCAGGTTCGTCGAGATCGGCGCGACCTGATAGAGGCGCGTCTCGCGGAACTTGCGCTCCACATCGTACTCGCAGGCGAAGCCAAAGCCGCCGTGGAATTGCAGGCAGGCATTCGCGGCTTCCCACGAGGCGTCGGCCGCGAGCAGTTTCGCCATGTTGGCCTGCGCACCGCAGGCCTCGTGCGCGTCGAAGCGGCGCGCGGCCTCGAATCGCATCAGGCTCGCGGCTTCGACGTTGACGAACGCGCGCGCGATGGGAAACTGCACGCCCTGGTTCTGCCCGATGGGCCGCCCGAACACGATGCGCTCCTTCGCATAGGCGCTCACCTTGTCGATGAACCAGTAGCCGTCGCCGATACATTCGGCCGCAATGAGCGTGCGCTCGGCGTTCAGGCCGTCGAGGATGTACTTGAAGCCCATCCCCTCCTCGCCAATCAGGTTTTCCGCCGGAATCTCGAGGTTGTCGAAGAAGAGTTCGTTGGTCTCGTGATTGACCATGTTGAGAATCGGCTGCACGGTGAGGCCGTGGCCGATCGCCTCGCGCAGGTCAACCACGAAGATCGACATGCCTTCGGACTTCTTCTTCACGTCGGCGAGCGGCGTGGTGCGCGCAAGCAGGATCATGAGGTCCGAATGCTGCACGCGCGAAATCCACACCTTTTGCCCATTGATCACGTAGCGGTCGCCCTTGCGCACCGCCGTGGTCTTGATCTTCGTGGTGTCGGTGCCGGTGGTGGGCTCGGTCACGCCCATCGACTGCAGGCGCAGTTCGCCGCTCGCGATCTTCGGCAGGTATTTGCGCTTCTGCTCGGCGGAGCCGTGGCGCAGCAGCGTGCCCATGTTGTACATCTGGCCGTGGCAAACGCCCGAGTTGCCGCCCGACCGGTTGATCTCTTCCATGATGACCGAAGCTTCGGTCAGGCCCAATCCCGATCCGCCGTACTCCTGAGGAATGAGCGCTGCGAGCCAGCCGGCTTTCGTGAGCGCATCGACGAATTCCTCGGGATAGCCGCGCGCCTCGTCGATCTTGCGGAAATATTCGCCGGAGAACTGCTGGCACAGATCGCGTACGGCTTCGCGGATGTCCTGAAACGAATCTTGTTGCGTGGTTTGCATGATCGATATGAAGTTGCTATGAATGTTCGTGCTGCCCTTCAGGCCAGCGTGGCGGTGGCCTGCATCGTCAGATAGCCGTCGTGGTCTTTCGCCCAGAGTTCGACCGAGCGCCCGTCGTCGGCGAGCTTGCCGCACAGCGTGAACGCGTTGCCTGCGAACGTGGGCCGTACCGCGCGAAACGCGTACGTCGCGATGGTGGCGTCGGGCCGCTCGCGGTGTACGAGGTCGAGCAGCAGTGTCGCGATGAGCGGGCCGTGCACGACGAGACCCGGATAACCCTCTTCCTGCGTGACGTACGGGAAGTCGTAGTGAATGCGATGGCCGTTGAAGGTCAGCGCGGAATAGCGGAACAGCATGAGCGCGCTCGCGGTGAGCGTGCGCGACCACGTTTCCCCTTGCGGCGCCGCGACCGGCTTGGGCGCACTCGCACCGGGCTGCGGCGCGTCGCGATAGACGATGTCGTGCTCTTCCTCGATGCACAGCGCCCCGTCGCTCTCGTAGCGATGCTGCACGGTCACGAACACGAGGCGGCCGCTGCGGCCGGTCTTGTCCTCGATGTTCGCGATGGTGGAAGTGCGCGCGGCCTCGCTGCCCGCGTGCAGCGGCGCGTGAAAGGTCAGGCGCCCGCCTGCCCACATGCGGCGCGGCAGCTCAACCGGCGGGAGGAAGCCGCCGCGCTTCGGGTGTCCATCGGGGCCTGCTTCCGCAAGCGGGGAGACGGGCAGAAAATAGAGCCAGTGCCACAGCGGCGGCACAGCGCTAGCGGGCGCCTCGCGGTCGAGCGTGGCGGCGAGCGCGCGCAGCGGAAACGCGGTGATGTCGTCGGTGAGCGTTTCGGTCTTGTCGAGCCACGCGCTGAGCGATGGCGTTTGCGATTCCGGCATGGCGTTTCTCCGTTGCGAGACTGGTTGCCATACTATGAACGGCCCGTGCCGTTTCGCGAAGTTGCCTTTGCCGAATCAGCCCTTTCGCTTTCGTTAATCCCCCGACCATTGGTGCGCAATACTTGCACGCGGCTTTCAACGCAGACCGCGTGCAGGCCTCACACTTCTCCGCGCAGATGCGCTGAGGCTTCGTCTTCCACACGCTGCCACAACTCGAACGACATGGGGCGCTCGCCTTCTTCGAGCAGATGACCCACGAGGCCAATCGCGCGCGCCATCACGCCAAAGCCGCGCACGATGCGCCAGGGAAAACCGAATTCGCAGCAGATCGCACCGATTGCGCCCGTGGCATTGATCGGCAGTGCCTTGCCCGACGCACGCTCCGCCTCGGCGCCGATCAACTGCATGAGCTTCACGTAGCGCCCCGACATGCCGTTTTGCGCCGCCAGTTCAAAAAGGCGCGGCGTGCGGGGATCGATGGGTTTGTGCAGCGGATGACCGAGCCCCGGAATGGGCGTGCCGCGGGCGCGCCATGCGGCAACGGTATCCACGGCGAGCTTTTCGAGGTCGTCGCAGTGGCCGTCATAAGGCAGCGTTTCGGAGAGCATGCGGCAAGCGCCCTCCATGCTGCCGACGAACACCGAGCCAAGCCCGCATAGCCCTGCTGCGACGGCCGCCTGCAGCGACTCGGGCGCGCCCGCGTACGTCATGCGCGCGGCGATGGCGCTCGGCGTCATCCCATGCTCGACGAGCGTGATGACGATGGCGTTGAACATCGCAGACTGCTGCGGCGTCGCGGCCTTGCCCGTGAGTTGCAGAAACGCGAAATCGCCGAGATTCATGTGGCCGAGCACTTCGTCGGGCAGGCTCTTGCCGCGCACGACGATACGATCTGGCGTGCTGTAAGCGATATCGGAGCGTACGAGCGGTTTCGGTTGACGGGCCATAGTCTTGATTCCTTCGTTATACAGAATAGCGTTCAGCGCAGTTGCGCGCGGCCATGGTTGAGGACGAGCACGTCGCGTTCCAGCACGCGCGCGCGAAAGCTCACCTCGTTGCCGTCGCGCCACATCTCGGTGCGGATCGTCTCGCCCGGATAGACCGGCGCGGTAAAGCGCGCGTGAAACGCCGCGAGGCGGTGCGGATCACTTGCGCACGACGTCTTGAGCACGGCGTGCGCGGCTACGCCCCACGTGGCGAGACCGTGCAGGATGGGCCGCTCGAAGCCCGCCGCGCGCGCGACCTGCGGGTCGGCATGCAACGCGTTGTCGTCGCCGCACAGGCGATAGATCAGCGCCGTTTCCGGGCGCGTAGGCAGATCGCAATGGTGATCGGGCGCGCGCTCGGGCATCGGCGGCGGCGGCGCGGGCGCTTCATCGCTCAAGCCGCTGTCCGCGCTGAAGCCGCCGTCGCCGCGGCAGAAAGTGAGTTGCGTGACGGTCGCATATCGCTCGCCGCTTGCCTTGTCCGTAATGCTACGCTGGATTTCGAGCAGCGCGCCCTTGCCTGCGCCTTTGTCGACCACGCGCGTGATGCGCGAGCGGCCGATCACGGTTGCGGCGGACGGCAACGGCTTGTGCATCACGAGGCTCTGCTCACCGTGCAATAGCCGTACCCAGTCGATGCCCGAGCGCGGGTCGCGCGCCCAGAAGCCGGGAAAGCCGAGCACGACGGCCAGCGTCGGCGGCACGCGCAGCGCTTTTTCGTAGACGAATGCCAGGTCGTCCGAATCAATGGGATTCGCGCCGTAGCCCACGGCGAGGCTGTAGAGCATCGCGTCGCGCGCGGTATAGGTCTGCTCGACGTCCTCGAACGGCCAGTTGCGCAGGGTGTGATAGTCGATCGTCATGGCGGTGTGTGTTTGTATCGAACCAATGCGAGATCAGGCCTCGGCGGCAGGCCACTTGAAGAGCGGATCGGCCTTCTCGCGAAAGCGCTTCACGGCTTCGCGATGGAACTCGGTCGTGAACGCAATGCCCTGCGCCGCCGACTCGATTTCGAGCATCGCTCGCAGGTCGCTGCCGAGCGACTGGTTCAGCGCACGTTTTGCGAGACCGAAGGCGATGGGAGACGCCGCGGCAAGGCCGGCCGCGACCTGCGCGGCGCGCGCATGAAGCTGGTCCGGCTCGACCACTTCGAGCACCGCCCCCGTCTCCTTCGCCTCGGCGGCGCGAATCTCGCGTGCCGTAAAAACGAGGTCCTTCGCGCGCGCGAGTCCCACCACGCGCGGCAGCGTATAGAACGCCCCGCAATCGGGCACAAGACCGACTTTCATGAAAGGCATGCAAAAGCGCGCGCGCGTGCTCGCGATCACGAAGTCGGCCGCAAGTGCGAAGCTGAAGCCCGCGCCGTAGCACACGCCATCCACGGCCGCGATCACCGGGCGATCGAGGTCGATCAGCATGCTCACCCAGCCATGCAGGTCGTCGATGCGATCTCGCCCTGCCTCGGCGCTCGTCACGTTCATGCCGCGCACGTCGCCGCCCGAACAGAAGTCGTTGCCCGAGCCGCGCAAAATGACGGCGCGCACGCTACGGTCCGCACGGATGCGCTGCACGGCTTCGAGCAACTCCACCCGCATCTCGCCGTTGAGCGCGTTCTTGGCTTCCGGGCGATTGAACGTGAGCGTCGCGACGCCCGCCTCCTGCTCTACCCGTAAAGTTTTTTCGCTCATGCGCTCACCCCGGCGTTCGCGAGTTCGGCGAGCGCCTTGTCGAGCGCCGTGATGAGATGCACAGGCTCGACGCTCGCGAATTCCACGTCGGGGCGCGCGAGAAACGCCTCGATATGCGCTGCGCACGCCTCGCGCGTGGCGGCGAGTCCGCAGAAGCCATCTTCGAGCCAGGCGACCGAAGCGAGCGGACGCGGATGCCAGTCGCCGTTGACGATCGCCTTGACCACCGTGCCGTCGCGCACGAGCAGGCTCAGCCAGATCAGTCCTGCGGGAGCCTTTTCGCGTCCGCGCACGATACGGTCGCCATTTAGCGTGATCGGGCTGTAACGCGTGGCCTCGCTCTTTTCGTGGAACCAGCTCTCCTCGTGCAGTTCGCGTTCGTATTGCTCGGCGAAAACGAGTTCTTCGCTGCCGAGTGCGCCAGACTCGAGCGCCATATCGCCGAACGTACGGCGCACGCACGCCGTGACCCAGGCGGTCAGTTCATCGGCGCTCACTTCACGGCCCAGTTCCTGCTCCAGATACGTATAGCGCGAGCCGAGATCCTTGTGCTTCTTGTCCTTGACCTTCTCCGGCGCCATGGGCATCGCGCGCGCCGCGATCGCGGTGTCGATGGCTTTCACGTTCAGCAGAATGCGGAACGTCAGCACGCCGCCTTCGATCTTGAGCGACGTGGCGACGAGCTTGCGTCCGTCGATCTCGACGTCGTTCAGCGGCCGGTAAGCGGCTTGCAGGCCGAACACATCGCGCAGCGCTTCGGCGACGTGACCGAGTATCGTGGGGAACGCCTGCGCCGCAGTTTGGGGCACGCCGGGCAGGCCAATCGGCAGATAGAACGCGAGAAATGCCGAGCCGCGCCCCGCGTAGATCGCACCGCCGCCGCTCACACGCCGGCGCGCGACCACGTTGTTGCCGGTGCAAAACGGCAGATCGAGCACCTGGTTCGGGTCTTCGTTCACCCCTACGGTAATGCTGTCTTCGTTGAAGACGTTCAGATAGACCGTCGGCGGCGCGAGATTTTCGGCCACGGCGCGCTCGACGGCCGGCGACACCGAAATCGAAAAATCCGCGTAGCTGTGGCCGCCTACGACGAGGCGCCAGGGGGCTTGAGTATTCGTTGCGCTTGCATTCATGTTGTTTGTCTCCGTTGGTCTTCTACGAGCGCCGCGCCGTCGATCTTCGCGACAGACTCGATCGCGTCCGCGTGGATTAACGTTTGGCGCTTGAAGCGCTCCGCAATGACCTCGATCGCGGAACGCTCCACCGTCCCTTCCACCTGCAGCGTGAGATGGTCGCCGCCGTGATCCTTTGTGCCGACCACAAGCCGGTACACGAGCGTCGCGCCCTCCACGCCTAGCAGCACCGTCTTCAACTCGGACGGATAGACCTTCACGCCCTTGATCTTCACCATCGAATCGGCGCGGCCGAACACGACCCGCGGCAACGACACCGAACGCCCATGCACGGGCGCGGTGCGTTCGAGCACGGTGAGGTCGCCGGTGCGATAACGCACGAGCGGCTGCAGTTCCTTCTTCAGATGCGTGAGCACGAGTTCGCCGCGTTCGCCTTCGGCAACGGGCGCGCAGGTGTCCGGGTCGATCACTTCGGCGTACAGCAATTCGTCGAACACATGCACGCCCGTGCCGCCTGGGAACGTACGCGCCACTGGCAGGCATTCGGAAAGCGAGTAACTGTCGATCAGCAAGGTGCCCGGCATCGCTTCGCGCACGCGCGCGTAAAGCGCGGCATTGCCCGTGAACGCTTCGCCGCCCGCGAAAAACACGCGCGGCACGGGGCACCCCGCTTCGATGAGCTTGAGCGCGTGCGACGGATTGCCGGCCAGTACCGTCACGCCGCACTGCTGGGCAACACGCGCGGCGCGTTCGGTCTCGCCTGGGCCATGCGGAATGCACGCCACGCCGCGCGCTTCCATCTGGGTCTGATAGAAAAGCCCCGCCACGAAGAGGTGATAGCCGAAGGTCACCATGCACACGTCGCCGGGACCGATGCCACATGCGTCGAGATGCTGGCCGCACGCGGCTTCGATCGCGCGCAAGTCGGCCGCGCTTTGCAGGATCGGCACGAGCGACGCGCCCATCGGCGTGAGGTGTACGCGAACCGGCGGCACGGCGGGCGCAAACGCGCCGTAGCCGGGGCGATTCATCTCGGTCACCAGTTCGGCGCGCGTCATGAGCGGCACGCGCTCGGCAAACTCAGCCGCGCTCGCGACGCTACGCGGCAGACGTCCCTCGTAGAACGGATGCGCTTGCAGCCGCGAGAGCTGCGCGTTGAGTGCATCGAGCATCGTCTCCTCCTTTTTCGATTCAGTAGGTCTACGAAATATCAGCGCTCAGGCCGCACGCTCGAAGATGGCCGCGATGCCCTGCCCGCCGCCCACACACATCGTTTCAAGGCCATAGCGGCCCTTGCGGCGCTGCAGTTCGTAAAGCAGGGTCGTGAGCATCCGCACGCCAGTCGCGCCGATCGGGTGACCAAGCGAAATGCCCGAGCCATTCACGTTCAGCCGCGATTCCTCATGCCAGCCCCAGCCCTTGAGCACGGCGAGCACCTGGCACGCGAACGCCTCGTTCAGTTCGACGAGATCGAGTTGATCGAAGGTGAGCCCCGTTTTTTGCAGCAGCTTCTGTACTGCGGGCACCGGTCCGATGCCCATCGTCGCGGGCTCGCAACCCGCTGCGGCCCAGCCGGTCAGGTAGCCAAGCGGCGTGAGACCCAGTTTGTCGAGCTGGTCTTCGGCGACGATCAGGCACGCGGCCGCGGCGTCGTTC
Source organism: Paraburkholderia sp. JHI869 (assembly GCF_038900775.1). Classification (NCBI taxonomy): domain Bacteria; kingdom Pseudomonadati; phylum Pseudomonadota; class Betaproteobacteria; order Burkholderiales; family Burkholderiaceae; genus Paraburkholderia; species Paraburkholderia sp. JHI869. The sequence continues at coordinate 345,024 of NZ_JAYMSC010000003.1, forward strand.
TGCTGGCTCGCGTTGCCCGCTGTCACCGTGCCGCCTTTCATGAGCGGCTTGAGTTTCGCGAGCGACGCCTCGCTCGCGTCGGCGCGCACGCCTTCGTCACGCGCGAACAGCAGCGGGTCGCCCTTGCGTTGCGGCACCGAAACCGGCACCACCTCCTCGGCGAAACGGCCCGACTCCCAGGCCGCAGCCGCGCGCTGATGGCTGCGCACGGCGTAGGCGTCCGCTTCCTCGCGCGTAATGCCGTACTCCTTCGCGAGGTTCTCCGCCGTTTCGATCATTCCGGAGATGTAGCCGAAGCGCGCTTCAGGCTGCGAACGTTCGCGGCCGCGCTCGAGACGGTCGTGCATCTTTACCGACCCCGCGCGAGCACCCCAGCGCATGTCAGTCGTGTAGTACTCGATATTGCTCATGCTCTCCACACCGCCGGCCACGACCACGTCCGCCGCGCCGCTCTGCACCATCATCGCGGCGGTCACGACCGCCTGCAGCCCGCCGCCGCAACGGCGATCGAGCTGCATGCCCGGCACCTGCACGGGCAGCCCCGCTTCGAGCGCGGCCCAGCGACCGATGCAAGGCGTCTCGCTGTTCGCGTACGATTGCGCGAAGACCACATCCTCGATACGCGCCGGGTCCACGCCGCTGCGCGCGATGGTTTCGCGCAGGACGGTGGCCGCAAGCGTCTCGACGGAAACGGGGCGCAGGCTGCCGCCGAACGTGCCGACCGGCGTGCGCACCGGTGCGACTATCGCTGCTCTTCTCATTTCGGATTCCTTTATATGTTGTCTGGTTGTCGGTCGCTTCACGCGGCGCCATGTTCCGTCAGGCTGTTAGCGCATCCCGTCTTGCGTGGTGCGCCGCAGCCAGTTGCTCGCGCCACTCTGGCGGCGCGATGGCGAGCATGCGATCGACACGCTGTGCGAGCGTGAGCCCCCGCAGGTCCGCCACACCGTGCTCGGTGACGATCACCGCGGCATCGCTGCGCGGCGTGCTGACCGGCCCCGAAAGGCGCGCGACGATACGGCTGCCATAACGCGTGCTGGAGGCGAGCGCAACGATTGCCACGCCCCCGGGCGAGCGCGCCGCGCCGCGCATGAAATCGAGCGCCCCGCCCACGGCGCCCACATAGCGGCCGCCGGCCGCCTCCGCGTTGACCTGTCCGGTCAAATCGACCTCCAGCGCCGAGTTGATCGCCACGAAGCGATCGAGGCTGCCGAGCACGTCGATGTCATGCGTATAGGCCGTGGAGCGAAACTGAATCTGCGCATTGCGATGCGCGTGCGCGTAGGCCTTGCGCGTGCCCATCATCGTGCCAGCCACGCTCACGCCCTTGTCGCGCGACTTGCGGGCATTCGTCACCACACCGGCTTCGATCAGATCGACCACGGCGTCGCCGAGGGTGCCGCTATGCACGCCAAGATCCCGCCGGTCATGCAACTGCGCGACGATGGCCTCTGGCAGCGCGCCTAGCCCGAGCTGGATCGTCGCGCCGTCTTCGATCAGCGAAGCGGCATGCCGCGCGATGCGCCGCTCGACGTCGCCGGCCAGGGAGGCCGGGGCCTCCAGCGGCGCACGGTCGGTGTGGATCAGCGCGTCGAAGTCTTCTGCGCGCAGCATGCGTTCGCCGTAGGTCCAGGGCGCGGACGCGTTCACCTCGGCGATCACCACGCGTGCGCTGTCGATCAGCGGCACCAGATACTCATGCGCGATCGAGAGGCTGTAGCGCCCCGCTTCGTCTGCGGGAGCAACTTGCAGCAGCAGCACGTCGATGCGATTCGGACCGCTAGCGAGCACGTTGCGAAACTGCGAGTAATGGCACGGCAGGATGTCGAGCACGCCCTCGCGCTCGAGCCGCCGGTTCGTACCCGATGCGCCATAGGCCACGAAGTCCACGCAGTCCGCATACGCGGGATCAAGCGTTTCGGACCACGAAGCGCCTACGAACACGCGAAACCGGCCGCGTATCGCCTTGCGCTGCGACATCAGCAGCGCGGTAAGCGTGCACGGTTCCGCGCCGCACTGCCCCCACGCTACGGTGTCGCCGGGGTGCACATAGTGCGCGAAATCGAGCTGCGCGGCGTCGACCAGGCGCGCCGCACGCGGGCCGCGCGTCATCACACGGGGTCCCAGCTGAAGACATCGGCGGAAACGTCGAGCGTGTGGAACGACTTGCGCAGCGCGGGCATGGCATGCTCGGCAATCGTCTCCGGCGTCCAGCCCTCGCCGCGATGCACCGAGCGCACCGGACGCGGCTGGCTCATCAGGAAGATCTCGTTGTTGCGGACCGCGAAGATCTGGCCCGTCACGTCGGCGGCCTGCTCGCTTGCGAGGTAGACGGCGAGCGGCGCGATCTTCGCGGGCGTCATCTGCTTGATCTTGGCGACGCGCGCTTCCTGCTCCGGCGAATCGATCTTGATCGAGTTGATCATGCGGCTCCACGCGAAGGGCGCGATGCAGTTCGAACGCACACCGAACTTTTCCAGATCGAGCGCGATGGATTTCGACAGGCCCGCAATGCCGAGCTTCGCCGCGCTGTAGTTGGCCTGCGCGAGGTTGCCGATCAGCCCGGACGTGGACGTCATGTGCACGAACGCGCCGCTGCGCTGCTCCTTGAAGTGGTCGGCGGCGGCGCGCGAGACGTAGTACGAGCCGTAAAGGTGAACCTTCAGCACGGCATCCCACTCTTCTTCGCTCATCTTGTGAAAGAAGCGGTCGCGCAGAATACCGGCGTTATTCACCACGCAATCGATACGGCCGAACACGTCGAGCGCGTTCTGCACGATGTGCGCGGCGCCCGCGGCGTCGGCCACGCTATCGGTGTTCGCCGTGGCCTGGCCGTCGAACGACTTGATCTCGTTCACCACGGCCTGGGCGGGCCCATCGTTATGGCCCTCGCCAGTGAGCGAGGCGCCCACGTCGTTCACCACGACTTTCGCACCGTGGCGCGCCATCATGAGCGCGATATCGCGGCCAATGCCCCCGCCCGACCCCGTCACCACCACGACCTTACCGTCCAGCATTCGTTGCGTCGTCATCGTTTTCGCTCCTCCAGCCCGCATTGCGCCGGGCATTCATTCGAATTGAATCGTTATTCGGCAAACCGCGCGGCAAACTGCGCGGCAAGCTGCGCGGCAAGCTGCGCGGCAAGCTGTGCCCTTCGTGTTGCAGCTTGACGCATCGGGTACGGGTACACAATTTGGATATGCCGAACGCCCGTTTCGGCCAGGATTAACCCGTACTATCGCTAATGGCGTGCATTGCGCTGCGGCGCAATAATGCTCAGAGTCTGCTCGTCCCTCATGTTTTGCGCATCCCTCGAACGAACGAGCAGACAGAACCTGGAGTCACGGCAAGTCCACCCATGCATTTCGATCTCGTCGACCTGAAGCTCTTCACCCACGTAGCCGAGGCGAGCAGCCTCACGCGCGGCGCGGAACGCGCGCACCTCTCGCTGCCCGCGGCGAGCACGCGTATCAAGAATCTCGAAGAACAGGTGGGCGTGAAGCTCTTGAGCCGCACGAGTCAGGGGGTCACGCTAACGGGGCCCGGCGAGACGCTGCTCGCGCATGCGCGCCGCGTGCTCAAGCAGCTCGAACAACTCACGGGAGACCTGCAGGAGTATTCGCAAGGTGTGAAGGGCCATGTGCGCGTGTTTGCGAACACCACGGCGATGAGCGAGTTCCTGCCCGCCGTGCTGCGCACCTACCTCATCAACCATCCCGACGTGTACGTGGACATTCACGAGCGTCTTTCGCCCGATATCGTGCGCGCCGTGCAGGACGGCACGATCGATATCGGGATCGTGGCCGGCAATGTGCGTACGGAGGGCTTGCAGGTGCTGCCCTATCGGCGTGACCGGCTCGTGCTCGTCACGGCGCTCAGCCACCCGCTTTCGCAGGCAAGCGAAATGGCGTTTGCCGATACGCTCGACTACGACTTCATCGGCCCGCCCGACGAGAGCGCGATTTTCTCGTTCCTCAAACGGGCTTCATCGGATTTACAGCGCACGATACGCTGGCGTATCCAGATCGGCAATTTCGAAGCCGCGTGCCGCATGATCGAAGCGAACATCGGCATTGGCGTGCTGCCCGAAGGCACGGCGCGCCGCCACGCGCAAACCATGTCGCTCAAGATCGTGCCGCTCACCGACGAATGGGCCGTACGCAAGCTGCAAATCTGCATGGCCGACCGCGACGCGCTGCCGCTTTTCGCGCGCAAGCTTGTCGATCTGCTGGTGGCCGACGGCATCGGCCGGCTCGAATGAGCTGACGACGCGGCGCGCGCGTATTGCGTGCCGCGCGCCGCCTTTCTCGCTTACCGCCCGCCTGCCGCGCGAATCATGTTGCGCGCAATGACGATCTGCTGAATCTGACTCGTGCCTTCATAGATGCGGAAAATGCGCACGTCGCGGTAGAAGCGCTCGATGCCATAGTCGGACATATAGCCGGCACCGCCGAAGATCTGCACCGCGCGGTCGGCCACACGCCCGCACATTTCGGATGCGAACAGCTTCGCGCACGCGGCCTCCGTGCTCACGTTCTGGCCTTCGTCGCGGCGGCGCGCCGCGTCGAGCACCATGCAACGTGCCGCATAGAGTTCGGTCTGGCTATCGGCGAGCATCGCTTGCACGAGCTGGAACTCGGCGATTTTCTCGCCGAACTGTTCGCGCTCCATCGCGTAGCGCAGTGCGTCGTCGAGCATGCGTTGCGCCACGCCCACGCAGATCGCCGCAATGTGGATGCGCCCTTTGTCGAGCACCTTCATCGCCGTCTTGAAGCCCACGCCCTCTTTGCCGCCGATGATGTTTTCCGCCGGCACCTTCACGTCCTCGAAGATGACGTCGCAAGTATGCGCGCCGCGCTGCCCCATCTTCTTGTCGCGCTTGCCGAAGCTGATGCCGGGCGTTTTCGCATCGACGATGAACGAGGTGATGCCGCCCGCGCGCGGCTCGTCGGGATTGGTGCGCGCCATCAGCGTGAACATGCCGGCCTGGGGCGCATTCGTGATGAAACGCTTGGTGCCGTTCACCACATAGTGGTCGCCACGCCGCTCGGCACGCGTCTTGATCGAGGCGGCGTCCGAGCCCGCGCCCGGCTCCGTGAGCGCGAAGCTCGCGATGATCTCGCCGCTTGCGAGCTTCGGCAGCCACCTTTCCTTCTGCTCCTGAGTGCCGTCGATCACGATGCCCTGCGAGCCGATCCCCACCGTCGTGCCGATGATCGAGCGAAACGCGGGCGAGGTCTTGCCCAGTTCGAACATCACGAGCACTTCCTCTTCCATCGTGAGATCGAGCCCGCCGTATTGCTCCGGTATGGTCAGACCAAAGAGGCCCATGGCCTTCATGTCGTCGACGATATCGGACGGAATTTCATCCGTGTCGGCTACGCGTTCTTCGTTCGGCACGAGACGCTCGCGCACGAAGCGCGCGACGTTGTCGAGCAGAACGTTCATCGTTTCCTGGTCGCGAATCATGGTGTATGCCCTGCAATCGTTGATCGGGCGGCACAATGCCGCCCGCTAGGAAGAGAAAATCAGGAATGCTCAGCGAGCGCTCACGGCACGTTTGGCCATTTCGCGCAGCGGCTGCTTTTGCAGCTTGCCGCTCGCCGTGGTCGGAATCATGTCGATGGTCACGATCTCCGAGGGGCGCTTGTAGGCCGATAGCCGCTCGCTCAGGTAGTGGGCGAGATCGGCCGCGTCGATCGTCGCGCCCTCTTTCGCTTCCACGAAGGCCACGACTTCCTCGTTGCCTTCGGCGTCGCGCCGCCCCACCACGGCGCTCTGGCGCACCGCCTCATAGGTGTTGATGACCGACTCGACTTCGATGGGATAGACGTTGAAGCCCGAGCGGATGATGAGATCCTTCGAGCGGCCTACGATGAAGAGCGCGCCGTCCGCATCCAGGCGGCCAAGGTCGCCGGTCTTGAGCCAGCCTTGCGCGTCGAGCACTTCGGCGGTCAGACCCGGCTCGCGATAGTAGCCATGCATGACGCCGGGACCGCGCACCCACAGCTCGCCCGCCTCGCCGCGCGGCACATCCTCGCCGTCGGGGCCGACCACGCGCAACTCGGCGCCCTCGACGATCTCACCCGAAGAGACGTCCTTGCGCGGACGGTCCATACGCGTGATGAAGAGCGAGCCCGCGTACTCGGTCATGCCGTAGCCGTGATGCAGGGGCATGCCGAAGAGCCCTTCGACCTGCTGCTTGAGCGTGGGATCGAGCGGGCCGCCGCCCGTATAAAGGTAGCGCAGACGCGGCGCGTGCACCGTGCCGCCATGCTCGCGCACATAAGCGACGATGCGCGTGAAGAGCGTGGGAACGCCCTGAAGAATGGAGATTTCGGAGGCGCCGAGCGCCTTCACGACCTCTTCCGCCGAAAAGCGCGCCGCGAGATGCAGGCTCGCGCCCGCCTCGAAGGTGGCGAGCAGCAGCGTGGCGAGGCCGAAGATATGCGACATCGGCATGACCGCGTAGGCGCAGTCCGCCTGCGTCATGTCGCGCGACGTGGCTGAGACATGCGCGAAATGCAGCAGGCCGCGATGCGTGGCCATCACGCCCTTGGGCTGGCCCGTCGTGCCCGACGTATAGATGAGCACCGCGACCTCGTGCGCGATCGCTTCGGCTTCGCGCACGGCGTTGGCATCGGGCGCGGCCATCATCAGCGGCCCGAGCCCGGCCGGCGCGATTTCGCGCGCGCGATAGCGCACGCCATGCCGCAGCGCGTCGGGCGACGCGCCGTGCGTGAACAGCATGAGACGCGGCCCGCAATGCGCGCGGATCGTCTCGATCTCGCGCTCCGAGAGCCGCGCGTTGACCACGGCGGGCCACGCGCCGATTTCCGAAAGCGCGAATAGCAGCGTCACCACGGCCGAGCAGTTTTCGGCGACGATGAGCACGCGGTCGCCCACCTCCACGCCCTGCTCGCGCAAAAACTGCTGCGCCTGCCCAACGTCGCTCCAGAGCTGCCCGAAGCTCGTCACCTTTGCTTCCTCGCGTATCGCCACGGCCTCGGGCGACGCCTCCGCCCAATGCCGCGCGATATCGCTGATCTTGCGCGCCGCTCGCCTCACCACTGTCACCTCCCGTCGTTGCTCTTTGACTGCGTACGGCGCGCCGTGGCACGCCGCATCGCGACAGGTATCAGTGTGGTTCAGGTGCGGCCTGCCAACAATTCGTTTTCGATAAAGCCGGCATTCGTCTGCCGAGAAGTCGGAATCAGCCCGAATGGGCGGGGTTCAGCCCTCGCCGGTCACGCGGGCCCGTGTGCGGTTGGGCCTGCGTCGGGTAGCGGCAACCCGGTCCGCGCACGGGCTTGCTGAGCCAGCCCACACGCCGTAGCCGCCATGCCCGTGCGGGCGCCTCGCCAGCGCCAGCGCAGCCCTACGCAGGCGCTGGCGCCAGTCACTCCATCTGCGTCGCCGCACGCTCGCCTCCCATCGTGCCCTTAGAGGCGATATTCGCCCGATGAATCGCCACGATGCCCGTGAGCGAGACACAGGCCGGCACGGCAGCCGCGAGAAAGAGCGACGATGACGACCATTGCAGGTGCAGGAGCGCACCGCCCAGCACAGGGCCGACGACCGAGCCGATACGCCCGACACCGAGGCTCCAGCCGATGCCCGTCGAGCGCAGCGAAGTCGGATAGTAGGTCGCGGCGAGCGCGTTGAGCGCCGGCTGGCCGCCGATGATCGTAAAGCCGGTGACGAAGATCGCGACGAACATCGCGGCCACGGAAACCATCACGGCCGGATTGCCGATCGCGGCCGTCGAGACGATGGCGATCAGGAACGTCGTGGCAAGGACGCGCGTGAAGCCCGCCATGTCGATGATGCGCCCGAGCAGCAGCGTGCCGATCACGCCGCCGCCCCACAGCGCCGTGCCGGCGAACACGGCGGTCTGGGTCGAGTAGCCGGCGTCGCGAATCACGGTCGGCAGCCAGTTCGAAAGGAAATACATGGCAAGCAGGTTCGCGAAGTTCACGACCCACAACAGCATGGTCACGCGCGCACGGCCTTCCTTGAACAGTTCGACGAACGGCACGCCGCGCGAGCGCGTTTCCGCGGTCGTGAACTGCACGCCGGTTGGCAGCGCAAGTGCAGGCGCCACCCGCGACAGGTTGCGACGCACGCGCGCCTGGGTTTGCTCGCCGCGGCCGCGGAACAGCAGGAACTGGATCGACTCGGGCAACGCGAGCCACATGAGCACGCCCAGCACGAGCGGAATCGCACCGCCCACGAAAAACACGGCGCGCCAGCCGAACGCCGGAATCAGCGCGGCGGTGATCAGGCCGCCCACGACGCCGCCCAGCGTGAAGCCGCACGAGACGATCATCATGAGCGTGACGCGCATGCGGCGCGGGCTGTACTCGCCCGCGAGCGCCATCGCGTTCGGCATGATGCAGCCCAGACCCAGTCCCGCGACGAAGCGCCAGGCCACCAGTTCCGCGATCGAATGCGCGAAGCCCGTGGCCACCATGCACGCGGAAAAGAACAGCGTCGCGCCGATCAGCACGGGACGGCGGCCGATCTTGTCGGCGAGCGTGCTGAACGTGAGCGAGCCCACGAGCATGCCGAAGAGGCCCGCGCCGAACACCGGCGAGAGCGTTTCCTTCGCGATGCCCCACTCGCGGATCACGACCGGCGCCACATATCCCATCGCCTGAACGTCGAAGCCGTCCATCACGAGGCACAGCGCGCACAGCGTGACCACGAGTAGCTGATACGGCCCGAACCGGCTTTCGTCGATGATGCCGGTAACCTCCACCGCCTTGTTCATGCGTGTCTCCAATCCTTGTTTTATGGTCTCGATCGCACTTCGGCGACTAGAGTTCGAGTATCAATCGCCCGCTTTTCGCGCGCGAGCAGCAGGTCATCATGCGGGTTTGCGTGTCGCGCTCGGCGCGCGTGAGGACCACGTCGCGGTGATCGATCTCGCCCGCCAGCACGCGCACCTCGCATGAGCCGCACAAGCCTTCTTCGCAATCGCTTTGCACGTCGATGTTCGCGCGGCGCAGTGCGTCGAGCACGGTCTGATCCGCCCCTACGTTGAGCACGAGCCCCGAGTCCTTTAACTCGACTTCAAACGCCTGCTCCTGCGAAGGGTCGAGCTTGCCGCCGGTCGCGGCGAAATGCTCCACGCGCAGCGCGTCTTCGGGCCACGCCTCGCTGCAGGCTTCGAGCGCTTCGAGCATGCGCGCGGGGCCGCACGCGTAGACGCGCGTGTGTTCGTCCACGCGCAGCGCAGCGAAATCGTTGCGGGTGCCTTCCTCCGAAACGTGCAGATGCAGCCGCTCGCCATGGAGTTGCGCGAGTTCATCGACGAAGGCCATCGTCTTGCGCGAGCGGCCGCTGTAGTGCAATTCGTAGTCGATGCCGAGCTCCCGCGCGCGGCGCGCCATCGCGCTCACCGGCGTGATGCCGATGCCGCCCGCAACGAAGATCGCGCGGCGCCCCTCTTCGTCGAGCCGGAAGTGATTGCGCGGGCCGCGAATCTTCAACCGCATCCCTGCGCGCAGCATGTCGTGCATCCAGACCGAACCGCCGCGGCTTTGCGTTTCGCGCAGCACGGCGATCTCGAATGCACCGGTATCGGCGGGATCGGAGCACAGCGAATACTGGCGCGAGATGCCGGTGTCGCCGCATTCCACGTCGATATGCGCGCCCGGCGCCCAGCGCGGCAGCGCGCCGCCGTCGGGTGCCACGAGGCGCAAACGGACGATGCCTTCGGCCACCGCATCCACACGCTCGACCACCACGGGCCGCGAAAGCGCGTGTGCCGAAGGCTCGCCGATGCGCACCGGCACGTGCGCGCCGAGCAGCGCTGCATTCGTGCGCTCGGGGTTCAGCGCGGGGTCCCATTCCACGAACACATGCTCAGGACCCCGGAACGACGTGTTCGGCACATACGTGAACGTCTGCTCGGCCAGGCGCATGTGCGGCAAGCGCCGCGTGAACTCTTCGAGGAAGATCTGCATTTCCATGCGCGCGAGGTTCTTGCCCATGCACTGGTGCGAGCCATAGCCGAACGTAACGTGGTCGCTCGCGTTGTCGCGACGAATGTCGAACAGGTCGGCGTCGGCGAAATGGCGCTCGTCGTGATTCGCCGAGGAGGTCACGATGAGCAGCTTCGAGCCCGCCGCGATGTCGATGCCGCCAATCTGAACGTCCTTCGTCGCGAGACGCCGCCAGGCAGCCACCGAACCATTGTGGCGCAGGCACTCTTCCACCGCGTTCGGAATGAGGCTCGGGTCCTCGCAGATCTCGCGCCACGCGTGCGGGTGCTGCAGCAGCAGCTTCATCGCGTTGGCCGTCGCGTTGGCCGTGGTCTCGTGCGCGGCCACGATTCCGGCCATCATCATCGAATGCAGATAGGAGTCCGTGACGACTTCCGGATGCGCCTTTTGCTTGCGAATACCGTACTGCATCCATCCCGGGCCATCCGGGTTCTGGCGCATCTTGTCGAGCACCTTGCCCGCGAACTGCCAGAAGTTGCCCACTGCGTGCGCGACTTCGACCTGCTCTTCTGGGCGCGGCCGGCCCCATGTATTGACCGTGTGCGCGATCGAATACTTGCGCAGCAGGTCCATGTCCTCTTCGGGCACGCCCAGAAAATGCAGCGCGACGGTGAGCGGCACTTCCCAGAGCATCTGGTCTACGAGATCGGCGCGGCCTTCGTCGATGAAACGGTCCACGTACTCGCGCGTGAGGCGCCGCACCATCGGTTCGTGGTGCTTGAGATGTTCGGGCGTGAACGGCTCCATCAGCACGCGGCGGCGCGGCATGTGCGCGGGCTCGTCCTCGTTCACGAGCGTGCGGTTCATCGCGTAGCCATACGATTCCAGCACCGCGTTCGCCTCGGGGCCCGTTGGCGTGATCTTTTCGAGCGCGATGGACGGCGAGAACGTGAGGTTGTCGCGGAAGATCGCCTTGATGTCGTCGTAGCGCGTGACCACCCAGTAGCCGAGCTGCGGGCTGTAGAACACGGGCTCCTGCTCGCGCGCCCAGCGCACGTACTCGGGCGGGTCCTGCTGGTAGCCGTCGCTGAAGGGGTCGAATGCAGCCGCGTTGGCGCTGACCGGGCAGCGCGGCGCGGCGCCTGGCGCCTCGCTCGCTGCGTGGGGGAACGGGCAGCGGCCCGTTGACTGGGGTTGTGTCTCGCTCATGTGCCTCTCCTGCAACCTGCATGCATGCGTTACGTTTTGCGTAACTCTAGTACGCATTGCGTAATTCAGAGATAGGGGTTAACGTGCAAGCACGGCAGGCACTGCGCCGCGCCTACGCACCCTAAAATCCCGCGTGAACCCAACCGATTCCCCAGCGTCCCCGCCCAGCATGGAAAGCAGGAAAACCGCCAGCCGCCGCCCCGCGGCCAAAGCCGCCGAAGCCGCATCGCCCGCCAAAGTCACGCGAGAGACGAAAGCCGCCACCGCGCCACGCGAGCGCCGTCAACGCGTGCAGTCCGCGCAAACGGGCATGGCCGTGCTCAAGGGCCTCGCGCGCCTGGGCGGCCGTGCGAGCCTCTCGGGTCTCGCCGCGTGCGTGGGCGAGAGTCCCGCGAAGGTGCATCGTTATCTCGTGAGTCTGATCGACGAAGGGCTCGTCGCGCAGGACACCGCCACGCAGCAGTATCTGCTCGGCGCCGAGGCGATGATGATCGGCGTGGCCGCCATGCGCCAGGCCGATCCGGTGCGCATGGCGGAGCCCGCGCTCGTGCGCCTGCGCGAGACGCTCGAAGTGACGTCGTTCGTCGCGGTGATGGGCAACAAGGGTCCCACGATCATCCGCTTCGAGGAGCCGGGGCTGCCCGTGACGGTCAACGTAAGGGTGGGGTCGGTGATGTCGCTGCTGTGGTCGTCCACGGGCCGCGTGTTTCTCGGCCTGCTCGACGACGCGCGCGTGCTCGCGCAAGCGGAAGATGAACTCACGCACGCCGATGCTTCGTTGCGCGCGCAACTGAGCGCGAGCGATCCGATCGGCTCGCTGCGCCGCGACGTGCAGGCTGCGCGCTGCGCGAGCGTGCGAGACACGAATCTCAAGGGCATCAGCGCCGTTTCGGCGCCGCTCTTCGATCACACCGGCAAGCTCTGCGGCGTACTCACGGCGCTGGGCGCGACGGGCGGCTTCGACGCCACGCCCGAAGGCCCGAACGGGCGCGCCGTGCGCCGCGAGGCTGACGCCGTGAGCGCCCTGCTCGGTTACGTGGCGCGCGCCGTTCGTTAGCGAGGCACGATCTGTGCGTCCGCGTCGGTCAGGGTATCCAGGAACGCCACCACGTCGCGGATATCCGAGTCCGACCAGACCGGTTTGCCGCCCAGGTGATTCGTCAGTGGCTCCGTCTTGACGTCCACATTACTGCGCAGATTCTTCGGCAGGTCGTCAAACTTTACGACGTGGCCGTGTGCGTCTTTCGAATACCACTTCTCCGGGTTCGTGTCGCGCTCGACATAGAAGCGCATCGAATCTTCAAGCGTGTGGAACATGCCATTGTGGAAGAACACGCGTCGCGTGGCGACGTTGCGAAGCGTGGGCGTGCGGAACATCCCGCAGAACCACTTTTGCTGCTTCGCCTGATCTTCACGCAGCGGGCCACATAACCCCATGTCGAAGAAGTTCGGATCGCGGTTGGCCGGAATGTCCATGTTGCGTGGTACACCCAGCGTCTGAAAGTTGTAATCGGTCAATGCCGGATGCGCGCCGTGAGCACCTTTGTCGATCAGATGACAGCTTGCACAGTTCCCCTTGTCCGGGTCGCTGAACAGCTTCAATCCGTGCGCTTCCTGTGGCGTGAACTGATCCTTGCCGTCGAGCACGCGGTCAAACTTGCTGGAGTACGGCGCGAACGACGGATCATTGAACTGGAATGCCTGCAATACCTTTCCGAGGTCCGCCAGCGCCTGCGCCGGTCGCGAGAAAATGTCCTGGCCGAACGCTTCCCGGAACTGCTGTGCGTAGGCGCTTTTGCTCAGCTTCTGCGCTACGTCGTCCGCGCTGCTGTTTGCCATTTCATCCGGATTGAGCAGGGGAAATGCAGCCTGATCTGCCGGGGTGTTGTAGCGCCCATCCCAGGTGTATCCGCCGATGGGCTGATTGTCTCCGTCCTCGAGACGCTCTTTCAGGCTATTTGCCTGCGTGAACGTCCAGTAAGGCACAGCACGCAGATAGCGCAGCGACGGCACCGCGCGCAGTCCGGCTCGATCGAGGTTTGGACCACCGAACTGGACAGCCAGACCGTTAGGCGGCCCATAGGCATTCGCGGGGCTGTGACAGGAGGCACATGACTGCTTGCCGGAAGCCGACAGCGACGGATCGAAGAACGCTGCCTTGCCGATCGCTGCCAGATCAGAAGCACCTGCTTTGACCGGGGCTGCTTGAGCGTCCGGTGCGGCTTTGTCGCACGCGGACAGAAGGAAAAGGCAAAAGGCCGTTGCGAGAACAGCCCTTGAAGGGAAATGGCGCATGACGGATCAAGAAAAGAGCCCGGTTCGAACAGAGAACCGGGCTAAGACAACAGAGTTCTTGTGAGACCGCTAGGGATTAGCGGTTATCAATGTTGGCCGACGTGAAGATCGGCTTGAGCGATGCATCATCGGCGTAGCCGAGATACGACCCAATGCCGAAGTTGTCTTCGAGCGCACGCAGCAGCGCGTAGTGGTTGTAGCCCGTACTATCCACGTGGCCGCCCTTGATGAACGGCGACAGCAGAAGCGTACCAATCTGATCGCCGCCGACTCCGAGGTAGTTCAACGCAATCGACACCTTCTGCACGGATGCAGGCAGCGACGCCACGTTAATTCCGAGCAGGCCTGCTTGAGCCACCGGCAGCGTGGACATCGTGACCTGTTCCGGACGCGTCACGTTCGGACCCGTTTGCTGGTTGCAGCCAGGGCACTGGTTGCCCATCTCCGGCTCCAGCAGGGAAAGCGTCGTGCCATCGGCACTGACTTGCGTCGTCGGCGTGAGTCCGGTCACGACGCCTTCGTCCGTGGTGATGATGATCAGGCCGTCCTGCTTGTAGGCGGGCGAAGCCTGGATCAGCGGGACCGTCTTCTTCAGGAACGCGTCGATCGAAGTCAAGCCGCCAGGCTGGCCATTCTTGCAGCCCTTGCCCGCAGCCCCTGTACCGTCGCCATCATGACCATCGTTGCACAGGTTCGGCGTGATGAAGGAGAAGTTCGGCGTAGTGTCAATCGACTGAAGATCCGCTGCCAGGTCGTCTTGCAGGTTGACCACGTGCGCGTCGCAGTTCGCCAGATCATCGATGGTCGAATGGAAATACGGGAACGGATTGTGACGCGTTGCGTACTCATCGCTCGCCACGTCGCCCGACGCAGAAGGAGCCTGTGCTGCCTGCGTGCCGTCCACAGCCTTCGTCGGGTCGGAGCCCGCAAGCTGCGCGGTACGGCGCGGGAACGAACAGGTTCTCGTGCCGTCACGGTTCAGGTCGTTGCCCATGTCCTCGTTGTAGCTGCGCCACGTGAGCCTGGCCTGTTCCATCTGGTTGCCAAGATGCTGCACGCGGGCCGGGAACACGCAGCCGCCGCTCTGGTGGCCGTTTGCGTCCGTACCTGCCTTGAGAACTTTGGGGTTCGCCGAGTCGTTGCCGGCATCCACGATATCGGACCACAGCTGGAAGCAGTCCGTTTCGGTGTCGTGCGTCGACGGCTGACCCGACACCATCGAAATGTAATTGTCCAGTGAAACGTGGCCGGTGCCGTAGTAGTTCGAAAGGAACGTGCCCTGCGGCACCAGCGATTTCAGGTACGGGTCCTGGTTCGAATCCGAGGCCGTCGTGCCGTACGTCGATTCCGCGCTCTTGTTTTCGAGCACGATAACCCAGACGTGCTTGATCGCCTTGCTCGATGCGACGGTTGCGATGTACTGGTCGCTCGCTGCCTTCACCGCGGCGTTGCCGTTGGTGTTGAAGTCGCCCAGCAGGGTGTCCGGCGTCGTGCCGATCTTGTTCGCCAGTTGCGTTTGAGCATCCGACTGCGACAGGCCGCTGTCCACCAGTTGCGAAAGCTGCGTGGTGATCGCGCTGACGGAACTGACGCCGCGCGGCGAACGGAACGTAGCCGTGCTGTTGAACGCCGTGCCCATGTTCTTGCCTGATGCGTCGTTCTCCGTGGCGCCGCTCAGGTCGGCAACGATGTACTTCCACGACCCATTGCTCGTATCGGAGATCGAGAACTTGCCCTGGGCATCGGAGCGCGCGACCGGCTCGCCCTGGTCGCACTTGCCGTTGTTGTTCACATCCAGGCAGACCGCCGCATTCTGGATATAGCTGCCGAGCACCTGGCCGGTGACTTTCGGTCCGCCGTCCGAATCGTTGCTTCCGCAACCAGACAACCCCGCCATGACGCCGATGCTGGCCAGCATCGCGAGCGCACCCCTGCGCGACTGTGTTTTCTTCACAACTGTCCCTCGTTATAAGTCGGGTACACCCGACGGTTTTTGACTCGCGGAAAGTTTATGTAAGTTGTGTTACACGCCGGTTAAGAAACAACCGCACGCTCGAAAATCGTTCGAAAGAACCATGCTTGCGCACACAACCAACTGGTGCGCGGGGCGAGGCGCCGCTATCGCGATTCCCGGCCCGCCGCGATGCAACCGGCTATCATGTGAATTCAACGGTAGATGGAACGAATCAATCACATGGCTTCCCCACAGGAAAACGTCAGCATGGCGGTGTTCTGCGACTTCGAGAACGTCGCGCTCGGCGTGCGCGACGCGAAGATCGACCGCTTCGATATCCAGCCCGTGCTGGAACGGCTCTTGCTCAAGGGCAGCATCGTCGTGAAGAAGGCGTATTGCGACTGGGAGCGCTACAAGGGCTTCAAGGCCGCGATGCACGAAGCAAGCTTCGAGCTGATCGAAATTCCGCACGTGCGCCAGTCGGGCAAGAATTCGGCCGATATCCGCCTCGTCGTCGACGCGCTCGATCTCTGCTATACGAAGTCGCACGTGGACACCTTCGTGATCGTGAGCGGCGACTCCGACTTTTCGCCGCTCGTCTCGAAGCTGCGCGAGAACGCGAAGAAGGTGATCGGCGTGGGCGTGAAGCACTCCACCTCCGACCTGCTCGTCGCCAACTGCGACGAATTCATCTTCTATGACGATCTGGTGCGCGACCTCGTGCGCGATCAGCAGACGCAGGGCAAGGGCAAGCACAAGGACGGCAGCGGCGCGAAACGCCAGGGCGGCGACGAGCGTCAGCCGAAGCAGGACGGCGACGAGCGCAAGTCGAAGGCCGTTGCGTTCGCGATCGAAACGCTCGACGCGCTCGTGCTGGAGCGTGGCGAAAGCGGCAAGATCTGGGCTTCGGTGCTCAAGAGCGCCATCAAGCGCCGCCGGCCCGACTTCAACGAAACGCGCTACGGCTTTCGCGCATTCGGCAATCTGCTCGAAGAGGCGCAGTCGCGCGGACTGCTCGAAGTGGGCCGCGACGACAAGTCGGGCACGTGGGTCTCGCGGCTGAACCCGCCCCCGCTCCCGGCTGCCCCCGCCAGCGTACCGGCGCCGGAGAGCCCGGTGGCGCGCGCCGAGGAGCCGCGCGGCAGACGCAAAGGCCGTCGCAATGGCCGCGGCGGCGCTGCGGAGGCGCGCGAAGCCGCAGTCGAGCAATCGGTCGAGGTCGAAGCGCAAAGCGAAATTCCGTTCGAGCCTGTCGAGGCGCTTGCGCATGCAGCGCATCGGCACGACGCCACGCCGCCCTTCTCCGCCGAGCCGTTCGACGCGAACGAGCGCACCCGCGCGCCGCAAGAGGCACACGAGGCGCTCGAACCGGCAGTCGATTTCGATGTCGAAGCCGCTGCGCCCGCCCCCGCGCGAGCGCGCAAGACGGCTGCGCGCAAAAGCCCTGCTCGCAAGAGGACATCGAAGAAAGCGGCCGAGACGGCACCCAGCGTTGCCGACGAAGCGGCTAGCGCCGCCCCGGTGCCGGCCGAGCCCGCTGCGAAGAAAGCGCCCTCGCGTGCGCGCCGCGCACGCAGCAAGGCCGCAGCAGAAGAAAGCTGAACATTGCGTTACGCGCGCCGCTCGCGATGGGCGGCGCGCGGCGCATCGATCAATCAGTCGCCGAACGGATTCCCGGGGCGCTTGCCCTTCTCCGCGGGCGCTTCATCACTCTCGGGCGATCCATTCCCAAACGGATCCTGCTTGCCCGACGGCCTCGCGTCGCCAAACGGATTCGCCGCCGGACCGGGTTTCGCTCCGCCAAATGGATTCTCCGCGCCGGTACGCTTCCCACCGCCGAACGGATCACGCGGGTCGGGCGCCTCGCCGGCATCGTCCTCCACGGCGTCATCCTGCGCCTGCGCGAGGTTGTATTCGCCCCGCACCTGCTCCAGCACGCGCGCCACGCTCGCTTCGAAGCCGGCCGCGTTGTGAAAGTGCTGCATCGTCCAGTTGCAGCCGCTGCGGTCGGCCGCCTGCAGTTGCGGGCGCGGCACGCCGATCTTCACGCCGTCGTCGACCACCTCCTGGAGCCGGTGGATGCGCCGGTGCACTTCCTCCTGCAGCCGCGAAGCATTGAGCGTCTTGCGCAACATTGCGAACCTCCTTTCCTGTACGCGTCACGTCGCGCGAGTCTAGCGCAATGCCTCGTTCGCGTCGCTACGTGGCCGGCGCATTCATGTGCGCGAGCGCGTCGCGCATCGAATCGCTCGGCACCACGAGTTGGCCCGTGAACGGCGTATCGAGATCGGCGATGACATAGACCGCCGACGAAATGGACACCGCGCCCAGCACGATCAGCACGATTGCCAGCGCGTTATGCGGCGCGACGAGACCGAAGCTCAGAAAGATCAGGACCAGCCAGAGCGCGAGCATCGTGAAGAATGGCCGTGAGATCGTGCCATGCGCCTCTTCGATGAGACGCCAGCGCGTATCGGTCACGCGGTCGAACATCTGCGAGAGCGGGCTTAGCAGCGCCTGGTGGTAGGCGTCCCGCGGTGCGAGCGTTTCGATTTCGTGCCCCACTGAGTCGAGCAGCGCGCCGAGCGGCCGGCTTTCGAGTTCGTCGCTGCCGGCGCCGGGATCATGCGGATAGTAGTTGCCCGGCGGCGGCTTTTCCCGCTCCCACGTCGAAGCGATGGCGCTTGCCGTATAGGCGCGCAGCAAGGTGCGCGCCGCGGCCGCGTCGGGGCCGTACTCGCGCAGACGTTGATCGAGCTGGATCAGGTTGGCGGCGTAGGCGCGCATGTCGTTGGTCGCCGTATCGAAGCTCGATTTCGCGGAAGCCGTGAGCAGGCTCAGCACGAGCGCCGCAAACGTCACCAGCATGCCGATCACGAGTTGCACGAGCTGCACGGTTTCGTGCTTGCGATGCTCCTCGGGCAACAGCGGCCGCAGCAGCACGCCGAGGCCCGTGCCTCCGAGCAGCAGCGCGAACACGAGCAAGGCCGACTGGATTTCAGTCATGGCAACGGCCTCCGTTCTTCTTCTTCGGCGGCGTCTACCTGCGCGGCAGTGTCGGTGTGCGCCGCAGCGGGCGCCGTGGGCGCTGCCTCCGCTTGCGCCCCGCCAACATTCAACGCGTCGATGCGAGTATGAATTGCCTTCGCCTGCGCCTCGCCCGGCACGAGATCCGGATGCGCCCGCGGCACCGCGAGCTTCCACGCGGCGTCCAGTTCGCGCCGGATCGAATCGTAGATCTCCTTCGAAATGGAGCGGTCCTCGTACATGGCCTGCACGCGCTCGCGCCCTTCGCGCAGCGCATAGAGCAGCAGCATGCGCCTCTCCAGCACGTCTGAACCATGGCCGAAGCAAAGGCGCACGTCCTCGAGCCCATGCTCGGCCGTCGCGATGCGCGCCTTGAGTATGGTCTTGAGCAGCGCCGCGAGACGCTCGCCCAGGAGCGGCGTGAGACTGCGGTCGTTGAAGACGATCAGCTGATGCAGCACCACGCGGCGACACATCAGGAGTTCGAATCGATCGGCGAGCGCGTCGCCATACGGCTGCCGCACGCGCAGCCAACGATAAAGCCAGCGCCCGACGCGCATCTCGATCGTATCCGCAAGGATTTTCGCGGCGGCGCGCTGATAGCCGAGACGGCCGCCCGCGCGCGCCTCCTCGATCATGGCGTCCGTGTTGCGCATCATGGCGTCGAGGTTGCGGATCGTGATGATGCCGCTGCCATACTGCGGAACCAGATCGCGCTCCTTCGCCGCGAGCGTGACGAGGCCGATGACGAGACGCTCGCGGTCGGTCAGCGCGGCTTCGATATCGAATGCCGTGGCGCCGCTATAAACGCTTTGCCGGAACGTGTGGCAGGCCTGGTCGGCGATCGCATCGGAAATGTGAAAGGTGCGCGCCGCCATATGCACGCGCTCGGATACGCCGATCGACGAGAGCTGCACCGCTTTCTGTTGCAGCGCCTGCTCCTGGGGCGAAAGCAGATCGAGGCGCAGCCGCCGAATCAGCAGCTTGAGCGACGTGCCGTTCACGATCAGGCTCACGAGCACGAAGCCCGTAGCGAGAATCGCCACGAAACGGCGCGTGGATTCCGGCAGCGCCGTGTCCTGCGCGAGGCCGAGCGCGAGCACGAGCGTCACCGCGCCGCGCAACCCGCCCCATGCGATCACGAGCTTGTAGGCGGCGCTCACGGGCTCGGTGAGGCGCAGGCGGCTCAGCAGCGGCAGCATGCCGAACACCACGACCACGCGCGCGGCGAACGCCGCCGCGACCACCACGGCGAGCGCAATGAGGTCGATCCACTGGGCGTTTCGCAGCGTGGCCGGAATCTGCATGGCCGCGAGCAAAAAGATCGCCGCGCCCGCCATGGCTGCGATCTGCTCCCAGATCAGTTGCAGATGCTTCCAGTTCACCGGCGACAGGCGTGTGCTCCCCAGGCCGCTAATGACGAGCCCGGCCGCGACCACGGCCACCACGCCCGAGACGTGCAACATCTGGTCGGCGAAGAGATAGAGCGGGTACGGGAGCGCGAAACTGAGCGAGATCTCGGCCTTGCCCTCCCCGCCCAGCAACGGTAAGAGCCACGCAAAGACGCGCCCGGCCAGCGCCCCGACCAGCAGGCCGCCACCCAGCGCAACGCCGAACGCGCGTATCGCGGCCGTTGCCGACACATTCGCGGCGTCGCCCGTGATCGCGGCGATCAGCACGCCGGCGATCGCAATCGCGGCCGCGTCGTTGAGCAGGCTCTCGCCCTCCACGAGGCGCACGAGCCGCTCGGGCGCGCCCACTTCGCGGAACACGGCGAGCACGGCGGAAGGGTCGGTCGTCGCGATCATCGCGCCAAGCAGGAGGCCGTCGGCCAGGGGACCCAGGCCCGTGAGACGGACCGCGCCGCCCACCACGCCGGTCGCGACGAACACGGCTACCACGGCAAGCAGCAGAATGGGCGCTGCGTCGCCGAGCATCTCGCGCACGTTCACGCTGAGCGCGGCCTGGAATAGCAACGGCGGCAGGAAGATCCACAGGTACGCTTCTGGCGGCAGCCGCGGCGCGAGCGCGGGTATCACGAAGTTCGCCGAGAGCGCGGGCCACACCTCGCCGCTCAGGAGATAGATGCCGCCCAGCGTGAATCCCCACGCGGCAAGCAAGACCGATTCGGAAATCGACCACCGCAGGCTCACCGCCTGGACGAGCGCGATACTCGCCAGCAGAAAGCCGCTCAGGAGAAGGACGTGGATGACCATGGCGTGAGCGTCACGGCGCCGGCAGCCACACCACCGTCAACGACCTCACCCCTTGTGCACCCTGGATCAGCACGCCTTCGATATCCGCCGTCGCGGACGGCCCCGTGACGAGCGCCGCGTAGCGCGCGCCGCGAAAATCGTCACGCCGGTACGCGTCCTGCAGCCCCGCCACCAGTTGCGTGGGATCGAGCAGCACCACGAGATGCTGCACGAGATAGCCGAGCGCGTTCACCACGTACTCGCGCTCGCTCAGCCACAGCGAGCCCGTCTCCGCCACGCCGAAACGCGCACGCACCACGCCGACGTCGACGTCTTCGAGCGAAGCCGGTTTTGTGGCAGCGTTGATTTCACGCGTGCCCTGCAACTCTGGCGTGGCCGACGCAATGCGCACCTCGTTGCCGAAGCGGCGCAAGATCATTGCACGCACATCGGCCGCACTTTGCGCGTCCGACTCGCCGCCGCCCATCAACTTGAGCGCGGCGCCAAAGCGCTCGCGCAGATCGCCTGCGGGCGCATCGAACAGCGGCACCTCGGGCAGCGGCTCGTGTGCGGGTTGCGCGGCGCGCACGCGCGCGAGAAACGCCTCACGATCCGCCATCGCCGCCTCCCTTGCGGTTCTTCCGGTACCACGCGTGGAACGTAGTGTGCGGCACGTGCGGCAGATCGCGTTGCTTGCCCCAAATATTGAGCGGGTTGTAGAGCATGAAGTTGGGCAAGCGCCGCAACGCGCCTTCGAGCGACTTCACCGTGCCGCGATAAAGCGTCGGGCTGCCGAGCAATCGGCCAGCCATCTTCAGCACTTCCTGCTTCACGAACGGCACCTCGTGCTGTGCCGCGATGACCTGCCGCCACTGGTAAATCTGCTCGTGAATATTGATCTTCACGGGGCACACATTCGTGCAACTGCCGTTGAGCGTCGATGCGAACGGCAACGCGCTGAAGCGTTTGAGGTCGTAGGTCGGATTGATGATCGCGCCTATCGGTCCCGCATAGGTGCTGCCATACGAGAGGCCGCCGCTGCGCCGATAGACGGGACACGTATTCATGCACGCGCCGCAGCGAATGCACTTGAGCGAGTACCAGAACTCGGGCATCGCGAGCCGCTCGGAACGGCCGTTGTCGACGAGCACGAAGTGCATTTCGGCGCCGGGCCGCGGCGCGCGGAAGTGCGAGGTGTATTGCGTGATCGGCGAGCCGAGTGCGCTGCGCGAGAGCATGCGGATGAACACGCCGAGATCGGAAAGACGCGGAATCAGCTTCTCGATGCCCATCGATACGATGTGCAGCGGCGGCACGTTGGCGGAGAGGTCCGCGTTGCCTTCGTTGGTGCACACCACCACCGTACCCGTTTCGGCCACCGCGAAATTGCAGCCGGTCATGCCCGCCGTTTTCTCGCGCACGAACCACGGCCGCGTATTCATACGCTGGCTTTCCGCGAGATAGTGGATGTCGTTGTTGTGCGGGTCCGTGCCGATGGTGCGTCCGAACACTTCGGCCACATCGTCGCGCAGTTTGTGCACGGCGGGCACGACGATATGGCTGGGCGGCTGCTTGTCGAGCTGCTGGATGCGCTCGCCAAGATCGGTCTCCATCACCGAAATGCCGCGCGATTCCAGGTACGGGCGCATTTCGCACTCGTCGGTGAGCATCGACTTGCTCTTCACGAGCGCCGTCATGCCGCGCTCGCTCAGGATGCGATGAACGATTGCGTTGTGCTCCTCGGCCGTATCCGCGAAATGGACCTGCACGCCGTTTTCTTGCGCCGTGCGCGTGAACTGGTCGAGGTAGTCGGCGAGATGCGAGAGCGTATGCGCCTTGATTTGCGAGGCGAGCGTGCGCAACATTTCCCATTCGGGAATGGCGTGGGCCTGCGCGTCGCGCTTCGTGCGCAAATCCCACAGACGCTTGTCGTGGAAGGCCACATGCTCGGGCCGCGAGAGAAACGCACCGGCGAGCTTCGCGTGTTCGACTCGCTTCATTCGCGCGCTCCGTTGAGCACCTGGGCAATATGGATGAAGCGGATGTCCGCGCTCATGCGTTCGGCGCAGCCCTGCTGGTGCATGAGGCAGGACATGTCGGCGGAAACGATGTATTGCGCGCCCGCGCTCACGTGATCGACCACCTTGTCCTGGCCCATACGCACCGACACCGCCTCTTCTGTCACGGCGAACGTGCCGCCAAAACCGCAGCATTCGTCGGGACGCGCCGGCTTCACAAACTCGATGCCCTTCACGTGTTCGAGCAGCGCGAGCGGCTTCGAGAACACCGGACCGGCGATTTCCGAAACGGAAGCTTCCTTCAAATGGCGCAGCGCGCTGCAGCTGTTGTGCAAACCCACGCGCCAGGGAAATTCGGCCCAGGGAAATTCGCGCGCGCCCAGCACGTCATGCAGGAACTCGACGAGTTCATACGTGCTCTCGCGCACCTGGCGCACGGCGTCGGTCTGCTCGATTGCGGTCAAGTGGTCGCGCACGTGGTTCACGCAACTCGCAGAAGGCCCGACGATATAGTCGTAACCCGCGAAGGCGCGCGCAAACACCCGCTCCGCGCCGGCTGCCTCGGCCTGCGCGCCGCTGTTGGCCATAGGCTGGCCGCAGCAGGTTTGTTCGAGCGGATAGTCGACCTCGCAGCCTAGGCGCTCCAGCAGTTCCAGCGTAGCGATGGCCACTTCGGGGTAGAACGCGTCGATGAAGCAAGGGACGAACAAGGCAACTTTCATGCGCGGGCTCACACGAAAAGCGGACCCGAACATTCTACTGCCGAACGGCGCGGGCGGCGCGTGAAGCGTGCACGCACCGCGGGTTGCCGCGGCGCATCATGCTGCGCCGCGGCCCCTCGTTTAGAAGTTGTGGCGAATACCTGCGATCACGGCAAGCTGCTTGTCCGTGTTCGAATTCACGAGGTTCGGGATCTGCGCCAGGTTCTGCGTCGCGCCGCTCGTGGCATCGATCCCAAGGCCGGCCCCCGACGACTTCTGGCCAATCGCCACCGCATAAAGCGCCGTGCGCTTGGAGAGGCTGTAGACCGCGCCCAGGTTGATCTGGTGAAGCCGCGTGGACGATCCGCCGTCCGGATGGGCGTCATTGAAGATATAAGCGAAGCCGAACTGCAGCGCGGGCGAGTATTGCCAGGACGTGTTCAACTCGGCAATGTCGAACGAGACGTCCGCGCCTTGCGGTCGCGCCGCATCCGCGAAATAGAGGCTCTGCGAGAGACGCGTATGCGTATAGCTGAGCGCCACGCTGACCTTGTCGAAGGCGTACGAACCGCCCGCGCCGAAAATGCTTATGCGTTGCGCGTTTTGTAGTTGGCAGTACGATGCGTCTGGATTGCTACAACTAAAGTCGCCGATATAGCCGGTCTCTGTGCCCAGCGCCGCCTGCAACGGATCACGCAACTCGAGGTAACCGACAGAAAGCGAAATCGGCCCGTTCGCATAATTCGCAGCAAGCGACCAGCCGCGATTCTGCGAGAAGTTGCCCGCCACGCCGCCAAAACTGAACAGGCCGCCCACTGTGAAGCCGCCGAAACTCGGGCTCACGTATTTGATCGAATTATTGAAGTTGAACGCTTCGTTGAGGTTGTCCACGTCGCCGAAATGAGAGCCATACAGCGTCGCCCAGTTGTTGCTCGACACATAGGCGCCCAGATCGTCGGAAAACGGATCGTACTGGCGGCCGAGCGTGAGTGTGCCGTAGTGGCTATTCGCAACACCCACCCAGGCGTTGCGGTTGAACAGCGTGCCGCCTTGCAGCAGCGCGCCGTTCTGCGAAAAGAAGCTGTTTTCCAGCGTGAAATTGACGCTCGTGCCGCCGCCGATGTCTTCGCTGCCCGTGAGGCCCCAGCGCGACGGCACGAGGTTGCCGCCGCCCAGCTGCCAGTTTGCGTGGCCGCTCGTGCTGCCGTCCGCGTGCGTGGTTTGCTGGTTGGTCGAATAGATGAGGCCCGCGTCCACGGTGCCGTAAAGCGTGACTGAGGATTGCGCGTGCGCGCTAATCGCGAAGGCGCAGGAAGCCAGCGCCAGCGCCGTGCGCTTGACGGTATTTGCCATATCGTTGTCTTTTCGGAGAGAGGTGGACAGCGCGACTTGCGCGCGCCGCCCTTATCTGGAACTGCGGAGAACTGCGTGAATTGAGGGCTGCGCGCGAAGCGCGTCCCAGGGGCTACTGGCCGAATCGGGCGTAGATGTCCGGCCGCGAACGCTTGAGCACGAAGGCGATTGCCACGCCGATGAGCGCCACCGCAAGCACGACCCACGGGAACGCGCGCACGACGGGGCTATCGGAGCCTGCGAGCGCGTCGAGGTTGCCGATCAGCACGATGCCAATGGAAAGCAGACCGAAGCCGCCGAGCACAGGCGCGAGAAACGAGTGCCACAGGCGCGTGTCCTTCTTCGTGGCGCGGAAATATGCCGCCACCGAAAAACTCGTGACCGCCTGCAACATGACGATGCCGATGGTGCCGAGCGCCGAGCCCCAGCTAAAGACGATATTGAACGGATCGCTGCCCGCGACTACGAAAAGGCCCACCGGCACGGCAACGGAAAGCGTCTGCAGATAGCTTGCGAGATACGGCGAACCAAACTTCGGATGCAGGCGGTCGAGCACAGCCGGAAGGATCCCCTCGCCCGAGAGCGCGTGGATGTAGCGCACGATCGTGTTGTGGAACGACAGCAGGCTCGCGAAGATGCTGGAAAGCAGCAGGAAGCTCATCGTCGTGGTCATCGCGCCGCCCAGGTACTTCGTCGACTGGATAAACCAGAAGTCGCCCGGCTGTTTCGTCGCCACGTCCGCGACGTTGCTGATGCCATAGGCGCAAACAATGGCCCACGTGACGAACGCAAAGAACACGAGAATCAGCGTGACGGAAACATAGGTGGCGCGCGGCACCGTGACCTTCGGATCGCGGCACTCCTTGCCGTAGATCGCCGTGGCCTCGAAGCCGATGAACGATGCGAGCGCGAACATCACCGCAATGCCGAGGTGGCCGCTGAACACGTGGCGCGGCGAAAACGGCGCGAGCGTGAGGCCATCCGGGCCGCCGTGATGAATCACGATCGCAAGGCTCAGCAGCAGCAGGATGCCGAGTTCGAGACACATGAGCACGCCGAGCAGACGGCTATTCAGGTCGATGCCGCGAATGCCGGTGAACTGCACGACGACGAGACACGCGAATGAATACGCATACCACGGCAGCGTGCCATGCATCAATGGCCCGAGCACGACTGTGCAGAAGAAGCCGAACAGGCCATACAGCGCGATCTGAATGCTCGTGTATGAAAGCAGCGCGACAAGCGCGCCGGCCATCCCGACGGGACGGCCGAAACCCGCCGTGATGTAAGCGTAGAACGCGCCGGCGCGCACGATGTGGCGGCTCATCGAAGCGAAGCCCACGCTGAACACGAGCAGCACCACGCCCGCAATCACGAATGCGCCGGGAATGCCCGCGCCGTTGCCGAGGCTGATGGCGGGCGGTACGGCGCCCAGCATGCCGGTAAGCGGCGCCGCTGCGGAAATGACGAGAAAGACGATCTGCCAAAGCCCGAGCAGGCTGCGCTGTGAGTCCACTGCCGCGTCGTCTCCAACGAGGTGGGCGGGAGAATACGGTTCGTTCATCGTTGCCTCTGCTGGTGTCTATTCTGGATTCGCCATACGACACGATGAAGAACCGCGTGCCTCTGGCGCTCGGCGAATCGAATTTCCCGATTCGGATTGAGCGCATGGTAGGCAGCTAATAAATTCGCCGACTTGGCGCAACGCGCCAATTACTCGATAAAGTGCGCCAGGGCTGGAGCGGGTTTTCACTTAACCGCGTTGAAGCGGTCGATATTACCTTCGGCATCCTGATTAATGCCGCGCACCGGGAATTCGTGCTTTGTTCAGCTCACAAACTTACTGAAAACCATCAATTCGCTTTCACGCTTTGGGCGCTAGCGGGTTCGTTTGGCGCCTGTGCGACCCCAGTTGCGCGTCGCGCGCCATAGCACGGTGGCGTCGGCATAACCCACTGCGCGGGCCACGGCGGCGTTGGTCATGCCCTCCTGCTCGCGCAGCACCGCCACGCTGCGCTCGCGCTCTTCGCGAATGATCTGGCGCACGGAGGTGCCGGCGTCGGCGAGATGCCGCTGCAAGGAACGGTCCGAAAGCCCGAGGTCCTTTGCAATATCTCCCACCACGAGCTTCTCCCGCGCAAGCCGGCGCGTCACGAGATCGCGTACCTGATCCACGAGCGTGTGCGGGATCGTGTCGCGCGAAATGAGGTCGGTAGCGTGGCGCTCCATCATGCGCGCCATTTGCACGTCGGCGCTCTTGAGCGGCGTGTCGAGATCATGCGGGTGCACGACCACGCCGTTTGCCGGCTGCTGGAAGCGCACCGGCACGCGGAAGAGGCGCATATAAGGCTTGAGGTCCTCGGGGGCTGCGTGCTCGAAATGAATCTCGCACGGCGTCCACGCCGCGCCGCGCACCTGGCGAATCATGTGGCACATGGCGGACACGCTGTACTCGGCGTCCTGCCGGCGCGGCCAGATCTGCGTATGCGCGATGCGGTAGCTCCACATCGGCCATGCGTTGTCGGTCACGAGATCGACGGCCGTTGCGCTTTGCCACGAGCCAAGCGTATCGGTGAACTTACGGATTGCGGCGCCGAGCGTGGGCGACGACATGAACACGAGGCCAGCCGGCCCCAGTTCCGTGAGCTGCAATTCGGCGCCTAAACGCAGGCCGAGAAAGGGCTCGTCGAGCACCTGCGCCGCGCGCTCGAACGCGCCCACGTAGCGCCCCAGCGCTACGATTTCATAGGGATTGGAAAGCTGCCGGCGACTCAGGCCGAACTCGGCCAGCAATGCATCGCAGTCCGCACCAGCGGCGTCGAGCGCACGCACGATGGGACCCATCACGGCGCCGCGAATCATCGGGAAACCAGTATTGACAGGCACTCTTTTCATGTCTCGCTCCATTAAGGCCTGTATGCGCCGACAGTTTTAACCATCGATCGTCTCTGGCGCACTCTATCGCCCCTTTGGCGCGTTTTGCAAGCGCGAAAAAAATACGGCGTTTCTACGATTGACCCATCGACATTGCGTGAGACGAATGCGGATTCTTCATACCGTCCCACGCAATGTTGCGCCCAACGTCATCCTTACGAAATGCTTATGAACACGAATCCGAACGCGCATCCGCTCGACCCGTTGAGCCTCGCCGAAATGCAGCTTGCCTGTGACATCGTGAAAGCCGCGGAAAAGCTCGATGAATATGGGCGCTTTCCCGTCACCGAACTGCACGAGCCGCCCAAGGCGGAAGTGCTCGCCTACAAGCACGGCGATTACTATTCGCGCCGCGCCTTCGTCATTGCGATCGATCGCACCCGCACCCAGACGCTCGAATTCGTCGTGGACCTGCGCGAAAAGAAGGTCGAATCGCGCAAGGCGCTCGCATTGCAAAGCGCGCCCTACGGGCAGCCGCCCGTGATGATCGAAGACTTCATGAATGCGGAGCGCATCGTGAAGGAAGACGCCGCGTGGCGCGAGGCCGTCAAGAAGCGCGGCCTCACCGACGACGAACTCGAGCGCGTGCAGGTCGATCCGTTCTCGGCAGGCGCCTTCGACCGCCCGAATGAAAACGGCCGCCGTCTCGTGCGCTGCGTGAGTTACTACCGCGAGTCGCTGACCGACAATGGCTACGCGCACCCGATCGAAGGCGTTGTAGCCGTGGTGGACCTGCTTGCGCACAAGGTGATCGAGCTGATCGACGACGGCCGCA
Source organism: Paraburkholderia sp. JHI869 (assembly GCF_038900775.1). Taxonomy (NCBI): domain Bacteria; kingdom Pseudomonadati; phylum Pseudomonadota; class Betaproteobacteria; order Burkholderiales; family Burkholderiaceae; genus Paraburkholderia; species Paraburkholderia sp. JHI869. The sequence goes on from NZ_JAYMSC010000003.1 coordinate 373,435, forward strand.
TCATCCCCATTCCGCGCGCCAGGCACAACTACGACACGCCGAGCCTCGGCGAGCCGCGCGCCACCGTCAAGCCGCTCTCCATCAGCCAGCCCGAAGGACCGAGCTTCACAATCGACGGCTGGCAGGTTAGTTGGCAGAACTGGAAATTCCGCGTGGGCTTCACGCCGCGCGAAGGGCTGGTGCTGCACCAGATCACCTGGGACGACGGCAAGAGTGCGCCGCGCCCAATCGTCTACCGCGCAAGCGTGACCGAGATGTGCGTGCCCTACTCGGACCCCACCACGAACCACTACTGGAAAAGTGCGTTCGACGCGGGCGAATACGGACTCGGCAAGCTCGCGAACCAGCTCGAACTGGGCTGCGATTGCCTCGGCACGATCCGCTACTTCGACATTCCGTCCGCCGACGACTTCGGCAACGGCTTCGCCATGAAGAACGCGGTGTGCCTGCACGAAGAGGACTACGGCACGCTCTGGAAGCATTACGAGTTCCGCACCGGCGTGTTCGAGATGCGCCGCTCGCGCCGCCTCGTGATCTCGTTCTTCGCGACCGTGGGCAACTACGATTACGGCTTTTACTGGTACTTCTATCAGGACGGCACGATCCAGCTCGAATGCAAGCTCACGGGCATCATCCAGACCTCGGCGGTGGCGGATGGCGATACGTACCCGTGGGGCGGCATGGTCACGGAAAACCTGGGCGGCCCGACGCATCAGCACTTCTTCAACGCGCGTCTGCACATGATGGTGGACGGCGAGAAGAACTCCGTCACCGAGCATGAATTCACGCCGCGCCCGATGGGTGCGGAGAATCCGTACGGCAACGTGTTCGATACCACGAAGCGCGTGCTCAAGACCGAGCAGGAAGCGGCGCGCAACGCCAACGGTCAGACCGGGCGCTTCTGGAAAGTCGTGAACCCGAATGTGAAGAACCGCGTGGGCGCGAATCCGGGCTACAAGCTCATCATCAACGACTCGCCGCTCATGCTCGCCGATCCGAACTCGAAGGTGCGCCAGCGCGGCGGCTTCGCCACGCGCCACGTGTGGGTCACGCCGTACGACACGACGCAACGCTACGCGAGCGGCGACTACCCGAACCAGCACGCGGGCGGCGACGGTCTGCCGCGCTATATCGAAGCGAACCGCAACGTGGAAAACGAGGACATCGTGCTGTGGCACAGCTTCGGCCACACGCACGTGTGCAAGCCCGAGGATTTCCCCGTGATGCCGGTGGAGTATGCGGGCTTCATGCTCAAGCCCAACAACTTCTTCTACGGCAACCCCGCGATGGACCTGCCAGGCGGGCGCGATCCGCACAGCGTGCAGGACGGCGCGACGGCGCCCGATGCGAAGTCGTGCTGCCACAGCAAGCCGTGAGCACGCGATGATGCCGCGCGAGCGCCGTCCTGCCGTGACGCACGTGGTACGTCGCCTGTATGGCTGGGCGGCGATCACGGGCGGCGCTAGCGCGCTTGCTGCGGGCGTCATGATCGCGGCGATGCAGGCAGGCGCGCCGTTTTCCGCATTTGCCGCGAGCGCGCTAGCTTTGCTTGCGATGGCGCTGATACCTGGTGCGCTTGCACGCCGCTTCGCCACGCGCCCCACCGTGCCGATCGCGAGCGCGCTCGCGCTCACGATGGCGGCAATGAGCGCCGGGGCGCACACAGGCGCACCGCAAGCGCAGACGTCGCTCATATTGGGCGGCATCACCCTCATCGCCGCCGCATGCATTCCCTTGCGGCGTGCGCGTGATAACGCGGCGACATCGATGCCGATGCACGCAATGACGCCAGTGTGGCGCAACGGCTTGCTGCTCATCGCACCCGCGCTGCTTGCTGGCGTGTCGAGCGGCATGCTCGCGCGTTTCCAGTTCTTCGCGCTCTGCGGCGGCACTGCGATAACCGCTGCGCAGGTGGTGACATCGCTCGCAGTGGTGAGTCTCGCGGGCTGGCTCGCCGATCGCGTCGACTACCGGCACTCGCTTCTCGCGCTCTTCGTCTTGCGCGGTGCGCTGCTCGCCGCGCTCACGTTCGATTCCCTCGCGCCATGGGCCGCGCTCGCTGCGCCTGCTTTCGCTGCGCTCGACTACCTGACGCTCCCTACGCTCATACGCGGCGCGCGAGCATCTCGCACTTCGGGTGCGGGCTGTCCCGGCCTCGCGCACCATATGGGCATGCTGGCAGGTGCGACGCTCGCCACTACGACATGGGGCTTTGGACAAGGCTTTTACGCGCTGTTCCTGGTTGGCAGCGTGCTTAATCTTGCGTGTGCCTATGCATTCGTGACCCCTCGCCGATTCCAGAGGCACACGCCCTACTCCGCTTCAGCCGCACTCGCTGCGGGCAGCACGATCGACTAATCGCTGAAACAACCACCGAAAAACGTTCGCATTACTACCGAAAACAGGAGACGGTATGGACCGCCAGGATTTCACGCACACGATCCGCACGCAGATGTTCGTTGACGGACGCTTTAGCGAAAGCGGCAACGGCCGCACCTTCGCCGTATTCAATCCCGCCACGGGTGCCGAGATCGCCCAGGTGCCCGACGCCAGCGACGCCGACATCGACGCCGCTGTGACCGCCGCGCGGCGCGCTTTCGAGGCCGATACGTGGCGTCGCCTGCCGCCTGCCTCGCGCGAGCGCCTGCTGCTCAAACTCGCCGATCTCGTCGAACAGCACGGCGACGAACTCGCTGCGCTCGAAACGCTCAATCAGGGCAAGCTGCTGGGCTTCTCGAAGATGCTCGAAGTGGGCGGCAGCGTGCAATGGCTGCGCTACATGGCCGGCTGGGCGACCAAGATCGAGGGCAGCACGGTGGATCTCTCGCTCGCGTTCCCGCCCGGCGTGCGCTACAACGCCTCCACGCGGCGCGTGCCCGCAGGCGTGGTAGCCGCAATCGTGCCGTGGAATTTCCCGCTGCTGATGGCGGTCTGGAAAATCGCGCCCGCGCTCGCCTGCGGCTGCACCGTAGTGCTCAAGCCTGCCGAGGAAACACCGCTCACGGCCATACGACTCGCCGAACTCGCACACGAAGCCGGTTTTCCGCCGGGCGTGTTCAATGTCGTCACGGGCCAGGGCGAAACGGCGGGCGCGGCGCTCGTGCGCCATCCGCAGGTGGACAAGGTCACCTTCACGGGCTCGACGGAGGTGGGCCGCATCATCGGCAAGCAATGTGCGGGCGATCTCAAGCGCGTGTCGCTGGAACTGGGCGGCAAGAGCCCCGTAATCGTGCTCGACGACTGCGATCCGCAGCGCGCGATCGAAGGCGCTGCCGGCGCGATCTTCTTCAATCACGGCCAGGTCTGCACCGCGGGCTCGCGCCTGTATCTGCCGCGCGCGCGTTTTGATGCGATCGTCGATGGCATCGCGCAAGTTGCGCGCGCAACCGTTCTCGGTTCGGGCTTCGACGCTGCCACGCAGATGGGCCCGCTCGTTTCCGCACGCCACCGTGCCAAGGTCGCCGGCATGATCGCGCAGGGACGCATGGAAGGCGGCGAGATCGTGGCGGGCGGCGGCGACGGCAATCGCCCCGGCTTCTTCATCGAGCCCACCGTGATCTCGAACGCAGCCAACCAGCCGCTTACCGTCGTGCGCGAAGAGGTGTTCGGGCCGGTCCTCGTCGCCATGCCGTATGACGACGTCGAGGAAGCCATCGCTGCGGCGAACGCTTCGGAGTACGGTCTGGGCGCGAGCGTCTGGACCAACCAGCTCGACCGCGCACTGCGCGTGGTGGACGGCGTGCAGGCGGGCACGGTATGGGTGAACACGCACAACATGGTCGATCCGGCGCTGCCCTTCGGCGGCTTCAAGGCCTCGGGCATCGGCCGCGAGCATGGCCGTGCGATCATCGACGCGTACACGGAGACCAAATCTGTCTGCATCGCCTATTGAGCTATTGAGCGCCGCCATGCCGCATTGTTAATCGAAATGGAATGATGAAACCCGGCGGCATGCAATGATCGCCGCCGCGCTTTCGTTCATGATCGAGCCCATTCACACCACTGACGAGAAGGGCTCCGATCATGAACGCCTCCACAAACTCGCGCGGCGTCGCCATCGTTACGGGCGCCTCGCGCGGCATCGGCGCCGCGATTGCCGAACGTCTCGCACGAGACGGTTACGCCGTTGTCATCAACTACGCTTCGCGCAGCGCCGAAGCCGAAGCGCTCGTCGCGAAGATCGCGGCGGGCGGCGGCCGCGCCATCGCCGTGCAAGCGAACATCGCGAAGGCCGACGAGGTGCGCCGGCTGTTCGAAACCACCGCCGAAACGCTGGGCCAGCCCACGCTGCTCGTGAACAACGCGGGCATCATGAAGACCATCACGATTGCCGAGTCGACCGACGCGATCTACGACGAGACCTTCGACATCAACGTGCGCGGCACGCTCAACACGCTGCGCGAAGCGGCGACGAAACTCGCGGACGGCGGCCGCGTGATCAACTTCTCGACCTCCGCGCTCGCGATGAACCTGCCCGGCTACGCGCTCTATACGGCGAGCAAGGCGGCCGTCGAGACCATCACGCGCGTGTTCGCACGAGAACTGCGGGGTCGCTCCATTTGCGTGAATGCGGTCGCGCCGGGGCCGGTCGCCACCGAACTGTTCCTCAGCGGCAAGACCGAAGAGCAGGTCCAGCACTTTGCGAACATGCCGCCGCTGCAGCGCCTCGGGCAACCCGACGACATCGCAAGCGTCGTGTCGTTTCTCGCGAGCCCGGACGGCGGCTGGATCAACGGGCAGGTGTTGCGCGCGAACGGCGGGATCGTCTGACACGCCGCCCGGCGTGGTTTCGCGGACGCAATCCAGCGAGGACGTGGTGTGAGGGCAAGCAGCCGTGGCATGGAGCCGCCGGACCGGGCCGGTGCTACACTCCGTGCTCGAAAACGGTACAAATACAAAGCCGGCGAGCAGGCGCGCCGGCTCAGATTGCGCCCTCAACCACTCCAGACCATGTATCTGTCCATCCTTGCCGTCGGCATTGGCGGCGCACTCGGTTCGCTGCTGCGCTGGGTTCTCGGGCTACGCCTGAATGCCCTCTACCCCGAGCTGCCGCTCGGCACGCTCGCGTCGAACATCATCGCGGGCTACGTGATCGGCGTCGCGGTCGCGTACTTCGGGCGCATGCCGCAGCTTTCCGCCGAATGGCGCCTCTTCGTCATCACCGGCCTCATGGGCGGCCTCTCGACATTCTCGACCTTCTCCGCCGAAGTCGTTTCGCATTTGCAGCACGGACGTTTCGGCTGGGCCGCGGGCGAAATCGCCATTCACGTTTGCGCCTCGGTCATCATGACGATCCTTGGCATCGCAACGGTCTCGGCACTGATTCGCTGATCCGCAAAGAAAACGGCCGCCTCGCTATTTGCGAAACGCGGCCGCCTACGCGAGCTATTGCGTCAACAATCAGGCAGGACGCTGATAGCCGCCCAGCATGCCGTTCTTCGAAAACACCCACTGCCACAACTGGATGTCGCGCGCGCGGAACGCCCCGGCGCACGAAAGCAGGTAATAACGCCACATGCGGTGGAACCGCTCGCCCATCTTCTCCTTGAAACGCGGCCACGCGGCTTCGAAATTTGCGTGCCACGCCATGAGCGTGCGGTCGTAGTCGGCGCCGAAGTTATGCAGGTCTTCGGTCACGAAGAGACCGCCCGACGCGTCGGCGATCTGGCCAATGGTCGGCAGTTCGCCGTTCGGGAAGATGTATCTGTCGACCCACGGGTCGGGCGTGGTGTCGCGGCGGTTCTTGCCAATGGTATGCAGTACGAAGAGACCGTCGTCGGCAAGACAGCGCTGCGCGACTTCCATATAGGTGCGATAGTTCTTCGGGCCCACGTGCTCGAACATGCCGACGCTCGCAACGCGGTCGAACTTCTCGTCGAGCAACCGGTAGTCCTGCAAGCGGAATTCGACGGGCAGACCCTTGCAGCGCTCGGCGCCGAACGCGGCCTGCTCCTTCGAAATCGTCACGCCCACGCACGACACGCCATAGTGTTCGGCCGCGAACTTCATCAGGCTGCCCCACCCGCACCCGATGTCGAGCAAACGCATGCCGGGCTTCAGCCCGAGCTTGCGGCAGATGAGATCGAGCTTGGCGTCCTGCGCCTCATCGAGCGTCTTCGCTCCGCCCGACCAGTAGCCACAGGTATAGGCCATGTTCTTGTCGAGCATCGCCTCGTAGAACTCGTTGCCGATATCGTAGTGCTGCTGCCCCACCTTCCAGGCCCGGCGCACGGTCTGGCGGTTCATCAGGCGCGCCTTGAGCGCGTGGAACACCAGGCGGGAGGGATCGATCTGGTCATCTAGATGCGCGCGCAACACATGTGCGAAGAATTCGTCGAGCTGCTCGCAGTCCCACTGGCCGTCCATATAGGCCTCGCCCAGGCCCAGATTGCCTAGCGCGAGCACGCGCTCGGGCACCTGCGGATCGTGGATCCGCATGTCCCACGGCCGGGTGCCGTTGAACTTTATGTCCGCGCGCGCCAATAGCTGGGCTGTAAACCGCCAGGCCCCGGAAACGGTGGCCTCACGAACGGGTTGAGCTGCTTCGAGATCAGTCGTTGCCATACGTGCTCCATGTCGGCGGGAGTCGGGTCCTTGGTACCTGGCTCCGGCGCCATTCAAGAGGTTGCTATCAAGACATTCGTCGTCGCGCGCGCTGCGAGAAACTCTATGATGCACCTACTTCAAAAAACGTGCAGGAACACGCACAGCCCATACTGGGCGGGCCATAATCGCAAATCCGACAAAACCCATCGCCCCGGCGCGAGCAAACGGCGCGCCCGAACTGGAGAGACTGACCATGGCCTACGACGACAAGAACATCTTCGCGCGCATCCTGCGCGGCGAAGCACCCTGCATCAAGGTGTACGAGGACGACGCGACGCTCGCGATCATGGACGTCATGCCCCAATCCGAAGGCCACCTGCTCGTGCTGCCGAAAGAAGGCGCCGAGTTCATCTACGATCTTTCGCTGGAAGCCGGCGCCGCGGCGATGGCGACGGTGCAGAAGATGGCGGCCGCCATGCGCAAGGTGCTGGCGCCCGAAGGCCTGTTGATCGCGCAGTTCAACGGCGCCGCCGCTGGGCAGACCGTGCCGCACGTGCACTTTCACCTGATTCCGCGCCGCGCGGGCGAAGAACTGCGTCCGCACGCGCGTGAAATGGCTGACATGGCAAAACTCGAAGCGCTGGCCGAGCGCATTCGTGCCGCACTGTAAGCAATATGTATTGCTAACGTTCGCTTTCGCGAATACTCAAATCCCGTCGAATTGAACGAATTCGTCTAGCGGTACGCGGGCCGAGCGCCACTGGTTGATCGGCGCGCCGGGGTCTTCGTGACCGATCGCCATGCCGCAGAACACCATGCGTTCGCGCGGCAAGGCGAGAAAGTCGCCCACGCTTTGCGCGTAGCGCGCCCAGCATTCCTGCGCGCAGCTATGCAGGCCGGCCTCGCGCAGGAGCAGCATCACCGTCTGCAGGAACATGCCGAGGTCGGCCCATTGCGGCGGCCCCATCTGACGATCCACGCTGCAAAAGAGCGCGAGCGGCGCGTCGAAAAACGCGTAGTTGCGCGCGAATTGCCGCAGCCTGCCCGGCCGGTCTTCGCGCGCGACGTCGATGCTGCGGTAAAGATCCTCGCCCACCTGGTAACGACGCTCGCGATACGGCGAACCCAGGTCGCGCGGATACACGTCGTACTCCATCTGCTCGCCCGCAGGCGCCTGCGCAATGCGATCGGCCATGATCGCCTTGAGCTTCGCGAGCGACTCCCCGCCCACGACATGAACATGCCACGGCTGCAGATTGCCGCCCGAGGGCGCACGCTTTGCAGTATCGAGCACGCGGCGAATGACGGCGGGGTCCACTGGATCCGGCAAGAACTGGCGCACGGACTTGCGGCTGGTGACGGCTTCGCTGACCTTCAAGCGGATTCTCCTCGGGGGGATCGACGAAGCATTATCGGCGATCCCCCGCGCGGCTGCCGACGCTCGAAAGCAGGAGTCCGCGCGAGCGTCAGAACTTGTGACGGATTCCCACCACGACGAGCGCCTGATTGTCGGCGCCCGAACTCACGCCGAAGTCGCCGATCGATGCTTGCGCAACGACACTCGAACCCTTCGCATCGAGCGTGCGGCCGCTCGCCTTCTGGTAACCGGCGAGCGCGTAAAGGTCGGTGCGTTTGGAGAGCGAGTAATCGCTGCCGAGGTTCACCTGGTTGTAGTGCGCCGACGAGGGGCCGGTGAGCGACGTGTAGTTGTAGCCTGCTCCCGCGCGCAGCGCCGGTGTGATCTGATAGTTCAGGAACGCCGAGCCGCTGTTGAATTTCGCGGTTTGGTGGAAGGTTGAGTACGCATCGTTTGCGTATTGCGTGTTCGAGTAGGCGAGGCCTAAGCTCAATGCGCCCACCGAATAGCTGCCGCCCGCGCGCACGATCTGGATGGAGCTGGCGCTCGCGAAGCCCTGGTTGATGACCGTGTTGAAGAGACTGTCCGAGCTGCTCGTCCAGGTACGCACGCCGGAAGTGAGCGTGCTGCCGCCATTGGCGAAGAAATAGCCGGCCGCGAGCGAAAGCGGACCGTTCGAGTATGCGGCGCCGAAGCTGTATGTCTGCCCGCTGCCCGTTGCACCGGCCACGCCGCCAAAGCCGTACAGCGCCTCGAACTGCAGCCCCGCAATGAGCGGGCTCGCGTACTTGACCGAGTTGCTCACGCGCAGGCTGTTGTCGTAGTTGTCGAGGTCGCCGGGCGTGCCGAACACGCCGCCGAACGGACCGTCCGCGGTGAGCGGCTGCACGAGATCGACAAGCGGATCGTACTGGCGGCCGAGCGTGAGCGTGCCCCACGTCGTGCTGGCAAGACCGACGATGGCCTTGCGCCCGAATTCGCGGCTGCCCTGTCCGAGCGCGCCGGTGCCTACGTTGAAGCCGTTTTCGAGCTGGAAGATGGCGGCCAGACCGTTGCCGAGGTCCTCAGTGCCGCGCAGGCCCCAGCGGCTGCCCGATAGATTGCCGCTGCTCAGTTTGAGGAGCGTGGACTGGTTCTGGCCGTTTGCGCCCTGGGCGTTGTGCACGAAAGCCAGGCCGGCGTCGACGATGCCGTACAGGGTCACGCTGCTTTGCGCATGGGCGCTCGTGGCGATTGTGGCGCTGGATGCGGCGAACGCGAGCGCGAGCGCGGCGGTCAGCGGGCGGCGTGTGAGGGAGGCGTTTTTGTTGTTCATGCGGGGCGTTCCGTTGCGTTTGGTGGCTGTCGCTACGCGGTCCTTGCGAGGCGGCTGCAAGGCCGGTGCGGCAACGTTACGGAATGCCCCGGAAGCGGGGAACGAACGATTTCTGCGTTGCTTAGGGCGTGCGGCGGACTTTGCAAAGCGCAGATCGTGCCAGGTTCTGCGTGGATGCTTTCCCCCGGCGCGTGGACTCTGCTATAATTCGCCTCCCGCCGGAGAGATGGATGAGCGGTTTAAGTCGCACGCCTGGAAAGCGTGTATAGGTTAATAGCCTATCGGGGGTTCGAATCCCCCTCTCTCCGCCACCGAATACATAAGGCTCCCCACGAGGGAGCCTTATTGTTTTGGGTGATTCACAAGCTTTAGGTAGTTTGCGAGAAACCCGCAAACCCTTACGCCACGGCTGATTCGGCGAATGCGCACCAATCAGCCGAATCGCGCCAGCACGCGCTCAATTGCACCCCGTCGCAGTGCAATACTTGTTATACACAAGCCCGTTCCCGTCCATCCCCGCGATCGTCCGCGTGCCATTGCCGTAGTTCGTGATCGTCTCGGTCCACGTCGACCCATCGGCAGCCTGGCCGGTGATGAACGTCGTATCGCCAATCGATGCGCCGGTCTGCTCCCAGGCCTCGCCCGGCAGCTTCTGCTGATACCCGTTGACCGTAGACGTATTGCCGAAGCGCTGCACCGTGTACGAGTTGCCCGATTCGTCGACGCAGTTCTGGAAGGCGTCATTGCCCCAGCATTTGGCAAAAGCGGCTGGCGCCGCAAAGGCGCCGAAAATGACTAGGCTGAGTGCAATGCGCTTCAATGACTTCCCCGAACAAACGCTCATTTGATGGCCCGACTCGCCGCGAATCCCAGACCGGCGGCGCGCGAAATTGTACCTTGGCCGCGCCGCAGCAAAGCGCGCCCCATCTGGTTATCGGACAAAAGGGAGAATGACTTGATGGCGCGCCGGGAAGGAGCACGGCGGTGCTGCGTATCGTTGAACGCGCAACGTTGGAACGAAGGCCGGATCCACCCGATCAGCCAGCAGAAAAGGACGTCGGGCCGCAGCCCGACGCCGAATTCCCGCGTACTGCTTCGAGGACCGGCGCGGGAACGAGAGGACTTCAGTATCCCCTCGCCCGCGCGTTTTTAAAGTGCACGACCGCACACCGGCGATCAAGTCCTCGCCTCACGGATGGCGGATATAGTCCACCAGCGCAAGCGTATACGCGTCCGGCTTGCGATCGAGCAGGCTCACGCCAATCGCCACGAGAAAACCTGCGGGCACACCGAACACGCCCGAGCTGATGGGCTCGATGCCAAACCATCGCGGGCCGGCAAAGCCCGTGAGCTGCGTGAAGAACGGATACGTCGAGACGATGTAATAGACGCACACAGTCAAGCCCGCGATCATGCCGGCCACAGCGCCCAGGCGCGTCGTGCGTTTCCAGAACACGCCGAGCACGAGCACAGGAAAGAGACTCGACGCCGCGAGCGAAAACGCCGCCCCCACCAGGAAAAGAATGTTGCCCGTGTTGAGCGACGCCACATACGAAGCGAACAGCGCCACGCCGAGCAGCAGGATCTTCGACATCGTCACGCGTCGCTGGCTCGATGCGCTTGGATCGACCATGTGGTAGTACACGTCGTGCGAGAGCACGTTCGAGATCGTGAGCAGCAGGCCGTCCGCAGTCGAAAGCGCGGCCGCCAGCGCACCCGAGGCAATGAGCCCCGACATCACATACGGCAGCCCCGCAATCTCCGGCGCGGCGAGCACGACCATATCGGGCTGCATCTGAATGTCGCTCCAGCGCACCAGGCCGTCGCCGTTCACATCCGCAATGCTGATGAGATACGGCTCGACGCGCCGCCACTGCATGACCCAGTGCGGCAGATCGTCGAAGCGCTGCCCGACCAGATGCGTAAGGATCTCGAACTTGATCAGCACTGCGAGCACCGGCACGGTCAGATAAAAGAGCGCGACGAAGAAAAGCGTCCACCCCACCGAACGCCGCGCCGAGGCCACTGAGGTCGTCGTGTTGTAGCGCGTGAGGATGTGCGGCAGGCTCGCCGTACCAAGCGAAAGGCACAGCAGAAGCGAAAGGAAGTTGCGCTGATGTATGCGCCGCTCGGCATCGTCGGCGGCGGGGAACGGTTCGTTCATCGGCACGGGCGGCGCGGCGCGCTCGAGCAGGTCGTCGCGTTGGCGCGTCCACACCATGCGCGCGGCGTCCACGTCGCGCGGGAAGGCGTTCAATGCGCGCTCCAGCGAATCGATGTCGCGCAGCGGGCCGTTGTGGCGGCGCATCTCCGCGAGCGACTCGACGAGGTGCGTTTTTTCCGCGACGTACGACTGCGGCAGCGTGTCGAGGCGCGTTTGCCATTGCGCCGCGCGCTTGCGGTATTCGTCGCGCACGTTGGCTTCGGCACTCGTGCCGCGCACATCGCGCTCGAGCGCTTCCACACGCTGCATGACGTTGCCGTATTCGATTTGCGGCAGCCAGCCCAGACCGTCTCGATGCGCGATCAACGAAACCGGGATCAGGATCGCGGCGATGAGGATGATGTATTGCGCGACCTGCGTCCACGTGACGGCGCGCATGCCGCCAAGAAACGAACACACGAGGATGCCCGCCAGCCCGCAGAAAATGCCGATGGCGAAATCCACGCCGATGAAGCGCGTGGCGATCAGCCCCACGCCCTGGATCTGCGCGACGAGGTAGACGAACGAGCAGAGGATAGTCGCGAGCACCGCGAGCGCACGTACGAGGTTGCTCGAAAAGCGCGTGCCGAGGAAGTCGGGAATCGTGTAGCGCGCGAGCTTGCGCACATACGGCGCGAGCAGGAACGCTACGAGACAATAGCCGCCCGTCCAGCCCATCAAATAAGCGAGGCCGTCGTAGCCGCTCGCGTAGAGCGAGCCCGCGAGGCCGATGAACGACGCGGCGGAAAGCCAGTCGGCGGCTGTCGCCATGCCGTTGAAGAACGAGGGCACGCGCCGCCCCGCCACGTAGTATTCAACGAGATCCGAGGTGCGCGAGAGCAGCCCGATGACCGCGTACACGGCGATCGGCACGAACAGGAACACGTAGCCGATCCACATGCCGGGGCCGGTGGCAAGCTCGATGCGCCACATCACGTAGACGAAGGCGAGAAAGCCGAGCGTGTACAACGCGTAGGAGCGGATCAGCCGGTGCGCAAGCCTCATCGTTGCTGCGCCTTGCTGGCTTCGCGAATGGCGACGTCGGCTTCGAGCGCGGCTTGCAGCACGCGGTCGGCGCGCTGCATCAGCACGATATAGATCGCGACGAGCAGCACGTAGAGCAGGATCGCGCCCTGTGCGCCCAGGTAGAACGGCAGGCTGAAGCCCGCGAAGCGCACGTCGGCGAGCGTGCGCGCAAAGAGCGGCGCAACGAACGAGACGAGAAAGCCAATCGTCATGAGCACGGCGATCAGCGCGACGTTGAAGCGCCAGTAGCGCCGATGCGCGCGCGCCATCGCTTCGCTCACCGGGGGTGGCTCAGGCAAGGGATTGAGGTTGTTCTGCGGGGTAGTGTGTGGCGCGGCCATGCGCCTGTGTAGCAAAAACGCGTATGGCCGGCAATCGGGGGCAATGCGGGGATCGATGGCGAGCGCGGCGCCTGGCGAGGCGCCGCGCGGACCTTAGCTTTTAGAGCGATTCGCCAAGCTGATCGAGAATCGCCGGATTTTCCAGCGTCGAAACGTCCTGCGTGATCGCCTCGCCCTTCGCGAGCGAGCGCAGCAGACGGCGCATGATCTTGCCCGAGCGCGTCTTCGGCAAGTTTTCGCCAAAGCGGATGTCCTTGGGCTTGGCGATCGGCCCGATCTCCTTGCCCACCCAGGCGCGCAGATCGTTGGCGAGCTTCACGGCCTCGTCACCCTGCGGACGCGTCGCCTTGAGCACCACGAAGGCCACCACGGCTTCACCGGTCGTGTCGTCGGGGCGGCCCACCACGGCGGCTTCGGCCACGAGCGGGTTCGCCACCAGCGCCGACTCGATCTCCATCGTGCCGAGACGGTGGCCCGAGACGTTCAGCACGTCGTCGATCCGGCCCATGATCGTGAAGTAGCCGGTGTCCTTGTCGCGCACGCTGCCGTCGCCGGCCAGATACAGCTTGCCGCCCAGTTCCTCGGGGAAGTAGCCCGACTTGTAGCGCTCCGGCTGGCCCCACACGTTGCGGATCATCGCGGGCCACGGGCGCTTCACGACGAGAATGCCGCCCTGCCCGTTCGGCACGTCCTGGCCGGTTTCGTCGACGATCGCCGCCATGATGCCCGGCAGCGGCAGCGTGCACGATCCCGGCACGAGGGGCGTCGCGCCCGGCAGCGGCGTGATCATGTGGCCGCCCGTTTCCGTTTGCCACCACGTGTCGACGATCGGGCAGCGCTTGCCGCCCACGTTTTCGTAGTACCACATCCACGCTTCGGGATTGATCGGCTCGCCAACGGTGCCGAGAATGCGCAGCGACGAAAGGTCATAGCTCTTCGGATGCACCTTCGCGTCGGCTTCCGCTGACTTGATGAGCGAGCGGATGGCCGTAGGCGCCGTGTAGAAGACGGTGACCTTGTGCCTGGCGATCATGTCCCAGAAGCGGCCCGCGTTCGGGTACGTGGGGACGCCTTCGAACACCACCTGCGTCGCGCCGATCGTCAGCGGGCCGTAGGCGATATAGCTGTGGCCCGTAACCCAGCCGATATCGGCCGTACACCAGAACACGTCGCTCGGCTTGTAGTCGAAGGTCCACTTCATCGTTTGCGCGGCCCACAGCAAGTAGCCGCCCGTGCTGTGCTGCACGCCCTTCGGCTTGCCCGTCGAGCCCGACGTATAGAGGATGAAGAGCGGGTGTTCCGCGCCCACGGGCACCGGCGCGCAGGTGTCGCTCTCGGCCGCCGAGACCTCGTGCATCCAGTGGTCGCGGCCTTCCTTCCACGTGACCTTGCCGCCCGTGCGCTGGTACACGATCACGCTGTGCACCGCTTCGCAGCCGCCCATGGCGAGCGCTTCGTCCGCAATGTTCTTCAGCGGCAGCGCCTTGCCGCCGCGCATCTGTTCGTCGGCGGTGATGAGCGCGACTGCGCCCACGTCCACCATGCGCTCGTTGAGCGACTTCGACGAAAAGCCGCCGAACACCACCGAGTGCGTAGCGCCAATGCGCGCGCAGGCCTGCATGGCGACCACGCCTTCGACCGACATCGGCATGTAGATGACCACGCGGTCGCCCTTCTTCACGCCGCGCTTCTTCAGTGCGTTGGCAAAGCGCGAAACGCGCCCGAGCAGGTCTTTGTAGGTGACGTTCGTGACGGTGCCGTCGTCGGCCTCGAAGACGATCGCCACACGATCGCCATTGCCCGCTTCGACGTGGCGGTCGAGGCTGTTGTACGAGGCGTTCAGTTCGCCGTCTTCGAACCACGTGTAGAACGGCGCCTTCGATTCGTCGAGCACTTTCGTGAAGGGCTTTTGCCAGGTCAGCGTTTCGCGCGCGAGACGCGCCCAGAAGCCTTCGTAATCGCGTTCGGCTTCGGCGCACAGCGCCTTGTAGGCGTCCATGCCGGACACCGTGGCGCCCGCCACCGTTTGCTCGGAAGGCGCAAAGACGCGGCGTTCCTGAAGAACCGATTCAATCGCAGACATCGACAACCCCTTGGTGAAGATGAAACGTCAAACTCGTGGACACGCATGAGCATCTTCAATGCCCGTGCGCGCCGTCTCCGTGCGCCGCCGCCCGCATGCGGGCGCGGCACTATTGGCTTGCGCTGCAAGCCGCCATTGTGGCATCGCAGCATGCATGAGGGCGCGAGATTCGCAGCACGAACGTGCGGCAAAACGATCTTCGCAAACCACCCATGCCAGCAAGATTAAGCGTAGCAACTTACCGGCCACTTACGCGCGCGCATGCAGGCATTGCAAGTCGCGCGCCATGGCACGCAAGTAAGCAGACATTTAGAATGCTAACTGAACTGCGCACCCGGATTCCAGCTTGAATCGTTATTCCTTTTTTCTCGTCGCCTCGATGCTGCTCGTGGGCAGCAACGTTGGCATCGGCAAGTCGATCGTCGCCTTCATTCCCGTTCCGCTCTTCGCGCTCTTGCGCTTCGTGATCGCCCTCGCGGTGCTCGGCCCGCTTCTGCGCCGCTCCAAAATGCAACACGTAAAGCGCGGCGAATGGGTCAATCTGTTCCTCCAGGCCCTCTTTGGAACATTCGGGTTTACGCTGCTCATGCTCGGCGGCGTGCATCGCACGAGCGCGGTCGCGGCCGGCGTCATCACGTGCACGATTCCTGCCGTAGTCGCGCTTTTCTCGTGGTTCTTCCTGCGCGAGCGCCCCGACGCCCGCGCGCTCGCTTCCATCGGGCTCGCCATTGCGGGCATCGCCGTCATCAATCTCGCGCACGTGGGCGGCGGCGGCGACACGGGCGCAAGCTCGTTCGTCGGCAATCTGATGGTGCTCGGCGCGGTGTGCTGCGAATCGCTCTATGTGATTCTTTCGCGCCGTCTTACGCAGACGCTCGCGCCGCTCGACATTTGCGCATACACCCACCTGTTCGGCTTTCTGCTGATGCTGCCAGTTGGGCTGCCTGGCGCTCTGTCGTTCGATTTCGCGAGCGTGCCCGCGGGCGTCTGGTGGCTCGCGCTCTGGTACGGGCTTTCGGCGAGCGTGATCTCGTTCTGTCTCTGGATGATGGGCATTCGCCACGTGCCTGGCAGCATCGCCGGCGTGTTCACGGCGGTGCTGCCGGTGGCGGCCGCCATCTACGGCATCGCGTTTCTCGGCGAGCGCCCCACGCCCGCGCACGGCATTGCGCTCGCCTGCGTGGTGGCCGGCATCGGGCTCGCGAGCCTCAAGGCGAAGCGCCTGCCGCCGGTTCCTTCGTGAACGACCTGTAATCGACCTGAAAGTATCGGCGCGCGGGCGGCGCTGCCGGAATCCCGGCGAGCCCTTCCTGCGACGCTGTACAATAGCGCCCGCCTGGCCCCTCGCGAGCGCCTTCTGGCCCCAACCAGACGGTCTCGCCTAGGCGGCCCCGCCCGAATTCGACCGTGATTGCCCATGTCCGCCGCACGCCCCCAGCCGCCTTCCGCCGCCGCACCGGGTAAAGCCCGTCGCCGCATGCGTCCGCTGCCCAGCATCATCTTCATGAGCCGCTGGCTGCAGGTGCCGCTCTATCTGGGTCTGATCGTCGCGCAAGCCGTGTATTGCGTGCTGTTCCTCAAAGAGGTCTGGCACCTCGTGAGCCACGCCACCACGCTCGACGAAACCAGCATCATGCTGGCTGTGCTCGGCCTGATCGACGTGGTGATGATCTCGAACCTGCTCATCATGGTGATAGTGGGCGGCTACGAGACCTTCGTCTCGCGCCTGAATCTCGAGGGACACCCCGACGAGCCCGAATGGCTCGACCACGTGAACGCCGGCGTGCTCAAGGTGAAGCTCGCCATGGCGCTCATCAGCATTTCGTCGATCCACCTGCTCAAGACCTTCATCAATCCCGACGCCGCTTCGGCGCATACGGTGATGTGGCAGGTGATCATCCACGTGGCGTTCCTCGTCTCCGCGCTCGTGATGGCGTGGATCGACCGCATCACCACGCATACGCACCCCGAACACTATCAGGAGCTCGCCGCGCGCCATCCGGTGCCGGGCGGGCATGCCGCTGCGCGTCAGGCGGTTCCCGAGCACGCCGAGTCCGATTGAAAGAGACAAGCGGCACACACTATTCAAAACACCCGTCCCCACAGAAGCTAGCCATGACCGTCATCAAACAGGAAGACCTCATCCAGAGCATTGCGGATTCGCTGCAATACATCAGCTACTACCATCCGCAGGACTACATCGAGGCGCTCGGCCGCGCGTACGAGCTCGAAGAGAGCCCGGCCGCGAAGGACGCCATTGCGCAGATCCTCACGAACAGCCGCATGTGCGCAGAAGGCAAGCGCCCGATCTGCCAGGACACCGGCATCGTCACGATCTTCGTGAAGGTCGGCATGGACGTGCGTTGGGACGGCGCCACGATGGGCGTGACCGACATGATCAACGAAGGCGTGCGCCGCGGTTACCTGAACCCGGACAACGTGCTGCGCGCCTCGATCGTGAACCCGCCCGAAGGCGGCCGCAAGAACACGAAGGACAACACGCCGGCCGTGATCCACTACGAGATCGTGCCGGGCGACAAAGTCGACGTGCAGGTCGCAGCCAAGGGCGGCGGCTCGGAGAACAAGTCGAAGTTCGTGATGCTCAACCCGTCCGACTCGATCGTCGACTGGGTGCTCAAGACCGTCCCGACGATGGGCGCGGGCTGGTGCCCGCCGGGCATGCTCGGCATCGGCATCGGCGGCACCGCTGAAAAGGCGATGCTGATGGCGAAGGAATCGCTGATGGAGTCCATCGACATTCAGGACATCATCAAGCGCGGTCCGAAGGACTGGATCGAAGAACTGCGTGTCGAACTGCACGAGAAGGTCAACGCGCTCGGTATCGGCGCGCAGGGTCTCGGCGGTCTCGCCACCGTGCTCGACGTGAAGATCATGGCTACGGCCACGCACGCGGCTTCGAAGCCCGTCGCGATGATCCCGAACTGCGCCGCCACTCGCCACGCGCACTTCGTGCTCGACGGCTCGGGCCCGGCCAAGCTCGAAGCGCCCTCGCTCGACGCATGGCCGAAGGTCAACTGGGAACCGAATACGGAAACGAGCAAGCGCGTTGACCTCAACACGCTCACGCCGGAAGAAGTCGCTTCGTGGAAGCCGGGCCAGACGCTGCTGCTCTCGGGCAAGATGCTCACGGGCCGCGACGCGGCGCACAAGCGCATCGCCGACATGCTCGCCAAGGGC
The DNA here is from genome assembly GCF_038900775.1 of Paraburkholderia sp. JHI869. Lineage (NCBI taxonomy): Bacteria > Pseudomonadati > Pseudomonadota > Betaproteobacteria > Burkholderiales > Burkholderiaceae > Paraburkholderia > Paraburkholderia sp. JHI869. The sequence goes on from NZ_JAYMSC010000003.1 coordinate 391,504, forward strand.
GAGAAGCTGCCGGTGGACTTCAAGAACCGCGTGATCTACTACGTCGGCCCGGTCGATCCGGTTCGCGACGAAGTGGTCGGCCCGGCAGGCCCCACCACGGCCACGCGCATGGACAAGTTCACGGAGCTGATGCTCTCGCAAACGGGCCTCATCTCGATGGTCGGCAAGGCCGAGCGCGGCCCGGTCGCGATCGAGGCGATCAAGAAGCACAAGGCGGCTTACCTGATGGCAGTGGGCGGCGCGGCTTACCTCGTTTCGAAGGCGATCCGCGGCTCGAAGGTCCTCGCATTCGAAGACCTCGGCATGGAAGCCATCTACGAGTTCGACGTGCAGGACATGCCGGTGACGGTCGCGGTCGATTCGTCGGGCACCTCGGTCCACAAGACCGGCCCCGCCGAATGGCAGGCAAAGATCGGCAAGATTCCGGTCGCCACGGTTTGATGCATAGCTGATGCCTGATAAAAACCGGGGCCGCGCGCCCCGGTTTTTTTTGCTCCACGCAAAGCGTACTGAGATTAATTCTCAGCACTCAGTAAATCGCCGATATTTACCGCAATTCAACGTAGATTCGGCCTTGGCTTTTGTGTATTGAGCGTTTATTGTTGGAAACCAGTCACCGCCCCACAAAGAAAGGAAAGACTATGCAAGGCGACAAGAAGGTCATCGAATATCTGAACGCGCAGCTCAAGAACGAGCTCACGGCTATCAATCAGTATTTCCTGCATGCCCGCATGTACAAGCATTGGGGCCTCGAGAAACTCGGCAAGCACGAATATGACGAATCGATCGGCGAAATGAAGCATGCCGATATGCTCATCGAACGTATTTTCATGCTCGACGGTCTGCCGAACCTCCAGGATCTGCATAAGCTGCTGATTGGCGAGGAAACCAAGGAAGTTCTCGAGTGCGATTTGAAGCTCGAGCAAATCTCGCAGTCCACCTGCAAGGAAGCCATTGTTTATTGCGAATCGGTTCGCGACTTCGTTTCGCGCGAGATTTTCGTGACGATTCTCGAAGACACCGAAGAGCACATCGACTGGCTCGAAACGCAGATCGACCTCATCGGCAAGATCGGCATCCAGAATTACCAGCAGTCGGCCATGGGTTCGGTAGAATCCTGATCGCACGCCTCGCGGCGGCGCGCGTCCGTCCGCCTTGCGGGTGCGCCCCAACCCATTTGCGCCCATCTCCGTGAACCTTCCGGCCTCTTCCAGCGCTCTGCCCATCGGCATCTTCGACTCCGGTCTCGGCGGCCTTTCGGTGCTGCGCGCCGTGCGCGCGCTGCTGCCCGCCGAGCGGATCGTCTATGCCGCCGACTCGCGCTACGCGCCGTACGGCCAGCGCGACGACGACTTCATCGCCGACCGCACGCTCGCGATCTGCGAATGGCTCGTCGCGCAGGGGGCGAAGGCGCTGGTGGTGGCCTGCAACACGGCCACGGCGCAGTCCATCGCCCTCGTGCGCGAGCGGCTCTCCATCCCGCTCATCGGGGTGGAGCCCGGGATCAAACCAGCGGCGCTGGTTTCGAAGTCGCGCGTGGCCGGCGTCCTCGCCACCCAGGTCACGCTGCGCAGCGCGCGCTTTCAGGCGCTCGTGGAACGCCACGCAGCCGACCTGCGCGTGCTGTGCCAGCCGGGTCATGGCCTGGTGGAGGCAGTGGAGCGCTGCGACATCGGTTCGCCGGAATTGCTCGCGCTGCTGCGCGCGTACGTCGAACCCATGCTCGACGCGGGCGCCGACACGCTCGTGCTCGGCTGCACGCACTACCCGTTTCTCGATACCGCGATCCGCTCGATCGTCGGCGAACGCATGACGCTTGTCGACACGAGCGTCGCCATCGCACGGCAGCTCGAGCGCGTGCTCGACCAGCACGGCCTGCGCGCGAGCGGCGAGCCTGCCGGCGCGGGTGCCGACGACATCCGCTTCTGTTCGACGAGCGACGGCGCGCATTTGCACGAACTGGCGGGCGCGCTGCTCGGCCTCGACGCCAATGTCGAGCGCGTGGCCATTCCCTCGCGACGCACGCGGGAACTGGAAGCGAACGCGGCCTGACGCGTGCGCGCCACGTTTCGCGCGCGATTGCGGGTTTGGGAGCCGAGACCCGCTCCGGCGTTCACGTTTCAACCCTGTTTCAGCACACCTGGTTCATCTCCCTCGCCCAGTCTGGCTCCTGCCAGAAGGCCGCTCAAAGGCTCCAGCAGCAATCCGCCATGCTGCGGCCACTCGCGCCACGGCTAACCGCTAGCCGGCCCGCCAAACGCCTTGGCGACCATCCCGCCCCGCCTCGCCGTTTCCTGACGTAAAGCAAAACCCCTGCTAAGCATCCGGTTTTGTTACAAAAAATCCGTCTACCCGCTTGCCAAACCCAGCAAACATAATGATAATAATTCGCATTAACTCTGACTATTGCGCTCCATCATGATTGTCTGCGTTTGCAAATCCGTCTCCGACCGGACGATCCGCGCCTCCATCGAGGAAGGCATGGATTCTTTCGACGAGCTGCAATTCGAGCTCGGCGTCGCCACCTGCTGCGGCAAGTGCGAAGAATCCGTTCGCGACGTGATGGCGCAAAGCGGTGTCTGCGCGAGCCGCTGCGGTGTGCCGCACGCCCCCGCCGTCGCCCCCCATGCGGTTCCGCTCACGTTTTACGAGCGCAAGGCTGCCTGAAGCCATGGCGCGCATCCGGCCACCGATGCGCGCCCGCCCCGTCCGCCCGCTTAAGCAGAGGCGCCTTGCGCGCCACGTGCTGCGGACATCAAATCGCCGCCGACAGCAAGCCCGTCTACCGACCAGCCAGCTACCGCTCGTGACCCTCAAAGGAGGTCGTGATGGAATTGCTGCTCGGATTCGTAACGACGTTGTGCATCTCGCTGTTGATCTTTCGCAAATAAAGCTGCCCGACACGACGCGCCGGTTCGCCTGCGCGCCGTCGTCCGCATGGCAGCCACGCTAAATATGCAGGCTTTCCAAACCACCGCTGGCACGCTGTCGCCTCCCTCCGTTCGCGTCAATCGTCGGGTCGTCACCGCGAGCGCGATCGTGGTCGCGCTGCATGCCGCGCTCATCGGCGTCGTGCTGATGAAGCGCGAACCCGTGACGCCCCTCGCACTCCAGTCGCAGACAATGACGGCCGAACTGCTCAAGCCCGAGCCGGTCGCCGCCCCCGCTGCGATTCAGTCGACGCCCACGCCGCCGCCCCCGAAGCCGGTCCCGCACGTGACGCGCGAAAAGCCGAAGGTTCAGCCCAAGCCCAAGCCAACTCCGCTGCCCGTGGCCGAAGCGCCCTCGCAACACGCGATCGAGTCGGCCGCGCCCGCCGAGCCCACGCCGCCGGCTCCGACGCCGCCCGCGCCAGCACCGCAAGCCGCCGCGGCCACCGACGCCAAGCCGACTATGGCACTCTCGGCGCCGAAGAACGTTTCGCACCTCGACTGCCGCATCGTGCAGCCCGAGTACCCGACGCTCTCGCGCCGGCGCGGCGAAACGGGTACGGCGTACGTGCACTTCGTCGTGGGCCTCACGGGCAAGATCGAGAACATCGAGCTGAAGAAGACGAGCGGCTCAACCCGCCTCGACGACGCCGCGCTCGACGCGATGCGCCAAAGCTCCTGCAAGCCGTACCTGGAAAACGGCGAAGCCGTGCGCGCGGCCTACACGCAACCATTCGACTTCAGCCTGCACGATTGACCGGCTGAAGCCACACGCTTTCATGAATTGAATAACGAGGACTAAGAATGCAGAACTACGGTATCGCCCACGTCTGGGCGCAAGGGGATTTCGTGACACGCGGCATCGCGCTCGCGTTGTTGATCATGTCGGTGCTCTCGTGGTGCGTGATCGTCGTGAAGGGCTGGAATGTCGCGCGCCTGAAGCGCCTCACGAAGAACGCCGAGCAGCAGTTCTGGCACTCGGACGATCTCGCAGACGGCGTGAAGAAGCTCGGCAGCGGCTCGCGCGAAGACAACCCGTTCCTCGCGCTCGCACTCTCGGGCCAGGAAGCCGCCGATCACCATCATCAGACGCAGCCGCATCTGCACGACCGCATGGACGTGTCGGACTGGGTCACGCGCTGCCTGAAGGACACGATGGATGAGTCCGTCGCGAAGATGCAAAGCGGCCTCGCCATTCTCGCCTCGATCGGCAGCACGGCGCCGTTCGTCGGTCTGTTCGGCACGGTGTGGGGCATCTATCACGCACTGCTTACGATTGGCGCGACGGGTCAAACCTCGATCGACGCCGTGGCCGGCCCCGTTGGCGAAGCGCTCATCATGACCGCCTTCGGCCTGTTCGTCGCGATTCCCGCCGTGCTCGGCTACAACGCCCTCACCCGCGCGAACAAGGCGATCGTCACGAAGCTCAACCGCTTCGCGCACGGCCTGCACGCCTTCTTCGTGACGGGCGCGCGCCTTTCGTCGACGGCTAAGGGCCAGGCGAAGGAAGGCAACACGAGCAACCTGCGTGTCGCTGCGCGCAGCCATTAAAGAGCGGAGGCAAGCATCATGGCGATGAGCCCCTTTGCCAGCGACGACGACGATGGCCTGATGAACGAAATCAACATGACGCCGCTCGTCGACGTCATGTTGGTTCTCCTGATCGTTTTCATGGTGACGATCCCAGTGATCCGTCACGCCGTGAAGATCGACCTGCCGCACGCGAGCAGCCAGAAGGAAGACGCGAAGCCCGCGCAGATCAACATCTCGATCGAAGCGGACGGCACCGTGCTGTGGGACGGCACGCAAGTGGACGACGCGGCGCTGAACCAGAAGATCGCAGCCGCGGCGCAAACCACGCCGCAACCGGAACTGCATCTGAACGCGGACCGCAAGGTGCAATACGAACGCGTGGCCCAGGTGATGTCGGCCGCGCAAAGCGGCGGTCTCACGAAGCTTGGCTTCGTTACCGATCCGGCGCATCACTAAGTACATCACTGAGCGCGCAGCGCGCTTAATTCAGCCATACAAAGTAAAAGGCCTTCATCGTCAGATGAAGGCCTTTTTTCGTGCGCACGCGGCGCATTCGGGCGGTGGCGGCGACTCCCCGACAATCGATCGGTTCACACCGGCACATGCGACTGCCGTGGGCAACACGGACTGCGCTTTCGGCCCTGAAGGCCCACTATGATAGCGGCCATCAATTCCCGCTCAAGACCGGTGCTTGGCGAGAAGGACTTCAATATATTCCTCTCGCGGCGAGCCTTCAAGAGTTAGCCCATTGAATGTAGCGATGGCTGGCCACGCTTGAATGCCTAAAAACAAATGGCGCAATACGTTGCGCACAAATGCACTAAGCAGGAGACCCAAGCTTCATACAAGCGCACGCGCGTGCACGTTCGCAAAGCTTCATGCAGTTTCGATCTTGCTAGCGTTCTTTGTGCGCGGCAGCCCAACCTTTGCACCCGCTGCGCTCTGCCCTTCTCCGTTCACTGCAAGCGCTGCGATGTCGCTTCTCAGCGGACATTCCTGCTGCAAGCCTTTGTCGGCATCGAGCACTTCAACGAGGTAATCGACGAAAGCGCGTACGGCCGGAACCATGCCCTGGCGCGAGAGAAATACCGCATAGAGCTGGGGCACCGGCAGTGTCCAGCCCGGCATCACCGGCGAAAGTTTGCCCGTGCGCAGCGCGGCGCCATACATCATCTCCGGCAGCGCGGCGATGCCGAGACCTTCCAACGCGGCTTCGCGAATCGTCGTGAGGTCCGCGGTGATGAGGCGCGGCTCGTGTTCGTGCGAGTGGCGCGTGCCATCGGGCGCGATGAGCTGGAACACGTGGCGCCCGTCGCCCGTGGGCGTATCGAGCGTTTCGAAACGCGAGAGCTCCTCGGGCGTGAGCGGCGGCGCGTTCTGCGCGAGCAGGCTCGGCGCGCCCACCAGCATCTGCTCGGTGCGCCACAGCGGCCGCACCACGATATTGGCATTTTGCGGCGGCTCCGAGCGCACGCGTAGCGCGATATCCACGGAATCTTCGAACAGGTCGATCACGCGGTTCGTCACGCGCATCACCACCCGCACCTCGGGATAGCGATGCATGAATTCCGGAATGATCTGCGAAAAGATGGTCTGCGAAAGCGTGACCGGCACGCTCACGCGCACCGTGCCGCGCGGCGACGAGCGCAGCGACTGAACGACGTTCACCGCGGCCTGCGCTTCGGCGAGCATTGCGCGGCAATGTTCATAGAACAGCTCTCCCGCTTCGGTCAGCGCGAGCTTGCGTGTGGAGCGCTGCAACAGACGCACGCCGAGCGACGCCTCGAGTTCGCTCACCCGCCGCGACAGACGTGACTTCGAGATGCCGAGCACGCGTTCGGCAGCGGAAAAACCGCCGTGCTCGATCACCTGCGAGAAGTACATCAGGTCGTTCAGGTTATGCGAATCGATTTTCATGTCGTCGTTCCAGCGATGGGACAATCCATTGCGTTGAGGCCGTAAAACAGGCCAAATTGGCTACCTATAATAGCGGTTTGTTTCGCAAATAACGCAATTCCCCCAAAACGAGGTGATATCCATGACCACGACCCGCACGATCGAACGCGTTTATCCCGCGGTTCGCACCACCGAGGGTGGCGGATTCATCGTCCATCGGCCGTTCCCGACCCGGCAGCTGATGGACTTCGATCCGTTCCTGCTGCTCGACGAAATGGGCCCGACCGACTACGCGCCGGGCGAAGCCAAGGGCGCGCCCGACCACCCGCACCGCGGCTTCGAAACGGTCACGTATATGGTCGAAGGCCGCTTCGGCCACAAGGACTCGGCGGGCCATTCGGGCACGCTGCGTGCCGGCGACGTGCAATGGATGACGGCCGGCGCGGGTGTGATCCACAGCGAAATGCCCGACCCCGAATTCACGCGCACGGGCGGCCGCATGCATGGTCTGCAACTCTGGGTGAACCTGCCCGCGCGCGACAAGATGATGGCGCCGCGCTACCAGGAACTGCCCACGGAGCAGATTCCGGTGGGCCGCTCGAAGGACGGCAAAGTGACGGTAAAGGTGATCGCCGGCGAGGCGCTGGGCGCGAAGGCCGCGATCGAGACGCGCACGCCCATCCTCTACCAGCACTTCACGCTCGCGCCCGGCGCGCGCGTGGAGCAGCCGGTGCCGAGCGAGTATCGCGTGTTTGCTTACGGTCTCTCGGGCACGGGGCTTTATGGGCCGCAAGCGCAAGCAATCGACGCCCAGCAGATGGTGACCTTCGCGAGCGACGGCGACACCGTCACGCTCGCCGCCCCGGCTGACGCGAGCGCACCGCTCGAGGTGCTGCTGATCGGCGGCGTGCCGCTTAACGAGCCCGTAGTGCGCTACGGCCCGTTCGTGATGAACACGGAGCAGGAAATCCGTCAGGCCGTGCTCGACTATCAGGCCGGGCGCATGGGGCACATTGCGCACTGAAACCGCGACGCGCCCGTGGCGCTTACGCCGACGCATCGCCACAGGCCCGCCCGCTTTCCGTCACAATAAGCGTTCCGGGGCGCGCATCGCAGAGCGCGCGCCCGTCCCTCTTTAACCGTCCCGCCCGCGAGGAGCGCATGGCCGAACCCGCAGTCACCGCACACATTGGCTCGACGAACTATCAGGTCCAGTTCGACGACGGCACTCACACCTGGATCGCCGACGAACCCGCCTCGCTAGGCGGCGGCGACCGCGGACCGTCGCCCTTCTCGCTCTTGCTCTCGAGCCTTGGCGCCTGCACCTCCATCACGCTGAAGATGTACGCGCAGCGCAAGGAGTGGCCGCTCGAAGGCGTACGCGTGAAGCTCACGATGGAAACCGGCAGCGAAGGTACGAAGATCGACCGCCAGATCGTGCTCGAAGGCGCGCTCACCGAAGAGCAGCGCGAGCGCCTGCTGCAGATCGCCAACGCCTGCCCGGTCCATAAGGTCCTCACCAACACGATTACGATCCGCACGGGTCTCGTCGTCGCGTAAGCGCCGTCGCACGGACATAGACACAGGAAAGCGCCGCCTTGAATTTCGAACACCTCATCCAAATCAACGATCCGCTGAACCCGCTCGTCGAGGCCATGACGCGCGAGCAGCTCTGGGAAGGGCTCGTGCTGCGCGCCGAGCAGCCGCAGCTTTTCGTGATCGGGCTCGACAGCTGCACGATCCTCTCGCGCACCGAGAGCACGATGGAGCGCGAGCTGCACTACGGCCACGCCACGGTGCGCGACCGCGTCACGCTCACGCCCAACGAGAGCGTGCGCTACGACATCTCGGCAACAGCCGAGTACGTGGGCGGCTCGCTCACGATGACGATCGAGCAGCCCGATCCGCTGCAGCTCTTTCTGCGCTTCGAGTACCGTACGACGCTGCCGACCGCCGATACCGAGGACGATCGCCAGACTTCGGAGATCGTGAAGTCGGCGTATCGCGAGTCGGATATCGACACCGTGCGTCTCATCCGCCAGTTCGTGCAGGGCGACGGCAGCGCGCCGAACGCGCTGCACTGAAAGCCCCCGGCGTTTGTCGGCCCGCCGAAAGGCGGGACGGCAAACGCCGATTCACCGCGCAGCGCCTCTTTCGGTTCAGGCTATCGACATTCGATTTCGATGAATATCGTGTAGTTGAAAATGGGAACGATTATCATTTAGAATCATTCCATCGAATCGAGACAAAGACGTCACGTTCATGACCGAACTGAACCGCACCTCCACGCTAAGCTTGCGCCGCAACGGCAGCTCGGCATTGACCAGCGCGCGGCCGAAACCTGCCGCCGTCGAACGGCCGATGCCGCGCAAGAGCGCCGAACCGGCTCCCGCTCCGGCCAGCGACGAGCGCAAGCTGGATAGCGCGGCGCTGCTGCAAGGCCGCAGCCATGTGAGCATCATGCACAACGGCGAGACGTATCAGTTGCGGGCCACCCGGCTCGGCAAGCTGATCCTGACGAAATAGGAAGCCGCAAGGTTTCAACCGGGTATTGTGGGGACCGCCTCCACCGAGAGGCGTTGGGGCATTAGCCAGCTACGACGGCTTGCACGCGAGATCTAGACCCCTTCGTGCAGACATCCTTCAAGCTTCAAGCCGGCCGTCGAAGCAAGCCAAGCCATTTTTTTGTTCTCATACCAGATTGGGGCAGCGCGCGAAGCGTGAGCCGCCCGAGGCACAAGCCGCGGAATAAAAATCCGCGGCTTATGTTTTTTCTGGCGCCCTCAAGCGCGACGATGGATGCGCCTACTCCACTCCGAGCGCCGCTATGCCAGCGCGCGCAATGGCGGCGTCCTGATCGGACTTCACGCCCGACACGCCTACCGCGCCAATCACGTCGCCGTTCACGATCACGGGCACGCCGCCTTCCAGCATGCCGGTGAGCGGCGCACTCAGGAACGCCGTGCGGCCCTGCTTGATCACGTCCTCGTAGACCTTGCTTTCGCGGCGGCCCAGCGACGCCGTGCGGGCCTTGGACACGGCGATCTCCGCGGTGATGGGCGAAGCGCTGTCGAGGCGGCGTAGATGCAGCAGATGGCCGCCATCGTCGACGATCGCGATCGTCACGTTCCATTCATTCGCTCGGGCGTGCGCAACGGCTGCCTCGGCTACCCGGATCACGTCTTCATCGGTCAGTACTGCTCGCGTTCGCATGCGTCTCTCCGAAAAGTCAAAAACCGGGTTTGGCGAAATAGCCAACCCGGTTTTTTAGAGTAACACCCAGACTTGTGCCGCGACGGCTAACGCCTCGTATGCCGCCTATATCAGCGGCAGATGAAAAAAACTCTCAGCGCACCCAGCCCCAGAACATGAGCCACCACGCGCTGTCGACCACGGCTAGCGCGAGCGCGAAGCCCGCGAATGCGAGCGCGCGCTGCCAGAACCGCGAACTGTAGCGCCCCGTCACGCGCCACGCGAGCCAGGCGCTCCAGAGGTTCGTGATGACGAGAATCGCAATGCGCACCTCGGCGGCCCAGTCGAGCGGCACGTGTTCGGCGCGCAGGAGCGAAAGCGTCGTGGCCGAAAGGCCGAGGAACACGCCCGCGCCCGCGAGCGGTATCAACGACTGCGCGAAATGATGCAGGCGCCGCATCTGGAAGCGCCCGAGCACGGCCGTCGAGCCCGCGAGGATTACGAGCAGCGCCGTGCCATAAACGAGCGCCGTCGCGATGATATAGCCAACGATCATCGTGCCGTCGAGCCACGAGAACACGTCGTTCTGCTCGGGGTAATGCGTGAGCAGGAACCACGGCGCGTTGGTGTCGAGCGGCCAGGTAATGTCGCGGTCGATGAGCCAGCCCGCGAGCCACTGCTTGATGCCGATGAACCACGGCGAGCCGGTCCAGTGGAACGCACCGATCGCCACGCCGAGCAGGCCGTAGAGAATCAATGCGGTGTCCCACGGGTTCGCCTGGCTGTCGCCGAGTTCCACCACTTCTTCCGCGGGCGAGCGCCACGAGAGTTCGATCGCGTCGCGGTGGCCGCTGCAGCGTCCGCACATGTGGCACTGCGCGGCGCCCTTCATGTTGCGCAACGGCACGAGCGGCGCGCAGTTCACGGGAATCACGCGATGCCCGCCGTGCTCGCCGTGCGTATAGGAATTGCGCCAGGCGTCTTCGTCGACCTTGTAGCGGAACGGCGCGAGACGCGCCAGAAGCGCAAAAACCCCGTTCACGGGGCAGAGATACTTGCACCAGACGCGCTTCTCGCGCCCGTACAGAAAGCCGATCACCATTGCGCCGAGCGTCGAGCCGCCCAGCACGAGCAGCACCGCCTTGGGGTACTGGTAGACGCTCACCATCTGGCCGTAGATCGTGGTGAGGCCAAAGGCCACGAAAGGCCAGCCGCCCCAGCGCATCCAGTGCGGAATCGCGCGGCCGCGGCCGAACTTGCTGGCGAACTCGGTGAGCGCGCCTTCGGGGCAGAGCACGCCGCACCACACGCGGCCGAGCATCACCATCGAAAGCAGTACGAACGGCCACCAGATGCCCCAGAACACGAACTGCGCCGCGAGCGTGAGGTTGTTCCACAGGTGCGCCGTATCGCCGGGCAACGGCATCGCCGCCGGCACGAGAATCAGGAACGCGTAGACGGCGACGACGACCCACTGCACGGCGCGGATCGCCGCGCCGTGACGTTGCATCCACTGGCCCGCCTGGGCGAGCTTGCCGGGGCGCCCCGTTGCCTGCATCGGGCGCTGGGATGCACAACTCATGCTGCCTTCCTCTTCGCAACCGCGCCGGTGCGGCCGGTGGCGCGCTTCACGAGGAACCACACCACGAGCCAGTACACGGCGTAGGCAATCAGGTTCATGAGCGCCGGATGCGCACGGTAGCCCGTGAGCGTCGCGACGAGCGAGCCGAAGGTGCTCGAGTCGTCGAGGATCGCCGAAGAGTTCCACACCTGGTCAACGATGGTCGGCAGGATTTCCTTGTCGATCAGCTTGTCCACGCCGGTCTGGAACAGGCCCGCGCCGAGGAACAGCAGCAGGATCTCGGTGACGCGGAAGAAGTGCCGCCACGAGAAGTACTTGCCGCCGAGCTGGAGGATGTAGAACGTGAGGAACGCGAGGCCGAGGCCGATCAGCACGGCGAAGTACTGGCTCGCGTCCACGTGGCCCGACTGGCCGAAGCCGAGGCCGTAGAGGAAGATCACCGTCTCGCTGCCTTCACGTGCGATGGCGAGCGCGACGAGAATCGTCACGCCCCACCAGTTCGCGTCGCGCGTGCTCTTTTCCAGCGACTCTTCCATCTCGCGCTTGAGCGTTCGGCCGTGCTGCTTCATCCACAGCACCATCTGCACGATCAGCACGCACGCCACCAGCACCATGCCGGTCTGGAAATAGTCCTGCGCGTCGCCCGACAGCACTTCGGTGAAGCCGACCAGCGCCGCGCCGAGGCCGATCGCGGCAAGAATGCCGATCGCCACGCCGCCCCACAGGTACGGCACGCCGCGCCGCGCATCCGCGTCGCCGTTTTTCAGCCACGCATAAAGAATCCCGACGACGAGCAGCGCCTCGACGCTCTCCCGCCATACGATGAACATCACCTGACCCATTCAACACCTCCTGCTACTGGCGACGCGCGCCAGCGGCCTTCACTTCGCGACAATCACGCCCTGCGCCTGCTGATGGAAATCGTCGAAGAACTTGTACTCGCCCGGATCGAGCGGCGCGATCACGACGAACGAGTCCGCGCCCGGCGCGAGCACCTTCTCCTTGCGCAGCTGAACGCTTTCGAACTCCGCTGCGCCCTTGCCCGTATTGCGCACCTCGATTTTGATGCGCTTGCCCGCCGGCACTTCGATGCGCGCGGGGTTGAGCTTGCCGTCGCTCATTTCGAGCTTGAACGTGGGCAGATCTTCGGCGTGCGCCACCGCGGCCACGCCCGCCAGCGACACCGCAAAAGACGCGCTGAGCGCGAGCGCCACAAACTTCCGCATTCCAGTCATGGGTTTTACCTGCTCCTTGCTGCCATTCACGCGGCGGCGCTGCACGAGATGCGCGCCGCCGCTCGAACTGCCTCGCGATTACTTAGTAACCGCCCTTCTTGCCGATACCCGCGAACGGGAAATCGTATTCCAGCGTGACCGGCTTGAACCACGGGCCCACGCCCGTTTCCTTGTCGACGTGACGGCCGAACGCCATGTGGCCCGTCTGCATCGGCGCTTCGACGATCAGCTTGAGGTGGTATTTGCCGGGACCGGCCAGTTTCACGTTGTCGCCGTAGTGCGGGCCGTCGTTCGCGACCATCGGCATCAGGTCGCCCTTTTGCACGTAGCTCGAACCCGGCTTCGTGAGTTCGTAGTGAACCTGCAGATACGGCATCCAGTCGCCTTCAGCGAAGCCGGTCGGGTTGTTCTTGACCGCGTGGATGTCCGACTCGAGGTGAATATCGGAATCCGATGCCTTGCGCATCATGCCTTCCGGCTCCATCGTGATCGGCTGCAGATAGACCGCGCCGATTTCCATGCCGCCCTGGATAGCCTGCTTGCCGATCGGGTATTCAGCCGCATGGGCCGAAAATGCCGCTGTGGCGGCCGCGATGACGGCAGTGCCGCGCAAGAGAGAGTGAATCCGCATCGAAACTCCTGGTTTTTATATGAGGGTTACATCCCACTGAGCCTGCCGCATGCACATAAAAAAGTTAATGCGAACAATTCTCAATAATGCCGAAGTTTAACACTGATGCAGATGAGGGACAAATTCAGCGCCACGAAAAGCCTCAGTGGAACAGGGTTTTAGCAGCGCATTGTTAACACAGTCTTAGGGCGCCTTGCGGCGCCCTTTCGGGCGACAGGAAATCCGTCAGATCGGGTGGTCGCCCACGTTCGCCCCGAACACGCGCTGGCGCAGCACGGCGAGTTGGTCGCGCGCCTGCGCGGCCTTCTCGAATTCGAGGTTCTTCGCGTAATCCATCATCTGCTTCTCGAGCTTCTTGATTTCCTTCGCGATCTGCTTCTCCGACATGTCCTCGAACTTCGCGCGCTCCTGCTCCTCGCGCAACTCGGCGCGGGCTTCATCGACGTTGTAGACGCCGTCGATGATGTCCTTGATGCGCTTCACGACGCCGCGCGGCACGATGCCGTGCTCCTCGTTGAAGTGCATCTGCTTGGCGCGCCGGCGCTCCGTTTCGTCGATGGCCCTGCGCATCGAGTCGGTGATGCGGTCGCCGTAGAGGATCGCCTTGCCGTTCACGTTACGCGCGGCGCGGCCGATGGTCTGAATGAGCGAGCGCTCGGCGCGCAGGAACCCTTCCTTGTCGGCGTCGAGAATCGCCACGAGCGACACCTCGGGAATGTCGAGGCCTTCGCGCAGCAGGTTGATGCCCACGAGCACGTCGAACGTGCCCAGGCGCAAGTCGCGGATGATCTCGACGCGCTCGACCGTGTCGATGTCGCTGTGCAGATAGCGCACCTTCACGCCGTGGTCGGCCAGGAACTCGGTGAGCTGCTCGGCCATGCGCTTGGTGAGCGTGGTGACGAGCACGCGCTCGCCCACGGCCACGCGCTCGTTGATCTCGCCGAGCACGTCGTCCACCTGCGTCGAGGCCGGACGCACCTCGATCACCGGGTCGACGAGGCCCGTGGGCCGCACGACCTGTTCCGCGATCTGGCCCGTCACCTTCTTCTCGTAGTCGGCGGGCGTGGCCGAGACGAACACCACCTGGCGCATCTTGCGCTCGAACTCGTTGAACTTGAGCGGCCGGTTATCGAGCGCCGAAGGCAGACGGAAGCCGTAATCGACGAGATTTTCCTTGCGCGCACGGTCGCCGTTGTACATGCCGTTGAACTGGCCGATCAGCACGTGCGATTCGTCGAGGAACATCATCGCGTCGGTCGGCAGGTAATCGACGAGCGTGGGTGGCGGCTCGCCGGGCAGCGCGCCCGAAAAGTGCCGCGAGTAGTTCTCGATGCCCTTGCAGAAGCCCAGCTCCTGGAGCATTTCCAGATCGAAGCGCGTGCGCTGCTCGAGGCGCTGCGCCTCCACGAGCTTGCCTTCCGTATGGAAGAACTCGAGGCGATCGCGCAATTCGGACTTGATGGTTTCGACGGCGCGCAGCACGGTTTCGCGCGGCGTGACGTAATGCGACGACGGATAGACCGTAAAGCGCGGAATCTTCTGGCGCACGCGGCCCGTGAGCGGATCGAAGAGCTGCAGCGTTTCCACTTCGTCGTCGAACAGTTCCACGCGCACCGCCATCTCGGCGTGTTCGGCCGGGAAAATGTCGATGGTGTCGCCGCGCACGCGGAAGGTGCCGCGCTGAAAGTCCTGCTCGTTGCGCGTGTATTGCATGGCGATCAGGCGCGCGATGACGTCGCGCTGGCCGAGCTTGTCGCCGTGGCGCAGCGTGAGAATCATCTGGTGGTACTCGGACGGGTTGCCGATACCGTAGATCGCCGAAACGGTCGCGACGATCACCACATCGCGCCGCTCCATCAGGCTCTTGGTGGCCGAAAGCCGCATCTGCTCGATGTGCTCGTTGATCGACGAATCCTTCTCGATGAAGAGATCGCGCTGCGGCACATAGGCTTCCGGCTGGTAGTAGTCGTAGTACGAGACGAAGTACTCGACGGCGTTGCGCGGAAAGAACTCGCGGAACTCGGCGTAGAGCTGCGCCGCGAGCGTCTTGTTCGGCGCGAAGACGATGGCCGGGCGGCCGAGACGCGCGATGGTGTTCGCCATCGTGTACGTCTTGCCCGAGCCCGTCACGCCGAGCAGCGTCTGGAACGAGAGGCCGTCTTCCACGCCTTCCACGAGCGTTTCGATGGCTGTAGGCTGGTCGCCGGCCGGCAGGTACGGCTGGTAGAGCTCGAACGGCGAGCCTTCGTACTGGACGAATTTCGACTCGTCGAGCGCGTGCGCGTCGGCGACGGTGTGGTCGGACATGGGGGCATCCTGTGCGCGGAGCAAACAACTATTCTAGCGTCTCGCCGGATCTGGCCGTCGGGCGAGCCTGGGAGGGGTTCTGTGCTAGATGGGTGCGCGTGGCGGCGCTGCAAGGGCGCCGCGCCGCGGCAAAGGTTGGCGGGCGGCGAGCGCTGCGCGGCCACGCGCCAGAAATCGTCCATTCGTGCCGGAAATAGCCCTGAAAGCGGCGCGGAGAATGGCAATTCCGCGGAAAACCGGCTTGAGGATTCGTTACAATAGCGAGTTCCGTGGCCGGTGCAGCACGTGGCCCAACCGATCTTCCTTCACTTTTGCCGAACGATCATGTCCCTCTTTTCCGCTGTCGAACTCGCCCCCCGCGACCCGATCCTGGGTCTGAACGAAGCCTATAACGCCGATGCGCGCGCGACCAAGGTGAACCTCGGCGTGGGCGTGTACACCAACGAAGAAGGCAAGATTCCGCTGCTGCGCGCGGTGCGCGAAGCCGAAAAGGCGCGCGTGGAAGCCGGTCTGCCGCGCGGCTATCTGCCGATCGAAGGTCTCGCCGCCTATGACGCCGCCGTGCAAAAGCTGCTGCTCGGCGACGACTCGCCGCTGATCGCCGCGGGCCGTGTCGTCACGGCGCAGGCGCTGGGCGGCACGGGTGCACTGAAGATCGGCGCCGACTTCCTCAAGCGCGTGAACCCGAACGCCAAGGTCGCGATCAGCGACCCGAGCTGGGAAAACCACCGCGCCCTGTTCGAAAGCGCAGGCTTTGAAGTCATCGCGTATCCGTACTACGACGCGCAGACCAACGGCGTGAACTTCGAAGGCATGCTCTCCGCGCTGAACGGCTACGCCGCCGGCACCGTCATCGTGCTGCACGCGTGCTGCCACAACCCGACGGGCGTGGACCTCACGGTCGACCAATGGAAGCAGATCATCGAAGTCGTGAAGGCGCGTAACCTCGTGCCGTTCCTCGACATCGCGTATCAAGGCTTTGGCGACGGCATCGCCGAGGACGGCGAAGTCGTGCGCCTCTTCGCCGCTTCGGAACTCAACGTGTTCGTGTCGTCGTCGTTCTCGAAGTCGTTCTCGCTGTATGGCGAGCGCGTGGGCGCGCTGTCGATCCTCACGAGCAGCAAGGAAGAATCGTCGCGCGTGCTCTCGCAACTCAAGCGCGTGATCCGCACCAACTACTCGAACCCGCCGACGCATGGCGGCTCGGTGGTCGCAGCCGTGCTCGGCTCGTCCGACCTGCGCGCCATGTGGGAAGCGGAACTCGGCGAAATGCGCAACCGCATTCGCGCCATGCGCACGGGCCTCGTCGAGCGCCTTACGGCAGCCGGCGTGGACCGCGACTTCAACTTCATCAACGTGCAGCGCGGCATGTTCTCGTACTCGGGCCTGACCGCTGCGCAAGTCGATCGCCTGCGCGAAGAGTTCGGTATCTACGCCGTGAGCACGGGCCGTATCTGCGTGGCCGCGCTGAACACGCGCAACCTCGATGCCGTGGCTAGCGCTGTTGCACAAGTGCTGAAGTAAGTTCGTTTGTCAGCGCCGCTGCAAGGCGGCGCGCTGACGGATAAAAAAGGCGTCCGTTCTATCGAACGGACGCCTTTTTCTTTGGCGAACCAGGCGGAAAACTCAGCTGCCGTGGCCGCGCATGTCGCGGTGGATATCGTGCGTGACGAAGCCCGAGTCGTTGTCCGGCTTGTCGAGCCAGCCAGGCTGCGCGAGCGAGGCGCGGATGTCCTGCAAGCCACTCGCCCAATGCTCGTGCATGGTCGAGAGGCCGAACTGGTAGTCCTTGAAGTGCCCCTCGTATTCCTTCTGCCGGTAGATGAGGTGGATCACGTTGTACTTCTTCGAGCACGAGAGTTCATCTGCCAGCGCGACCCACGGGTCATTGCGATGCTCGGGCGCGACGCGATCGAGAACCTCGCGCAGCACATGCCGGTAACGCTGCGAGCGCTGCAGGATGTCGGTCACGAGACGCGTGCGGCTCGAATACTGAATGTCCTTCACCCGGCCCTGCACGTCGATGAGGTTGTCGGGCACCGGCCCGCGCGCGCTCCAGAGATCGACCTGGAACGCAAGCGTGTCGCGCCGCGGCGTGGTCTGGATCACTTCATAGAGCGGCGTGTTCGACATCAGGCCGCCGTCCCAGTAGTACTCGCCGTCGATCTCGACCGCGGCAAAGCCCGGCGGCAGCGCGCCCGAGGCGATGAAATGCTCGGGACGCAACGTCGTGGTCTTGTTGTCGAAATAGCAGAAGTTGCCGCTGCCCACATTGACCGCGCCCACCAACACCCGCGTTTCACCCGAGTTGATGCGATCGAAGTCGCACAAGCGCTCCAGCGTGGCCTTGAGCGGCTTCGTGTCGTAGTAGCTGGCCTTTTCGGGCGAACCCGATCCATGCGGCAGCGGCGGCGGAAAGCGCGGCACGAAGAAGCCCTTCTGCCCTTCCACGATCGCACCTGCCGCCTGCATGGCCGTAAAGGTCTTGCGCACGGCGGCATTCGAATTGAAGAGCGCATGCTCGACGAAGGGCGGCAACGGGAAACTGTAAGCGGGCTGGCAGATGGTTTCCCAGAACTCGCGCAAACGCGCCACGCGATGCTCAGGCGCATTGCCCGCGATGATGGCGGTATTGAGCGCACCGATCGAAATGCCCGCAATCCAGTTGGGCGCAATGCCGGCCTCCACGAGCCCTTCGTACACGCCCGCCTGATACGCGCCGAGCGCACCGCCCCCCTGCAGCGTAAGCGCGATGGTTTCCCACTCTTTCGCTTCCGCGCCGCACTGGGAAACATGCGGGCGCGCTGCCTCGCCGGCATGCGCGCCGGTATGCACGCCGACCTCGTCGGCGACCGCGCTCGCCTCTACCTGCCCCTTCTTACGTTGCGCCATTGCCGCGCCTCCTCCGCTCGATGCGTGCGTTATTGCATGAACCAGCCGTGGCTCACCACGAAGGACTGGCCCGTGAACGCAGCGCTCGGGAACGCCGAGAGAAACAGCACCGTTTGCGCGACGTCCTCGACGGTCGTGAAAATGCCGTCCACCGTGCCGCCGAGCATCACGCGCTTGACCACTTCTTCCTCGGAGATGCCGAGTTCCTTGGCCTGCTCGGGAATCTGCTTTTCCACGAGCGGCGTGCGCACGAAACCCGGACACACCACGTGCGAGCGCACATTGTGCTTGCCGCCTTCCTTGGCAAGTACGCGCGCGAGACCGAGCAGTGCGTGCTTGGCCGCGACGTAGGCCGACTTGAGCGGCGACGCTTCGTGCGAGTGCACCGAGCCCATGTAGATGACCACGCCGCCGCGGTCGTCCTTGTACATGTGCTGGAGCACCGCCTTGGTGGTGAGGAACGCGCCGTCCACGTGAATGGCCTGCATCTTCTTCCAGTCGGAGAACGCGTAGTTCTCGATCGGGTTCACGATCTGGATGCCCGCGTTCGAGATGAGGATATCGACCGGGCCGAGTTCGGACGCGACGCGATCGATACCCTGGTTCACGGCGTCTTCATTGGTGACGTCCATGGCGACGCCGATGGCCTTGCCGCCCGCGCCCTTGATCTCTTCGGCCACGGCGTCCGCGCCGCTCTGGTTCAGGTCGGCGATGGCGACCGCGGCGCCCGCCTGCGCGAGCGTGAGCGCGATTTGCTTGCCAATGCCGCTGGCCGCGCCGGTAACGACTGCGACCTTGCCATCGAGTTTCGTGTTCAGTGAGAGAGACGACATCGGGCACCTCCAGGTGAGTGAACGGGACAGGATGAAACCTCGGGGGGCGCGCCGTCAAACCTGACGAATGGCTTATGCCATCCGGCCGGATGTTGCGTCGCGGCCAACCGGGCTATTGTGCATGAAGGCGCCTGGTCGAAGCATCGAGCAGGACAAGCAAAAGTGTTTTTCGCCGCACTGCAAGGCGCGGCGCGCGGCCGAGGCCCGTTCAGCAGCAATGGCCAAGTCGTGCTAGCTTTATCGGCTCACAAGGAGGCGTTAATGAACTATCGGCGACTGGGCCGCTCAGGCCTGCAGATAAGCGAACTGTCCATCGGCTCGTGGGTCACCTACGGCAATCAGGTCGACGCCAGGCTCGCGCGCGAATCGCTCGCGGCGGCGCGCGACGCGGGCATCAACTTCTTCGACAACGCCGAGGCTTATGCCGGCGGCAAATCGGAAGAGTTGATGGGCCAGGCGCTCAAGGAACTCGCGTGGCCGCGCGTGAGCTACGTGGTCTCGACCAAGTTCTTCTGGGGCTTGAACGAAGCGCCCAACCAGTACCACACGCTCAACCGCAAGTACCTCATGAACGCCATCGACGGCTCGCTCAAGCGGCTGCAGCTCGACTACGTCGATCTCGTGTTCTGCCACCGCCCCGACCCGAACACGCCGGTCGAGGAAACCGTCTGGGCAATGAGCGACATGATCACGCGCGGCAAGGCGCTCTACTGGGGCACCTCGGAGTGGAGCGCCGACGAAATCCGCGCCGCGTGGGAAATCGCAGAGCGCCATCACCTTCACAAGCCGGTCATGGAGCAGCCGCAGTACAACCTGTTCCACCGCACGCGCGTGGAAGAAGAATATCGCCGGCTCTATGAGGATATTGGCCTCGGCCTCACCACCTGGAGCCCGCTCGCTTCTGGCCTGCTCACCGGGAAGTACCGCGGCGGCGTGCCCTCGGGCAGCCGCGCGGAACTGCAGGGCTACGACTGGCTGCGCAAGAACGTCACCGACCCTGACAAGAACGCGATCGTCGGCAAGCTCGCCGAATTCGCGAAGCAACTGGACTGTTCAGTGGGGCAACTGGCGCTCGCGTGGATCCTGAAGAATCCGCGCGTGAGCACGGTCATCACCGGGGCCTCGCGCATCGAGCAGATCGGCGAGAACATGAAGGCGCGCGACGTGGCGGAAAAGATCACGCCGGACGTCAAGGCGCAGATCGAGGCGATCGTCGGCGACGCGTACAACTGACGTCCCGCGCATGCCCGGACGGCATACCGCGGGTGACGTATCGCGGTGGCGTACAATACGCGGCCTCGCAGGCGGCGCAGCCATCGCGCCGCCGTCGCCGTCTTCCCCGTTTTCACCGGACCCCGTGTCCCGTCCATCATGCTGAGCTACCGTCACGCCTTCCACGCCGGCAATCATGCCGATGTCCTGAAACACGCCGTCGTCGTGCAACTGCTGCATTACCTCGGCAAGAAGGACAAGGCGTACTGGTACATCGACACCCACGCGGGCGCCGGCGCCTATGCATTGCGCGAAGGCTACGCCACGAAGAACGCCGAGTTCGACACGGGCATCGGCAAGCTGTGGGGCCGCGACGACCTGCCTGCGGCGCTCGCGGACTACGTCGACGAAGTGGCGGCGCTGAACCCCGACGGTGACCTGCGCTTCTACCCAGGCTCGCCGTATCTGGCATGGCGTCTCATGCGCGAGCAGGATCGCATGCGGCTCTTCGAATTGCACAGCACGGAAATCGACGTGCTGCGCCACCGCTTCCACGACGCGGGCCGCCGCGTGATGATCTACGCAGGCGACGGCTTCGACGGCATCAAGGCGCTCCTGCCCCCGCCGCCGCGCCGGGCGCTCGTGCTGATCGATCCGTCTTTCGAGGACAAGCGCGATTACTCACGCACGCTCAAGTGCGTCGAGGAAAGCCTCCTGCGCTTCGCGAACGGCACCTATGCGGTCTGGTATCCGCAGGTCACGCGCCCCGAGTCGCAGCGCTTCCCGGAGCAACTCAAGCGGCTGCAGAACAAGAACTGGCTGCACCTCACGCTGTCGGTGAGCAATCCGCCCGAGGACGGCTTCGGCCTTTACGGCAGCGGCATGTTCATCCTGAACCCGCCGTACACGCTTGAAGCGGCAATGAAAGAGGCGCTGCCGTGGCTCGTGAAGACGCTCGGCCAGGACGCCGGCGCGCAATTCAAGATCGAGTCACGCGGCGACTAAGCGGCGCGATCAACCCACAAGCGGCCTCCCCCCTGCGCGAGAGGCGTCACTGCCCAGACGGTAAAGGCTGCGGAAGCGGCGGCGTTGGGCGATGAGGGGGCCGCGGCGGTCGCGGTGGCGGATTCGGCCGCCCACCGCCTTGTTGCACTTCCACGTACGGCGCGACGACGTAGGGCTGCGACGAATCCGGCGCGAGACCCGCCGGTTGCGCCGCCTGAACCATCGGCTCGTGCGAGAGCGGCGCGTTTTGCAGCACCAGCCCCGATTGCCCGTCGCTAATCCCTCTTTGCGTATCCAGAATAAGCGGCTGCCCAGCATGCGCGCCGGCGCTAGCGCACGCCATGACGACAGCGATCAGGCCCGCACGCGCGACAGATAAGCGACGCAATGCGCAGCGCGGCAACACAAGCCTGCGGTGGGAAATGCGGTCTTGCACCATGAACAGCCCCCGGAGAGTAAGCGACACCATTGCTATGACGGCTCGTCGCAAAAAAGACTTTACCTTACCCCGGTGGGAAGGCTCAGACTCTGTTCCATCGACGGTGCAGAAATGACAAAGCCCCGCCAATGCGGGGCTAGAAGCGCTACTGCTTGAACCGGGTCAGACCTGGCTTACAGCGAGTTGTAGCCGTTCGACTCGATCGAACGAATGCGCTGTTCGAGCTGCACGATGTCGGACGACGATGCGAGATACGCTTCGCGGCGACGACGTTCAGCAGTTTCAAACCAGTTGCTCAGCTTTTCAAGAAGGAATGCAAACATGATGGTGTGCTCCAAGGATTCGGTTCGGCGATCCCCGGTGAATTCGCATCAGGGATAACCCTCATAAGGGATAACCCGCATTATAACGGTTGCACCGAACTTTGCTAGTGAATTGCCCGAATACCGTGCATTCCATTTTGGAATGACCTTGGAATATGAATTGGCAACATCATGTTTTATCGACACATTTTCCAGCGACTTCGCGGGGGCTTGACAGCAATCGCGCACAATCGCACCAATATGGTGCAATTGACGAGGAAGGTTGCGTCAATTTGCCCGCCGCGGTTGCACCTGCGTTCAGTGCGTATGGTCAGGCTCATGGCAGTCTGCCCCGGCAACGTCGGCGAGCCGTTCGATGATCGGACAGTCGGGCCGGTCGTTGCCCTGGCAGTGCGAGGCCAGGTGGGCAAGCGTGTCGCGCATCTGGGAGAGCTCGGCGATGCGCTGGTCGAGTTCGGCGACGTGTTCGAGCGCGATCGACTTGACCTCGGCGCTCGCGCGCGAGCGGTCGTGCCAGAGCGCCAGCAGGCGCCGGATGTCTTCCACCAGAAAGCCGAGCCGGCGCGCCTGGCGGATGAAGCGCAGCGAATGCACTTCCTGGGCGCCATACACCCGATAGCCAGACTCCGTGCGCCCTTTGGGCGCCAGCAGCCCGACACTTTCGTAGTAGCGAATCATTTTCGCCGTAACGCCCGATTCGCGCGCCGCTTCGCCAATGTTCACGCCGTTCTCCCGCTGATAGGTCAATGGTTTGATCGTACACCTTCCCACTATGGGAAGGTCCAGCGCGACAACCAGCCCCGGCTGGCATAATCCGCCGGCGGCCTCATATGAGTAGTAACCAGCCTCAATCTCTGAAAAAGGAACACACGATGATCCAGTTCAACGTCGAAGGCATGAGCTGCCAGCACTGCGTAGGCGCCGTCACCCGCGCCATTCACGAGCAAGACGCGCAGGCCAAGGTCGAAATCGATCTGGCCGCCGGCCGCGTGAAGGTCGAATCGAGCCGAAGCGCAGAAGCCCTGAAGTCGGCGATCGACGAAGCCGGCTACACCGTGGTCGGCACGGCCAACGTCTGACAGGCCGCGCCATGTTCAAGGTTGCCGTGATCGGCGCGTCTGGCCTGCTTGGGCGCGCCGTGGTGCGCGAACTCGCGGCCGTTACCACCTGGCAAGTCGTGCCAACCGCGTTCCGCCACGGCGGCCCGCAGCAGACCGTGCTCGATGTGCGTGACGCGCAGGCGGTGAATGCATTCGTCGAGCGCGAAGCGCCCGACGCGATCGTGCTGGCCGCCGCCGAGCGCCGTCCCGACGTGTGCGAACACGATCCGGCGGCCGCGCGCGCGCTCAATGTCGATGCGGTGCGCAACGTGGCCGCAGCGGCGCGGCAGCGCGGCGCGTGGGTGCTCTCGATCTCCACCGATTACGTGTTCGACGGCACGCAGCCGCCCTACCGCGTCGACGACACGCCGAATCCGCTCAATGCCTATGGCCACAGCAAGCTCGAAGGCGAACGCGCCTTGCTCGAAGCCAGCGACAACGCCCTCGTGCTGCGTCTGCCCCTACTGTTCGGGCCGATCATCGGCTGGCACGAATCCGCGGTCACGAGCCTCGTGCCGGCTATCCTCGCTTCGGCTGAGCCCGGAGCGAAGGCGGCGCCAATGGACGCATGGGCTACGCGCTACCCCACTTTCACGCCCGACGTGGCGTTCGTGATCCGCGAACTGTTGCTGCGCTGTGCAGACGGCGAGCCCGTGCGAGGCGTCGCGCAGTGGTCCGGCGACGAACCGATGACGAAGTACGACATCGCCCGGCGGATCGCCCAGGTGCTGGGCGTGGCGGCGGATCTGCTCGCACAGCCGACGCCCACCGACGCCACGCCGCGCCCGCGCGACTGTCATCTCGATTCGAGCCGCCTCGAAATACTGGGCATGGGCCGCCGCACCCCGTTCGACGCGGCGATTCGCGCCGTGCTCGACGCTTTCATGAGAGACGGCGGGCAACCAACCGCGTAGCGGCGAGCCAGCCGCGCTTCAATGAAAATTCCGGCTCTCGGTCGCGAGCCGCCCGAGCAGCCGGCTGTGGTCCTCCAGCCGGTGCGCCACGAGGTGCACCACCTCGCCCTCGCGCTGCACCACGCCCGCCACCGCCAGCAGCGATGACCCCAGCAGCTCCTTGCGCTGCGACTCGACGAGCGCCGCGTGCACGATCACGTTGACACTGCCGGTCTCGTCCTCCAGAGAAACGAAGATCGTGCCGTTCGCCGTGCCTGGCCGCTGCCGCACCGTGACGATTCCACACACGCGCGCGAGCATGCCGTGGCGGCAATGCGCGAGTTGCTCCGCCGTGCGAAAACGCTGCTTCGCGAGACCGTGGCGCAGCAGTTCGAGCGGATGGCGATTGAGCGTGAGCCGCAGGCTCGCGTAATCGGCGACGATTTCCGCACCCTCGGAAGCACGCGGCAACGCGAGCGGCGCCTCGGCGACGGGCGCATCGCGCAACAGCGCTGGCACCGCCTGCTGCGCCGTCACGGCCCACCACGCCTCGCGCCGATGGCCTGCGATGCTCGCCAGCGCGTTCGACGCCGCCAGCGCCTCCAGCTCGCGCCGCGTGAGCGCCGCGCGGCGCGCGAGATCGTCGACATCGGCGAACGGCGCGCGCTCGCGCGCCTCCATCACACGCCGTGCGGCGTCTTCGGAAAAGCCCTTGATGAGACTGAAGCCGAGGCGCACGGCCGGCCCGCCGCGTCCATAGCGTCGCGGCGCGAGCGCAATGCGTGAGCGCGCGATGCGCTTGAGGCCGTCCATGAACCTGTGCCGCCGGCCGCCGCGCTTGAGCGTGCCTCTGCGCATCAACGCGGCGGCGCCCAGCAGCGCGCGATAACGCAGCACGTCGGCGTTGCGCGCGCGGACCGCCTCGGCATCGAGCCGTTCGCCGGGTGCGCCGCGCCGCTCCAGCACCGACGCCCAGTCGCTCAACGCGATATCGGGCGCACGCACCTGCACGCCGTGACGCTTCGCATCCTGCACGAGCTGCGAAGGCGAATAGAAGCCGAGCGGCTGACTGTTCAGCAGTCCTGCCAGAAATGCCGCGGGCTCGTAGCGCTTGAGCCACGAACTCGTGTAGACAAGCAGCGCGAAACTCGCCGCATGGCTTTCCGGAAAGCCATAGTCGCCGAAACCCTCGATCTGCTTGCAGATGCGCTCGGCGAATTCCGGCGAGTAGCCCTTCTTGAGCATGCGCTGCGTGAGATCGGCCTGATACGGACGCAGATCGCCGTCGCGCCGCCATGCGGCCATCGCGCGGCGCAGCTTGTCGGCTTCCTCGCCGGTGTAATCGGCGGCGACCATCGCGAGATGCATCACCTGCTCCTGGAAGATCGGCACGCCGAGCGTGCGCTCGAGCACCGGGCGCAATTCTTCCTTTGCGTACTCCACCGCTTCGTCGCCGTGCCGGCGCTTCAGGTACGGATGCACCATGTCGCCCTGAATCGGCCCCGGCCGCACGATCGCCACCTGGATCACGAGGTCGTAGTATGTACGCGGCCGCAAACGCGGCAACATGCTCTGCTGCGCGCGCGACTCGATCTGGAACACGCCGACCGTATCGGCCTTGGTGCACATGCGATACACCGCCGGGTCTTCGACGGGAATGTCCTGCACGCGCATCTCGGTCAGCCCGCGCCTTAGCGCCACGAATTCGAGCGAACGACGGATCGCCGAGAGCATGCCGAGCGCGAGCACATCGACTTTGAGCAGCCGCAGCGCGTCGATATCGTCCTTGTCCCATTCGATCACGTAGCGGTCCTTCATCGCCGCGTTTTCGATCGGCACGAGGCGCGAAAGCTTGTCGCGCGCAATCACGAAACCGCCCACGTGCTGCGAGAGATGGCGCGGAAAGCCGCGCAGCTCGCGCGTGAGGCGGATGAGTTGCTGCGTGACGTGTGAGTCCGGCGAAAAGCCCGCCTCCTCCAGATGACTCGCGATCGAATCGGGACCGTCCCACCACTGATGCGCGCCCGAGAGCTTTTCGACGAGCGCATTGTCGAGGCCGAGCGCCTTGCCCACGTCGCGCAACGCGCTGCGCGAGCGATAGGTGATGAGCGTCGCGGCCAGCGCGGCGCGGCGCGTGCCGTACTTGCGGTAGATGTACTGAATGACTTCTTCGCGGCGCTGATGCTCGAAGTCGACGTCGATGTCGGGCGGCTCGTTGCGCGCGCGAGAGAGAAAGCGCGCGACGAGCATGTTCATGCGCACCGGGTCGATCTCCGTGATCTTCAGGCAGTAGCAAACCACCGAGTTCGCCGCCGACCCGCGCCCCTGGCACAGGATCTTCCGCTCGCGCGCGAAGCGGACGATGTCGTGCACCGTGAGGAAGTACTTCTCGTACTTCAGCTCGTCGATGAGCACGAGTTCCTGTTCGATCTGATCCCGCCGCTTGTCGTTCAGCCCGTCGGGCCAGCGCTCCAGTGCGCCCTGCATCACGAGCTTGCGCAACCACGTCTGAGGCGTCTCGCCGGGCGGCACCAGTTCCTCGGGATATTCATAGGCCAGTTCGCCGAGCGAGAACGTACAGCGGCGCGCAACCTCGAGCGTCGCGTCGAGCGCCTCGCGCGGATAAATCGCGCCAAGCCGCACACGCGAGCGCAGATGCCGCTCCGCGTTCGCCTCCAGCGCGCGCCCGCACGAAGCGAGCGGCTTGCCGATGCGGATCGCGCTCAGCGTGTCCTGCAAGGGCTTGCGCGAGCGCGCGTGCATCAGCACGCCACCCGCCGCGACGAGCGGCAGGCCGCTCTCCTGCGAGACGTGGCGCAGCACTTCGATCTGCGTGTCGTCGCCGCCGGTTTGCCAGAGTTCGAGCGCGAGCCACGCGCGTTCGGCCGCGAAGCCCGCGAGCCAGTGCGCGGCGCGCAGCGTTTGCGCGAGCGTGGCCGTGCGCTGCGGCACGAGCAGCAGCACGCAGTCACGCAAATGCTTCAGATGCTCGAAGCCAGTTTCGGGCTCGATGAAATCGGCGGGATGCACGCGATAGCTGCCTTTGGGCGCACGCGAGCGCGCGAGCGTGATCAGTTCGCACAGATTGCCGTAGCCTTCGCGATTCATTGCGAGCGCAACGATCGTGCAGAACGGCGCGCCATGTTCATCGACGAGATTGAGCTCGCTGCCGATCAGCAAGTGCAGCGAAGGCTCGAACGGGCCCAAGGAGGCCGCGGCTGTGTTGCCGCTGCGCTCGCGAGCTTCGCGCACGGCTTCGTCGTGGGCTTTTTTGCGCCCCTCGTCGTATTCGTTGAGTGCGCTCCAGGCGCGCACGACGCCTGCGAACGAGCATTCGTCGGTGATCGCGAGCGCGCGGTAGCCGTGGCGGATCGCCTGCTCGACCATCTCACCCGGGCGCGACGCGCCCTGCAGGAAGGTGAAATTGGTCAGGCAGTGCAGTTCCGCGTAGTCAGGTAACTGCGCGGGCAACTGCGCGGGCAACTGTGGAGGCGACGACATGTTTCCTGAAACCCGAATGAGCGAAGACCAGGCGACAACCAGGCGCTAGCCGAAAAGCCCTTGCAGATACCACTGGCCGCCAATGCGTTCGCGATACAGCCAGAACATGCGGCCCTGGTCGTCGGCGGCGACGTAGTAGTCGCGCCCGACGCCCTCGCCGTCCCACCAGCCGGACTCGATGCG
This sequence comes from Paraburkholderia sp. JHI869, assembly GCF_038900775.1. Classification (NCBI taxonomy): domain Bacteria; kingdom Pseudomonadati; phylum Pseudomonadota; class Betaproteobacteria; order Burkholderiales; family Burkholderiaceae; genus Paraburkholderia; species Paraburkholderia sp. JHI869. The sequence continues at coordinate 419,191 of NZ_JAYMSC010000003.1, forward strand.
CTCGGTGCGCGTGAGCGTCTTGAGCGGCCGTCGATAAACCGGGCGGTCGCCGCGCATCGCGAGCTTGAGCGGCTTTTCGAGCAGCCACGCCGGACGCGGCTGGGTCGGCAGCGGCACCTCGGGCAGATCGAAGGCGCTTTGCGCGGGTGCGCTCGCGCCGGTTTCCGGCTGCGGCTTGCCTGCCTTGCGCGGCTTGCGCGCACGCTTCACGCCGCTCTCGCGGTAAGGCCGCGCCGACATCGCCAGCTCCGGCCGATGATCGTCCTCGACGAACAGCTGCAGCACGTTCTGCTCGCCAAGCCGCGCGCCGATGCGCTCGAAGAGCTGCCCGAGCGACGCCTCGGCGGCCTCGGCCATCGGAAAGAGCGTGTCGGTGGGCGCCGCGTATTCGCTCACGTGCGAAGCGACGAGCGCGAGGCCGATCACGGGCGCGGCGAGTTCGGTCTGATTCAGGCGCTCGCGCAGCAGCCACAGCAGATGCTCGGCATCGCGCGAAGGCGATGCCCAGGCGATCGTGAGCGTCGAGGTGCGCGGCGCGTGCCGCGAAGCCAGCTCGTGTTCGAGACGCAACTCGAAGCCGGAAAGCGCCGCGTGCTGCGCGGCGAGCCAGCCGGCCAGTTGCATCACGAGCCGGCGCGCGGCAAAGAGCAGCGCCTCGGCGCTCTCCACGCGCGCCTGCAATTCGAGCGACGCGTGAAACGACGGCGGCGCGGCAAACCAGACACGCGGATCGGGCGCTTCGCCGCGCGCCTGCGCGAGCCAGCCGAGCACGCCGTCGCCGAAACGCCGCACGATGCCGTCGCGCGGCAGCCGCCGCAGATCGCCGAGCGTGGCGCAGCCGATCTGCGTGAGCGCGTGCTCGTGCTGCGCGGCGAACGGCGCGAGCGTGACCGGCAGCGCATCGAGCACGCGCGCGAGCGTCGTTTCCTTGAGCACGTGCCAGCGGCGCGACGAACGCGTGACGCGCGCCTGCGCGAGCGTCCACGCGCCCCACGCCGTGGGCGCGCAGGCCATGCGCGCGGTGTGCCCGCAGCCGGCCACCGTCGCCGCAACCTTGGCGAGCAGCGCGCGCACGCCGCCGAAAAGACGCAAGCCCGAACCGACTTCGAGCAATAGTGTGTGCGACTGCGCGAACGACACCTTGGGCGTATAGGCGAGCAACGCGAGCGCGAGCGCCTCGAACGCGCGGGTCTCGCGCGCCGGCTCGGCTTCGAGCAGCACGAGCCCCGGCGCGAGCGCGAGCGCATGCGAGCGCGTGTTGCCGGGCTCGACGCCTGCGCGCAGCGCGTCGAGATCGGCGATCAGGATGCGCGTGTGGTCGGCGAGCGCGTAGCAGCGCGGCGCGCTGACGGTATCGGCGTCGGCATCGGCGCTTTCAGGCAGGCGCGATGTTGACGGCGCCGGCGGCGTCAGAGGTCTGACGGCCTCCAGCGGCAACAACGGCAAGGTGACGGCGATCCACAACATGATTGACCCCGGGCCACGGCATGACGACGGAGGCTGCGTCCGGCTGGGGCAGCACCGCGTCCTGCAGCGGCAATGTAATGACGAGTGGCTGGGCGGGCGGCGGCCCGCGGCGCTTGAAGATATCGACGGAGAGCGCGGCGAGCTGCATCCATTCGCGCCGGTTCAGGCTCGCGTCGTCGGGCGGCGGCACCGGCGAGCAGGTCATGCGCAGCGGCGCCGGCGACGACTGGTTGCGCGCGGCGAGCGGCCGCACGAGAAACGCGAGCGCCTGCGAATCCTGGGCGGCGACCTGCAGACGACGCACGGCGTCGGCGCGCGCCTTCGTCTGCCAGAGCAGCACGGCGCCCATGCCTTCCTGCTTGAGCGCCTGCTCGGCCACCCAGGCGGCCTCGCCTTCGGCCGCGCGCACCCAGATCACGCGCTCGAGCGCGAGCCCCCATGCCTTGAGCGCACAAGCGTACGGGCGCCACGGCGGCGCGACGAGCAGCACGTGCCGGCCCCCCTGCGCGGTGAGCGCGCGCAATGCGGGAGCGACGAGCCGCATCTCGCCCACGCCGCCCTGCTCGACGAGCAGTTCGGTCAGGCTGCCCGCGGGCCAGCCGGCGCCGGGAAGCTGGGCGTCGAGCGTGGCGTGGCCGCTCGGCACCGAGCGCTCGCTGGCGTGCGCAAGCTGATCGCCTTGCCACACGCGGCTTTGCAGCCGGGGGGGCAAGTGCGCGGCGAGCTGAGCAGTGGTCTGCGCAGTGATCTGAACGGCTGCCATGGTTCGTGGCCTGGTTGATGGGAACGCTCCGCCCTGCCCGGCAAGAAATGGGGCATCGGCAGGAAGGAGGTCGGTTCGCCTCCACCTGTATATTTATACAGTATTTTATGGGATTAGAGGAAGGCGGGAAATGGGGGAAGGGTCACTTGGCGATCCATTGCGGATCGCGCAGACAGGCGAATCGCGCGCCGCGCTGAGGGTGCGCTGACGCATCTCGCCTGCCTTTTCCCGCCTGTCAGGCCGCGTGCGCCGACGTCAGACTGAGCGCCACGGCTTGCGCCACTTCGATGCCGTCAATGGCCGCCGAATAGATACCGCCGGCATACCCGGCGCCTTCGCCGGCCGGATACAGACCTTCGACGTTCACGCTCTGGTAATCGTCTTTGCGACGAATACGCAGCGGCGACGACGTGCGCGTCTCGACGCCGGTGAGCACGGCATCGTGCATCGCGAAGCCTGCGATCTTCTTGTCGATCTGGGGCAGCGCTTCACGGATGGCTTCGATCACGTAGTCGGGCAGCGCCGTGCTGAGATCGGTCGGATGCACGCCCGGCTTGTAAGACGGCACCACGGAGCCCAGCGACGTCGAAGGCCGGCCGGCGATAAAGTCGCCGACCAGTTGGCCCGGCGCCTGATAATTGCCGCCGCCGAGTTCGAACGCGCGCTCTTCCCACTTGCGCTGGAACGCGATGCCCGCGAGCGGGCCGCCCGGATAGTCCTCCGGCGTGATGCCGACGACGATGCCCGCATTCGCGTTGCGCTCGGCCCGCGAATACTGGCTCATGCCGTTGGTGACCACGCGGCCGGGTTCGGAGGTCGCCGCGACCACCGTGCCGCCGGGGCACATGCAGAAGCTATAGACGGCGCGGCCATTGTTGGCGTGATGCACCACCTTGTAGTCGGCCGCGCCGAGCTCCTTGTGGCCCGCAAACTTGCCGAAGCGGCTGCGATCGATCACGCCCTGCGGATGCTCGATGCGAAAGCCCAGCGAAAACGGCTTGGCTTCCATGAACACACCGCGATCGTGCAGCATCTGGAACGTGTCGCGGGCGCTGTGGCCAACAGCCAGCACGACGTGGTCGCACGGCAGCGTCTCGCCGTTCGAGAGTTTGAGCGCGCGCACCTTGCCCTGCTCGATGTCGATGTCTTCGACGCGCGTTTCGAAGCGCACTTCGCCGCCCAGTTCGTGGATGGTGGCGCGCATCTTTTCCACCATGCTGACGAGGCGGAACGTGCCGATGTGCGGGCGGCTCAGATACAGGATGTCTTCCGGCGCACCCGCCTTGACGAATTCGTCGAGCACCTTGCGGCCGTAGTGGTGCGGATCCTTGATCTGGCTGTACAGCTTGCCGTCGGAGAACGTTCCGGCCCCGCCTTCACCGAACTGCACGTTCGATTCCGGGTTGAGCACGGACTTGCGCCACAGGCCGAAGGTGTCCTTGGTGCGCTCGCGCACGGCCTTGCCGCGCTCGAGGATGATGGGACGAAAGCCCATCTGCGCGAGGATCAGTCCCGCGAACAGACCGCACGGTCCCATGCCGATCACGACCGGACGCGGACGCGTCGAGTGCTCGGGCGCCTTCGCGACGAAGCGGTAGGTCATGTCCGGTGTCACCCCGCAATGCGGCTTGCCGGCGATCCGCTTGAGCACCTTCGCTTCGTCCTCGACTTCGATGTCGACGATATAGTTCAGCTTGATATCCGAGCGCTTGCGTGCATCGTGCGCACGGCGGAAGACGGTGTAACGGACGAGCGCGTCCGCTGCTACGCCGAGTTCCGCGAGGCGTCCCCGAATCGCGGCTTCAAGATCGCTTTCGGCGTGGTCGAGGGGGAGTTTGACTTCGGATAAACGTAACATGGCTGCCAGGGTGCGATCGCCACGGGAATCGTGGCCGATCCGTATTTTATAAGCTCGACGGCTTTTCAAATGGAACGGCGCCGTACGACGAAACGCGAGCGTATACGACAAAAACGGGAGAAAAAGAAAAAGGGGCTACAGGCCAATGGCGTGTAACCCCTCGGTATTGCTGGTCGGAGCGATAGGATTCGAACCTACGACCCTCTGATCCCAAATCAGATGCGCTACCAGGCTGCGCTACGCTCCGACGAATCCGAGATTGTATCGGTAGTGCCCCCGCGCCGTCAAATCCCCTTGAACAAAAAAGAACCGCATCACGCGCTTGCCGCTCACCAGCGGGGCGTGCACCATGAGAGCACACGCCGAAAGTGCACCCCATACCGCGAAAAAAGGAGACGCCATGCACCTCATCCTCTGGCGCCACGCCGAAGCCGAAGACATCGCCGCCAGCGACCTCGCCCGCCAGCTCACCACGCGCGGACGCAAGCAGGCGCAGAACGTCGCGCGCTGGCTGCGCGCGCGGCTGCCCGACGACGCCGTGATCCTCGCCAGCCCCGCCGCACGCACCATCCAGACCGCCGAGGCGCTTACCGATCAATATCGCGTCGTGCGCGAACTCGCGCCCGATGCGAGCGTCGAGCAGGTGCTCACCGCCGTCGGCTGGCCCGAGGGCCTCTCGTCCACGGTCGTTGTCGTCGGCCATCAGCCCACGCTCGGCGAAGTCGCGGCGCGGTTGCTCTCGGGCGGCGCCGACCCGCGCAGCTGGGCCGTGAAGAAAAGCGGCGTGCTCTGGCTCGCGAGCCGCGAGCGCAACGGCAGCGAGGCCGTCCTGCACGCGGCCATCACACCCGATCTCGTCTAGTCCTCCACCCGCCTCCGTCTGCCCCGCCGGGCCGCCTCTACGCGGCCCCTACAGCGGTTCCCACGCTCCCGCCGCCCCTGGCCATTCGGCTAGCTCGCCCGTCTGCCTTACACCACGTCATTGAATCGTCATTGCGTTTTCATGGAAACGTAACGGCGTATTACTAAATTGCCGGAAAAGTTCTCTTACTTCCGACCAGGACGCCCCATGCGAGATCTGCCGACGCCCACCCTGCCGTTCGCCTCGATTTTCGAGTCGAACCGACGCTTGCCGCGCGCCGAAGAAACGGTCACCGCGCAGCATCGGCTGCAGGTGGCCTGGGCTCGCACCGACGAGGAGCTGCGCGAAGCCCAGCGTCTGCGCTACCGCGTGTTCGCCGAGGAAATGGGCGCACGCCTGACCGGCCCCGCCGGTCTCGACGTCGACGCCTTCGACGCCTACTGCGACCACCTGCTCGTGCGCGACCTCGACACGCTCAAGGTCGTCGGCACCTATCGCGTGCTGCCGCCGCACCAGGCGGCGCGCATCGGCCGTCTCTATGCCGAAAGCGAGTTCGACGTCTCTCGTCTCGCGCATCTGCGGCCGAAAATGGTCGAGGTGGGCCGCTCGTGCGTGCACCCCGACTACCGCAGCGGCTCGGTCATCATGTCGCTGTGGGGCGGTCTGGGCGGCTACATGCAGCACAACGGCTACGAGACGATGCTCGGCTGCGCGAGCGTCGCGATGGCCGACGGCGGCCACTACGCGGCGAACCTGTACTGCGCGCTCGACGCGAACGCGCTGACCGCGCCCGAATACCGCGCGTTCCCGCACACGCCGCTGCCCGTCGAAGAGCTGCGCACCAACTCGCCCGCCGTGGCGCCGCCGCTCATCAAGGGCTATCTGCGCCTTGGCGCGAAGATCTGCGGTGCGCCCGCCTGGGACCCCGACTTCAACACCGCCGATTTCCTCACGCTCTTCCGTCTGTCGGAGATCAACGAGCGTTACGCGCGCCACTTCCTCGGCGAAGCCATCGCGCGCTGACACCGCATGCGCCCCTCTGCGGGCGAAAACAGTGGACGAAAAAAAAGCCCGGCTCACGAATGAGCCGGGCTTTTTCTTTACCGATTGACGATGGGCAAAGCGCTGCGCGCTTCGCTCACTCCTCCGTATAGACCACGCGATACGGAATGCCGATCTTGCCCCATTCCGCCGCTTCCTGAACGAGGTTGTAATCGGTGAGCGGATTGTTCTGGACCCAGGCATTGGGCAGCAGCACTTCGTAGCCGTTGCCCTCTTCCTCCACCGTGATGTGCGGCAGGCCGACGTCGGCGCGGCGGCGCGTCAGCAGCGCGGCGAGCCGCAGGCAGAACAGCAGCGGCCACTCCACGTCGCGCGTTTGCGAGAGCTTGCCGAGCTTGCCCACGTGGCCGAGCACGAGCGCGGCGAGGCGCGCCTGATCGGTGCGCGAGAAGCCGGGCATGTCCGCGTTGCTGGCGATATAGGCCGAATGCTTGTGATACGCGCTGTGCGAAATGGAGAGCCCGATCTCGTGCAGCGACGCCGCCCACGTGAGGAACATGCGGTTCTCTTCGCGGCGCTCCTCGTCGGGCTCTTCGAACTGGTCGTAGAACTTCACGGCCAGCTCGCCGATGCGCCCCGCCTGCGCGCGATCCACGCCGTAGCGGCGCATGAAGCCTTCCACCGTGACCGTGCGCATGTCCTCGTGCTGCGAACGGCCTAGCAGGTCGTAGAGCACGCCCAGACGCAGCGCGCCGTCCGTGGTGTCGACATAGTCGATGCCGAGTTCCTCGAACACCGCGATCATGATCGAGAGGCCGCCCGCCAGCACCGGGATGCGGTCGGGCTTGAGCGCGATCAGCTTGAGCCGGTTCACGTTCTCGGCCTTGATGAGCGCGCGCTTCAGACGCTCGAGCCCGCCGCGCGAAATGCCGTGCGTGATGCCCGGATCGTTGAAGCCGTTCGCCTCGACGAGTTCCGCGAGCGCGCGCGCCGTGCCCGACGAACCGATCGCCTGGTCCCAGCCGGTCTTGCGGTAGTCGGCGGAAATGATCTGGATTTCGCGCGTGGCCGCGAGTTCGGCCTGGCGCATGGTGTACTCGTCGACGTTGCCCGAGGGGAAGAACTGGCGGCTATGGCTCACGCAGCCGATATAGAGGCTTTCCATGCGGATCGGCGTGTAGTGCGCGCCGATGATGAACTCGGTCGAGCCGCCGCCGATGTCCACCACGAAGCGTTTGCCCGCGCTGGCCGGCACCGAGTGCGCAGCGCCCGCATAGATGAGGCGCGCTTCTTCGCGCCCCGCAATCACTTCGATCGGGAAGCCGAGCGCGGCTTCGGCCTCGGCGAGGAACTCGCCCGCGTTCTTGGCGACGCGCAGCGTGTTGGTCGCCACCGCCCGCACCTGGTCGGGATGAAAGTCGCGCAGCCGCTCGCCGAAGCGCTTGAGCGCGTCCCAGCCGCGCACCTGCGAGGCGCGGTCGAGCAGTTTGTCCTTCGAGAGGCCGGCCGCGAGCCGCACCGGTTCGCGCAGCGCATCCACCGGGTAGATCTGGCTGCCGGCGTCGGTTTCCTCGACGCGGCCTACGATCAGACGAAAGCTGTTCGAACCGAGATCGACGGCGGCAAGCAGTTGGGGATTGGTGACCATCGAGGGGGCAGGCTCCATGCGTGCATACATAGACGAACGCGCGGCCATGCGAGCTTGTTGCGCCGCCGCCGCACCGTCCAAATGCGTCATTTTAAGCGTAGCCGACTTCACCATGTCGCTCCTCGCATTGGTCATGACCATGGGTACTTTTACCCAGCGTGCATGTTCGCAACGCGACTTGTCGATTTCGTGAAAATGCGGCGTAAAATTTATGACATACCGAATGTCACAATAAAGTCATATTACTGTGAGAATTTCCGAGCGTCCGTTCGAATCACTTCCTGACATTCCGTTTTCATTGCCGATGTCCATCCGCTATCCCCTACTCAATCGCGAACTGGGCATTCTGGGATTCAATGAGCGCGTGCTCGCACAGGCGTCCGATCCCGCTGTTCCTTTGCTGGAGCGCTTGCGCTTCATCTGTATCACCAGCAGCAACCTCGACGAATTCTTCGAAGTCCGTATGGCCGGACTTCAGGAGCAAATGCGCGACAACCCCGGCGTGCTATCGCCCGACGGCATGTCGCTGCAGCACGTGTACGACCTCGTGGTCGAGCGCGCGCAGCGTCTCGTGCATCGCCAGTACCGCATGCTGCACGACACCGTGCTGCCCGCGCTCGAACAGGAAGGCATTTATTTCCACGGCACCGACGCCTGGAACGAGGCGCAAACCGCATGGGCGCGCAAATACTTTCTCGACGAACTGCTGCCGGTTCTCACGCCTATCGGGCTCGATCCCGCGCACCCGTTTCCGCGCGTGCTCAACAAGAGCCTGAACTTCGTGGTCGAACTCGAAGGCAAGGACGCGTTCGGGCGCCAGGCCGTCATGGGCATCGTGCAGGCGCCGCGCGCGCTGCCACGCCTCGTGCGCATGCCACAGGAGCTATCCGGCTTCCAGCACGGCTTCGTGCTGCTCGGCTCGCTGCTGCAACGCTTCGTGGGCGAGCTGTTCCCAAGCCTCGTCGTGCGCAGCTGCAACCAGTTCCGCATCACGCGCAACAGTGAACTCTTCGTAGACGAAGACGAAATCACCAACCTGCGCGTGGCGCTGCAGGGCGAACTGCCCGCGCGGCACCTGGGCAATGCGGTGCGGCTCGAAGTGTCGGCGGAAACGCCCCCGCATCTCGTGAAGCGCCTGCTCGACGAGAGCGGCCTCAATGAAAAGGACTGCTATTTCGTCGATGGCCCCGTGAATCTCGTGCGTCTCATGCAACTGCCCGAGATGGTCGATCGCCCCGACCTCAAGTTCGTGCCGCACGTGCCTGCCATTCCGCAGCGCATCGCCGCGAACAGCAACATGTTCGACGTGATCGATCAGGGCGACGTGCTCCTGCATCATCCGTACGAGAGCTTCCAGCCCGTGCTCGAACTGCTGCTGCAAGCCGCGAACGATCCGAACGTGGTCGCGATCAAGCAGACGATCTACCGCACCGGCACCGACTCGCCGCTCATGGACGCGCTCATGCAGGCCGCGCGCAACGGCAAGGAAGTGACGGTGGTCGTGGAACTGCTCGCACGCTTCGACGAAGAAACCAACATCAACTGGGCAGCGCAGCTCGAAGCCGTGGGCGCGCACGTGGTGTACGGCGTGGTGGGCCACAAGTGCCACGCCAAGATGATGCTGATCGTGCGCCGCGTGCCCGTGAACGGCCGCATGGTGCTGCGCCGCTACGTACACCTGGGCACCGGCAACTACCATCCGCGCACGGCGCGCCTCTATACCGACTTCGGCCTCATGACCTCGGAGCCGAAGATGTGCGAGGACGTGCATCACGTCTTCCAGCAGCTCACGGGCATCGGCGGCGAATTGCAGCTGCACGATCTGTGGCAGTCGCCGTTCACGCTGCACCCGAAGATGATCGAGGCGATCCGCAACGAAGCCGACGCCGCGCGCGCGGGCAAGAAGGCGCGTATCGTCGCGAAGATGAACGCGCTGCTCGAGCCGACGGTGATCGACGAGTTGTACGAAGCATCGCAGGCCGGCGTGAAGATCGATCTGATCATCCGCGGCGTGTGTTCGTTGCAGCCGGGCGTGCCGGGGCTCTCCGAGAACATCACGGTGCGCTCGATCGTAGGGCGGTTCCTCGAGCACCATCGCATCTACTACTTCTATGCGGGCGGCAAGGAAGACGTTTACTTGTCGAGCGCGGACTGGATGGATCGCAACCTGTTCCGCCGCGTCGAAGTCGCGTTCCCGATTCACGACCGCAGGCTCAAGCGCCGCGTGATCGCCGAAGGGCTTTCTATGTTCCTCGGCGACAATCAATCGGCTTGGCTCATGCAAAGCGACGGGCACTACCGCCGCCGGCGCGCGGGCAAGGCCGTGCGCAATGCGCAAATGAGCTTGCTGGCGAAGTTCTGTCCGTGATGTCTTGACGAGCCGATAACGCTGGACGCAAAAAAGCCGCTTCGAACGAAGCGGCTTTTTCATTTGCGGCTGCAGATGGTTATACCGGCGCCGGCTGCCTTCTCGTCGTGCGCGCGTTCGGAAAGCGCACCGTGAACGTGCTGCCCCGCCCTTCCTCGCTCTTCACTTCGAGCGCCGCGTCGTGGCGCTGCAGCACGTGCTTGACGATCGCAAGGCCCAGCCCCGTGCCGCCCGTGTCGCGCGAGCGGCTGCGATCCACGCGATAGAAACGCTCGGTCAGGCGCGGAATATCGGCGGCCGGAATGCCCAGGCCGCTGTCGGTGACGGAGAACACCGCGCTGCCCTGCTCCGCGCGCCAGGACAGATGCACCGTGCCGCCGTCCGGCGTGTAGCGCACCGCATTGGTCGCCAGATTGCCGAGCGCGCTCATGATTTCGGTTTCGGAACCCGTGACGCTCAAGCCATCGTCGAAATCGGCCGTGATGCGGTGATGCCCGCCCGAGAGGCTTTCGGCGTCCTCGCGCACGTGTCCGAGCACCGCGCGCATGTCGACCATATGGTCACCGGGCTGGCGCCCCTCGCCTTCGAGTTTCGCGAGCACGAGCAGGTCGGTGACGATGTGGCGCATGCGCGAAGCCTGCTGCTCCATCAGCTCCAGATAGCGGTTGCGCTCGGCTTCGCCAAGCGGCAGCTCGCGCATCGTTTCGAGGAAGCCCGAGAGCACCGTGATCGGCGTTTTCAGCTCGTGCGAGACATTGGCCACGAAGTCGCGCCGCATGGCGTCGGTGCGCTCGAGTTCGGTGATGTCCTGCGAAAGAACGAGCTTGCGGTTCTCGCCGTACGGAAACACCTGCACCGAGATCACGTTCTGACGTTTCGCGCCCATGCCGCGCATGATCAGCATGTCTTTGTAATCGTGCGAATTGAGGTAGCGCACGAAGTCGGGCTGGCGCACGAGATGCGTGATGTGCTGGCGCAGATCGCGCCTGGCGTCGAGCCCGAAGTGAACTTCGGAGATCGCGTTGCACCACTCGATCTGGTCGTGGTCGTCGAGCATGGCGACGCCATTGGGCGAAGCCTGGATCGCCTGGATGAAACGCGAATGCTGCTGCTCCACCTGGCGCACCTGAGCATGCCAGCGCTTCGCGAGCTTATGCAGACGGTAGTAGATTTCGCCCCAGATGCCGGGAGCGCTCGGCACTTCGCCATAGACCGGCGCGTCGAGCAGGCGCCAGAGACGCTGCTTGTGGAACGTGCTGAAGAGCATTTGCGCGAGCAGCGCCAGCACGGCGATGCCCAACGCGATCTTGACGCCGAAAATCGCGCCGACACCCGCGCAAACGAGCGCGAGCAACACGATCGATACAAGGGAGCGCGCCCAGATGATGTTCATGTTCCTGCGATCGAAGAAAAATACGGTCGGATGCGGGCACGCGACATCGAGTTACCGCCGCTCGAATACCGGCTGCGGTGAAACGGTCGCGCCGCCCGGTGATTCACCCTGCGGCGCGGCCATGTTTCCAGCTCAGGCGCTCTTGGCGAGACGGTAGCCGCTGCCGCGCACCGTTTCGATCATAGCATCGCAGCCTGCCGGCTTGAGCGCGGCACGCAGACGCTTGATATGCACGTCCACCGTGCGCTCTTCCACGAACACGTGATCGCCCCACACCTGGTCGAGCAACTGCGTGCGGCTATGGACGCGTTCGGGATGCGTCATGAAGAAGTGCAGCAGGCGGAACTCGGTCGGGCCGAGGTCGAGCTTGATTTCCGAGCCTTCGGCGGCGGCGGCCACGCGATGCGTGGCCGGATCGAGCTTCAGACCGTTGATCGCCACCACGTCTTCCGTGAGCTGCGGCGCACGGCGGCGCAGCACCGCCTTGATGCGCGCCATCAGCTCCTTGGGCGAGAACGGCTTCGTCACGTAGTCGTCAGCGCCGATTTCGAGGCCGAGGACCTTGTCCTGCTCGTCGCCACGCGCGGTCAGCATGATGATCGGAATATGCTTCGTGCGTTCGTTGTTGCGCAAGTCGCGCGCGAAGTTCACACCCGACTTGCCCGGCAACATCCAGTCGAGCAGGATGAGATCGGGCAGCACGTCGCTGATCAGGTTCTGCGCCTGCTCCGCGTTGTAGGCGCGGATCGGGCAGTGGCCTGCGTGCTGCAGGTTCACCGAAATCAGCTCGGAAATAGCGGGCTCATCTTCGATGACGAGAATGCTGCTAGGCATCGGCACCTCTTGACCTTGTTACCTGTGTGTGGAGTGATTAGCTGAGTGCTTCGCGTTCGAGCGCGTCGCGCGACTTGTGGCGCACGTCGGTACCCTTCACGATGTAGATGATGAACTCCGCGATGTTCTTCGCGTGGTCGCCGATCCGCTCGATCGCCTTGGCGATGAACAGATAGTCGAGGCCCACGGAAATCGTGCGCGGATCTTCCATCATGTAGCTCACGAGCTTGCGTACGAACGCGCGAAATTCCTCGTCGATCGCCTTGTCGTCGCGCACGATCTGCGCGGCGGCCACGGTGTCGAGGCGAGCAAAAGCGTCGAGCGCGCGGCGCAGGATCGACACGGCCATCTCGCCCGAGACCTTGATCTCTGCGATGTTGACCGTGCGCGACGCACCGTCTTCCATCAGGCGCTTCGTGCGCTTGGCGATCTTCTCGGCTTCGTCGCCGGCGCGCTCGAGGTTCGTGATGGTCTTCGAAATGGCAAGCACGAGGCGCAGGTCGCGCGCGGCCGGCTGGCGGCGCGCGATGATGTTGCTGCACTCCTCGTCGATCTCGACTTCCATCGTGTTGAGGCGGTCTTCAGCGGCGATCACGCGCGCGGCAGCTTCGCCGTCGAAGTCGTTGAGCGCCTGCATTGCCGTGATGATCTGCGATTCGACGAGGCCGCCCATTTCGAGCACCTTCGACGAAATGAGGTTCAAATCGGCGTCGAACTGGCTGGACAAGTGTTTGTCGGACATGATTTGCTCCCTGCAACAATCAGCCGAAACGGCCGGTGATGTAGTCTTCCGTTTCCTTGCGGACCGGCTTGATGAAGATCTTTTCGGTGTCGCCGAACTCGATCAGCTCACCAAGGTACATGTAAGCAGTGTAGTCCGAGCAGCGCGCGGCCTGCTGCATGTTATGGGTGACGATCACCACCGTGTAGTCGCTCTTGAGTTCCGCGATCAGCTCTTCGATACGGCCCGTGGAAATCGGGTCGAGCGCCGAGCACGGCTCGTCGAGCAGCAGCACTTCGGGGCGGATCGCAATGCCGCGCGCGATACACAGGCGCTGCTGCTGGCCGCCCGAGAGGCCGTAGCCGCTCTGGCCGAGCTTGTCCTTCACTTCGTTCCACAGCGCGGCCTTGGTGAGCGCCCATTCCACGCGGTCATCCATTTCCGGGCGCGAGAGCTTCTCGAACATCTTCACGCCGAACGCAATGTTGTCGTAAATCGACATCGGGAACGGGGTCGGCTTCTGGAACACCATGCCGATGCGCGCGCGCAGCAGCGAGATATCGCGCTTGGTCGTGAGCAGGTTCTCGCCGTCCATCACGATCTCACCTTCGGCGCGCTGCTCCGGATAGAGCGCGAACATCTTGTTGAAGGTGCGCAGGAGCGTGGACTTGCCGCAGCCCGACGGGCCGATGAACGCCGTCACCTTGCCTTCGGGAATCTGCAGGTTGATGTTCTTCAGCGCATGATACTTGCCGTAGAAGAAGTTCAGGTCCTTCACTTCGATCTTCGGCTTGCCCAGCGCCGGCAGGCGTGCGCTCTGGGCGGGATCCGCAGGTTCAAACCCAGCGGAGGGCGCATTGCCGTGCGCAGCGGTGTTGAGGTGACTCTCAGCCATGTTCATCGGGAACTCCGCCCTTACTTTTTCGAAAAGACCGTGCGCGCGAGGATATTCAGACCCAGCACGCCCAGCGTGATCAGGAAAACGCCGGCCCACGCAAGCGACTGCCACTGCGCAAACGGGCTCATCGCAAACTTGAAGATCGTGACCGGCAGGTTCGCGATCGGTTGATTCATGTCGGCGCTGAAGAACTGGTTCGACAGCGCGGTGAAGAGCAGCGGCGCGGTTTCGCCGGCGATACGGGCGATCGCGAGCAGCACGCCCGTCACGATGCCCGCGATCGACGCCTTGAGCGTGATGGAGAGCACCATCTTCCACTTCGGCGTGCCGAGTGCGAAGGCCGCTTCGCGCAGCGCGTTCGGCACGAGCTTGAGCATGTTCTCGGTCGTGCGGATCACGATCGGGATCTGCAGCAAAGCGAGCGCGATCGCGCCGGCCCAGCCGCTGAAGTGCCCCATCTTCGCCACTACGAGCGCGTAGACGAACAGGCCCACGACGATCGAAGGCGCCGACAGCAGAATGTCGTTGATGAAGCGCGTGACGCTCGCGAGCCACCCCTTCTGGCCGTATTCCGCGAGATAGATGCCCGCGAGAATGCCGATCGGCGTGCCGACGAACGTTGCGATCACAACGAGCAGCAGGCTGCCGACGATGGCGTTGGCCAGACCGCCGCCATCCGTGTTCGGCGGCGGCGTGGACTGCGTGAACAGATCCAACGAAAGACCGCCGATGCCGAGCGAAATCGTCGTGTAGAGAATCCACACGAGCCACAGAAGGCCAAACGCCATGGCGGCGAGCGAGAGCGAGAGCGCGATCGCGTTGGTCACGCGGCGGCGGCGCTGCAGCTTGTCGCGCATGCGATCCAGTTCGGGGCCGTAAACCGCACCCGGAATTTTCATCATCGGTTCGCTCATCGCGCACCCTCCGATTTTTCAAGGCGCAGCAACATGAGCTTCGAGATCGACAGCACGATGAACGTGATCACGAAGAGGATCAGGCCGAGCTCCATCAGCGCGGCCGTGTGCAGGCCGGGGCTCGCTTCCGCGAACTCGTTGGCGAGCGCCGAGGTGATGCTGTTGCCCGGCGAAAAGAGCGACACGTTGTCGAGCAGGTTCGTATTGCCGATCACGAACGTGACGGCCATCGTCTCGCCGAGCGCGCGGCCAAGGCCGAGCATCACGCCGCCGATCACACCGGTCTTCGTGAACGGCAGCACGATCTTCCACATCACTTCCCAGGTCGTGCAGCCAATGCCGTAGGCCGACTCTTTGAGCAGCACGGGCGTGACTTCGAACACGTCGCGCATGACCGAGGCGATGTACGGAATGATCATGATCGCGAGAATCACGCCGGCGCACAGAATGCCGATGCCGATGGGCGCGCCCTGGAACAGCGCGCCGACGATCGGCATGCCGCCCAGCAGCGAGCCGAGCGGCTTTTCGAACCATTGCGCGAAGATCGGCGCGAACACGAGCAAGCCCCACATACCGTAGACGATCGACGGGATCGCGGCGAGCAGCTCGATGGCGATGCCTAGCGGCCGGCGCAGCCACGCGGGCGAAAGTTCGGTGAGAAAGAGCGCAATGCCGAAGCTCACAGGCACGGCGATGATCAGTGCAATCAGCGAAGTGGCGATCGTGCCGTAGATAGGCACGAGCGCGCCGAACTGCTCGCTGGGTGGATCCCAGTCGGCAGTCCAGAGGAATGCGAAACCGAATTTCTGGATCGTCGGCAACGAGGCGACGAGCAGCGACACGATGATGCCGCCAAGCAGCAACAGCGTGACGATGGCGGCGAGGCGCGCGAGGCCGCCAAAAATGATGTCCCCTGCCGGGCTGGGCGCTTTTTGCTGCGCGGCGTTGCCGGGCGGGTTCGACACGAGCGGGACGTCGGACATGGTGACCTGGGTTCCAGTTGCCGCGAGCGCGTGGCTCACGACGTTGATGCAGCTGTAGGACTGCAAATCGCCCGACTTCCGGCCGTAATACAGACGACTACGTCGGAAGGCGGGCGGCACATCATGGACAGCGCAGAATCAGGCAAGCCACAAGCGAACAGGCCGCGCGCGTCACGCGGCGGCCTTTTTTTACGCTTGCCTGACGCCTTGCTTACTCAGCGACCGGCTTGCCGCTCGCGTCCTTGACCTTCTCCTTCCACTGCGACTTGATTTCGCTCACAACCGACTGCGGCAGCGAGATGTAGTCGAGGCTGTCAGCGGCCGGCGTGCCGTTCTTGAACGCCCAGTCGAAGAACTTGAGCGTTTCCTTGCCCTGGTCCGGCTTGTCCTGTGCCGTGTGCAGCAGCACGAAGGTCGCGCCGACCACCGGCCATGCGTCCTTGCCCGGCTCGTTCGTGAGGATCTGGTAGAACGACTTCTTCCAGTCCGCGCCAGCGGCCGCTGCCTTGAACGTTTCGGTGTCCGGCTGAACAACGGCGCCCGACTCATTCTTCATGGCAGTGTAGACCATGTGATTTTGCTTGGCGTACGCCCACTCGACGTAGCCGATCGCGCCCGGCAGACGTTGCACGAAGGCTGCGACGCCGTCGTTGCCCTTGCCGCCCGTACCCGTCGGCCAGTTCACCGTCGTGCCTTCGCCGACCTTGCTCTTCCAGTCGGGGTTGACCTTCGAGAGGTAGTTCGTCCAGATGAAGCTGGTGCCCGAACCATCGGCGCGGCGGACCACAGCGATGTCGAGGTCAGGCAGCTTGACCTTCGGGTTCAGCGCGGCGATGGCCGGATCGTTCCACTTCTTGATCTTGCCGAGGTAGATGTCGCCGAGCACCGGGCCCGACAGCGTGAGTTCGCCAGCCTTGACGCCCGGCACGTTGATCGCCGGCACGACGCCGCCAACCACCGTCGGGAACTGGAACAGGCCTTCCTTGGCCAGATCTTCGTCCTTCAGCGGAGCGTCCGAGCCCGCGAAGTCAACGGTCTTGGCTTGAATCTGCTTGATGCCACCCGACGAGCCGATGCCCTGGTAGTTGACCTTGCCGCCGCCCGACTTCTGATAGGCGTCCGCCCATTTCGTGTAGATCGGTGCTGCGAAGGTGCTGCCCGCGCCGGTGATGTCAGCAGCCTGCGCTGCGATCGCGAAGAGCGCGCCAGCAACGCCAGCGAGCGCGGTTTGCATCAATTTCATGAGACCTCCAGTGTGTGAGCGGATGAACGACACCGCGAAGCTTAGGGGGTCTCTGTGACAGTACCGTGACGATTCATGAAGCAAACGTGACAATACGATTACCGGCTGAAAGGCGCGTGGCTATGCGTTTTGGGCGTGATTTGTGCGGACCGCGAGGCGCGGTTGCGGCACGGCGGGCAAGGGAGAGGATGGCTGAAAAGGCCACCAGACGGGCGTTTAGAGGCTGCCCCGGGGTCCGATGCAAAAAAATTCGAGGAATCCCTCGAAAGTGGTTTGCAAACCGCTATTCGAATGTTTTAAACGTTTGCTTGTTTCTGCTTCGACGCCGAAAAAATCGAGAAAAAGGATGAGCACGACGGCGGCTCGCACCGTCGTGCTCGCCCATCACGCAATCGAACGCTTGACCACGGTGGCAATCGCCTCGGCGTAATGCACCGTGTCGCGCTCCTCGCGCGCCTCGACCATCACACGCAGCACCGGCTCCGTGCCCGAGGCGCGGATCAGAACACGCCCCTTGCCCTTCAATTCCGCCTCGGCCGAAGCAATCGACTTCTGGATCTCTGCGTTGCCCTTCCAGTCGGCGCCTTGCGCGATGCGCACGTTGATGAGCTTCTGCGGAAACAGCTTCACGCCATCGAGCAGTTGCGCGATCGTCTTGCCGCTGCGCTTCATCGCCGCCAGCACGAGCAGTGCGGAGACGATGCCGTCGCCGGTCGTGTGACGGTCGAGCGACAGAATGTGGCCCGAGCCTTCCGCGCCGAGCTGCCAGCCGCGCTCGCGCAGTTGCTCCAGCACGTAGCGGTCGCCCACGTTCGCGCGCACCAGCTTCACGCCAAGGCCTTCGAGCGCCTGCTCCACAGCAAGATTGGTCATGAGCGTGCCCACCGCCCCTTCCACCTTGCCGTCGGTCGCGATGCGGTCCTTCACGAGCACATAGAGCAGCTCGTCGCCGTTGTAGAGGCGGCCCTGTGCATCCACCACCTGGAGACGGTCGGCGTCGCCGTCGAGCGCAATGCCAAGGTCCGCGTGATTGGCGCGCACGGCGCGCACGAGCGCGTCGGGCGCGGTCGCGCCCACGCCGTCGTTGATGTTGAAGCCGTTCGGCGACACACCGATCGGAATCACGTCCGCGCCCAGTTCGTGGAACACGTGCGGCGCGATGTCGTAACCCGCACCGTTGGCGCAGTCGATCACGAGCTTCAGACCACGCAAGTTGAACGCCTGCGGGAACGTGCTCTTGCAGAACTCGATATAGCGGCCGCCAGCGTCGTGCAGGCGGCGAGCGCGGCCAAGCTGTTCCGACGGCGCGCAGGCGAGTGGCTGCTCGAGCTGCTCCTCGATTTGCGTCTCCACTTCGTCGGGCAGCTTGTTGCCGTCGGCGGAGAAGAACTTGATGCCGTTGTCGTAGTACGGATTGTGCGACGCGCTGATCACCACACCCGCGGCAAGCCGCAGCGCGCGTGTGAGATAGGCGATGCCGGGCGTTGTCATCGGGCCCGCCAGCATCACGTCGATGCCGGCCGCCGAAAGCCCCGCTTCCAGCGAGGCTTCGAGCATATAGCCCGAGATGCGCGTGTCCTTGCCGATCAGCACGGACGGGCGCGTCCCCGAAGCCGCTGCCGAGCCCGCAAGCACCTTGCCCGCGGCGTAGCCTAGCCGGAGTACGAAATCGGGCGTGATCGGCGCCTCGCCGACCTTGCCACGCA
Organism: Paraburkholderia sp. JHI869; assembly: GCF_038900775.1. Classification (NCBI taxonomy): domain Bacteria; kingdom Pseudomonadati; phylum Pseudomonadota; class Betaproteobacteria; order Burkholderiales; family Burkholderiaceae; genus Paraburkholderia; species Paraburkholderia sp. JHI869. The sequence continues at coordinate 437,851 of NZ_JAYMSC010000003.1, forward strand.
CCCCATCAGTTCCGAAATAACGACGTCCCATCTTTCTACCCCTCGGTTTGATACTGCTTTGTCCTGTATTGTGGCCGCCCGGATCCGCTCCGGCGCATTTCGCGCTCGTCAGCGTTCTTCCCTGGCCACGGTTCAGCCTTGTGTGTCCAGCGCGCCGCCTTGCATCGCGTCGCGCATCGCTGTCCAGATCTTGAGTGCGTCCACGGTTGGCGCGACGTCGTGCACGCGAATGATCGCCGCACCGCGCTCCGCCGCGCACACCGCCGCTCCCACACTCGCAGCGACGCGTTCTGCAGCGGGCCGGTTCACAAGCGCGCCCAGCATCGATTTGCGCGACATGCCAGCAAGGATCGGATACGGCGCGACGCCTGCGGCTACCTCGGGCGCCGTCTCGGGCAAGTGCGCGAGCAGCGCGTAATTATGCTCGACCACCGTCTTGCCGAAGCCAAAGCCCGGATCCACGCTGATACGCGCCTTCGCGACGCCCGCCGCTTCGAGTTCGGCGCAACGCTGGGCGAGAAACTCCCGCACCTCGCGCACGACGTCCACGTAGTCGGGCTCGCCCACCTGCATCGTCTGCGGCTCGCCGAGCATGTGCATCACGCACAGCCCGCAGTCGCTGCCGCGTACGGCCTCGATCGCGCCGGGCATCCGGAAACCCCAAATGTCGTTGATCATGTCGGCGCCGGCCGCGAGCGCCGCGCGCATGACTTCGGGCTTGTACGTGTCGATCGAGAGCGGCAGGTTCGCCCCCTTGAGCTTTTCCACGAGCGGAATCACGCGCTCGAGTTCCTCGTCGAGCGGCACGGGCGGCGCGCCCGGCCGTGTCGATTCACCGCCAATGTCGATGATATCGACGCCGTCGAGCATCATCTGCTCGGCGCGGCGTAAGGCGTCGCCAAACGCGATATAGCGACCGCCGTCGGAAAACGAGTCGGGTGTCGCGTTGAGGATGCCCATGACGAGCGGACGCTCGAAAGTCAGCGTGAAACGGCCGCAGGCGAGCGGCTCAGGTGGGAGACTACCTTGCGAGGTGATATTGGGCACGTCAAGAAACGTCAGATGTGTAACGAGATGCGGCGGCCCGGCGGCGCGCCAGAAATGCAAAACGGGCCGATGTGAACGTCACACCGGCCCGCAACTTTACTCGATAAGGATCACGCCGGTGCAGTGGCGCTACCGGGTTTGACCTCGGTGCCCGTGCTGCCACCCGACGACGCGTCGCCCGTCGACGGCGTGCTCTTGGGCGAGCGCGGCGGACGGCCGGCCATGATGTCGTTGATCTGGTCGGCGTCGATCGTTTCCCACTCCATGAGTGCCGCGGTCATGGCTTCGACCTTGTCGCGGTTCTCGTCGAGCAGGCGCTTCGCGAGGTTGTACTGCTCGTCGAGCACGCGGCGGATTTCCGCGTCGACCTTCTGCTGCGTCGCTTCCGAAATCGCACGCGTGAAGCCCTTGCCGAACGGGCCGCCGTCGTTGTCGTCGTCGGCGTAGACCATCGGTCCGAGCGCGTCGGTCATGCCGAAGCGCGTGACCATGGCGCGAGCCGTTTGCGTCGCCTTGTTGAAGTCGTCCGAGGCGCCCGTGCTGATCAGGTTCATGAACAGCTCTTCCGCCACGCGGCCGCCGAACAGAATGGCCAAACGATCCAGCAGATAGTCCTTCGAATACGTTTCGTTGTCATGCTCAGGCAACTGCCACGTCACGCCCAGTGCACGGCCACGCGGAATGATCGTGACCTTGTGGACCGGATCGGCCTTCGGCAGCAGCTTCGCGATAACCGCGTGACCCGACTCGTGGTACGCCGTCGCACGCTTGGCTTCTTCGCGGATGACCGCCGACTTGCGCTCCGGACCCATGAAGATCTTGTCCTTCGCGTCTTCGAAGTCCTGCATTTCGACGATGCGCTTGCCGCGGCGCGCCGCGAAGAGCGCTGCTTCGTTCACGAGGTTTGCGAGGTCGGCGCCCGAGAAGCCCGGCGTGCCGCGTGCGATAACCGCTGCATCCACGTCGTTGGCGATCGGCACCTTGCGCAGGTGCACCTTCATGATCTGTTCGCGGCCACGGATGTCCGGCAGGCCCACATACACCTGGCGGTCGAAACGGCCAGGACGCAGCAGCGCCTTGTCGAGCACGTCCGAACGGTTGGTTGCCGCGATCACGATAACGCCCGAGTTCGCCTCGAAGCCGTCCATCTCGACCAGCATCTGATTCAGCGTCTGCTCGCGCTCGTCGTTACCGCCGCCCATGCCGGCGCCGCGATGGCGGCCGACCGCGTCGATTTCGTCGATGAACACGATACACGGAGCATGCTTCTTGGCCTGCTCGAACATGTCGCGCACGCGGGCCGCACCCACGCCGACGAACATTTCCACGAAGTCCGAACCCGAGATGCTGAAGAACGGCACTTTCGCTTCGCCGGCAATCGCTCGCGCAAGCAGCGTCTTACCGGTACCCGGAGGGCCGACCAGCAACACGCCGCGCGGAATGCGGCCGCCCAGCTTCTGGAATTTTTGCGGATCACGCAGGAAGTCGACGAGCTCGGACACTTCTTCCTTGGCTTCGTCGCAGCCCGCGACGTCGGAGAAGTTGACCGCGTTGTTGTTCTCGTCGATCAGGCGGGCGCGCGATTTACCAAAGGAGAACGCCCCGCCTTTGCCGCCCCCCTGCATCTGCCTCATCATGTAGAACCAGAACACGATGATCAGTATCGTCGGTCCAAGGTAATACAACGCCGAAACGAGCGCATTCGGCTCTTCGTCGGCCTTGCCGCTCACCTGCACGCCATATTTCATCAGGTCGCCGACCATCCAGATGTCGCCTGGGGAGACGATCTGGTATTTCTGGCCGTCAGCCGGAGTGACCGTGAGGTTCCGCCCCTGCACCACGACGCTCTTGACCTTGCCGGCCTTCGCGTCGTCCATGAACTGCGAGTACGAAACGCCTTCCTGGACACGGGGCTTGTCGAACTGCTTGAACACCGTAAACAGCACCAGTGCTATCACCAGCCACACTGCTGCCTTCGAAAACATGTTGTTGTTCAAAGCACCACTCCTTCACTCATAGATGGGCGCCTACATTTGCCTTGCGACACCACCAAAGCATTCTAATCCAGTACACCGACCCCTGCCATAACGTTTCGCTACCGCAGGAATAGCCCGAGCGCCTTGTCCTGTCCGCCTCTTGCACCCATTTTGCGGCCAGTTCGCGCCTTTTGCACGGCAATCATGCCCCGATTAACGGGGACGCTTCAGATGTTTGCCCAATATAAACGTTTCGGACGATTTATCGCGCGAAGCCTTCGGTTTTCGCGCTGCGACGACCTTGAACTGTTGCTTGAACTTCTCGACGATCTGACTGTAACCGCTGCCGTGGAAGCATTTGACTAAAAGGGCTCCATCGGGTTTCAGATGATTTTGCGAGAACTCCAGCGCGAGATCGCACACGTGTTCGATACGTGCCGCATCTGCCGACGCGACCCCGGAGAGATTGGGCGCCATGTCCGAAATTACAAGATCAACCGGGCGCCCACCCACCAATTCTTCCAGTTGCCCGAGCACCTCGTCCTCGCGGAAGTCACCCTGCAGGAACTGCACGTCCGAGATGGGCTCCATGGGCAGGAGGTCGAGCGCGATGATCGTGCCGTCGATACCGCCTTGCCGCTCGTCATCGCGCTTCGTGCTCTGCGCGAGCTTGTTGCGCGCGTACTGGCTCCAGCTGCCGGGCGCGGCGCCCAGGTCCACGATCACCATGCCTGGGCGAATCAACTTGTCCTGCTCGTCGATTTCCTTGAGCTTGTATGCGGCGCGGGCGCGATAGCCCTCCCGCTGCGCCATTTTCACGTACGGGTCGTTGATATGGTCGTGCAGCCACGACTGGTTGAAGCGATTTTTTGCCATTAAAGATGAACTCTTGCTGCGTGATTCCGCGCTTTTAGCGGATAATACGCGTTTAATTCGTGCGGCCGTCGCGGCCCGCCTGGCCGGATGTTTGTTTCTCCGCCGGCGTTTTTTGCCCGCGCCCTGCCGTTCCCCACGGTTTTCCGTTGTTCCGACGCGCTTTGCCCGCTGGCGGCCCGCTATTCGCGGACCGCATTCACGTCTGCCCAGGTTGTCAATTCATGCCTGTCGACCCGCGCGGCGCCGTCATTTTAGTCGAGTCTGCCACATCCCATGCCCGCCCTCACTCTTTCCGCCGAACAGCGCTCCGAGCTGCGCTCCCAGGCTCACGCGCTCAAACCGGTCGTGCTCATCGGCGCCGAGGGACTGACCGACGCCGTGCTCAAGGAAATCAAGGTTCACCTTTCCGCACACCAGCTCATCAAGGTGCGCGTGTTCGGTGACGAGCGCGAAGAGCGCCTCGCGATCTACGAAGAGATCTGCGACCGCCTGAGCGCCGCCCCGATCCAGCACATCGGCAAGCTGCTCGTCATCTACAAGCCCGAGGACGCCAAGGCAAAGAGCACCACCGCGCGCGCCGGCGCCCGCGGCACCGTGTCGCGCCCGTCCGCCGATGTACCGAGCGCGCGCGAAGCGGGCAAGCGCGGCGCGGCTCCGCGCACCGTCAAGGTCGTCAAGGCCAGCGACAACCCCATGCGCAAGCCGAAATCGCAAAAGGTGACGGTCAAGGGCAACGAGCGCGTCACGCAAGGCGGCAACATCAAGCGCGCCAAGAAGCGTCAGACCAGCTCCAAGCGAGCCCACCAGGGTTCGAAGTAAAAAGCGCGGCCTTCGAGCCGCGCTTTTTTTTCGCCTGCTCCGGCGGCAGGATGATTGCTTAGTGCGAAGCGGCTTCGAGGCGCTGCGGCAGCGTGCCGCGCGCCGAAGGCAACAGCCACACTAGCCACGCACCCAGCAGGCTCTGCACGAGATAGAACAGGCTCGACACGCCGTGGAGCAGGCCGAAGCGGCTCGCGTAGGGCGAACTGGCCACATCCATGCCGGCGCTCATGGCCTGAACGCGCAACGCGTTCATGAACGGCTGCAGCGCAAAATAGCCGATCAGCACGCACAGCAGCATGGCGGCCAGAATCCAGCGCAGCCGGCGATAGCCCAGTGCGCCGCGGCGCGCAAGCACGTTCGAAAGCCCGAGCAGCAGCACGCCGCACACCACGCCGATGATGCCTTCAAGACGAAAGAGCTGCGCAGCGAGTTCGCCGGCCACCACCCTTTCGAGCGACGCAAACAATACCGGCGCGACCGCGTAGCCGATGGTCAACTGACTACCGACCCACAGCATGGCCAGCAGCCCGAATAACCGGTGCGGAACGAGTGAAACGGGAGTGGCGGAAGCCACGTGGCTAGCAGTACTCACGTCGATGCGCCCTCAGACGTAACGAACCTCAATGACCTCGTACTCGCGCACGCCGCTCGGGGCCTGCACTTCGGCGACATCGCCTTCGGACTTGCCGATCAGCGCGCGAGCGATGGGCGAGCTGACCGAGATCAGGCCGTGCTCGAGGTCGGCTTCGTCGTCGCCGACGATCTGGTAGGTCACCGTCTTGCCCGAATCGAGGTCTTCGAGCTCCACGGTCGAGCCGAACACCACGCGGCCGTCCGCTTCGAGCGTGGCCGGGTCGATGATCTGCGCGGCCGCCAGCTTCGACTCGATCTCGGCGATGCGGCCTTCGATGAAGCCCTGCTTTTCCTTTGCGGCGTCGTATTCCGCGTTTTCCGACAGATCGCCTTGCGCGCGCGCTTCCGCGATCGAATTGATGACCGCCGGACGCTCGACGGATTTCAGGCGCTGCAGCTCACCGCGAAGTTGGTCTGCGCCGCGCTTGGTCAAGGGAATCGTGCTCATAAACAACTCGTACGGCCCACGAGGGCCTAAAGAAGGCCGCGCCACGCGCGCTTCTCGCGCTCGTTGCGGCCATAAAAAAAATTCCGCGGTTAAGTGCATCCCGCCAAGGCGGCCGCGCGGTCTGGCGCAGCCTGAAAACCCTGTTGGGACGCCGCTTAACCGCGGCACATTCAGCTTTTTTAGCCTGCCTCGTTGAACGTTAGACAGACAATTGAAGCCTTAGTTTAGGCGAGCATGGAGGCCTTGTAAATCATAGACTTCCAGGTTCTTCAGGTAGCGCAGGCCCTCGACGGCCGCACGTGCGCCCGACATCGTCGTGTAGTACGTGACCTTATTGGCCTGCGCGCTCATGCGGATCGAACGCGAATCGGCGATCGCCGAGCGGGTTTCGTCCACCGTCGTGAAGACGAGCGAAATCTCGCCGTTCTTGATCATGTCGACGATGTGCGGACGACCGTCCTTCACCTTGTTCACGACCTTCACCGGCACGCCGGCCGCTTCGATCGCGGCAGCCGTGCCGCGCGTGGCGACGATCGGGTAGCCGAGTTCGTGCAGCATGCGCGCGACTTCCACAGCCTTCGGCTTGTCGGCGTCCATCACGGTGATGAAGACGGTGCCCGACTCCGGCAGGCGCGAGCCCGCTGCGAGCTGCGACTTGAAGAGCGCTTCGCCGAACGTCTTGCCCACGCCCATCACTTCGCCCGTGGAACGCATTTCGGGCCCAAGCACCGGATCGACGGTCGGGAACTTGATGAACGGGAACACCGCTTCCTTTACACTGAAGTACGGCGGCACGACTTCCTTCGTCACGCCCTGCTGCGCCAGCTTCTGGCCGACCATCGCACGCGCCGCGATCTTCGCGAGCGGCAGGCTGGTTGCCTTCGAAACGTACGGCACCGTACGCGAAGCGCGCGGGTTCACTTCCAGCACGTAAATGATGTCCTTCTTCGAACCGTCATCCTGCGGCACTTGCTGGATCGCGAACTGCACGTTCATCAGGCCGACCACGTTCAGCGCCTTGGCCATCGCGGCCGTTTGACGCTTGAGTTCGGCAACCGTTTCCTGCGAGAGCGAGTACGGCGGCAGCGAGCAAGCCGAGTCACCCGAGTGCACGCCCGCCTGCTCGATGTGCTCCATCACGCCGCCGATGAACACGTCCGTGCCATCGGAGATACAGTCGACGTCGCATTCGATCGCGTCGTTCAGGAAGCGGTCGAGCAGCACCGGCGAATCGTTCGACACCTTCACGGCCTCGCGCATGTAGCGCTCGAGGTCGCGCGGCTCGTGGACGATTTCCATGGCGCGGCCGCCCAGCACGTAGGACGGGCGCACGACGAGCGGGTAGCCGATTTCGTCGGCGAGCTTGAGCGCTTCGTCTTCGGCGCGTGCGGTGCGGTTCGGCGGCTGGCGCAGACCGAGGTCCTGCAGCAGCTTCTGGAAACGCTCGCGGTCTTCTGCGGCGTCGATCATGTCCGGCGAGGTGCCGACGATGGGCACGCCGTTCGCCTCGAGATCGAGCGCGAGCTTCAGCGGCGTCTGGCCGCCGTACTGCACGATCACGCCAACCGGCTTTTCCAGGTCCACGATTTCAAGCACGTCTTCGAGCGTGAGCGACTCGAAATACAGACGATCGGACGTGTCGTAGTCGGTCGAAACCGTTTCCGGGTTGCAGTTGACCATGATCGTTTCGTAGCCGTCTTCGCGCATGGCGAGCGCGGCGTGAACGCAGCAGTAGTCGAACTCGATACCCTGACCGATCCGGTTCGGGCCGCCGCCCAGCACCATGATCTTTCTGTTGTTCGTCGGGTTGGCCTCGCACTCGTCCTCATAGGTCGAGTACATGTAGGCGGTCTTGGTCGCGAACTCGGCCGCGCAGGTGTCCACACGCTTGTAGACCGGGCGCACGTTCAGCTCGATACGGCGCTTGCGCACGTCGGTTGCGTTCGAGCCGAGCAGCTTCGCGAGACGGCGATCCGAAAAACCGCTTTGCTTGAGGTAACGCAGCTCGTCCTTCGAGAGGCTTTCGAGCGTGCGGCCCTTTACAGCAGCTTCCTTCTTGATGATCTCTTCGATCTGCGCGAGGAACCACGGGTCGATCGCGGTTTCTTCGAAGATCTCTTCGCGCGTCATGCCCACGCGGAACGCATCACCCACGAACCAGATGCGGTCCGGACCGGCTTCGCCGATCTCGCGGATGATCTCGTCGCGGCTCGTGGTCTTTTCGTCCAGACCGTCGACGCCGACTTCAAGACCGCGCAGCGCCTTCTGGAACGACTCCTGGAAGGTGCGGCCAATCGCCATCACTTCGCCGACCGACTTCATCTGCGTGGTGAGGCGCGGGTCGGCTTCGCGGAACTTCTCGAACGCGAAACGCGGAATCTTCGTGACGACGTAGTCGATGGTCGGCTCGAACGATGCCGGCGTCTGACCGCCCGTGATTTCGTTCTTGAGCTCGTCGAGCGTGTAGCCGACAGCCAGCTTCGCCGCGACCTTGGCGATCGGGAAACCCGTGGCCTTCGAGGCCAGCGCCGAAGAACGCGACACGCGCGGGTTCATTTCGATCACGATCATGCGGCCCGTACGCGGATCGATCGAGAACTGGACGTTCGAACCGCCCGTGTCCACGCCGATTTCGCGCAGGACTGCCAGCGAGGCGTCGCGCAGGATCTGGTATTCCTTGTCCGTGAGCGTTTGCGCCGGCGCGACCGTGATCGAGTCGCCGGTGTGGATGCCCATCGGATCCAGGTTTTCGATCGAGCAAACGATGATGCAGTTATCCGCCTTGTCGCGGACCACTTCCATCTCGTATTCCTTCCAGCCGAGCAGCGACTCTTCGATCAGCAGTTCGCGCGTGGGCGACAGATCGAGACCGCGCTTGCAGATTTCTTCGAATTCTTCGCGGTTGTACGCAATGCCGCCGCCCGAACCGCCGAGCGTGAACGACGGACGGATCACGACCGGGTAGCCGCCCGTGCCGGTCTGCTCGGCGATTTCGCCTTGCACCTTGAGCGCCTCTTCCATCGAGTGCGCGACGCCCGACTTCGCCGAACCGAGACCGATCTTGGTCATCGCGTCCTTGAACTTCTGGCGGTCTTCGGCCTTGTCGATGGCTTCCGGCGATGCGCCGATCAGCTCGACGTTGTACTTCTTGAGCACGCCGTGGTGGTGCAGGTCGAGCGCGCAGTTCAGCGCGGTCTGGCCGCCCATCGTCGGCAGGATCGCGTCGGGGCGCTCCTTCTCGATGATGCGTTCCACCACTTCCCACGTGATCGGCTCGATGTAGGTGACGTCGGCCGTGTTCGGGTCGGTCATGATCGTCGCCGGATTGCTGTTGACGAGGATGACCTTGTAGCCTTCTTCACGCAGCGCCTTGCATGCCTGCGCGCCCGAATAGTCGAACTCGCACGCCTGGCCGATGATGATCGGACCTGCGCCGATGATGAGAATGCTCTTGATGTCTGTCCGCTTGGGCATAACGCTCTCGCTAAATATTCCTGTGTCTTTTACGTCTGGCGGCTTACCTCTTGCCGCCCGGGTGCGCGCGTGGGCCGTTTTTTAAACCGGCTCGCTGCGCACCCTGCTCTGCTCTTTCCTTCGGTCGGCGCTTACGCCTTCGCCTTGTCCATCAGCGCGGTGAAGCGATCGAACAGATAGCCGATGTCCTGCGGACCGGGCGACGCTTCCGGGTGGCCTTGGAAGCAGAACGCGGGCTTGTCGGTCAGTTCGAAGCCTTGCAGCGTGCCGTCGAACAGCGACACGTGCGTGACGCGCGCGTTCGCGGGCAGCGTGGCGGCGTCCACCGCGAAGCCGTGGTTCTGCGACGTGATGACGACACGGCCATCTGCGAGATCCTTCACCGGATGGTTCGCGCCGTGGTGGCCCGTCTTCATCTTCAGGGTCTTGGCGCCCACTGCAAGGCCCATGATCTGGTGGCCGAGGCAGATGCCGAACGTCGGGATGCCTCGCTCGATGAACGCTTGCGTCGCCTTGATCGCGTAGTCGCACGGTTCCGGATCGCCGGGGCCGTTCGAGAGGAACACGCCGTCCGGGTTCAGCGCGAGCGCGTCTTCAGCCGTGGCTTGCGCCGGCAGCACGGTCACGTCGCAGCCGCGCTCGGCCAGCATGCGCAGGATGTTCTGCTTCACGCCGTAGTCGAACGCCACGACCTTGTACTTCGGCGCCGACTGCGTGCGGTAGCCTTCGCCCAGACGCCATTCCGTGGTGTTCCACGTGTACGGCTTTGTGGTCGAGACGACCTTCGCGAGGTCCATGCCCGCAAGGCCCGGGAACGAGCGCGCGAGTTCGATGGCACGGGCTTCGTCGTCGGAACCGGCGAGGATCGCGCCGTTTTGGGCGCCCTTGTCGCGCAGGATACGGGTGAGCTTGCGCGTATCGATGCCGGCGATGGCGACCACGCCTTCGTCCTTCAGATACTGGCCAAGCGTGCGCTCCATGCGGAAGTTCGAGGCGAGCACAGGCAGGTCGCGGATGATCAGACCGGCGGCATGGACTTTCGTGGCTTCGACGTCTTCGGCGTTGACGCCGACGTTGCCGATATGCGGATACGTGAGGGTAACGATCTGGCGAGCGTAGCTCGGGTCGGTCAGGATTTCCTGATAACCGGTGATGGCCGTGTTGAACACGACTTCACCGATCGTATGACCCGGCGCGCCGATCGAGTAACCACGAAAGACCGTGCCGTCGGCGAGCGCGAGCAGAGCGGGAGAGAATGACGGCAACACGGGAGACTCCTTGGGGGAGCACCCTGTGCCGACCTGTTATCCGACGTTGCGATCTTGCGACCTGAGAGCGGCTGCGGCGTCGGCACCCTTTTCTGTGAAGATCAGGATGCGCGCGCAGCTCGCTCGCTGCGCGACCTCTTCGTGCGGTTGGCTGTTGTGGCGCCGTGCCACGAGCGCGCGTTTGTGACGCAGGATCGGGCGGCAGCCGGCCAGTTGACGATGAAGCGCGGGCGGCGGATGAACGGATGGGAGGAGGTAGGCGCTAGGGTGCGGGTTGATAAGCTCAAACCTTGAAATTATAGCGCGAAAGTCACCTTTCCTTCAAATTTCAGGATGACGCTGGCGACGGGGAGCGTGCTCGCAGCCCGGTGCGCGGCCCTTTCCACTATAGCGGGCGGGGGCGCGGGGGCAAGCGCCGCCCGCTCGGCGCGGCTCGTGATCGCGCCCATGATTGTTGGCACCCACCAATGAAAACGCCGCCACCTGGCGGGGTGACGGCGTCAAACACAACAAAAACGGAAAAGTGATCGGAGCGAAATACCATGCGCTGCCCCCGCAACGCATGTTTGAGCACCCTTCGCCAGCCGCTATTTTGTCTGGTGCTTCTGCGCGTGGGTTTCGGCCTTCGGGCGGCTCGCCGCACCCTTCGACGCCTTGCTGGGCGCAGCGCTAACCGTCTTGGCCTTGACAGGTTCGGAAACCTTGACAACTTCGGTGCGCGCGCGACCGTGCTTCTTATCGTATCGCGACTTCGACCCGGTGTCTGCAACGCGGGTGCCAATTCGCTGCACGCCACCACCAGAAGCGTTCGTTGCCAGACGCTCCGGCCCCGGTTCGCTCGGCATTGCCTTGTTGACCGGCACGTGCAGCACCAGCACCTGGCCCGGCGCGACGTAGTCGCGATGGGTCTTGTTCCATGCCTTCAACTGGCCGAGCGACACGCCATAGCGGCTCGCCACCGCTTCCATCGACTGCTTGCGGCGCACGCGGATCAGCATCTTGCGCGTGTCGGGCACGTCCGGCTCCATGGCCAGCACAGCGCTTTCCGCCACATCGGCGCTGATGTCCTCGTCGTCGCCGTCGTCGGTGCGCGGCACCACGAGCGTCGAGCCCGCCTTCAGGCGCATGCCCGCCGGAATCTTGTTCACCGACATCAGCGTGTCGGCGTCCACACCGATCTTTTGTGCGATCGCGGCCGGCGTGGTGCGCGAGTCGGTCGTGTAGACGGTCCAGGACGAAAGCTGGCCGGAATAAGCCTTCAGGTTGCGCTCGAACGCGCTCGCGTTGTCGAACGGCAGCAGGATCTGCGGGTCGGTCGCGCCGAGAATCACGGGCTTCTTGAACGACGGGTTGAGCGAGCGGAACTCGTCGGTCGTCATGTTCGCGAGCTTGGCGGCGACGTCGACGTCGATGTCGTGCGAAGTCGTGACCGTGACGAAATACGGGTGGTTCGGAATGGACGGGAGCGTGAGCCCATACTGCTGCGGGTTCATCACGATGTTCTTGACCGCCTGCAGCTTCGGCACGTAGTTACGCGTTTCGCTGGGCATGCGCAGGCTTTGATAGTCGGTCGGCAAGCCCGCCGCCTCGTTGCGCGCGATGGCGCGCTGCACGTTGCCCTCGCCCCAGTTGTACGCAGCAAGCGCGAGATACCAGTCGCCGAACATGTCGTGCAAGCGCGAGAGGTAGTCGAGCGCGGCGCTGGTCGAGGCCAGCACGTCGCGGCGCTCGTCCTGCCACATGTTCTGCTTGAGGTTATAGGTGCGCCCCGTGCCCGGCACAAACTGCCACATGCCAGCGGCCTTCGCGACCGACAGCGCCTGCGGGTTATAGGCGGATTCGATGAACGGCAGCAGCGCGAGCTCGGTGGGCATGTGACGCGCCTCGAGCTCTTCGACGATGTGGTAGAGGTACTTCTGCGAGCGCTCGGTCATGCGCGCGACGTAGTCCGGCCGCTGGGCGTACCAGTTGGCGTTCATGTCGACGAGGTCGCTTTGCAGGTCGGGCATCTGGAAGCCGCGGCGAATGCGCCCCCAGAGGTCGGCGTCGGGGCTCGTCAACTGATCGACGGAGCCTTGATCGACGTTAATGGTTTCCTTCGCAGCGGAGGTCTTACGAATGAGGTCGGCGTTGGCCTGGGCGTTGGCTGGTGCTAGAGAGCTCGCAGACGGTCCCCCGCTCGCACAGGCGGCGAGCATGAGGACCAGCAGCGCACTGATTATGAATCGCATGAAAATCTACATCCGCATGGCTGGAATTTGCAGCCGATAGTACGGAACGCGTCCGTTTCCGTCAATCGGAATTAATGGAAAAAAAGCCATGAAATCCGCAGCTTGGGCGTGATTCCATACGATTGGGTTGAGCATGCCCCCTGACCTGGGTGGGTCAGCGGAACCGATTCTTCCATTCACGCATCATTGCGAATGCCGCAAGCCGGTCCGGCACCGATTCGTGCAACGCCTCGGTGAGCGCGGTTTGCACCGCCGCATCACCCGCGCGCAGGAAAGGATTGACGGCGCGCTCGTGCGCGATCGTCGTTGGCAGCGTCGGCACGCCGCGCTCGCGCAGCGCCGCCGCCTCGCGGCTCCAGTCGCGCAGATCGGCGTTCTCGGGATCGCAGGCAAGCGCGAAGCGAATGTTCGACAACGTGTATTCGTGTGCGCAGTGCACATGGGTATTGCCGGGCAGCGCCGCGAGCGCGTCGAGCGAGTCGAGCATCTGCGCGGGCGTGCCCTCGAACAGGCGCCCGCAGCCGCAGGCGAACAGCGTGTCGCCGCAGAACACGTGCGGCGTGCCGCTTGCATCCGCCGCCTGGAAGTAAGCGATGTGGCCGCGCGTGTGGCCCGGCACATCGATCACCGTGAGGTCGAGTGCGGGGGTTTCCAGATGCACGGCGTCGCCGCCCTTCACCCGGGTGACGAACGGGTCGAGCGGACCGAGCGCCTCGCCGGCCGGGCCATATACGGGCACGCGAGCGTCGGCGAGCAGGTCGGCCACACCGCCGACGTGGTCGTTGTGGTGATGGGTGAGTAAAATAGCGACGAGCCGCCAGCCGCGCTTCGCGAGGTATGCGCGAACCGGAGCGGCGTCGCCCGGATCGACGGCAACGGCATTCCGGCCGTCCGAAACGACCCAGATGTAATTGTCATCAAAAGCCGGAACCGGCACGTACTCGTAGGCGCACGCATCGCTCGGACGCGCGTACTCAAGCGGACTCTTCATGGGGCGACGTATTCTTCGACATGTCTGATCGATTGATTATAGACTGGCCCGCCTGGACCACCTCGCCCGCTGGCAGGTATGTGCTCGGTTGGGAACAGGAGCAGCTCGACCGCGTGGTGTCGAACATATTCGGCTACCATGCGCTGCAGCTCGGCCTGCCGCAGCTCGACGCCCTGCGCGAGAACCGCATGTCGTGCCGCGGCCTCGTGCTCGACGCCGCCAGCGCCGCAAGCTCGCCCTACTCCGTACCCGGTGCGTCGGCCCATGCCCACTCTGACGGCGGCCAAACGATGCCCGGCGCGGGCGGCGCAGCGCAAAACCGCAGCCCAGCTGAGGGCGGGAGTTCGCTGCTTCACGCGCCCGCGGGCCGCAGCACCGTGTGGTGCGACTTTCTCGACCTGCCGTTCGAGGCGCAGAGCGTCGACCTCATCGTAATGCCGCACACGCTCGAGTTCACGAGCGACCCGCACCGCCTCCTGCGCGAAGCCGAGCGCGTGCTGATGCCCGAAGGGCAACTGCTGATCGTCGGTTTCAACTCGCTTTCGCTGTGGGGCGCGCGCCAGTCGGTCGGCAAGCTGACAGGCCATCCGTTCCTGCCCGCGCGCCAGGACCTGATCGCGTTCACGCGCCTCAAAGACTGGATCAAGCTGCTCGGCTTCGAGCTTGAACGCGGGCGCTTCGGCTGCTATCGTCCGCCGCTTGCTACCGACCAGTGGCTCGGCCGCTACGGCTTCATGGAAGCCGCGGGCGACCGCTGGTGGGCGATTTTCGGCGCTATCTATATGGTGACGGCGATCAAGCGCGTGCGCGGCATGCGCCTCGTCGGGCCACTGAAGGTCAAGAAGCCGGTGCTGGCCGCGAGCCTGAAGCCTGCGGCCACCACCCCTTCCCCAACACGCAACAAGGACACATGAGCACACCCGACTTCGTCGAAATCTTCACGGACGGCGCCTGCAAGGGCAACCCCGGCCCCGGCGGCTGGGGCGCGCTGCTGCGCTTTGGCGCGCAGGAAAAGGAACTGTTCGGCGGAGAGCAAGGCACGACCAACAACCGCATGGAGCTGATGGGCGTGATCGCGGCGCTCGAAGCGCTCAAGCGCCCGTGCAAGGTGATCGTGCATACCGACTCGCAATACGTGCAAAAAGGCATCAGCGAGTGGATTCACGGCTGGAAGAAAAAGAACTGGATGACTGCGGCCAAGACGCCGGTCAAGAACGACGACCTCTGGAAGCGTCTGGACTCGCTCGTCGGCCAGCACGAGATCGAGTGGCGCTGGGTGAAGGGTCACGCCGGCCACCCGGAGAACGAGCGCGCCGACGCGCTTGCGAACCGCGGCGTCGCCACGCTCGCCGAACTCTGACCGCTTACTGCAACCGCATCAGGCGGTTGCCCCTCGCCTTCACGTTTTACAAGACATGCGCCAGATCATTCTCGATACCGAAACCACCGGCCTGAACGCTCGTACGGGCGACCGCATCATCGAAATCGGCTGCGTCGAACTGGTAAATCGCCGGCTCACCGGCAATAACCTGCACTTCTACATGAACCCGGAGCGCGACAGCGACCCGGGCGCACTCGCCGTCCACGGCCTCACGACCGAGTTCCTCTCCGACAAGCCGAAGTTCGCCGAAGTCGCCGACGAGATCCTCGACTTCATTCGCGACGCGGACATCATCATCCACAACGCGCCGTTCGACATCGGCTTTCTCGACGCCGAACTCGGGTTGCTCGGCAAGCCGGGGTTCAAGGAGCATTGCGGCGAGGTGATCGACACGCTCGTGCAGGCCAAGCAGATCTTCCCCGGCAAGCGCAACTCGCTCGACGCCCTGTGCGACCGCTTCGGCATCAGCAACGCGCACCGCACACTGCACGGCGCGCTGCTCGACTCGGAACTGCTCGCCGAGGTCTACCTTGCGATGACGCGCGGCCAGGAAAGCCTCGTCATCGACATGCTGGGCGAGCACGCCGCGCCCGGCGCAGCCGCTGCGCCGCGCGTGCAGCTCGGCTCGATCGAGCTGCCGGTGATCATGGCGAGCGACGAAGAAGTCTCCGAACACAACGCCGTGCTCGATGGCCTCGATAAGGCGATCAAAGGGACGTCGGTTTGGCGCACCGAGCCCGCCCCTGCCGAAGCCAATGCGGCCGATGCGCAAAATGCTTAAAAAGGGCTTTACAAGATCGGAAATGCCCTGCATAATCTGAATCTCTTCGGGTGGTTAGCTCAGCGGTAGAGCACTGCCTTCACACGGCAGGGGTCACTGGTTCGATCCCAGTACTACCCACCAGAATTTCTGGTGTTGGTAACGACAAGCACCGAAGAACAAGGGCTTACGTCGCAAGACGTAGGCCCTTTTCCTTTTCCAGCGCCGTTCGTTGCGCCTGCAACCTTCCCGGCTACGCCTGCCCCGCCCCACTGAGGAATTCCCTGCCCTACCCGGTTGGGGGGGTCACCCCGGATGGCCCGACTCCTAAGGTAACGCCAGACATCGGCAATACCGAAGCGCAATTCAGTTCCAGCAATCCGTGCGCGAACAAGGAGACATCATGAAAGCATTGGGCGTCGCTGCTCCCCCCTCCCATCTCGAATTCGCCGTATCCCCCCACTGAACCAACGCACTGCATCGGCCGCTGCGCGCAAAGCCTTCACCCGTACAGTCGCGTCCGTGCGTTGCACCTGTCAGCCGGCCCCAGCCGCTACACCGAGATCGCCCATGCCCAACACCCCTTCCTGGCAGCCAAAGTCCGCCTGGACCATCACGGCCCTCCTCACCGGGCTTTCCACAATCAATTTTCTCGACAAGATCGTCCTCGGCATGGTCGCCGTGCCGCTCATGGCCGAAATGCATCTCTCGCCAGCGCAATTCGGCTTCGTCGCGGGCAGCTTCTTCTGGCTGTTCTCGACTTCGACTGTGCTCGTAGGCTTCCTCTCGAACCGTGTGCCGACACGCTGGATTCTGCTCGCCATGGGCGCAAGCTGGGCGCTGTTGCAGATACCCCAGGCATTCGCCACGAGCGCGTCCGCGCTGCTGCTCTGTCGCGTGGTTCTCGGCGCGGCGGAGGGCCCCTCGTTTCCGGTCTCTGTCCACTCGCTCTTCAAGTGGTTCCCCGACCACATGCGCAGCCTCCCCGTAGCCGTCATCAACCAGGGCGCGGTCGCCGGCATGGTGCTCGCCGGGCTCCTGATTCCCGCGATCTCGCAGCGCTGGGGCTGGCGCACGAACTTCTTCGTGCTCGCCGTGGTGGGCGCACTCTGGTGCGCGCTGTGGCTGGCCTTCGGCCGCGAAGGCTCGCTCGACGTCATGCGGCGCACGCCGCACGAACCGGCCTCGGCCGGCGCGGCGGCCGCTCCGCTGCCCTATCGCAGGATTCTCACTGACGCGTCCGTGCTCTCGGTCTTCCTGCTCGGCTTCGTAGCGTACTGGCTGCTCGGCCAGACGATCACGTGGTTGCCCACCTACCTCGAAAAGGGGCTTGGTTTCGGCAGCGTTGCTTCGGGACGCCTCTTCGCACTCGTCATCGCATTCGCGGCGCCGGTCAACATCGGCCTGAGTGCGCTCTCGCAGCGCATGCTCCGGCAAGGCGCGACCTCGCGCGAAGCCCGCGCACGGCTCACGAGTGTTCTGATGATCGCAGGCGCGCTGCTCTTCTTCGCAATGGCGGCGATCGACCTGACGCCCATGCAAAAGGTGTTCTGCTACGCCGTAGCGGCGGCGCTGTCCACGTTCTGCCTGACGCTCGCACCGGCGATGCTCGCCGAAATGGTGCCGCTCGCCCAGCGCGGCTCGGTCATCGCGATCAATACCGCGGTGGCAAGCCTCGGCGCGGCGATCGGGCCAGCCCTGATCGGCCGGATCGTCGAGTCGTATGCCCCGACGGGCGCGCACGCTTACGAAATCGCCATCGCAGTCACCGCGGCACTGCTGGTCGTCGCGGCACTCGTGGCGCTGCGCTGGCTACACCCCGAACGCTCGCTGCACACGCGAGGCGAAGCCACAGCGCCACTCACTGCCTGAACGAATACATCACGCGTTGCGCACGCAGCGCAACGCGTGAGCCGTTAAAGGCCGCGCACGACGGCCACAAGCACATATCGTCAATGGAGACTTACATGCAAGCAACCGTTAGCGTACCTAACGAGTTTCAGACCGACGCAACAATCGGCGAAAGCTGGCCTTTCACCCTCACGCGGCACACGCCGACCATCGGCGCCGAGATCGGCGACATCGATCTGCGCGAGCCGCTCGACGACGTCACGTACCTGGCCCTGCGCCGCGCGCTGCTCAAATACAAGGTCCTGTTCTTCCGCGACCAGGACATCACGCCCGCGCAGCACGTGGCCGTTGCACGCCGCTTCGGCGAACTGGAGGTCCACCCTACGTTTCCGCATCACCCGGACCACCCGGAACTCGTCATCCTCGGGCGCAACGATTCGAAGCGCGGGCGCGAAAATCTCTACCATTCGGACGTGTCATGGCGCGAAATTCCTTCGATGGGGTCGATGCTGCGCTGCGTGACATGCCCCGAGGTGGGCGGCGATACCATGTGGATCAACATGGCCGCGGCCTACGAGGGCCTGCCCGAAGAGATCAAGACACGCATTGCCAACCTCACGGCGGCCCACGATTTTCTGCCGCTGTTCGGGATCGCCATTCCCGAAGATCAGCATGCCGAAATGAAGAAACGCTTTCCACCTGCCACACATCCGGTGGTGCGCACACACCCGGAAACGGGCGAGAAGATCCTCTATGTCAACGAGGCTTTCACCACGCATCTGGCCAACTACGGTCACAAGACCGCAGACCAGTACCGCGTGGGCTTCGACTTCAAGCTCGCCGAAATGGAACTGTTGCAATTGCTGTTTCGTCAGGCGCAGGTGCCCGAGTATCAGGTGCGACTCAAGTGGCGCCCGAACACGATCGCCTTCTGGGACAACCGGTCGTGCCAGCACTACGCCGTGCAGGACTACTACCCCGCCGTGCGGCACATGATGCGCGCGACCGTCATCGGCGATCGGCCGGTTTGAGCCTGTCACATCGCGACTTGGGAAACGCATCATGAAAACATTGAACCGCTTCTACATCGACGGACAGTGGGTCGAACCCGCGCAGCACGGCACGCGCTGCGTCTCATTCGATATCGTCGATCCCGCCACCGAAGAACGCATCGGCACGCTCGCAATGGGCAATGAGGAAGACGCCGATCGCGCCATCGCCGCCGCGCGCGCCGCTTTTCCCGCGTGGTCGGAAACGAGCCGTGAAACGCGCATCGCGCTGCTCGAGCGCATCGCCGCGATCTATCAGCGCCGCCTGCCCGAGATCGCCGAAGCCGTGCGCCAGGAAATCGGCGCGCCGGTCTCGCTGTGCAATGCGTTGCAGGCGCCAATCGGCCTCGCGCAGTTGCGCGCGACCATCGATATCCTGCGCGACTATGCGTTCGAAACGACGCACGGCAAGAGTTACGTGCGTCGCGAGGCGATCGGCGTCGCCGCGCTCATCACGCCATGGAACTGGCCGCTGAACCAGATCGCGGCCAAGGTCGCTCCGGCGCTGGCCGCGGGCTGCACCGTCGTGCTCAAGCCCTCCGAAATCGCGCCGTTCGACGCCATGATCTTCGCCGAGATTCTCCATGCGGCCGGCGTGCCCGCGGGCGTATTCAACATGGTGTTCGGCGAAGGCCGCACCGTGGGTGCGCGGCTCGCCTCGCATCCGCACGTGGACGTGGTTTCCATCACGGGTTCGGCCCGCGCGGGCGTGGAAGTCGCGATCAGCGCAGCGCCCACGGTCAAGCGCGTCACGCAGGAACTAGGCGGCAAATCCGCCCTGCTCATTCTCGACGATGCCGATCTGCAGTCCGCCGTGGCTAGCGGCGTCGCGCAATGCATGGCGAATTCCGGTCAGACCTGCATCGCGCCCACACGCATGCTCGTGCCACATGCACGCTACGACGAAGCAGTCGGAATCGCAGCGGCGGCCGCGAATGCAATAACGGTCGGCGATCCGGCGGACCCTGCCACGCGCATGGGCCCCATTTCGAACCGCGCCCAGTACGACAAGGTGCAGCACATGATCGAGTCGGGCATCGCGGAAGGCGCGCGCGTGGCGGCGGGTGGGCTCGGCCGCCCGCCTGGGCTCACGCGCGGCTTCTACGCGCGGCCCACCATCTTCGCCGGCGTGCACAACGACATGACGATCGCACGAGAGGAAATCTTCGGCCCAGTGCTCGCGCTGATTCCCTACGACGCTGAAGAAGACGCCATCCGTATCGCGAACGATAGCCCCTACGGGCTTGCGGGCTATATCGCGACGAGCGATCTGCAACGCGCACGCAAGGTGGCGGCGCGCCTGCGCGTAGGGTCGGTACGCGTCAATGGCGCGATGCTCGATGTGACCGTGCCGTTCGGCGGCTACAAGACGTCTGGCAACGGCCGCGAATACGGCGCCGAAGGGTTGGCCGAGTTCCTCGAGTGCAAGTCGGTGACAATGTGAGTCTCAAGCGGAAACGGGACCGTTCTCACGGTCCCGTTTTTCCCGCACATACCGGTTCGACGCACTAGAACGTCGAAAGCGCCAACGTGTTCTTGACCGAGGTCACGCCGGCCACACCCTGGGCGATCCGCGTCGCCTGATCGATCTGAGCCTGTTCCGGCACCCATCCTTCCAGCCTCACTGCGCCATTGGTCGCGCGCACGGTAATGCCGCCGGCGTGCAGTCCCTTTGCTTTCGCGAGGGCGTTCAGCACACGCCGGCGCAGCGCGCGATCAGCGGCCTTCTGCGAAGCCGGCGTTGCGCTGGCGCCTGAAGAGGAAGCCGCGGCAGGCGAACCCGGCACGCCGTCCTGAGCATGGGCCGGCAAAGAAGCGGCAAATAAACCAGTCAAAAGCGTGGCCACAGCTAGCGCGCGCCGGTTGCGAATGACATTCATCTTGGTCCCTTCTCGTTGATTGTGAGTTGCGGCCGCGCCGGAGCGCGGCAATGTCAGTTCAACACGCGCCGTCAGAAGCGATGCGTCATGCCGACCACCCCGAGCACCTGCGTCGAGCCGTAGTTCGTGACCGAAACGCCCGGCCAGCTCATCGTCGCGGTACCGTTGTTTCTCATGTAGCCCGCGCGCAGGTAGAACGCCGTACGCTTCGAGATGCTGTGGTCGTAGCCGATCTGCACGCCCGGGGTGTTGTCGTGCGCGCCGCGCACGTTGCGCGCGATCCCGGCGATTTCGACCGTGTCCGCCGGCGTTGCCTGAATCGTCGCGCCAAACTCCATCAGGCTCGACGACTTGCCCGCGCCAAGCACGGCTGCGAGCGAGTGCGGCGCCGCGTCGTGCGGACGGTTGTACGCGTAGTTGAATTGCAGGTTGACAATGCCGATGCGGTACCCGAGCGCGCCCGTGAAATGTTCGGTACCGAGCAGGTTGAGCGCTGCGGGCAACCCCGCGATCGTCGCCGTGCCGGGATGCTGGTACTGGTAGGCGATGCCGGCATACAGTCCATAGGCCGAATACGAGAGCCCCAGGTCGAGCGTGTTCCCCGACGTCTGTGGCACCGGCTGCGTGACCGTGGCCGAGAAGCCGTACAGTCCGTAGAGCTGGAAGCCTGCGAGATTCGGCGACTTGTAGAGTATCGAGTTGCTCGTGCGGCCCGTCGCGTACTGGGTGGCGAGTGTATTGTGATCGACCGCGAGAACCCCCGCCGAAAGCGGCGAAAGAATTTCATTGCCGCGGAACGGATCGGACGGGTAGACAACCCAGAACGTAGGCTGGTACTGACGCCCAAACGTGAGCGAACCGTATTTGTCGTGCGTGAGGCCAACCCATGCCTGCCGGTAGAAGAGCGCGGTGGTATCCGCGAACAGCCCCCCGTTATTGATGTTGTACCCGGCTTCGACGTTGAACACCGCCTTCAGACTGTTGCCGAGATCCTCACTCCCCTTGAGGCCGAACATCGACCCCGCGTTACCGCCGCTTCGTTCGGAGTACGAATGCTTTCCCCCGTTGTCCAGATACTGGAGGAATACATCGGCCACACCGTACAACGTCACATTCGACTGCGCCGCGGCACTGCCGGCCATCACGGCCAGCGTGGCACCGCAAATACCCTTGCTGATAAAACGCATGCACGTCTCCTCTTTTTTGATTGCCGCGTGCGAGAGGCGCGGCGGATGTGCAACCGGTTTTGCACCGTTTGGCACCGGCAGGCACATGCGGCGCAGTGTTGCAGGGACGACCAGGGGGGCAACTACCCAAACGGAGTGGGGACGGGAATACCCCAAGCGGTATGCGCGTTGCGACCCTACGCGCCAAGCCGATGCGCTCCGGCCACCCGCGCGGGGTGGGGACACCGCGCGTTGCCTGCGTCACCATCGCGATATCGCGCCTTTCGTTGCTGTGGCGCATTCAGGAAGGCAATCGCATGTCTCAAAATGACACCGCAGGCGTGCCGCGCAAGTTGGCGCATACGCGTCAGATCGTCTGTAGCGGGTACACGCGCGAAGACGGCCTCTATGACATCGAAGCCCACATGACGGATACAAAGGGCCATGACTCGGCGCTGTTGTTCAAGGACGTGCCGGTGGGCGGCGCGATTCACGACATGTGGCTCACGATCACCGTCGACGAAAACCTCGTGATCCGCGCGGCGCACGCGCGCACCGACACCGCGCCCACGCCCTGGTGCGCGCAGATCAATGAGGCCTACGCGAAGCTCGCAGGCATCGCGATCGGCAATGGCTTCATGAAGGAGGTGAAGGCAAGACTGGGCGGCACGCACGGCTGCACGCACCTCACCGAACTGCTCGGCCCGATGGCTACCACGGCGTTCCAGACGCTGATGGGACTGCAGAGCGGCGCACACGAGCGTCTTGCCGAATTCGCTGGCGGCGCTCCGGCGCCGCTGCTGCCCATGCTGGACACGTGCCACGCCTGGCGCGCGGACGGCGACGTGGTGCAGGTTCTGCGCGAGCGCACTGCCGGCTCGGTTGCCCGCACGGAAGTCCCCGCCAATGTCTAGCCAGCCCCGCCGGCACGCAACGCACTCCGTTGCGCTGCCGCAAAACAGCACGGTTCGCCAGGCGCGCGCGCCCGCGTGCCCGCGCAAGCGCGCGCGCTACAATAGTCCGATCCTCGTTTCGTCATCGGGCGCGCGCAGACATCGCGGCGCCTGGACTGCAAGGCGCACGCGAACATGCCGCAACGCTGGCCCGATTCCCCTTCCACCGCTGCTGGCGCGGCGTCCCGTGTGATGGCGCCGCGCAGCAAGACACGCGTCGTCGCGCGCGAGCGCGTGGTCGGCCAGTTGATCGAGGCGCGGCGCAAGCGCTGCATCGTGCTCCAGGGCCCGGCCGGCTGCGGCAAGACCACCACGCTCCTCGCCTGGCGCGAGGCGCTCCTGCCGCTCGGCTTCGATCTCGCCTGGCTCACGTTCGCGCCAGAAGACGACGACCTCGCGAGCTTCGTCGACGGTCTCGTGGCGAGCCTCGCCCAGGTCGATCCCGCCATTTGCCGCGAAGCGGCCATCCTCGGCGGCCGCGGCGTGGACGACGAAGCGGTCGAGCGCACGGTGATTGCGCTCGTGCGCGCCATCGGCGGCCGCTCCTCCGACCTCGCCCTAGTCATCGACGATCTCGACCACGTTACCAATGCTCGCAGCCAACGCGCGCTCCAGTGGCTCATCGACTATGCGCCGCAAAACCTGCACATCGTGCTGGTGTCGCGCGGCAGTTTCCCCGTGTCGCTCGGCCGCCTGCGCGACCAGGATCTGGTGCTCGAACTCAACATGCGCGACCTGCGCTTCACCTTCGCCGAATCCGCGCAATACCTGCGCGCACAACTCGGCGAGGTGAGCGAGCGCGACGCGCGCGAAATGCACGAGCTGACGGACGGCTGGGTGGCGGGGCTGCAGCTCTTCGCAATGCACCTGAAGCGACGCCGCACGGCCACTGGCGCGGCGGACGTCACGACGTCGTTCGCGAGCACGCATCTGCACGACGCGCGCGCCTTCGGCGACTACTTCGAGGGCGCGGTGCTGTCGCGCCTTTCGGCAAGCGAAGTCGAACTGCTCGTGCGCACGTCGGTTTGCGCGCGGCTGTGCTCCTCGCTATGCGTCGCGCTCGTCGGCGACGAGCAGCCTTCGAACGAAGTCCTCGCGCTGCTCGCGCGCCTGGAAACCGACAACCTCTTCATCGCGCAAATCGAACGCGTAGGCAACGAGACCTGGTACCGCCTCAACCCGCTCTTTCGGGAGACCCTGCTCGAACGCCTGCACGCGCGCAGCGAGGCGTTCCAGCGCTCGGTGCACCACGCCGCCTGGTGCTGGTTCCGTGACCACGGCCTGCGCGAGGAAGCCGTGCGGCATGCGCTGCTCGCCGGCGAACCGGCCGCCGCCGCCGAACTCGTGCTGAAAGTCGCTCGCGACCTGCAGTTCTCGGGCGAACTGCGCAAGCTTGTCTCGCTGATGCATCTGCTTCCGCATGCCGAGATCGAAGCACGCATCGAACTACGCCTCTGGCGCCTGCAGCTCGAGTTGTACGCGCGCGACTTTCAGGCCTGCGCCGCCACCATCGCGCGTCTCGACGCCGACATTCCGGCTGAAGACGTAGCCGCACGCTACCGCCTCACGCTGCTGCGCGCCGCGGTGGATGTGCAGCGCGACGACGCCGAAAGCGCGATGGCGAACCTGCCGTTGATCCTCGCTGCGCCGCCGGACGCCCACAGCGTGTCGATCGGCGCGCGCGACAACCTGCTCTCATGGCTCTACATGCGCCACGGCGATTACGAGCAGGCCCGCGCCGTGCAAGCCGACACAGCGCGCCCGCTCTATGCCGGCGCGCCGTTGATGGGCACCTCGGCCGGCGTGCTCAATGGCCGCTGTATCGTCGGCTTCAGCTACGCGCTCGAAGGACGCTTTCTCGAAGCCGAGCGCATTAGCCGCGACGTCCTCGCGGAGGCCGACCAGCGCGGCAGCAGCGCGGCGGAAGCCGCCTGTCTCGCAGCGGCGCAGCTAGGCGAGGCGCTCTACGAGTTCAACGATCCGCGCGGCGCAAGGCGTCTGCTCGAAGATCGCGTCGACGTGCTCGAGCGCGTATCCATTCCGGATTCCGTATTGCGCGTCATCAGCGTGCTTTCCGCTGCACATTGGGTCGAGGGGCACAGGCTCGATGCCTTCGCCTATCTCGAGCGGCTCGAAGAGTATGCGCAGCGGCACGACCTGCCCCGGCTCCTTGCGCACAGCCTCGCAGCGCAGGTCCAGCGGCGTCTGCAATGCGGCCAGTTCGACGCTGCCGAAGGGCACCTGGCGCGGCTAGATACGATCGCGGCGCGCCTGCGGCCCACGCGGCCCGGCGCCTGGCGCGACATCAATGCGCTTGCGGAGCGCTCGCACGTCAACTGGTGCCTCGCGCACGAAGACCTCGAAGGCGCCGCTCTGCGTCTGCCATCGCTCATTGCGTTTTGCGGCGAGCACGGCTGGCAGCACCAGGTCGCCCATCTGAAGATGCAGTCCGCACTCGTGGACCACCAGCGCGCACGCGAGGAAGCCGCAAGCCAGGCCGCGATCGCGGGCCTGCGTCTCGGCCACCGGCTGGGCCTCGTGCGCAGCGTGCTCGACGCAGGCCCGAACGTGCTGGACTTCGCGGCTCAGGTGACACACGGTGAAGCGGGCGATCCGGTGCTGGCGTTCTATGTCGACCGGTTGCGCGTCGCGCAGGATGCGGCGTCCGCGCTCGCCAGGACAACGAGCGAAGTCGGGCTCGAACTCGATACGGCGCACATCGGTGCCGAAACGCTCAGCGAACGCGAATCGAAGGTCGTGAGCCTGCTCGCCCAGGCGCTGCCCAACAAGAAGATCGCCCGCACGCTCGGCATCTCGCCCGAAACGGTCAAGTGGCACCTGAAGAACATCTACGGCAAGCTCGGCGTGTCGAGCCGCGATGAGGCGGTCGCGCGCGTGCGCGACCTCGGCATCGACACCTGAGCGGCACCGCGCCGACGCGCTACCCGGTTCGGGTGGTCCGACCCACGACCCCACTCGATATCCTTGCTTTAAGGGGTGCCGCCCAGCGGTACCTCTCCCGACACAATCAACGTGGTGCGCCCGCCAGGTCGCACGCAAACGTTCAGGAGACACGGCTCAATGAGTACGCTCACGGCCAGTATTTCGCCGGCGGTCGCCGTCCGGCCGGTCCGCATGCCCCACCGCGAGACGCTCGTCGAGCGGCGCAGTGACGGCAGCCTGATCCTTCGCTCAGCCAACCCGCCACCCGCCATTACGCAAACGAGCTTCGCGGATTTCATCGAAGGATGGGCAAACGCGCGGGGCGAGACTGCTGCCTTCTGCGAGCGCAACAGCGACGGCGCCTGGCGGCGCGTGAGCTGGCGCGAACTGTGGCAGCAGGTGCAATGCGTCGGCGCGGCGCTGCTCGAGATGGGCCTCGACCAGGCGCATCCGCTCATGCTGCTCTCGGGTAACTCGATCGAGCAAGCCGTCGTGCTGCTCGCCGCCGAATACGTGGGCATTCCCGTCGCGCCGGTTTCGCCCGCTTACTCGACGCTAAGCCAGGATTTCGCGCGCCTGAAGGCCGTGGTCGAACTGGTGCCGCCCGCCGCGCTGTTCGTGCAGGACGCCTCGCCCTTCGAGCGCGCGCTCGCCGCACTCGCGCATCTCGGTGCACCGGTCATCGCCGTGCGCAATGCCCGCGCAGGTCAGATCGAGTGGGCTGCGCTCGCACAGACTGAACTGACAGAGCCGCGACGCGCGGCCGTCGCCGCCGCGCACGCGGCAATCACACCCGAAGCCACGGCGCGCGTGCTCTTCACGTCGGGCTCGACCGGCGCGCCCAAGGGCGTCAATCTCACGTACCGCAATTTCAAGGCGGTGGCTTCTTATTTCGCCGACAACCTCGCCTTCCTGCTCGACACGGAGCCCGTATTCCTCGACTGGCTACCGTGGCACCACGGTCTGGGTGGTGTGCTCAACCTGGGCCGCTCGATCCAGTTCGGCTCCACCCACTACATCGACGACGGCCGCCCCGTGCCCGGCATGATCGAGCGCACCGTGCGCAACCTGCGCGAAGTGGCACCGACGATTTTCACGAGCGTGCCCTCCGCCTGGACCGTGCTCGCGAACGAGCTCGAACGCGATCCCGAACTCGCGGCAAACCTGTTCTCGAAGGTCCACTTCTTCGGCTACGGCGGCGCGAGCCTGCCCACCGAAGTTTGGGAGCGCATTCAGCGCGTGGCCGTCAAGACCATCGGTCTGCGCATCGCCTTTGCGAGCGGCCTCGCCTGCACGGAGACAACAGGCATGGGCACGTTCTGCGGCTGGCCCACGGATACCGTCGGCAACATCGGTACGCCGGTGCCGGGCTCAGAAGTGAAGCTCGTGCCGCTCGAAGGCGGAGATGCGCGCTACGAAATCCGCATGCGCGGCGCGAATGTGTTCGGCGGCTATATCAAGCATCCCGAACTCAGCGCGGCCGCGTTCGACGACGAAGGCTTTTTCCGGCTCGGCGACGCCGTGCGTTTCGCGAATCCGGACAATCCGTCGGAAGGCCTGCTGTTCGCGGGGCGCGTGGTCGAAGACTTCAAGCTCACCAACGGCACCTGGGTGCGCACCGGCGCCATGCGGCTCGCCCTGCTCGACCGCTGCGCGCCGCTCCTTACCGACGCCGTGATCTGCGGTCACGATCACGCGTATGTCGCCGCGCTCGCCTGGCCGAATGTGGCCGCGTGCCAGCGTTTCGCGCCGGAACTCGCCGGGCTTGACGCCGCGGCGCTCGTGCAGCACCCCGTTCTCATGGCCACGCTGAGCGAGCGGCTGCGCGCCCAGCGCGGTCAGGGCGCGAGCGTTCACGTCGAACGACTCATGCTGATGGCCGAACCGCCCTCCATGGACGCCAACGAGATCGCCGACAAGGGCTACGTGAATCAAGCCGTCACGCGAGCGCGCCGGGCTCACCTGGTCGACGCGCTTTATCTTTCCGAACCTGCCGCGCACGTTGCGCGCGCGCATTGATCCACCCACACCGATCCACCGCCACGAACGCAATCGTTCACATTCAGGAATCCTGATATGCATATCAACCGTAACGTCTTCCGCGACGACCACGAGATGCTGCGCACCACCGCGCGGCGCTTCCTCGAGAAAGAATGCGTGCCGAAGCAGGCCGAATGGGACAAGGCCGGCAAGGTCGATCGCGAGACCTGGCTGAAGGCCGGCCGCGAAGGCCTGCTCTGCCTCACGCTGCCTACCGAATACGGCGGCGGCGGCGGCGACTTCGGCCACGCGGCTGTGCTCAACGAGGAAATCAACCGCGCCGGCGTGAGCGGCCTCGGGTTCCCGGTTCACTCGGACATCATCGCCCCGTACATCGCGCGCCTCGGCAATGAAGAGCAGAAGCAGCGCTGGCTGCCCAAGGTTTGCTCCGGCGAATACATTCTCGCCATCGGCATGACGGAGCCAGGCACGGGCAGCGACTTGAAGGCCGTGCGCACCACCGCCATTCGCGACGGCGACGAATATGTGATCAACGGCAGCAAGACCTTCATCAGCAACGGTCTGATGGCTGACCTCATCATCATGGTTTGCAAGACCGATCCGGCGGCGGGTTCGAAGGGCGTGAGCCTGATCGTCGTGGAAGCGGACCGTGAAGGCTTTCGGCGCGGGCGCAAGCTCGAAAAGGTAGGCCAGCACGCGCAGGACACCGCCGAACTCTTCTTCGACAACGTGCGCGTGCCGGTCTCGAACCGCCTCGGCGAGGAAGGCAAGGGCTTCTCCTACCTGATGGCGGAACTGCCGCAGGAGCGTCTGTCGATCGCGGTGGGCGCAGCGGCAAAGCTGGAAACCTGTCTTGAGCACACGCTGAACTACGTGAAGGACCGCAAGGCATTCAACCAGACCGTGTGGGACTTTCAGAACACCAAGTTCAAGCTCGCTGACATCAAGGCCCAGGCGCTCGCCGTGCGTCTAATGGTCGATCACTACCTCTCCGAGCATGTGCGCCGCCGTCTCACGCTGGAAGAAGCGGCCGTGGTGAAGCTCTTTGCGACCGAGTCGCTCGGCAAGGCGCTCGACGACATGGTGCAACTGCATGGCGGCTACGGCTACATGCTCGAATATCCGGTCGCCCGCGCTTTCTGCGACTCGCGCGTCAATCGCATTTACGGCGGCACCAGTGAAGTGATGCGCGACCTGATCTCGCGAAAGCTTTAAAAAATTTCAATACATTTAGGAGTACTGATATGAGTAGAAGCGCATTCATCGCTGGCGTCGGCATGATTCCGTTCAAGAAGCCCGGCACGAGCGAAACCTATGACACGATGGGCGCCACGGCAATTCGCCAGGCGCTCGCCGACGCGGGCCTCGACTACAACGACGTGCAGCAGGCCTACGCGGGCTATGTCTACGGCGACTCGACCTGTGGCCAGAAAGCGCTTTACCAGGTGGGCATGACGGGCATTCCCGTCATCAACGTGAACAACAACTGTGCGACCGGCTCGTCCGCGTTGTACCTCGCGCGCCAGGCCGTGCAGAGCGGCGCGGTGGAATGCGCGCTCGCCGTTGGCTTCGAGTTCATGGGTCCGGGCGCGCTGAAGTCCGCGTGGACCGACCGCGCCAGCGCGCTCGAGCGCGCGCTCGACATCACCGACGAGCTGGTCGGCCGCCCAGAGGGTCTCAGCAACGCCATTCGCCAGTTCGCAGGCGCGGGCATGTCGCACATGAAGAAGTACGGCACGAAGCTCGAAACCTTCGCGAAGATCCGCGCGAAGGCAAGCCGTCACGCGGCGCGCAACCCGCTCGCCGTGTTCCGCAACGTCGTTTCGACCGAAGATGTGATGGCCGCGCCAATGTTGTGGGAAGGCGTGCTCACGCGCCTGATGGCGTGCCCCCCGACCTGCGGCGCGGCGGCGGCACTCGTCGTTTCCGAGGCGTTTGCGAAGAAGCGCGGCTTGCGCGCCAACGTGGTCATCGCGGGCCAGGCGCTCACGACCGACACGCCGAGCACGTACGACGCACGCGACATGATCCGCGTGGTCGGGTTCGACATGACGCAGTCGGCGGCGAAGAGCGCCTATGAGCAAGCCGGCGTCGGCCCGCGCGACATCGACGTGATCGAACTGCACGACTGCTTCGCGCAGAACGAGTTGCTGACCTACGAAGCGCTCAGCCTGTGCGCGGAAGGCGAAGGCGAGAAGCTTGTCAACGACGGCGATAACACCTACGGCGGTGAATGGGTCGTCAATCCTTCGGGTGGCCTGCTCTCGAAGGGCCATCCGCTCGGCGCAACGGGCCTCGCACAGTGCTATGAACTCACGCAGCAGTTGCGCGGCACGGCGAACGACCGCCAGGTGGAAGGCGCAAAGGTCGCGCTCGCGCACAACGTGGGCTTGGGCGGCGCGTGCGTTGTCACGGTCTACAAGTCGGTGTGAGCGTGAACTCCCGCCAATAGCATGGAGCCCTCGACATGATCGACAAACAACATATCGGCAGGACGCTGCCCGCGTTTCGCGCGGTGGCCGAAGCAGGCCGGCTGCGCTTTTTCGCGAAGGCGATCGGCGAAACGAACCCGGTGTACTTCGACGAATCCGCTGCTCGCGACGCGGGCCATCCGGGCCTGCCGCTGCCGCCCACGTTCCTGTTCTCGCTCGAACTCGAGCAGCCGGACGCGTCGTGGCGCGACGAGATCGGCATCGAACTGCCGCGCATTCTGCACGGTGAGCAGACCTTCACGTATCACCGGCTAGCGTACGCCGGCGACGTGCTGCTGTTCGAGTCGCGCATTGCGGACATCTACGACAAGAAGGGCGGCGCACTCGAATTCGTCGTGCGCGAAACACGCGTGACCAACCAGCGCGGCGAGCACGTAGCCGATCTGCGCAGCGTGATCGTGCAACGCAACGGCTGAAGGGAGAACTCGCATGACCATCCAGTACGACACGATCCAGGTGGGCGACACGCTGCCGCCGCTCGAACTGCCGCCCGTCGACCGCAAGATGCTCGCGCTCTTCGCGGGCGCCTCGGGCGATCACAACGCGGTGCATATCGACATCGACTACGCGCGGCGTGCGGGCATGCCCGACGTGTTCGCGCACGGCATGCTCTCGATGGCCTGGCTCGGCCGCTTGCTCGCGCAGTGGGTCGATCAGCGCCAGTTGCGCCAGTTCGGCGTGCGTTTCGTGGGCATCACGCATCTCGGCCACCGCATCGTCTGCACGGGGCGCGTGGTCGAGAAGTTCGAGGCCGAAGGCGAGAAGCGCGTGCGCCTCGAAATCCAGACCGCCAACCAGTATGGCGAACCGCGCGTCGTGGGCGATGCCGTGGTTTCACTGTAAGCAATCCGAATCAAATAATCGAAGGAGAAGGCAGCATGGGTAAGCTCGATGGCAAGGTGGCGCTCGTCACCGGTTCGGGACGCGGCATTGGCCGCGCGATCGTCGAAAAGCTCGCGAGCGAAGGCGCGCGCATCGTGGTGAACGATCTCGACGCCGATCCGGCGCACGAGACGGTTGAAGCACTGAAGCAGATGGGCGCCGAAGCGGTGGCCTGCGTGGGCAACGTTACGGCGCCGGACTTCGCCGAGCGTTTCGTCAACACGGCGATGAGCGCGTACAAAGGCATCGACATCATCGTCAACAATGCCGGCTACACGTGGGACGACGTGATCCAGAAGATGACCGACGAGCAGTGGTACGCGATCCTCGACTGCCATATGACCGCGCCGTTCCGCATCTTGCGCGCCGCGTATCCGCACGTGAAGGCGCTGCACGCCGCCGACGTCGCCGAGGGGCGCGAGGTGTATCGCAAGATCGTGAACATTTCGTCGGTGTCGGCGCTCAACGGCAATGCCGGTCAGATGAACTACTCGTCCGCAAAGGCCGGTGTGATCGGCATGACGCGCGCGCTCGCCCGTGAATGGGGACGCTTCAACGTGAACGTCAACGCCGTGGCGTTCGGCTTGATCCACACACGCATGACGTCGGCCGACGCAAAGGCTGGCGCGACCGTGAAGATCGATGGCCGCGACATCCGCGTGGGCCTGAACCCCGAAATGCTCAAGACGCATGCGCAGCGCAATCCGCTTGGCCGCGGCGGCACGCCCGAGGAAGCGGCGGGCGGCGTGTATCTCTTCTGCACGCCCGAGTCGAACTACATCACCGGGCAGACGGTTGCCGTAGCGGGGAATCTCCAGTAAAGCGAAGCAGCATGTCGGCCACACCGGGAAGCCCGCCGTTGCGCGGGTTTTCTGTTTTGCGGCCTGCCCTATTCGGTGCCGGTGTCGAGACCGATGCCGCGCGCCATGCCTGTGGCCGCGACCACCATCACGACGAGCAGAAGCGTCTGCCATCTGCCGATGCGTGCGTATTGCGGCGCGTGGGTGAGATCCGGCACATCGCCGCGCCGCACGGCAAGACGCCAACGCAGCAACGCCATCATCGGTGCGATTTCGAGCAGCAGGATCAGCACGAGCGCGCCCATCTTCACAAGAAAGAGCGGTTCGTGGAGGTAATACGCCGCGCCTTTCTCGAAGCCGCCGAACGCACGCATGGCGCCAGTCACGATCAGGACGACCGCCGAGCCGCCCCAGCCGTTGTCGGCGCTGAAGATCATCGGCAGGTCTTCGGTGGAGGTGCAGCGGCGCAGACCGCGTGTGCGCCGCAAGATCGACGCGAGCGCAAAGCCGAAGGCGAGCAGATGAATGGCGGCGAGCAACCAGCGGATGAGCATTGCGACTCCTTCGACGGACGACAGGAACGGCAAGCAATAGTAAAGCGACTCGCGCGCCGGCGTGACGCAACGCGGCCAGGCCGCGGCGCGTGTGCAAGCGGGGCGTCAGACCTGCTTTAGCGCGGCATCGAGGGCGAGCGCGGCTGTGCGGTCGCCTTCAGAGCCGAGCCGCGCGCGAAATACAGTTTGACGGTTGTGGCCCGCCGCAGCCGGCGAATCCCAGAGCAATTCGATCTTCGGCCGGCGCGCGGGCTTGCCCGCAGGCGCCGCAGTCGCAGATGCCGACGCCGATGCCGGCCGCTGTTCTACGGGTGCGCCCGGCTCAGGCGTAGCCGCGGACTGGCTGGCCCCCTGCGCTGCGCCGCAATCTGTGGGATCCGCGGGATCCGACACGTCAACCGGTTCGGCAACGCCTGTCGCCGGTGCAGGATCGCCGGTCTGCACCGGCGCCGGCAACAGCGCGGGGCCAGCGGCAACCGCCCCGCCCTGCGGCACCCCGGAAAGCCAGCGCACCGACAACTCGCGCGCATCGTATTGACCGACCTTGCGGCTCTCCTGCCAGACCACCGTCGTGCGCGTGGCGGCATCGATCGAAACGGCGAAACGCCCGATCGCGAAACGCCGCGCGGCGAAGTTGCTGCGCCAGAGCGCGCGTGGCCGGCAAATCCAGACCACGGCGGCATAGAGCGCGGGGGCGGCGACGAGCCAGCCGTTGGTGTCGGCCACGGCGTGGATGGTGCGCCGCCAGCCGGCGGTCCAGACGAACAGCCCGATCGAGCCGATCGCGAACAGAAAACCGAGCACGCCGAAAAAGCGCAGCGCCTGGCGCAGCCACTGCGGCAGTGGGTGAAACGGCCGCTCGACGCGCGCCTTGGCGCCCGGCAGCACGATCAGCAAAAACAGGAAGACGAGATTCAGGCTTGCCGCCGGCGACGACGCCATGCCTTCGAGCGCGGCAAGGAAATTCATCTGCGCCATGGAGTGCAGCCAACGCGCCAGGATCACGAGCCCGATCGCGCGCAGCGCGAAAAGCGTCCCGGCACCGGGTACGGTGGCCGTGGGCGTCGGTCGGGTTCTGGCCAAGGGACTACTCCTTCTCTCACTGTCGTCGTGGGCGCCGCGGATTTTACGGCACGGCCATTATAGGGACATTGAGCGTGCGCCTCACTCGCCGCCGCCGCGAAAATGACAACGCCCCGGTGCACAGGCACCGGGGCGTTGGGGGAAAGCAGGAAAACCAGACGCGCCGCAGCGCATCAGGTTTCAGTACAGGCTTAGCCGGCGTTGACTTCGCGCAGTACAGTGCGATGCTTCTGGCGCAGCAGTTCTTCGTACACGGCCACGTAGTTGCGTGCCATCACCTTCGACGAGAAGCGTGACTCGAACGCGCCACGCACCTTCTCGCGCGACAGCGTCGACAGGCGCTTGACCGCCGCGACTGCGCTGATTTCGTCTTCGACGACGAAGCCCGACACGCCATTCTCGATGACTTCCGGCACCGAGCCGCGCTTGAAGGCGATGACCGGCGTGCCGCAGGCCATGGCTTCGATCATGACGAGGCCGAAGGGCTCCGGCCAGTCGATCGGGAACACCAGTGCGTGCGCATTGCCGAGGAACTCGCGCTTTTCGTGCTCGCCGATTTCACCGATGTATTCGACATGCGGCAACGCCATCAGCGGCTTGATGACTTCTTCGTAGTAGGCACGGTCGGCCTTGTCGATCTTGGCGGCGACCTTGAGCTTCATGCCCGCCTGGCCGGCGATGCGGATCGCGCGATCAAGACCCTTCTCCGGCGAGACGCGGCCGAGGAAGGCGAGATAGCCGGGCTCGACGTTCGGAATCGGCGTGAGCACGTCTTCCGGCAGGCCGTGGTAGACGGTCTGCTGCCAGTTGGCTTGCTGCAGCGGGAGGCGCTGGTTGTCCGAGATCGAAACGACCGGCACGTCGCTGAACGCGGTGAAGACCGGCTGCAGTTCCGGCAGGTCGAGACGGCCGTGCATCGTGGTGACGAACGGCACTTCCTGACGCGCGAACAGCGAGAACGGGTAGTAGTCGATGTGGAAGTGCAGGACGTCGAACTCGTCCGCGCGGCGGCGAACTTCTTCGAGCAGCAGCATGTGCGGAGCCATCACGTCGCGAATCGTGGGGTCGAGGCGCAGTGCCTGCGGCCAGAACGCTTCGAGCTTTGCCGAGGTGATCGAATCGCCGCTGGCGAACAGCGTGACATCGTGGCCCTGTTCGACCAGCGCTTCGGTCAGGTAGGAGACCACCCGTTCCGTGCCGCCGTACAGCTTGGGAGGAACCGCCTCGTGCAACGGAGCGATTTGAGCGATTCGCATAGTGGTGAACTCCTTCCTCGTAATAAATCGGGCAATAGACTGCAAATTTGACAATCGACCTATGCAGGCTGCGGCTTCCTTGTCGCCACGCACCTTACAGGCGTTCCGTACCGCTAACCGCGCCGGAAATCCGGACACAGACCCGACGCAGTTGTGAAGCGGCTAGAGAGCGCACACGCGGCGGTTCAGGCGGTAAACGCGCAGGGTTCGCGGCCGTTGACACAGAAGCTGTCAAATTCCCTACGCCGTTCGAGTCGGCATTATCCCGTTCCAGGGTAAATACCGGCTAGATCATTTCAAAGTCTTTACGTTGTTACAAACCGGAAACACTCCGCAACCCATTGTTTTCCAAGAGAGTTCTAGATTGGGTGCTGCGCTGCGGAAAACAACTGCGGGCGATTGCCGCGGCACTGGTGCGCATCAATCGATCCTGCTCGCTTCCTGGTTTGCGACCGGCGGACAGCGCGTTGCGAGCAAGCACAGCGCTTTTCCGAATGCAATCCGTAATTCTATCTCTAAAACCCCTCTCTCTAAAACGGTCCTGGATTCCTGTTGAACCTCTGCTGCAACAACGTGTCCCCAATCTGTATCCCGCGCTATCTTGTCGCGATATGATGCGCGTCCGCTGGGCACAGGCGGTGCGCCAGGCCCATGGGGTGTTTACAATGCGGTAAGTCCGCCTTTCGTTGCCGCGCGCCCGAAGCCTTTCGTAGCCTGAGCGCCCGCTATCTTTCTTTGAACTTGCACGGACGAAGTTCCGTCAGACCGACCACTCGATCAATTGGAACATCTGACCATCGCTCAGCGTAACGCCCACAACGCAAAGCTCGCGAGCTATGCGCGGCACCCGCTCGCGTTCCTTTTCCGCTACATCAAGCGCCATCCGTTCGCCCACGCCGTCGTGCTCGCCAGCGTGTTTGCGGCTGTCGGCTGCGCGCTTGCGTCGCAGTACGCCATCAAGCATCTGATCGACGTGCTCGGAGCGGGACGCCATCATCCGGGCCCGCTGTGGACCGCGTTCGCCATCCTCGTAGGCCTGATCGCCGCCGACAACCTGCTCTGGCGGGTCGGCGGCTGGTTCGCGGCGCACACCTTCGTCGCCGTGACGGGCGACCTGCGGCGCGACCTCTTCCAGTACCTGAGCGGCCACTCGCCCACTTACTACGCCGAAAAGCAGCCCGGCACGCTCGCGAGCCGTATCACCGCGACGTCGAACGCCGTCTACACGGCCGAGAACACCACCGCCTGGAACGTGCTGCCGCCCTGTATCGCCGTGGCCGGCGCGATCGTCATGATCATCGCGGTCAATCCGCTGATGGCTGCGGGCCTGCTGCTCTGCTCGGCGATCCTTTCGGTCATCCTCTTCAAGCTGGCCGGGCGCGGCTCGTCGCGCCACCACACCTTCGCCTCGAAAGCGGCCGCGGTGGATGGCGAACTCGTCGACGTCATCGGCAACATGGCGCTCGTGCGCGCTTTCGGCATGACGTTCCGCGAGCAAAAGCGCTTCGGCTCGACCGTCAAGGCCGAACTCGACGCGCGCCGCTCGAGCCTGCTCTACCTCGAAAAGCTGCGTCTGCTGCACGCGGTGATCACGGCCATGCTGTCCGCCGGCCTGCTCGGCTGGGCGCTGTGGCTCTGGGATCAAGGCAAGGCAACGTCGGGCGACATCGTGCTGGTGAGCTCGCTCGGCTTCACGATCCTGCACGGCACGCGCGACCTGGCCGTGGCGCTCGTGGACGTCACTCAGCACGTGGCGCGCCTTGCCGAGGCTGTGCAAACGCTGCTGGAGCCGCACGGCATGCCCGACCGCGACGACGCCAAGGAACTCGTCGCCCAGGGCGGCCGCGTCGATTTCGAGGGCGTGACCTTCGCGTATCCGCACCGCAAGGCGATCCTCGATCATTTCGATCTGCGCATCGAGGCCGGTCAGCGCGTGGGCCTGATCGGCAAATCGGGCGCGGGCAAGACCACGGTGCTCGCGCTGCTGCAACACTTCTACGAGACCCAGGGCGGCGCCATCAAGATCGACGGCCAGGAGATCTCGCATGTCACCCAGGACAGCCTGCGCCACGCCATCGCGCTCGTGCCGCAAGACATTTCGCTCCTGCACCGCTCGATCTACGAGAACATCGCTTACGGCCGCCCCGAGGCGAGCCGCGAGGAAGTGTTCGCGGCGGCCCGCGAGGCGCGCTGCGCCGAATTCATCGAGGCGATGCCGGAAGGCTATGACACGATCGTGGGCGACCGCGGCGTGAAGCTGTCGGGCGGGCAACGCCAGCGCATCGCGATCGCTCGCGCCATTCTCAAGAATTCGCCGATCCTGCTGCTCGACGAAGCCACCTCGGCGCTCGACAGCGCGTCCGAAGAGGCCATCCAGCAGGCGCTCGACCGGCTGATGGTGGGCCGCACGGTGATCGCCATCGCGCACCGCCTCTCCACGCTCAACAACTTCGACCGCATCATCGTGATGAGTGCGGGCAAGGTGATCGACGACGGCACTCCGGAAGAGCTGCGCAACCGTCCGGGCCTCTATCGCGACCTCCTCGCCAAGCAGTACGGCAAGCAGTCCACGCTGCATCTGGGGAACAAGAAGGCCGACGAAAAGCACGTGGCCTGACACCGCTCAGGCGGATGCTAGCCTGCTGCTACGCTTTGCCCAGAACGCCCAGACGCAAAAAAGCCGCTTCAGTACATCGACTGAAGCGGCTTTATTTCGCTTTCGCCCTGGTGAGCCCGCGCGGGTGCTCAGCCCTGCGCACGCGCGAGCGGCGGCAAGTTCACCCCTTGCCGCACCCTGACCTGACCGAGATCGCGCATGAAGCGATCGCGCCACACCGAGACATTGTTCTCTCGCAACTGGACCATCATGTCCTGATAGCGCGCGAGCCGCTCGGCGAGCGGCATGGAGAGCGCTGCGCCCAGCGCATCGGCCATGCCGTCGATATCTAGCGGATTGACGATCAGCGCCCCCGAAAGCTCCTGGGCCGCACCGGCAAAGCGCGAGAGCACGAGCACGCCCGGGTCTTCGGGATCCTGCGCCGAGACATATTCCTTGGCGACGAGGTTCATGCCGTCGCGCAGCGGCGTGACGTAGCCGACGTTCGACGCCCGGAACAGCGCGGCCAGCACCGCCCGCTCGTACTGGCGGTGGATGTACCAGATCGGCGTCCAGTCGAGTTCTGCGTAGCGGCCGTTGATGCGCCCCGATTCCGCCTCGAGGCGCAGCCGGATGTCCTGATACGCGTGCAGGTCGGCGCGCGTGGGCGGCGCGATCTGCACGAACGAGACCTTGTTGCGCTGCGCCGGCGCATGGTCGAGCAGCCGTTCGAAGGCGCGAAACCGTTCCACGAGCCCCTTCGAGTAGTCGAGCCGGTCCACGCTCATGATGACCTTGCGCCCGTGCAGCGTGGACTTGAGCGTGCGCACCGGCTTGCCGCGCTCGCCGGCCTTGGCGAGTTCCGCGATCTCATCGGGATAGACGCCGATCGGGTAATCGCCTGCGCAGAGCGTCTGCCCGAACGCCTCGATGCGCGTGAGGCCGTCCGGCTGCATGGCGGTCGTGCCGCCCGCCTCGTTCACGATGTAATCGCAAAAGGCGCGCAGATCGGGCCTGGTCTGGAAGCCGAGCAGGTCGAACGCGCACAGCGCCTCAACCAGCTCGCGATGCGGCGGCACCGCCAGCAGCACCTGCGAGGCCGGAAACGGAATGTGCAGGAAGAAGCCGATGCGGTTCTTCACGCCCGCCGCGCGCAACGCCTGGGCGAACGGAATGAGGTGGTAGTCGTGGACCCAGATTACGTCGTCTTCGCGCAGGAGCGGCACGAGCTGCTGCGCGAGCCACGCGTTCACACGGCTATAGCCTTCGTACTCGTGGCGGTCGTACTGGACGAGATCGGCGCGGTAGTGGAATGCGGGCCAGAGCGTCGCGTTCGAGAAACCGCGGTAGTACTGGTCGTAATCGCGCCGCAACAGGCCGATGGTGGCGAAAGTCACGGGCCCGCGCTCTTCGAGCGCGATCTGCGGCTGGCCGGAGGTGAGCACGTCGCCGCTCCAGCCGAACCACATGCCGCCAGTTTCCTTGAGCGCGTCGTACACGCCCACGGCGAGGCCGCCCGCGGCCGGACCGCCCTCGGAAATCGGCGCGACGCGGTTCGACACGATGATCAATCGGCTCATGAGGGGCGGGGTCCGTGCAGGAAATCGGGAAGGCGTAGTGAGCACGAGGCCAGGCCTCGCGCAATGCAAACCAGGTCGAAAGTGAAGCCAGGCATGCGCGCGGTCACCGGGCGCCCGGCATGGCCGCGACAAGCGATGCGAGCCAGCCGATCAACGCCTCGACGGAGTCGACGCGCGTCTGCGCGATGGTGTCGCCGCCGCCGACCTTGATCGACAATCCACCCAGGTCGTTGACGACGGCAAAGCCCTTCTCGTCGGTCAGGTCGTCGCCGGCGAACACCGGGCGGCGGCCCGCGAACGGTGGCTCGTCGAGGAAGGCGCGCAGCGAGCGGCCCTTGTCGACGTCCTTCGGCTTGATTTCATAGACCATCTTGCCCGGCTGCAGCACGTAGGCGTCGGCGTAATCGGCGGCGAGACGCTCGGTCGCGGCGCGCGCAGTGCCTTCGTGCTCCGGCGCGTTGCGGTAGTGCAGCGCGAGCGACGCACCCTTGATCTCGAGCAGCATGCCCGGATGCGTGCGCACCACCTCCGCGAGCACCTGCTCCATGTGCAGCAAGCGCTGGTCGTTGAAGCCGACACGCTGCGTGTCGCCGTTGGCGTCGCGCCGCTCGGCGCCGTGCAGGCCGGCCACGGGCAGGTCGGGCATGCCGAGAAAACCGTCGATGCTTTCGATGCCGCGCCCGGAGACGATCGCCACGGCGCCGTGCGTCGCGCGGCGCAGCTCGCGCAGCAGCGCGAGCATGTCGGGGCGGACGAGCACCCCGTCGGGCGTAGGCGCGAGATCGACGAGCGTGCCGTCGAAATCGAAGAAAAATGCCGTCTGTTCAGGCGGCAGGACTGCCGGAAGTGCTTGCATTGCGTTCTTTTCACCCATCGGCCAGTTGGCCGGGTATGGCTCCGGGCGGCGCTGCGCCCAGGTAAAGTGTGCGAATCTTACCGCGCCTTGGATCGATTATCGAGAAAGTAAGGGGCTGAGCGGCTGCGCGGGCATCGGCGGACGCGAATCCACGCGTAGGCGGTCCAATCATTCGAGAGGCGCTCCCTACCGCCAGAGCGGTCATTCATCCGATGCGGCATATCGACGCGAGCAATCCGTACGACCGGGGCGCTCGCGACCGCGCGGACCCAATTTTGCTACAGTCGCAGCGACACGCCATCCAATCGAGTCGACGAGATCGCCTTTGCTCCCCATCTTCGAGCCCACGCTGCGCACGTTCCGCACCCGCCTCCACGGCGGCCTGCGGCACGCGGCGCTCGCTGCGGGCGCGATGTTGCTCGCAGCCTGCTCACACCCGGGTGAGCCGTGGCAGCTCACGAACGTGAGCGGCCACCTGCCCGACCTCGACTTCGCGCTCACGGCCGACGACGGCCAGCCCGTAACGGGCGCGAATTTTCGCGGACACGCGACGCTCGTCTACTTTGGCTACACGCATTGCCCCGACGTCTGCCCGGAGACGATGGCGCGCCTGATGCAGGTTATAGCGAAGCTCGGCCCCGACGCCGGGAAAGTGCGGATACTCTTCATCAGCGTCGATCCGGCGCGCGACACGCCGCAGGCACTGCACGCCTACGTCGGCGCGTTCGACGCCCAGCATGCGCGCGGCCTGACCGGCACCGACAGCCAGATCGAGTCGCTCGCGCGACGCTACCGCGTGGCCTACCAGATGGAAAAGCGCGACCCCGACGGCAGCTACGAAGTCACGCACAGCTCGGCCGTCTATGTGTTCGACGCTCAGGGGCACGCGCGCCTGCTCGCCACCGACCACGACACACCGGACGCGATCGCGCATGACCTGCGCCGCGTCATCGACGACGCGGCGTGAACGCATGCCGCCTCGCCAGTCCCATCATCGAGTCTTGACGCAACAGCAAACGCAACAGGAAACCTTATGACGAAGAACCTCAAGTCAATCACCGTCTCGCTTGGCTGCGCGCTGAGCACCTTCGGTGCGCTCGCCGCCTTCGCGCCTGCCGCGCACGCCGCCAGCGCGCTGAGCACGCAGGACGCGTGGGTGCGCTGGCTGCCCAACGACCTTCCGGCGGCGGGCTATGTGACGCTCAAGAACGATGGCGACCAGCCAGTCGATCTCGTGGGTGTATCCAGCGACGCGTACGGCATGGTCATGCTGCATCAGACGGTCTCGAATGGCTCGACGCAGAAGATGGTCATGGTGCACAAGGCGACGGTGCCCGCGCACGGCACGCTCGCGATCGCACCGGGCGGCTATCACCTGATGCTGGAGAAAGCAAAGCACAAGGTCGCGCCGGGCGACACGGTGAACGTGAAGCTGCAGTTCTCGGACGGCGAAACGCTCGACACGCCGTTCGCCGTCAAGTCGCCCTCGGGCCAGTAAGGCCGCCGCAAAACAAGCGCGCATTCACTGTGGTTGCGCGCGCAAGCATGTTGAATCCGCGGAATCCACAATAAGGCCGCCGCCATGCTCGCGATGACCCTGCTCTACTGGCTCCAACCCTGGGAGCCTTCGCCGACCGTGATGATCTGCACGCTGCTCGCGGCGGTGCTGTTCGTGCGCGGCAAACGGCACGCGCGGGTATCGCTCGCACGCCAGATCTCGTTCTGGTTCGGGCTCGGCGCGCTCTACGTGGTGCTCCATGCGCGGCTCGACTACTACTTCGAGCACGAGTTCTTCATGCATCGCGCGCAGCACCTCGTGCTGCATCATCTGGGGCCGTTCTTCATCGCGCTCGCCTACCCAGGCGCGGCGCTGCGCGCGGGTATTCCGTTCAAGTTGCGGCAGCGCTTCGTGCGCCCCGTACTTGCCGCGCGGCCCGTGTGCGTGGCGCTCGACATCGTCATGCATCCCGTCGTTGCGGTCGGGCTCTTTGTCGGCTTGATCTACTTCTGGCTCTTTTCGCCGATCCACTTCATCGCGATGCTCGACTGGCGTCTTTACCGCGTCATGAACTGGAGCATGGTGATCGACGGGCTGCTGTTCTGGTGGCTCGTGCTCGACTCGCGCCCCGCCCCGCCCGCTCGCCTCTCGCCTGGCAAGCGCGTGCTGGTCGTGATCGCGGCGATTCCGCCGCAGATCGTGCTCGGCGCGTTCATCTTCTTCACGCCGCGCGAGCTTTACCCGGTTTATTCGATCTGCGGGCGCGCGTTCACCTGGCTTTCGCCCATGCGCGATCAGCAGATCGGCGGGCTGCTGCTGTGGATTCCGGGGTCGATGATGAGCGTGATCGGCGCACTGGTCGCGCTGCGCCACTGGATGCGCCTATCCGCGCGCGGACGTTTGCAGCGGGAGCGGCGCGCCGGCGTACACGCCGCGCACGGTGCGCATCCCGAGGAAGAACGCACGCTGCGCACATAATGCACGTCGCGACACGCGACGTGGATTGCTCAAGCCGAGCGCATCCACACGTGCGGAATGCCATCCTCGTCGTGAATTTCGCCAACGGGTGAGAAGCCGAACGCCCCGTAGAACTTCTGCAGATGCGCCTGGGCATGCAAACGCATCGCGACGTCCGGCCATTGGCGCTCGATCTGCACGATGGCGCGTTCGAGCAGCGCGTTGCCGAGCTTGATGCCGCGGTGGTTTTGCGAGGTCACTACGCGGCCGATACGCACGTCGGCGTCGTCCGCGTCGGGCAGCAGCACGCGCAAATAGCCCGCGAGTTCGCGCTCGCTGCCCTGCCCGTTCCATGCGAACAGATGCCACGCGCCGAAGTCGAGACCGTCGATATCGCCATACACGCAGTTCTGCTCGACGACGAACGCGTCGGAGCGCAGCTTGAGCATGGCATAGACCTCGCGCGCGTCGAGCGCATCAAAAGCTTTCCATTGCCAGTCGAATTGGGGTAGCGGCAAGGCGGCGGACTGCACGGTCATGGTCGGTGATTTCCATCAAAACATCGTCAATGACCACGATTATGCCGCGCGCCGCGCGCGTCACAAACCCGCCGTACGGGCTGCGCTCACTTTCGCCGGCGCGGTTGCTCGTATTTGCGCCAGTACTGGAACGGCTCTTCATGCAGATCGATGTCGAGATCGACGATGCGCGCCTGCATGCTCTCCTGCGCGTCGGCAATGGCCTTGTTGTAGACCGCCGGCGCGATCTCTTCGAGAAAGAAGCCCAGCAGCGCGCCCGCCGCGATGTTGCCGATCGGCTCTTCCATGTTCGCGTCGAAATAGCGCTGGATGGAGGCAATCGCTTCGGTGCGCGCGTCTTCGGGGAGTTCGATGGACATGTCGGGAAACCGCAGGGGTGGGGTTCCGACTATTTTGGCGCAAAAACAAAAGCCACCCGAAGGTGGCTCTTGTTTTGCATCTGGAGGCGCGAGCCGGAGTCGAACCGGCCTACACGGCTTTGCAGGCCGCTGCATAACCGCTTTGCTATCGCGCCAGAAGCGGACTGACCGGTTTAAGGCAAATTGCTTGCGCCCGCAACCACCGGACAGATTTGTTTGATGGCTTGATGCGCTGATCAAAGCCTGCCAAACAAAAAGGGAAGCGCTGCTTCCCCTTGGCATTTGGAGCGGGAGACGAGTCTCGAACTCGCGACCTCAACCTTGGCAAGGTTGCGCTCTACCAACTGAGCTACTCCCGCAAATGTCCTGCTTTACTGCAATTTTCCTGCTTCAGCGCTTCGTTTTTCCCTACTGAAAAAACGCCGCACCTCAAATTCTGGAGCGGGAGACGAGTCTCGAACTCGCGACCTCAACCTTGGCAAGGTTGCGCTCTACCAACTGAGCTACTCCCGCATATTTGCTTCAGACTTCGCAGATTTTTCGCT
Source organism: Paraburkholderia sp. JHI869 (assembly GCF_038900775.1). Classification (NCBI taxonomy): domain Bacteria; kingdom Pseudomonadati; phylum Pseudomonadota; class Betaproteobacteria; order Burkholderiales; family Burkholderiaceae; genus Paraburkholderia; species Paraburkholderia sp. JHI869. Next base: position 481,598 of record NZ_JAYMSC010000003.1, read on the forward strand.
TAACCACCGCTTATCTTCTGCTATCTCCACCGCATCTGCTTGCTTGCTACTGCGTCGTGCAGCGGAGAAGTGAGATTATGTATAACCCGCAGAATCGTGTCAACCCCTTCGCGTGATCTTTTTGGAAAAAGCCATGAGGGATTCACAGCGTAACGATCACAGACCGGATCACAGACTGCCCCGCTCGCGGATCTGGGGCCACGCGAGCTTCATGTAGTAGAGCATCGACCAGATCGTGAGGAACGCCGCCACGTAGATGAGCCACGCGCCCCACACGCGCGAGTCGAACAGCGTCACGCCGCCGAGCGTGAGCGGCGCGTAGAACAGCAGCATGGGAATGGCGACCATCTGGCACGCGGTCTTGAACTTGCCGAGCGAATTCACGGCCACGCTCTTCGATGCGCCGATCTGCGCCATCCATTCGCGCAGCGCCGAAATTGCAATCTCGCGTCCGACGATCACGAGCGCGATCACGGCATCGAGTCGCTGCAGATGCACGAGCACGAGCAGTGCCGCGGTCACCATCAGCTTGTCCGCGACAGGATCGAGGAAGGCGCCGAACGAAGACGTCTGATTCCACTTGCGCGCGAGAAAACCGTCGAACCAGTCGGTGAGCGCCGCCAGCACGAAGAGCAGCATCGCCAGCACGTTCTGCTGCATCGGGGAGAGCATCGTCTGCGGCAGATAGAACACGCCAACCACGAGCGGAATCGCCAGGATCCGCAGCCAGGTCAGGAGAATCGGAATATTGAACGGCATCGGCTGGCGCTATCTGTCGGGGGAGATGCAATTATGGGAGATGCAATTGTGCCGCGTCGCCGCACGTGCCACAAGCAACCGTAAGGAAAGGCCGGTCCCGGACCTGGTCAACGCGGCCGCCGCATCAGTGAAGCTGCTGGTAGATCTGTTCGGCGAGCGAGCGCGAGATGCCCTCCACGCTCGCCAGATCTTCCACGCTTGCCGCCATCACGCCTCGCAGCCCGCCAAAGCGCGCGAGCAGGCGCTGACGGCGCTTCGCCCCCACGCCCTCCAGTTCTTCGAGACGCGAAGTCTGGCGTGTTTTGCCGCGCTTCGCGCGCATGCCCGTGATGGCGAAGCGGTGCGCCTCGTCGCGAATCTGCGCGACGAGCATGAGCGCGGCGCTCTCCTTGCCGAGTTCGAGCGGCGCGCGGCCATCGGCGAACACGAGCGTTTCGAGGCCGACCTTGCGCCCCTCGCCCTTCGCCACGCCCACCAGCATCGCCGGATCGAGACCCAGTTCGGTGAACACCTGGCGCGCGATCTCGACCTGCCCCTTGCCGCCGTCGATCAGCACGATGTTGGGTAGCGTGCCGCCGGGCGGCGGGGCTTCGACTGCCTCGTTGGGCTCCACGACTTCCGAAGCTGCGTTCGGGTCGGCGGGATCGGGCGCCGGCACGGGCGCCGCCTCTTCGGCTTCGGCACGCGCCGCTTGCGCGACCATCTTCTCGTAGCGGCGCGTGAGCACCTGGCGCATGGCGGCGTAATCGTCGCCGGGCGTGATGCCGGTGATGTTGTAGCGCCGGTATTCGGCCGACTGCATCTTGTGATGGTGATAGACCACGCATGACGCCTGCGTCGCCTCGCCCATCGTGTGGCTGATGTCGAAGCACTCGATGCGCAAATGCGCGAGATCGTCGAGCTCGAGCCCAAGTAGCTGCGCGAGCGTGCGCGTGCGCGCCTGCTGCGAACCCTGCTCGGAGAGCAGGCGCGCAAGCGCGAGCCTTGCGTTCTGTTCGGCCATCGCGAGCCACGCGCGCTTCTGCCCTTGCGGCTGGCGCAGCACCGAGACCTTGTGCCCTGCCTGCTCGCTCAGCACATCGACGAGTTCGCGGTTCGCGGGCGGATGGCTGACCACCAGCACGGGCGGCACGCGGTTGCCGAAGTAGTGCTGCGCGATGAAGGCATCGAGCACTTCCGATTCGATGCCGATCTCGCGCTTCCCGCGCGAAGCCGCCTGCGGCTCGAGCGCGGGCGTGTCGGCGGGTGTATCGGATGCGGCATCGCTTTCCACGTCTTCATCGTCGGCGAGGTCGGCCGCCATCGTAAGCGGATCGAGCGGATCCGCTTCGAGCGCCGCTTCGTCTTGCGCGTCGGCCTCTTGCGCTTCCTCGACGTAATCCTCCACCGTCTTGCGCGCGAGCGACGGCAGCGACTTCAATGCGCTCGCCGCGACCACGGTCTCGCTGTCGATTTCCTCGGCGACGCCGCCCTCTTCGTCGGTGAGCGCGCGCTCCACATGCGCCGGGAAATAAGCCTTGTCGCCCAGATGCCGGCCGCCGCGCACCATCGCGAGATTCACGCAAACGCGCCCGCCCAGCGCCACCACGGCAAGAATGTCGACGTCGCTCTCGCTGCCCGTTTCGATGGCCTGCTGATGCAGCACGGTCGAAAGCGAACTCATCTGGTTGCGCACGGACGCCGCCTGCTCGAACTTGAGCTCGGAGGCGAACGCGTGCATCTTCGTCTCCAGTTCCTTCATCACCTCGTTTTGCCGGCCCAGCAAAAAGCGCGATGCGTTGTTCACGTCGCGTGCGTAATCCTCTTCGCCGATCGCGCCCACGCAAGGCGCCGTGCAGCGCCCGATCTGATGCAACAGGCAAGGCCGGGTGCGGTTGTTGAACACCGAGTCCTCACAGGTGCGCAACTGGAACACGCGCTGCAGGATCTGGATGCTTTCGCGCACGGCCGAGGCGCTCGGAAACGGCCCAAAGTACTGATTGTTGCGATCGACCGCGCCGCGGTAGTACGCCATGCGCGGGAACTTGTGCCCGGTGATCTTGAGAAACGGATACGACTTGTCGTCGCGAAAAAGGATGTTGTAGCGCGGCGTGAGCGCCTTGATGAGATTGTTCTCGAGCAGCAGCGCCTCGGCCTCGGAACGCGTGACCGTGGTTTCGATGCGCGCAATGCGCGTAATCATCATCGCGATGCGCGGCGAAAGCTGCGTCTTGGTGAAGTAGCTCGACACGCGCTTTTTCAGGTCGCGCGCCTTGCCGACGTAGAGGACCGCGCCTTGCGCATCGTAGTAGCGATACACGCCTGGCAGATGCGGCAATTGCGCGAGCGTCTTTTTCGGGTCGAAAACGTCGGTGTCGGTCATCCAGTTTCGGGGACGGGCGGTGCGTCAAGTGAGGTGAGGCCAGGCCCTGCGCCGCCGTCGCGACGCGTTCATGGCTGTGTCCTAGAATCGCAAGTTTAGATCATTCCATGCCGCGCGGAACCTGCGCCGAACCTGCCGGCGCGATCGCTCTGCACCCGCCTGCGGCATGGCGGCCATGATTCGCCGCGTCGCACGCCACCCTACGCCACCCATGACAGAAGCCCATCCCCCCGCCGCCGCTAGCGATATCCCCATCGCCTGCGACCTCTTTTGCGCCGTGATCGACAATTTCGGCGACATCGGCGTGTGCTGGCGGCTCGCGCGCCAGCTCGCCGGTGAGCACGGCTGGCAGGTGCGCCTGTTCGTCGACGACTTGCACGCTTTCCAGAAGCTCTGCCCCGCGCTCGACCCGAGCCGTGCGACGCAGTCGGTCGAAGGCGTGCTCGTCGAGCACTGGCACGAGCCCGAGCACGCGGGCGACACGCTGCAGATCGCCGATGTCGTGATCGAGGCGTTCGCGTGCGAATTGCCGCCCGTCTACGTCGCGGCGATGGCCGAGCGGGCGCGCAAACCCGTCTGGCTCAATCTCGAATATCTGAGCGCGGAAGACTGGGTGGCCGATTTTCATCTGCGGCCCTCGCCGCATCCGCGCTACGCGCTCGCCAAGCACTTTTTCTTCCCCGGCCTCGGCCCCGGCACGGGCGGCGTGCTCAAGGAGCGCGCGCTCGACGCCGCGCGCGCGGACTTCGAGCGCTCGCCAGACGCCCGCGCCGCATGGTGGCAGCGCGCCACGGGCGGCCCGCCGCCCGGGCAGGAAGCCACCGTGATCTCGCTTTTCGCCTACGAGAACCCCGCCGTCGACCACCTGCTGGAACAATGGCGCGACGGCGCAAAGCCGGTCGTCCTGCTCGTGCCGGAGGGCCGCATCTCTGGCGCGCTCGCGCGCTTTTTCGGGGACACGGCGTTCGGCGCAGGCTCGCAGGCCACGCGCGGCGCGCTGCACGCGCACGCGCTTGCGTTCACCGAGCAGCGCGGTTACGACCCTCTGCTCTGGGCGAGCGATCTGAACTTCGTGCGCGGCGAGGATTCGTTCGTGCGAGCGCAATGGGCCGCGCGACCGTTTGTCTGGCACATCTATCCGCAAGCCGACGAAGCCCATCTGCCGAAGCTCGATGCCGCGCTCGCGCACTACGGCCGCACGCTGCCAGAGGCGCCGCGCGCCGCGCTCGAACGCTTCTGGCATGCGTGGAATGGCCGCGGCACGCCGGACTGGGCCGATTTCGCGCAGCATTTGCCCGTGTACGCGGCGCGTGCGAACGCCTGGGCCAAAGAGCTCGGGCAGGTTGGCGATCTCGCCGGAAATCTCGCCGGTTTCGCAAAAAGTCAGTTAAAATAAGCGGTTATCCGACGGCAGCCGTCTCAAGCGGCCTCAAGCGGTCTAACGCAGCGCTTCGAGTTTCGCGCCCTCATCGTGCACACGCGAAAGAGGGTCGCAGCGGTTGCACCACAGCAACTGCGGCACCGACCGAATCCGCTTGCGACGTTTGCCGTCGAGCACACTCGAAGCTACTTAATCTGGACAGGACAGTTTTTTACTATGAAGACCGCACAGGAACTCCGCGTCGGCAACGTCGTGATGATCGGCAACGACGCCATGGTCGTGCAAAAGGCCGAGTACAACAAATCGGGCCGTAACTCCGCCGTCGTGAAGATGAAGTTCAAGAACCTGCTGACCGGCGCGGGCATGGAAACCGTGTACAAGGCGGACGACAAGTTCGACGTCGTCGTGCTGGATCGCAAGGAAGTGACGTATTCGTACTTCGCCGACCCGATGTACGTGTTCATGGACGCCGACTACAACCAGTTCGAAGTCGAAGGCGAGATGATGGGCGACGCCCTGAACTACCTCGAAGACGGCATGGCTTGCGAAGTCGTGTTCTACAACGAAAAGGCCATCTCGGTCGAACTGCCGACCGTGCTGGTGCGCGAGATCATCTACACGGAACCGGCCGTCAAGGGCGACACGTCGTCGGGCAAGGTCCTGAAGACCGCCAAGCTGAACACCGGGTTCGAACTGCAAGTGCCGCTCTTCTGCAACATCGGCGACAAGATCGAAATCGACACGCGTACGAACGAGTACCGCAGCCGCGCCTAAGGCCACATCAGGCTAAACGCGCCCGCCCGCTGCCCCGGCGGCGAAAGGCGGACACCGCTGTGAAAGCGCCCCCACGGGGCGCTTTTTCTTTTTTTGCCGAACGTGTATGTTTGAGACTGCTACGGAAAACCTTACCGGTTATGCGTAACAAATTGCGCACTTGCCGTCTGCAATGAACAGGCGGCGAACAAGCGCGGCGCGCACCGGTCAGATTGACTCCCGCGGCACGGTTTCTGCTGTGAGGGGAAAGAGCATACGTTCCACGCTCTTTCCCCTTTTCAGGAGAAACACAATGAATAACGACATTGCTGAAGGCAAGTGGAAGCAGTTGGTCGGCAAGGCCAAAGCGGCATGGGGCGAGTTGACGGACGACGAACTCGCGAAAGCCGAAGGCCGTGCGGATCGGCTCGCCGGGCTCATCCAGGAACGTTACGGCAAGACGCGTGACGAGGCAGAACTGGAAGTGCGCCGCTGGTTCGACGCACACTGGCCGCGCGACTGACGCACCGTCCACGGGATGGCCGTTACGGCCGTCGCCCACTTGCAGGCAAACAGGGGGTTGCACGCATGCCAAAGCGCCTGGCGCTTCGGGCTTGCGCTGCTGCTCGGCCGCCGGCGGCTCGCTGCCCGGCGAAGCCGTCGCGCCCCCCGCTCTGGCGCAGCACAACTGGGAGGACCGGAACTGAACACCCTGCTACGAGACATCTCCGTGATCTCGGTGAAATCTTTCGCATCGTGCCGCGCTCCCGCGCGCCGCGCAGCTGTCTGCCGGGGCGCGTGCGCTACCCCGCGCGCGCAGCGCCGGCGCGCCTGCGCTCATCCGTAAGCCGCTACCGCCATGCCACACGCCCTGATTGTCGAAGACGATCCCAATAGCCTGTCAGGACTCTCTGCGATCCTGTCGGCCGACGGGTTCTCCGTCGACACCGCTGCCAGTCTCGCCGAAGCGCGCGCCGCCCTGGCGCGCTTCATTCCTGACGTCGTACTCGTCGACCTGAACCTGCCCGACGGCGGCGGTCTCGAGCTGCTGCCGCACTTGCCCGCGCAGCCGCCAGGCGGCGCGCTCCCCGTGATCGTGATGACCGGCAACGCCACGGTCGAAAGCGCGATCGAAGGCCTGCGCCACGGCATCTGGGACTATCTGCTCAAGCCCGTCAACATTCCGCGCCTGCGCAGCCTGCTCGCGCGCATTCCGCGTCCCTACGAGCTGACCGAGGAAGTGCGCGCGCTGCGCGCCACACTGCGCCAGATGGGCCACTTCGGCCCCATGCTCGGGCGCAGCGCCGCGATCCAGCATGTCTACGACACGCTCGAACAGTTCGCGCCCACCGAATCGGCACTGCTCGTGCACGGCGAGGCCGGCACCGGCAAGGAAGTCGCCGCGCGCACGCTCCACCAGTTGAGCCGCCGCCGCAAAGGGCCGTTCATCGTGTGCGACGCGCGCTCGCTCGTGGCCGAAGCGGCCGCTGGCCGCCCGCTCGCGAGCGTGCTGTTCGGCCACGAGCGCGGCGCGTTCACGGGCGCGGAACAGCGCGAGCCCGGTCTCGTCGATCAGGCGAGCGGCGGCACGCTCTTCATCGACGAGCTGACCGACCTGCCGCGCGAGCAGCAGGAAACGCTGCTGCGCGCGCTCGATTCGCAGACCTTCATGCGCGTGGGCGGCAGCAGTGAGGTGGGCACCGATTTCCGCCTGATCGCCGCCACCCGTGCGATTCCGCGCGAAGCCGTCCAGCAGGGCGCATTGCACGACGATCTGTGGCTGCGCCTCGACGCCGCGGCAATCCAGCTCCCGCCGCTGCGCGAGCGTGACGACGACGCTGCCCTGCTCGCCCTCGCATGCATCGACGAACTCAATCAGGAAGCCCAGGCGCACGGTCTGGCTGGTGCGACGCGGCTCGTCGCGCCTTCGTTCGTCCGCGAGTGCCTCGCGTATGACTGGCCCGGCAACGTGCGCGAGCTGCACGAACGCGTGCGGCGCGCGTGGCACGCCTCGGGCGAGGTGCTGGAAACCTTGCAGGCCGAGGAAAGCAGCGGCGCGGGGCAGCGCGAGATGAACGGCGGCCGCGTGCAGGTCACCGTGGGCACGCCGCTCGCCGACGTGGAAGAAATGCTGATCCGCGCAACGCTCGACGCCGTGGGCGGCACGCGGCACCGCGCCGCCTCGCTGCTTGGCATCAGTCCCAAGACGCTCTACAACAAGCTGCAGCGCATGCGGCTGAACTGAGTCCGCAAGACACGCGCTGCATGTAAAAAAGGCGATCCTTCGTTTCCGAAGGACCGCCTTTTTTGTTTTTCCGACGCCGCAATCAGGGCAATACGCTGCGCAGCAACGCCTGCGCCTCGATGTACCCCGGGTCCGCCACCATCTTGTCCCAGCGTTGCGCCTTGCCGCGTGCACGCATGCGCTTGATGCGCAGGTCCGAGGCCTTGGCGGCACGCCGCGGCTCCGTGGTGCGCAACGCGTCGAGCACCTTTTCGGCCTCGTGCGGCTGGTTGCAGATCAGCACCATGTCGCAGCCCGCTTCGAGCGCGGCGCGCGCGCCCTCGGTGAGCGTGCCGCCCTGGCGCGCGGCCTCCATCGAGAGGTCGTCGCTGAAGATTGCGCCCGTGAAGCGCAGGCGCTTGCGCAGAATCTCCTCGACCCAGATGCGCGAAAAGCCCGCGGGCTTCGAATCGACCTTCGGATAGATCACGTGCCCCGGCATCACCGCCGTCAGTGACAGGCCGAGCCAGTCGTACGGCTGCGCATCCTCGCCGAGGATCGCCTCGAGCGGACGCTCGTCCACCGGCACCGCGACGTGCGAGTCCGCCGTCGCAAAGCCATGACCCGGGAAATGCTTGCCGCAATTGGCCATGCCCGCAAGCGAAAGCCCATGATTGAGACTCTTGGCGAGCAGCGTGACGACGCGCGGGTCGCGATGGAACGCGCGGTCGCCGACCACCTTCGACTGGCCGTAGCCGAGATCGAGCACCGGCGTAAAAGAGAGATCGATGCCGCACGCGCGCAGCTCGCTCGCGAGGATGTAGCCCACTGACGTCGCGAGCTTGGTGGCGAGCAGCACGTCCTTGTCCCACAGCGCGCCGAGGCGCCCCATGGCGGGCAGGACCGTAAAGCCGTCGGTGCGAAAGCGCTGCACGCGGCCGCCTTCATGGTCGACGGCGATCAGCAGGTCCTCGCGCACCGCGCGGATCGAGTCGGTGAGCGCGACGAGCTGCGCGCGGTTCTCGTAGTGGCGCGCGAACAAGATCACGCCACCGGTCATCGGGTGCGCGAGACGGCGCACGTCATCGTCGCTCAGCGTGGTGCCCACCACGTCGAGCATTACGGGCCCGGGATTATTCTTCATCGATGAGTTTTGTGTAGATGCCGCGCGACGCACGGCGAGAGATATCAACCGTTGACTGCGGCGTTGATTTCGGCAACGACGAACGACACCGCGTATTCATGCTCGTCGGTGATGCTCACGCGTGCCGTGATGCCACGTTCGTCGAGCCAGCGCGCGAGATCGCCCGAAGCAACGATCACGGGACGGCCGCCCGGCTCGTTGAGGGTCTGCATGGCGCGCCAGGTCATCGGCATGCGCATGCCTAGGCCGATCGCTTTCGAAAATGCCTCTTTCGCGGAGAACCGCGTGCACAGGTAGGCCAGGCCCCGCGCCTCCGAGCGCGCCTTGCGCGCCTCGTAGACGGCGAGTTCGTCCGGGCCTAGCACGCGCGGCGCGAAGCGCCCGTTGGTGCGCTCCATCACTGCCGCCACGCGGCTCACCTGAATGATGTCGGTGCCGATACCGTAGATCGCCATGAGACTCCCGTCGAGAGATGTCGATTGCGTGAGTACGACGCGTGAGGTTGCGATCAGCCGCGGGTGCCGAGACGCGCCGCGACCATGATCGCCTTCATTTCGCGCACGGCGTTCTCCCAACCCGCGAAGATTGCGTGCGCAACGATCGCGTGGCCGATGTTCAATTCGACGATGCCGTCGATGGCCGCGATCTGCTGCACGTTCGTGTAGTGCAGGCCGTGGCCGGCGTTCACCTTCAGTCCGAGGCTGTTGCCGCAGTTCACGCCCGTTACCACGCGCTCGTATTCGCGTTCCTGCTCGCCGGCGTCGTGCGCCTCGGCATAGCGGCCCGTGTGCAGCTCGATCACCGGCGCGCCCGTTTCGTGCGCCGCGCGGATCTGCGTTTCGTCCGGGTCGATGAACAGCGACACGCGGCAGCCCGCATCGGCGAGCTGACGGCAGGCGGCGGCAACGGCGTCGAAGTGGCCAGCGACGTCGAGGCCGCCCTCGGTCGTCAGCTCCGCGCGCTTTTCGGGCACGAGGCAAACGTCGTGCGGTTTGATTTCGCACGCAATGTCGAGCATTTCGGCCGTCACCGCGCACTCGAGGTTCATGCGCGTTTTCAGTTGCGGGCGCAGCGCGCGCACGTCGGCGTCGACGATATGGCGACGGTCCTCGCGCAGATGCAGCGTGATCGCGTCGGCGCCCGCCTCTTCGGCGAGCAGCGCCGCTCGGATCGGGTCGGGATAAGCGGTGCCGCGCGCGTTGCGCAGCGTGGCGACGTGATCGATATTCACGCCCAGGTCGATCACGTTGGGAGAAGTCAGAAAGAAGCTCATAGGTTCTGCAAGTCGATCAGAATCTGGCGCGTCGCGAGCGGCGTGCCGCCAAGGTAAGTGTTCAGCAGAAAGCGCATGAGCGCCTTGCTCTGCGCAACCGTCTGGGGTCGATGGTAATCGTCCTCTTCCATGTCGAGCAACGTCTGCCCCGAAAGCCGTGGCCATTGCGCAGGCCATTCGTCCGACGCTTCGCGCACGCCGCGTTCCGGATCGAACACGTAGCGGCCTTCCGCCACCACGGCTTTGCGGTTCACAGTGCGGTTGAGCGCGAGCGCGTAACCCGCCTCGCGCAGCAGCACGCGCTCGAACGAGCGCAGCACCTGCACGGGCGGCTCGTCGTGAGCGAGTCGCGTGAGCGTCACGACGTAGTGGCGAAAGAGTTCGGGGTGCGGGTCTTCGCGCGCAATGAACTTCACGAGCAACTCGTTCACGTAGAAGCCGCACAACAGCGCGTCGCCGGTCAGCGGCAACATGCCGCCCACCCACTCGGCGCCCGTGAGCGTGCGCACCTCGCCCTTGCCGCTCCACGACAGCGCGAGTGGCTGGAAAGTTTGCAGCACGCCGCGCAGCGCCGAGTGCGGACGCTTCGCGCCCTTCGCGACGAGCGCCACACGGCCGTGATCGCGCGAGAGCACGTCGATGATGAGGCTCGTCTCGCGGTACGGGTAGCTGTGCAGCACGAAAGCCGGCTGCTCGGCGATGCGGTAATCGGGTGTGGTGCTGCGGGAGGCGCGCGGCAGTTGCGAGCGTGCGGTGGTCTTGCGCGCGGGGCGCGGTTCGGCTCGGCCTTCGAGCGTGGCGTCGGCGCCTTCGGTCATCGCGTTGCGCGTGGCCGCGCCTTTCGCCACCTTCGGGCTTTTGCCGTTTTTCGCGGATGAGCGCTGCGTGCCGCGGGAATCCGACGCTGCTTCGCCCGCGGCGAATACCTCGTCGGCCTGCGCTTCGTCGTGCGCGGGCCGGTCGTCGTGCAGGGTTCCGGCTGCGCCGTCACTCATACGCGGTGCCCGTCGTGCTTACTCGTAACCGTAGGCGCGCAGCCCGGCTTCGTTGTCGGCCCAGCCGCTCTTCACCTTCACGAAGGTTTCGAGGTACACGGGACCGTCGAACAGCTTCTCCATGTCGAGACGCGCCTCGGTGCTGATCTGCTTGAGCTTTGCGCCCTTCTGGCCGATCACCATCGCCTTCTGCGTGTCGCGCTCGACGAGGATCGTCGCGAAAACGCGGCGAAGGCGCCCTTCCTGCTCGAACTTGTCGATGATCACGGTGCTCGTGTACGGCAGTTCGTCGCCGGTCCAGCGGAACACTTTCTCGCGCAGGATTTCGGCGGCAAGGAAACGCTCGCTGCGGTCGGTCAGATCGTCTTCGCCGTAGATCGGCTCGCCTTCGGGCAGATACGGCTTGAGCGTCGCGAGCAGGCGCTTGATGTCGTCCGGGTTCTGCGCCGAAAGCGGCACGATCTCGCGGAACTCGCGCAGCCCTTGCACCTGCTGAATGAACGGATAGAGCGTGCCCTTGTCGGTCACGCGGTCGATCTTGTTGGCAATCAGGATCGTGGGCGCATTCGGCGGGATCAGGTCGAGCACTTTCTGATCGTCGGGGCCGAATTTGCCAGCCTCGATCACGAACAGCACGGCGTCGACCGCGCTGAGCGTCGAGGTGACCGCGCGGTTCAGCGAGCGGTTCAGCGCCGTGCTGTGGCGCGTCTGGAAACCGGGCGTGTCGACGAAGATGTACTGCGCGTCGTCGATCGTGTTGATGCCGGTGATGCGATGGCGCGTGGTCTGCGCCTTGCGCGACGTAATGCTGATCTTCTGGCCGACCAGCGCGTTCATCAGCGTCGATTTGCCAACGTTCGGCCGGCCGACGATCGCGACCATGCCGCAGCGGAAACCGGCAGGAGTGGAAGTGGGAGCGTTCATGATCGGACCGGAATAGGAAAACGGGAGGCGCGCTCGCGGCGCGCCTCGGTGGAATCAGTGGCCGGCATCGGCCGCGCGCACGGGAATGGCCGTAGTGGCTTCGGCATGCGTCTCGGCGTCGCTGCTGGCGCCGCCAGTGGTCGCGGTTTGCGCACGCTCGGCGGTGCGCAACGCCGATTCGGCTTTGACCGGGGCCGAACGGTGGCCGATGGCCCCGGCGCTCGGTACGGCGTCGAAACCTGTGGCCTTGTCGGTGGGCTTGTCGCTCGCTTTGTCCGCACCGCGCTCAGCCTTCTCCGCGGGCTTGTCCTTCTCCGCCGGCCGCTCCTGCACGTGCGCAGCGCGAATCACCGCAAGCGGCGCGCCTTCGGCTGCCGCGGCTTGCGCCGGACGTTCCGTACGCGCCGCGGCACGCTCACGGCGTTCCGGCGAACGCAGATCGAGCGCGCCCTGCACGCCCGTCACGCCAGGGACGACCTCAGGCTCCGGCTTGGGAGCACGCGCGCCCTTCGAGCGGCGCGGCTTGGCTACCAGCGCGGGCGCCGCGGCCATGACCTCGTCGAGCGCCTTCTTCGCCGCGGCCTGCTCCGCCGCGCGACGGCTCGCACCCGAGCCCGACACCTTCACGTCGAGCTTGGGCACCGTGCATTCGACTTCGAACTGCTGATTGTGCGCCGCACCATGTGTCGCGACGACCGTATAGGTCGGCAGCGCAATCTTGTGGCCTTGCAGGTACTCCTGCAGCAGCGTCTTGGAATCTTTGCCGAGCGTGCGTGGGTCGATGTGATCGAGAATCGGCACGTAGAGGCGTTTGATGACCGTCTGGGCGGCGTCGAAGCCGCCATCGAGGAAGATCGCCCCGAAGATCGCTTCCAGCGCATCGGCGAGGATCGACGGGCGGCGGAAGCCGCCGCTGCGCAACTCGCCTTCGCCGAGACGCAGGCCGTCGGCAATATTGAGGGCCTGAGCGATCTCGTAAAGCGACTGCTGCTTGACCAGGTTTGCGCGCACGCGCGAGAGGTCGCCTTCGTCCAGCTTGCCAAAACGTTGGAACAATAGGGCAGCCACCGCGCAATTCAGAACCGAATCACCGAGGAATTCGAGGCGTTCGTTATGCGTGGCACTGTGACTGCGGTGGGTTAAAGCCTGGCGCAGCAATTCCGCATTGCGAAATTCGTAGCGCAAACGGCTTTCCAACGGAGATTGGGGCATGGCGAGAGTATAACGCGCCCGCCGCCCCCGGCGAAAACAGGGGGCGGCGGGCGAAAAACCGTGATGAAGCGACGTTACCGAGGATTCTTCAAGTAGCGCGCGAAGATGCGATGCGCTTGAAGCGAGTGAAACTCGTGTTCGCGCCTACGCTTTTTGTTGCGGCTTCTAGTGCGTCTTCGCGCGGCGTGATCAACATGCATCGCATGTCGATCAAACACACATTACTCGAACGAACCGATGCGACGCAGGTTGCTGAAGTTCATCCAGATGAAGAACGCGCGGCCCACGATGTTCGCGTCGGGCACGAAGCCCCAGTAGCGGCTGTCCGCGCTGTTGTCGCGGTTGTCGCCCATCATGAAGTAGTGGCCCGCCGGCACCTTGCAGATCACGCCGCGCGCGTTGTACTGGCAGTTGTCGCGATACGGATAATCCTCTGCACCCACGATGAACGGCGGCACCGCCGGATTGTTCAGGATGTTGTTCTTGCGGCCGTTGCCAAGGTCTTCCGTGAACTGCTTCGCGTAGCCAATGCGCTCTTCGTCGAAGAAGTCGCCTTGCGGCACTTCCGGCACCGGCTTGCCGTTGATCGTGAGCTGCTTGTCCTGATAGGCAACCACGTCGCCCGGCAGGCCGATCACGCGCTTGATGTAGTCGACCGACTCATCTTTCGGATAGCGGAACACGACCACGTCGCCGCGCTCGAGCGGACGGCCCTGCGTGACCTTCGTGTTCGTGATCGGCAGGCGGATGCCGTAGTCGAACTTGTTCACGAGGATGAAGTCACCCACGAGCAGCGTGGGCACCATCGAACCCGACGGAATCTTGAACGGCTCCACGACGAACGAGCGCACGAGGAACACGATCAGGATGACGGGAAAGAAGCTCGCCGTGTATTCGAGCCACCACGGCTGGCGCAGCTTGTCGTTACGCAGGTTCTGCCGCGTGACAGGCGCGTTTTCATCGGCAAAGCGCTCGCCAATGCGCTCCTGCTGACGGTCGAACTCCGCAACCGCCGCATCGGCGGCGAGGCGCCGGCGCGGCATGAACACCAGTTTGTCTGCAACCCACGCAACGCCCGTCAAGATGACGAGCACAAAGAGTATCAGCGCAAAATTCATGTAGATAGATCCGTTGTCCGGCTTATTTGCGTTACTTATTTATCTTCGACACGAAGGATGGCGAGGAAGGCCTCTTGCGGAATCTCGACCGAACCGACCTGCTTCATCCGCTTCTTGCCTTCCTTCTGCTTTTCGAGCAGCTTCTTCTTACGCGTGATGTCGCCGCCGTAGCACTTGGCCAGCACGTTCTTGCGCAGCGCCTTGATGTTCTCGCGCGCGATGATGTGCGCGCCGATCGCGGCCTGAATGGCTACGTCGTACATCTGGCGCGGAATGATCTCGCGCATCTTCGCCGCCACTTCGCGGCCGCGGTACTGCGACTGCGAACGGTGGACGATGATGGACAGCGCATCGACCTTGTCGCCGTTGATCAGCATGTCGACCTTCACGACGTCCGCGCTGCGGTACTCCTTGAACTCGTAGTCCATGGACGCATAGCCGCGCGACACCGACTTCAGACGATCGAAGAAGTCGAGCACGATTTCCGCCATCGGAATTTCGTACGTGAGCTGCACCTGGCGGCCGTGGTACTGCATGTTGATCTGGTTGCCGCGCTTCTGCGTACAGAGCGTGATGACCGAACCCACGTAGTCCTGCGGCATGTACAGGTTCACGGTCACGATCGGCTCGCGGATCTCGGCGATCTTCGGGGGCTCCGGCATCTTCGCCGGGTTCTCGACCTTGATCTGGGTGCCGTCCGCCTGCACGACTTCGTACACCACGGTAGGCGCCGTGGTGATGAGGTCCATGTCGAACTCACGCTCGAGACGCTCCTGCACGATTTCCATGTGCAGGAGACCCAGGAAGCCGCAGCGGAAACCGAAGCCCAGCGCCTGCGACACTTCCGGCTCGTATTGCAGTGAGGCGTCGTTGAGCTTCAGCTTTTCGAGCGATTCGCGCAGCGCGTCGTACTGGTTCGCTTCGACCGGATAAAGGCCCGCGAACACCTGCGGCTTCACTTCCTTGAAGCCCGGCAGCGGCTCGGGCGCCGGCTTCGTCGCGAGCGTGACGGTGTCGCCCACCTTCGTCGCGGCCAGTTCCTTGATGCCGGCGATGATGAAGCCCACCTGCCCCGCCGAAAGCTGCTCGAGGTTGCGCGACTTGGGCGAGAACACGCCGACGTGCTCGACCGGATACTGCGCACCGGTGGCCATCAGCTTGATCTTGTCCTTCGGACGCAGCGTGCCGTTGACGATACGCACGAGCATGACCACGCCGACGTAGTTGTCGAACCACGAGTCGATGATGAGCGCCTGCAGCGGTGCTTCCGGATCGCCCTCGGGCGGCGGCACCTTGGCGATGAGTGATTCGAGCACGTCTTCCACGCCGAGGCCGGTCTTCGCGCTGCAGCGAGTGGCGTCGGTCGCGTCGATGCCGATCACGTCCTCGATCTCTTCGATGGCGTTTTCGGGGTTGGCCGCGGGCAGGTCGATCTTGTTGAGCACCGGCACGACTTCCACGCCGAGTTCGATCGCGGTGTAGCAGTTCGCCACCGTCTGCGCCTCTACGCCCTGGCTCGCGTCCACCACGAGCAGCGCGCCCTCGCACGCGGAGAGCGAGCGGCTCACCTCGTACGAGAAGTCGACGTGCCCCGGCGTGTCGATCAGGTTCAGGTTGTAAACCTTGCCGTCACGCGCCTTGTACGAGAGCGCTGCGGTCTGCGCCTTGATGGTGATGCCGCGCTCGCGCTCGAGATCCATCGAGTCGAGCACCTGCGATTCCATTTCGCGGTCGGACAAGCCGCCGCACAGCTGGATGATGCGATCGGCAAGCGTCGACTTGCCATGGTCGATGTGCGCAATGATCGAGAAGTTACGAATATGATCCATTCAGTGCCGATCAAGCGAAAAAGGCGCGCCCCAACGATAGCTGGACACGCCTCGTAAATAGATGAAAAACCGGACTATTTTAGCCGAAAAGGGGTCCCACGGGCGAACCATCCGGTGATGTAACGGATGTGTCATGCCGCGGCGGAGATGTCCCGCGGCGTGCCGGCCGTAAGTTTCACGCTCCGCCCGGCGCCGTCAGCGGTACGCTCGGCGCGTCCGGACCCAGGCCCAACGTGGCGCGCACGCGCGCTTCGTCGAGGTGGTAGTGACACAACTCGATGCCGTCGCAAAGGAGCACCGGCACGAGTTCGTCGTAGCGCGCCTGAAGCTCGGGGTCGGAATCGACATCGATCACGTCGATCCGCGCCCCCGCTGCCGCCGCGAGCGGCTCGAGCGCCGCGCGCATCTCCTCGCACAGATGACACCACGCGCGAGCGTAGAGCACGAGGTGCGCGCTCGCACGCTCGAGCGCGCCCGGCGCTGCCGACGATGACCGCATGGGCGTGCGCATCGGCGTTACTTCTGCCCCGGCGCGCGTGGGCGCAGCGGCACAAACTGCGTGTTGTCGCCGCGCCGCACGAGCACCGCCACCATCTTCTGCGGGTCGAGATGCGACGTGACGTCCTGGAACTGCTTCGCGCTCGTGATATCCGTGTCGCCCACGCGCAGGATGATGTCGCCCTTCTGCAGGCCGGCGCGCGCCGCTGGGCCGTCCACCGAATCCACCATCGCGCCGCCCTTGATCTTGAGCTGGGCGAGCTGGTCGGCGGGAATATCGACCGCCGCGATACCGAGCGCAGTCAACGCGCGCGGCTTGGGCTCCGGCGCCTTTTTCGGGTCGGCCTTCGCGCTCTTGTCGGTCTGCATCTCGGCGATCGTGATCGGCAAATCGCGCGTCGCGCCCTTGCGCCAGATCGTGATGGTGGCCTTGGTGCCCGGCTTCGTGTCGCCGACCATGCGCGGCAGGTCGGTCGCGGCATCGACGAGCACGCCATTGAACTTCTGGATGATGTCGCCCGGCTGGATGCCCGCCTTGTCGGCCGGCCCGCCCGGCTCGACGCTGGAAACGAGCGCGCCTTGCGCCTTGGGCAAGCCGAGCGAGTCGGCCACGTCCTTCGTCACCTCGCCGATCGCCACGGCAATACGGCCGCGCGTAACCTTGCCCGTGGACTTGAGCTGATCCGCCACGCGCATCGCCTCGTCGATCGGAATCGCGAACGAGATGCCCATGAAGCCGCCGGTGCGGCTGTAGATCTGCGAGTTGATGCCGATCACCTCGCCCTGCATGTTGATGAGCGGACCGCCCGAGTTGCCGGGGTTCACTGCCACGTCGGTCTGGATGAACGGCAGATAGTCGCCCGTGTCACGCCCCTTCGCGCTCACGATGCCCGCCGTCACGGTGTTTTCGAGGCCGAACGGGGAACCGATCGCCACGACCCACTCGCCCACGCGCACCTTGTTCGAATCGCCCATCGTCACAGCCGGCAGATTCGCGGCCTGGATCTTCACCACGGCAACGTCCGTGCGGTCGTCCACGCCGATCAGCTTCGCCTTGAATTCGCGCTTGTCGGTAAGCGTCACGTAGATGCTGTCCGCGTCGTCCACCACGTGCGCGTTGGTCATTACGTAGCCGTCGCTCGACAGGATGAAGCCCGAGCCGACACCGCTGTTCTGCTCGGAGTCGTTGCCGCTGTCCGGGCCGGAGTCGGAGCCGCCGCCGGGGCTTCCGCCCTGGCTGCCACCTTGACCGCCGCCCTGCCCACCCTGCGGACCTTGCGGAAGCGGGATGCCGAAGAAACGCCGGAAGAATTCCGACATGTCGCCTTGATCCATGCCCGGCGGGAGTCCGCGTTGGGCCGAGGAGACGCGCGTGGTTGTGCGGATATTGACGACCGACGGCCCCACTTTGTCCACGAGGTCGGCGAAGTCGGGCAGGTTGGCAGCCGGCGCCGCCGATGCCACGTGCGGTGCGAACGGCAGGCACGCCGCCACGACCGCGGCCGCGAAGAATTTGCGCAGCGGGAGAATCGTCATATCGAAGTCAGCCGAAGGAAGGAGTTACCTGGGAGCCTTGTATTCTATGGCAGACGCGAACTGCTGCAACGTGGTCTGGGGCACTTCGCCAAGCAACGTGATGAAGTAATCGCCGTTGCGCTTCACGAGCACGTGGGTCGCCCCACTGCTGCCCGAGCCTTCCTTGCGACTGTTGTTCTTGACCGGTTCGATGAAGACGGAAAGCGTGGACAGCCCGTCGGAAAACACGGCCTGATCGACGGGAATAGGCGGTTCGCTTGCATCGCGCGCCGCCATGGGCCGGCGCACTTCACGAATTTTCTGGAAGCCCGGTGCAGCCTGGCCGAACGACCAGCCCTGCGCTTCGATGTCGACCGGCTGGAGCGGCGGGCGCACCACGTTCCAGCCCTCGATATTGCGCATGCCGTTCACGATAGGCGTCTTGTCGACGGGCCCGCCGATGTGCACCTGCGTGAACGCAAGCTGCTGGAGCACCTGGCCGTTCAACGGATCGAGCATCTGCGAGCGCAGCAGCAGACCGGTTTTCGCATCGGCCCACAGCTTGTAGGCGAAGCGGAAATTGTCCTTCGGGTCGAGCTGAATGACCTGGCTATCGAGGCCCGCCACCCGGTCGTTGCCGAGCATCTTCGGCTCGTAGACGCTCAGCACCTGGTCGCCACTCGTGGAGAGCAGCGCCGGGAAAGCGTCCTTGTTCTGGCGCTTTTCGACGACGAGCAGCTTGCGCTCGGGCACGAAGGTGTAGAGATCGTCGTTGTGGCGCAGCATCGTCCGCGGTTTGCCGTCGAGACTTTCGAGCTTCTCGAACTCGCCGTCCTGCTTCGAGGCGTAGTGCGTGATGCGCGAGGACTGAACGAACTCGCCGCGCTGGTAGACGAAGGTGCCTTCGTAACTTTGCTGCTGGGCGGCCTGCTGGATGCGGTCGAGCAACTGCGCGGCGCTCTGGCGCGTGGCAGCATCGGCCGCGGACGCGCCTTGCGCGTGAACACACGGGGCGACAGACAGAGCGGTGAACATCACGGCTGCGCAGCAGAGAAATGCCGGCAACCGCCCCCAGATTGTCTTTTTATTCAACCGCAATGTCTGCATCAAACTTATTGGCCTTGCGTGGAGAGAGCGGCTGACCGGACGTACGGCATGGCATCCGAGATGACCGGCTGCTGCGCGAACTGCTGGTGCGCCTGAAGATATTCGTCGAGGCGTGCGTCGCGGATGATATTGCCGTCCTGACCGCCCGCGACAGGCGCCGGCGTGGTGTTCATGGCCACGCGCTGCACGCCGTCCTGCGACTGCACGGCGGCGATTTGCGGCGCGCCGGCCATGCCCACACCGCGCATTTGCGGCATGACGATCCACGTGAGCGTGGCTGCGGCGGCGGCCACGGCCAGCGACGGCATTACGCGGCGGCGCAGCGCCAGAATACGGCCCACGCGCGCATTGCGGCCAGCCTGCGCCTGCGGCAACGCAGCGGGCGCGAGCAGATGCGGCTCCGCTTCGAAGCGCGCGGCGAAACCCGTCATGAAAGCCCGGCTCGCGGCCTGACTGAGGGCCAGATCGTCCGAGCGTAACACGTCGCCGATCAGGTGGTACTCCGACCAGGCTGCGCGCCCTTCGCCGTCGAGTTCCAGATAATTTCCGTTCAGATGCTCCTGCGCCGACGCTTCACCGTCGACGAAGGCGGACAGACGCTCGCCGCGCGAGCTTGATACCGATTGCATCGAGACCGAACCCATGATGCTCCCCATTCCCTAACAGACGTCCCTGTGACACCAACTCATTCTGGTGAATCGCGTCGCCGCCCGGGGCGAAGCTGGATGTTCTTCTTACCAGCGCTTGCCTTCCGGAGTGTCCAGCAGCGGACGCAATTTTGCCGCAATGGCTTCCCGAGCGCGGAAAATTCTCGATCTGACGGTGCCGATCGGGCACCCCATCATCTCGGCAATTTCCTCGTAGCTTAGGCCTTCTATTTCCCGAAGCGTAATGGCGGTGCGCAGCTCTTCCGGTAAAACCGCCATTGCAGCATTGACCGTCTGTGCGATCTGCTTGCTCATCAACATCGACTCGGGCGTATTGATATCCCTTAGTTGATCGGCGTCCGAGAAAGTTTCCGCTTCTTCTGCATCTGCCTCGGTAGAAGTCGGCGCGCGTCTTCCCTGGGTCGCAAGGTAGTTCTTCGCCGTATTGACAGCAATTCGGTACAACCACGTATAGAAAGCTGATTCGCCACGAAATTGCGGTAGTGCGCGGTAAGCCTTGATGAAGGCGTCCTGGGCCACGTCCTCGACCTCGGCGGGGTCCCGCACAAGGCGCGAGATCAGCCGGATGATCTTGCGGTGGTATTTCGAGACCAGGAGCTCGAACGCGGCCTTGTCGCCTTTTTGCACGCGCTCGACCAGAACCTGATCAATTTCTTTTTCGCTCACCTGAAAAATCCGTTAGCACATGAAGTAGACGTGGGGGCACCATTGTAGCGTCCCCGCCACGGTCTCACGTTACGCGAGTAACAGCGGTTACAAGCTTTACAGCGAAGGGAGGCTCAGCGGCCGGCCGCGCTGCGCGCGCGCACGGCGAGCGTACGGAAGATTTCCGGCGAAACGGCGTCCGCGGCGATGAGTATCGTCGTGCGGCGTGCGCCCTGCTCCACGACGAGCGCAAGCAGCCATGCGCCCCATTGCGACGCGCCGGCAATCTGTCCCGCGACGAGACAGGCGCCATCGCGCGAATAGGCCGCGAAGAAATCTGACCCGATTTCGATGAAAGCCGGCTGCTTGCGACGCCAGGCCGCAGCCGCAAGACCGCCGGTCGCCAGAAACGCCAGCGTGATCGGCAAGGCTTGCCAGGCGCCGTGCCAGGACGCAAGCGTCGTGTAGACGGCGGCCGTAGCCACGCCCAAGGCCGCGGCAACGAGCAGTTGCAGCGCGAGAGAAGGACGCAGGCAAAGAAGCGGCGCGCCCGCGCGCCGCGAGGGGAAAGCAGGAGGAACGCGGCCGGCCGGAGAATTCGGCGCGGCCGCTGTCTCGTCGTGCGAGATCAAACGTGACGCTTGAAGACCAGCGTGCCGTTCGTGCCGCCGAACCCGAACGAGTTCTTCAGCGCGACGTCGATCTTCATGTCCCGCGCGGTGTTCGCGCAGTAGTCCAGGTCGCAAGCCGGATCCTGGTTGAAGATGTTGATCGTCGGCGGCGAGATCTGGTTGTGCACGGCGAGCACCGTGAACACCGATTCGAGACCGCCCGCGCCACCCAGCAAGTGACCCGTCATCGACTTCGTCGAGTTCACGACGATATTCTTCGCGTGGTCGCCGAACGCGCGCTTGATCGCGGTGGTTTCCGCGAGATCGCCGAGCGGCGTCGAGGTGCCGTGGGCGCTCAGCCAGTTCACTTCGTTGGCGTTGACGCCCGCGTTCTTCATCGCCGCAAGCATGCAGCGGCGTGCGCCGTCGCCGTTTTCCAGCGGAGCGGTCATGTGATAAGCATCACCGCTCATGCCGTAGCCGCCGATTTCCGCGTAGATCTTCGCGCCGCGCGCCTTCGCGTGCTCGTACTCCTCGAGCACCATCACGCCCGCGCCTTCGCCGAGCACGAAACCGTCGCGGTCCTTGTCCCACGGACGGCTCGCCGTCGCCGGATCGTCGTTGCGCTGCGAGAGCGCACGCGCCGCCGCGAAGCCGCCGATACCGAGCGGCGACACGGTCGATTCCGCGCCGCCCGCGATCATCACGTCGCAGTCGCCGTATTCGATCAGACGCGACGCTTCGCCGATGCAGTGCAGACCGGTCGTGCAAGCCGTGACCATCGCCAGATTCGGGCCCTTGAGGCCGAAATTGATCGACAGATGGCCGGAGATCATGTTGATGATCGAGGCCGGCACGAAGAACGGCGAGATGCGGCGCGGGCCGCGGTTGAGCAGTTCGGTTTGCGTGACTTCGATCATCGGCAGGCCGCCGATGCCCGAGCCGACGTTCACGCCGATGCGCTCCGCGTTCGCTTCGGTGACTTCGAGACCGCTGTCCTTGATCGCCTGCATGCCCGCTGCGATGCCGTAATGGATGAACGTATCCATATGGCGCGCTTCTTTCGCCGGCATGTAGTCTTCGACGTTGAAGCCCTTCACTTCGCCGGCAAAACGGGTCGAGAAGTTCGTAGCGTCGAACTTCGTGATGTTGGCGATGCCGGACTTTCCGGCGACCAGATTGGCCCAGCCGTCGGCAACATTATTGCCAACAGGCGAAATCAGCCCCAGGCCTGTAACAACAACTCGACGACGGCTCACGGTAACCCCTTATCCATAGATGACAAAAACAAAAGCCACAGAGGCCACAGGAAATGCTCCTGTGAGCCCTGTGGCTAGTTGACCGGCAGATGCCCCGCAGCGAGTGCGGCAGGCGTATGCGGTTTCACGGGCGAGCGTCCTCGCGGGCCGCCAGCGCATGCGTTGCGCGGCCCAGGCGGGAATCTGGCGCTTAGGCCTTGACGTTCGCGCGAGCGTAGTCGATCGCTTGCTGAACCGTCGTGATCTTCTCGGCTTCCTCGTCCGGGATTTCCATGCCGAACTCGTCTTCGAGAGCCATGACCAGTTCGACGGTGTCGAGCGAGTCGGCGCCCAGATCGTTCACGAACGAAGCTTCGTTCTTGATTTCAGCTTCGGCGACGCCCAGTTGCTCGGCGACGATCTTCTTGACGCGCTGTTCGATGTTGTCCATTACCCCTCCAAGGGAAAAAAAGTTAGCTCATGAATGCGAGTGCGCGCATTTTATCAGGTTTGACCTGGCTGAAAAGCGGCGCTCAAGGTTCCGGAAGGCTATCCGCGACGGCGCTTGAGCAAGGTTTTGCAGCAAGCGCATCAAGGCGCGGATAGTACCTGAATCCGGTTAAGACATATACATGCCGCCGTTCACGTGCAACGTCGTGCCCGTGATATAGGCCGCCTGCGGCGACGCGAGGAACGCAACCGCATGCGCGATGTCGTCCGGGCTGCCGAGGCGGCCCAGCGGAATCTGCTGCTTGAGGGCGGCTTGCTGCTCCGCCGGCAAGTCCTTCGTCATGTCGGTGTCGATGAAACCGGGCGCGACGCAGTTCACGGTGATGCCGCGGCTGCCGATCTCACGTGCGAGCGCGCGCGTCATGCCCGCCACGCCTGCCTTGGCCGCTGCGTAGTTGGCCTGGCCCGGGTTGCCCGACGAGCCCACCACCGAGGTGATGTTGATGATGCGGCCGCCCTTGGCCTTCATCATTGGGCGCAGCACGGCGCGCGAAAGGCGGAACACCGACTTGAGGTTCGTGTCGATGACCGAGTCCCACTCGTCGTCCTTCATGCGCATCGCCAGGTTGTCCTGCGTGATGCCCGCATTATTGACGAGGATCGCAAGACCGCCGAATTCCTTGACCGTTGCGTCGATGAGCGCTTCTGCCGCAGCGGCGTCGTTCACGTTGAGCACTGCGCCGCGGCCCTTCAGGCCCGCTTCTTCGAACGCGGCCGAAATGGCCTGCGCGCCGGCTTCGCTCGTTGCCGTGCCGATCACCGTCGCACCCTTGCGCGCCAGTTCCAGCGCGATTGCGCGGCCGATGCCACGGGTGGCGCCGGTCACGATCGCGGCTTGATTGTCGAGAGTCTTTTCCATCGTTTGAATCCGTTAGCGGTGGTGACGTAGGCGCTTAGGCCTGCAGAAGCGCGAGCGCTTCTTCGAGCGACTTCGGATCGAGCACCGAGGCGCCGACCAGGTTGCCGTCGATACGCTTGGTGAGGCCCGCAAGCACCTTGCCCGGACCGCATTCGACCACGTGCGTTGCGCCTTGCGCTGCGATGGCCTGCACGCACTCGACCCAGCGCACAGCACCCGCGGCCTGGCGCACGAGCGCGTCGCGGATCTTCGCGGGGTCGGTTTCGAAGGCCACGTCCACGTTGTTCACGACGGGAATTTGCGGCGCGTTCAGCGTGACGTTCGCGAGGTAGTCGCGCAGCTGGTCCGAAGCGGGCTTGAGCAGCGACGAGTGAAACGGCGCCGAAACCGGCAGCGGCAGCGCGCGCTTGGCGCCCTTCGCCTTGGCGATTTCGCAGGCCTTCTCGACCGCGCCCTTGTGGCCCGCGATCACGACTTGCGCCGGCGCATTGAAGTTCACGGCTTCGACCACGCCGCCGCTTGCTGCGGCGGCTTCGGTGCAGACGGTACGCACGGTGTCGTCATCGAGGCCGAGCACGGCGGCCATGCCGCCCTCGCCCACCGGCACCGCGCTTTGCATGGCCTGCGCGCGGAAACGCACGAGCGGCACGGCGTCGCGGAACGCGAGCACGCCGGCGGCGACGAGCGCCGTATATTCGCCGAGGCTGTGGCCCGCGACGATCGCCGGAGCCGGGCCGCCTGCCTGCTGCCACGCGCGATAAACGGCGTAGGCAGCGGTGAGCATGACCGGCTGCGTATTGGTGGTGAGATTGAGCTCTTCGGCGGGGCCTTCGGCGATCAGCTTGCCGAGGTCCTGACCCAGTGCGTCGGACGCTTCTTGCAGCGTTTCGCGCACGACGGCGTTATCGGCGAAGGCGTCGAGCATGCCGACGGCCTGCGAGCCTTGGCCGGGAAAAACGAACGCAAATTTCATAACGTCCCCAAATTCGATCAATACGGGTGGGCGATGCGCTCGGATCGACCGCCGCCGGCTGCGCACAACGAGCACGTTGTGCGCGGCGCCCGGCCGCGGGAGCGCGAAAGCCCGCTCAGGATGCTTAGAAGCGGATGACGGAGGCGCCCCAGGTGAAGCCGCCGCCCACGCCTTCGATCAGCACGTTCTGGCCGCGCTTGATGCGGCCGTCGCGCACCGCGACGTCGAAGGCGAGCGGAATCGAAGCCGCCGAGGTGTTGCCATGCTCGCCCACCGTGACCACCATGCGCTCGGCGGGCAGGCCGAGCTTGCGGCAGGTGCCCTGCATGATGCGGATGTTGGCCTGGTGCGGAATGAGCCAGTCGACCTGGTCGGCGGTGAGCTGCGCCTTGTCGAGCGCCTCGATCGCAACCTTTTCGAGCACGTTCACGGCCAGCTTGAACACCGCCTGGCCGTCCATGTGCAGGAACGCGTTGCCCGCAATCACGCCGCCATTGACGTTGCCCGGCGTGCACAGGATGTGCGCGTAGCTGCCGTCGGCGTGCAGCGCGCTCGAAAGCACGCCCGGTTCGTTCGACGCCTGCAGCACGATTGCGCCCGCGCCGTCGCCGAACAGCACGCAGGTGGTGCGGTCGTTGAAATCGAGAATACGCGAGAAGGTTTCCGCGCCAACGATGAGCGCCGTGCGGTGCTGGCCGCTGCGGATCAGGCTGTCGGCCACCGAAACGGCGTACGCGAAGCCCGAGCACACGGCCTGAACGTCGAACGCCGCGCCGTGATTGCGGATGCCGAGCTTGTTCTGCAAGAGGCAGGCCGTGCTCGGAAAGACGAAATCGGGCGTGGAAGTGGCGACGATGATGAGGTCGATCGACTGCGGATCGACGTCGGCGGCCGCGATCGCACGCTGCGACGCCGCAAGCGCGAGATCGCTCGTCGTGACGTCGGGCGCGGCGAAGTGGCGTGCGTGAATGCCCGTGCGGGCGACGATCCACTCGTCGCTCGTCTCGACGCCTTTCGCGGCGAGCCGTTCGGCCAGTTCCTGGTTGGTGACGCGATCAGGCGGAAGGTAGCTGCCCGTGCCGATCACGCGGGAATAGAGAGTCGATTGAGCCATTATGCCTTCGAGGATGATGCGGCACCGGGCGGTACCTCGCCCGCTGCCTGGCCAGGCGCACTAATAACCTGCGCGGCTTGCGCGTTCTGGGCGCCGCCGGGCTCGCCTGCCGCCTGTTCGAGCGAACCGGCGTTTTCTTCCATGGCGTGCGCAAGTCGCTCCAGCACGCCATTTTTGACGGCATCATACCCGCGATTGATCGCACACTCAAACGCGTAGGCATCGGCCGAGCCGTGGCTCTTGATGACGAGGCTTTTCAAGCCGAGCAGCGCCGCGCCGTTGTACTGGCGATGGTCCACACGCTTCTTGAAGCGCATGAGCACCGGCAATGCGGTAATCGCCATGAGCTTGGTGAGCCACGAGCGGCCGAACTCTTCCTTGATCATGTCGTTGAGCATCTGCGCGAGGCCCTCCGACGTCTTGAGCGCGACATTCCCAACGAAACCGTCACAGACGATGACGTCGACGGTGCCCTTGTAAATGTCGTTGCCTTCGACGTTGCCGCGGAAATTCAGCGTGCTCGCGCGCAGGAGCTCGCCCGCGCGCTTGATGGTCTCGTTACCCTTGATGACTTCTTCGCCGATATTCAGGAGCCCGATGGTTGGGCGATCCTTGCCCTCGAGCGCCGCGACGAGTGCGTGGCCCATCTCCGCGAACTGCAGCAGGTGCTGAGGTTCGCAGTCGACGTTCGCGCCGAGGTCGAGCATCGTCGTATAGCCGCGCGGGTTCGGCAGCGCAAAGGCGATAGCCGGGCGCTCGATGCCGGGCAGCGTCTTGAGCACATAGCGCGACACGGCCATGAGCGCGCCGGTGTTGCCGGCAGAGATGCAGGCTTGCGCCTCGCCCTCTTTCACGCGATTGAGCGCGACGCGCATGGACGAATCTTTTTTCTTGCGCAGGGCGACTTCGACCGGATCGTCCATTTCGACGATCTCGGTGGCGGGCACGACGGTAAGCGCGGGATGGTCCGCCGCCTTCAGCTTTTTCAACTGGGCGCGGACCGCCGACTCGACGCCCACGAGCATGAGATGCGCGTCGGGGTGCGAGCGGACGAAATGGACTGCGGCAGGCACCGTCACAGACGGGCCGTGGTCGCCTCCCATGCAATCTATCGTGAGCGTAACAGTCATGGAATGCGACGGATTTCAGGCATAAAAAAGCGGCAGTTGAATGCCGCCTTTTTTGCCGAGCCGAAATATGGTCAAGCGAACGGAATCGTCAGTTGCGGCGCCAGGCTGGAAGCCACGCGCCGCACGCTGGAACGATTAGTCGTTCTTGGTCTTGACGACTTTCTTGCCGCGGTAGTAGCCGTTCGGGCTGATGTGGTGACGCAGATGCACTTCACCCGTGCTCGGCTCGACGGCCAGCGGCGCGCCCGTGAGGAAATCGTGCGAGCGGTGCATACCGCGCTTCGACGGCGACTTCTTGTTTTGTTGAACTGCCATGATAACTCCTGAAAATTTTCCGAATTCTAACACAGCCCGATCCGGCCGCCGCCACCGGGGGGGTGACCGGACTCCGGGCTCAGGCCCACGCGTCTGGTACTGCCTGCCCTGTGCAGCCGCCTAAGGCTGACCTTAATGCTTGCTGCCAGGACCGTCCTTCTTGAGCGATTCGAGCGCGGCAAACGGGTTGACGCGCTCTTCCGGCTCGATTTCCTGCTCCGGCACGTCGTCCACGGAATCCACGCCTTCCGCGCCGTCGGGACCCGAGGCGAGGCTTTCGTGAATTTCCGGACAGACTTCGTGCTTCGGCACCAGCGGCAGCGAGAGCAACAGCTCCTCTTCGATCAAGTCGACGAGATCGAAATGGCGCGAGCCCACGATCACTTCGACTTCATCGTCGTCGAGCGGAAACTCGTCCGCCTCTTCTTCCGTCTGGACGATACGGAAGGTCGCATCCGCATTGAATGCCTGCTCGTACGGAGCGAGGCACCGCTGGCACGCGAGCCACGCGCCACCGTGAACGGCCAGGCGCAGGTATGGCTGCGCCCCTTCGGTGCCGTTGTCCTGCAATTCCTGCTGGCTAAAGCCCGCAGCCTGCCAGGTGAACGCGGTGTCGCGATCTCGCGCTTCGGCCGGGACTTCGTTTAACATGCGCGGCAGTTGCGAAACGCGCACGACACCTGCTGCTTCACGCTCGCTGCGCGCGAATTCGAAGATATCGACGTCACGCGGATTCAGTTCAGCGCCAGCAGGCTTACCAGAATGTTCGGTCATGTGCGCTCTCCTGCTTCAAGGCTTGGCGACCGGCGAGCGATGCGCGTAAGCCGATAGAGGCTCGCAGCAATCCAGCTTGTACCGGCCCGCATTGGCCATCGGAACGCTGCCAGCAAGGCCTTTTGAGCCGCGACGCCAGCAAATACAGGCGCCCGCACAAGACGTGCGACGAGAGCATACCGATGAAAAGCCCAAAATCATATCGCCTTTATCTTTGTGAGTCAAACACTTAAGCTCGCGTACGCAAGTGTTTGTGTGTGCGAGGTTTTCAGGCGTCTCTGACGATGCTTTGCGGGAAATCCGCCCCCGTTTTCGAGGCGAAATCGACCCGAAAATCGCCAAACCTCAGCCGACTTTTCCAGTTACATTCGCAGCCGTTTCCATACTCCGATCGAACATGCAGGATTCTCACCCGCAGGCCCCGCGCACGGGCCGCCCCGCTCTCATCCTCGCCTCCAGCTCGCGCTACCGGCGCGAGTTGCTCGAACGTCTGCGCATTCCGTTCGACACGGTCGTGCCCGCCATCGACGAAACGCCGCAGCCCGGCGAGACACCCGAGGCGACGGCGCTGCGCCTGGCCGGCGCGAAGGCCCACGCCGTGGCCGCGGGCCTGCCCGCAGGCACGGGCCGCACGCTCGTGATCGGCTCCGACCAGGTCGCCACCTTCGATGGTCGCCAGATCGGCAAGCCCGGCACGCACGAACGCGCGCTCGAACAGTTGCAAGCCATGCGCGGCCGCGAAGTGTTGTTCCATAGTGCCCTAAGCCTGCTCGACACCGCTACTGGCCAAACGGATACCGTCGATATCGTCACGAAGGTGCGCTTTCGCAACCTGCCCGATGCGGCGCTCGACGCCTACCTGCGCGCCGAAACGCCCTATGACTGCGCGGGCAGCGCGAAATCGGAAGGGCTCGGCATCGCCTTGCTCGAAGCGATCGAATCGGACGACCCCACCGCCCTGATCGGCCTGCCGCTCATCGCGCTCACGCGCATGCTGCTCGCCGCGGGCTATCCGCTGCTGGAGACGCAAGCATGACGAATGGAGCAAAGGGCACCCTCTATCTGATCCCGAACACGCTCGGCGAAGGCGACGATGCCGCGCTCAACGCCGTCCTGCCCGTGCCAGTGCGCGAACGCGCAGGCGCGCTCGCCAGCTACATCGGCGAAAACGCGAAGACCACGCGCGCCTTCCTCAAGCGCGTGGGCACGACGCGCCCGATCCAGGAAATCGAGATCCGCGAACTGAACGTCAACACGCCCGCTGGCGAAGTCGAGAAGCTGCTCGCGCCGCTGCTCGCGGGTATCGACACGGGGCTCGTTTCCGAGGCGGGCGTGCCCGCTGTCGCCGATCCGGGCGCGCTCCTCGTGCGGCGCGCGCACGAGCGCGGTATCAAGGTCGTGCCGCTTGTGGGCCCGAGCTCGATCCTGCTCGCGTTGATGGCGTCGGGCCTGAACGGCCAGAGTTTCGCGTTTCACGGCTACCTGCCCGTCGACGCGAACGAGCGCGTGAAAAAGCTGCGCGAACTGGAGCAGACCTCGCGCAAGGGCAAGCAGACGCAGATCTTCATCGAGACGCCCTACCGCAACCGCACGCTACTCGACGCCCTGCTCGCAACCTGCGCGCCCTCCACGCTCGTGTGCGTCGCCGCCGACCTCACGCTGCCGACCGAGACGATCATGAGCCGCGCCGTGTCCGACTGGAAGAAGAAGCCCGCGCCCGAATTGCACAAGCGGCCGGCGATTTTCCTGCTGCTCGCAAACTGAGGCGTTCACAGCGCGCAAAAACGATTCGGCCGCTGCGCAAGCTTCGCGCAGCGGCCGATTTTTCTTGAATCCCGCCAAAAGCAGGAACGCCGAACTCTCAGCGAACCGACAGCTTGCCGCCCATCAGCAGCGAATGCATGGCCGCCGAGCCGATGTTCGCGCCCACGCGCTTCGCCACGCGATCGGTGAGGCTCTGCTTGACCGTGTAATCGACGACGTCGGGCGCCTTGATGACCTCGCGCGCCACGTAGTCGGTGTCGCCGTAGCCGTCCGCGAGACCGAGTTCCACGCTCTTCTGGCCGGTCCAGAAGAGGCCCGAGAAGATATCCGGCGAGTCCTTCAGGCGCTTGCCGCGGCCCGCCTTCACGGCGTCGATGAACTGCTGGTGGATCTGGTCGAGCATCTCCTGAGCGTGCGCGTCCATTTTCGGCGTATCGGGCGAAAACGGATCGAAGAAGCCCTTGTTTTCGCCGGAGGTGCGCAGGCGCCGCTGGACGCCGAGCTTGTCCATCAGGCCGGTGAAGCCGAAGCCATCCATCAGCACGCCGATCGAGCCCACGATGCTCGCCTTGTTGACGTAGATCTTGTCGGCGGCGGCCGCGACGTAATAGCCGCCCGATGCGCACATGTCGCCCACCACCACATACAGCGGGATAGCCGGGTACTTCGTGCGCAGACGGTGAATCTCGTCGTTGATGATGCCGGCCTGCACCGGGCTGCCGCCGGGGCTGTCGATATGCAGGATCACGCCCGCGGTGCCGTCGTCGTCAAAGGCGCTGTCCAGCGCGCTGATCATGTCCTCGGCATTCGCCGAGGTGTCGGAGCCGATTTCGCCATCGAGCGAAACGAGCGCCGTATGACGCCCTTCACTCTCCACGCGCGCGCCCGAAAGGTCGAGGATCGCCCACGCGATCACCACGAACACGGCGAGGAACGCGAAGCGAAAGAAGATGCGCCAGCGCCGCGCCGCGCGCTGTTCGGTGATTGCCGCGAGCGCAATGCGTTCGAGCGCCTCGCGCTCCCAGCCAGGCGCGCTCGCGCCGCGGTCTGACGAAGCCGCGCGGGGCGCTTCGTTCGAATCAGGGGTCGGATTGTCGGACATGCGAGCGGGTAGCCGGTCGAAAGGGTTCAGAAGTCGGAGCTCAGTTTGGGGTCGGACGCAAAGCGTCGTCCGGCAGCCAGAATACCGCACGGCCCTCTGGCGTGTCGCGTTCCTCGACCTGCACGGCGCGCAAACGCCCGCCACGGCACGGCCCGCCCACGCACTTGCCCGTGTCGGGCTGGTAGATCGCGCCGTGCGTGGCACACATCAAATAGAGCCCCGACGACTCGAAGAACTGGCCCTCGACCCAGTCGAGCTCCATCGGCACGTGCGCGCAGCGGTTCAGGTAGCCGTAGACCTCGCCGCCGTAACGCACGAAGAACACCACGGCGTCGCCACCCGCGTAGGTCGCGTTCATGCGCCGACCCTCGCCGCCCTCAATGAGTTCTTCGGCTGCGCACACGCGCACCGGTTCGGGTATCGCTGCCCCCGGCGCCGCGCTCATGCGTTCTCCCTCAGCCAGCCCGCGAGCGCCGCCACGTCCTGCGCGACGAAGCGCGGCTCGAGCTTTTCGAGCGCGCCGGATGCATGCGCGCCATACGCCACACCGATGCCCGCCGCGCCCGCGTTGATCGCCATCTGCAGGTCGTGCGTCGTGTCGCCGACCATCACCGTGCGACCGAGATCCTGCCCCAGTTCGCGCGTGAGTTCCTGAAGCATGGCCGGATGCGGCTTCGAGAAGGTTTCGTCGGCGCAGCGGGTGCCGTCGAAGAGGCTCGTGAGCCGCGAATCCGCGAGTGCGCGGTTCAGCCCCACGCGGCTCTTGCCCGTCGCGACGGCGAGCAGATAGCCGGTGTCGCGCAGTTCCGTGAGCATCTCGCGCACGCCCGCAAACAGCTCGGTCTGCTGGTCCTTCAGCAAATAGTGGATGCGATAGCGCTCGACAAGCCGCGGGTAGTCGGCCGGATCGAGCGTGGGCGCCGCAATCTGCAGCGCTTCACGCAGGCCAAGGCCGATCACATAGCTCGCCGCCTCGTCGCCAGGGACGGGCAGGCCGAGGTCGCGGCACGCCGCCTGGATGCTGCGCGTGATATGGGCGGTCGAGTCCATCAGGGTGCCGTCCCAGTCGAACACAATCAGGTCAAATAACTCTCGAGCCATGCAGGACTTCTCCAAACGCTGTCAGATTCGGTGTCATTCGGAACGGGCCGCGTCAGGTCGCGCCGCGCCAGGCCGGGCTGTCGCCGCGGCGTCTTCGCCAGCGCCGCCGTCGCGCTGCGCGCGCAGCGCGTCGACGAAGCCGCGGCAATCCGCCGGCAACGGCGCCTCGAACTGCAACGGGGCGCCCGTAATCGGGTGGGCGAGCTTCAGGCGGTGTGCATGCAGGAACATGCGCTTGATGCCCGGCCGCGCGCCAGTGCGCGCGAGTTCCTTGTTGAGCGCGAAGTCGCCGTACTTGGCGTCGCCGACGATCGGCAGCCCGAGGTGAGCCAGGTGCACGCGGATCTGGTGCGTGCGGCCCGTCTTCAGCTCGGCTTCGAGCAGCGCGTAGCCCGGCCAGCGCTCGACGAGATTGAACACCGTGTGCGAGGGCATGCCGTCCGGCTGCACGCGCACGCGGCGCTCGCCTTCCGGGGTCAGATATTTATGAAGCGGCTCCTTCACGGCGCGCCGACGGCCCCAGTCGCTTGCCCATTCGCCGTGGACGCAGGCGAAATAGCGCTTGTCGGTCTGGTTGTCGCGCATCTGCGCATGCAGGCCCACGAGCGCGGCGCGCTTCTTGGCGAGCATGAGCACGCCCGACGTTTCGCGGTCGAGCCGATGGACCAGTTCGAGAAACTTGCCCTGCGGGCGCGCTTCGCGCAACTGCTCGATCACGCCGAACGCCACGCCGCTGCCGCCGTGCACGGCGACGCCGGCGGGCTTGTCGATGACGAGCAGCGCGTCGTCCTCGTAGATGACCGGAAACTGGGCCGCCGGCACCGGCGCAGCGCCCGCCGGCGCGCTCGATTGCGAGGTGCGGATGGGCGGCACGCGTACGATGTCGCCTTCCGCGAGCCGATATTGCGCATCGACCCGACCCTTATTCACGCGCACTTCCCCGCTGCGCAAAATGCGATAGATGTGGCTCTTCGGCACGCCTTTACAGACGCGCAAGAGAAAATTGTCGATGCGCTGACCGGCCGCGCCGTCGTCGATTTCGACGAACGAAACCTGGTCGCTTGCGACTTGATTCTGGGATGTTTTGCCTAACCCTTTCATTCTGAATATAATTTGCCCAGCGCCGACGCAACGGTAGGCCTTTCGGCCAAATGTCCTGCGAACCCCAAGAGGGTTATCCTGGACTCGGACCACGCGGCGAGCGCAGGCTGCAAGCGATAAACGGTTATTTTACTTGCGCCCGGGGCTGGTTGCTCACCCCGCTTGATGAGAAGCAACGAGTTGCACGCACGGATCACCATTCCGGCAGGGACGGCGCCCACAGGCACGTTCGGTCAGGAGCGGCTCCGACGGTAACGGAACAACGGTATAAAGAATTTATCCGGCGCGTCCCGCCGCGCGGTCGAAGTGACCGCCGCAGGAGGCGCTGGTGGCGAAAATACGGCGAGCGCCCGAAGCGTCCCGGCAATGTGCGGGACACGGCGACGTCAAAAGTGGCGAGACACCCCGAGGGGGAAGACGGGCGTTCCTGAAAAGCTTCCCGTGCGCGGCCCTGATTGAATCTGGAGGCCGCGAACCTGATCCAGTCGCAAGCGCGCGCGGTTCGCCGCTGCGGCCGGCGTCTGTCACGGCCAGTGCGATGTGTACACGATGGGCACAACCCTCGGCACATCGCTGGCCACGGCAGCCAGGTGGATTGGAAGCGCAGGAAAACGTTGCCGTCGCGAACCCGCGGCATGTCTCTTCGCTTCTTGAAGACGTATTTCGCATGTGCCCACGCGGCCCCGTCCACGGCAACGCAACGCCGGACCGGCGCCCACAAAAGGCAATTCTCCCCGCCGTCGTTCCCGCTCCAGCGTGCTTGTGACAACACAATAAGGCGCGGCTCGCCGCTGCCCGCATCGTGCTGCCTGGCGTCGTCGCCGCGCACTGTGCGGCTCGCGCGCGAACGCACTGGAGTCGTTCAATGAAACGAATGCTGTTCAACGCGACACAGCAGGAAGAACTGCGTGTCGCCATCGTCGATGGACAGAAGCTCATCGACATCGACATCGAAACCGCCGGGCGCGAACAGCGCAAAGGCAATATCTACAAGGGCATCGTCACCCGCATCGAGCCCTCGCTCGAAGCGTGTTTCGTCAACTACGGCGAAGACCGCCACGGCTTCCTGCCGTTCAAGGAAGTCGCCCGCCAGTATTTCCGCGAAGGCATCGACATGCGCGGCGCGCGCATTCAGGACGCCCTCAAGGAAGGCCAGGAGCTGATCGTCCAGGTCGAGAAGGAAGAACGCGGCAACAAGGGCGCTGCCCTCACCACGTTCATCTCGCTCGCCGGCCGCTACCTCGTTCTCATGCCGAACAACCCGCGCGGCGGCGGCGTCTCGCGCCGCATCGAGGGTGACGACCGTCAGGAACTGCGCGAAACCATGGCGCAGCTGCAACTGCCGGACGGCATGAGCATCATCGCGCGCACGGCCGGCATCGGCCGCTCCGCCGAAGAGCTCCAGTGGGACCTGAACTACCTGCTGCAACTGTGGCGCGCCATCGAAGCCGCGTCGCAGGCCGGCCAGTCCGGTCAGCCCATGCTGATCTACCTGGAATCGAGCCTCGTCATTCGCGCGATCCGCGACTACTTCCAGCCCGACATCGGCGAAATCCTCATCGACACCACCGAGATCTATGACCAGGCACGCGCCTTCATGGATATCGTGATGCCGGACAATGTCAATAAGGTGAAGCGGTATCACGACGATGTGCCGCTTTTCTCGCGTTTCCAGATCGAGCACCAGATCGAGACGGCGTATTCGCGTACGGTTCCCCTGCCCTCGGGCGGCGCGATCGTGATCGACCACACCGAAGCACTGGTCGCCATCGACGTGAACTCGGCGCGCGCCACCAAGGGCGCCGACATCGAGGAAACCGCCGCGCGCACCAACCTCGAAGCCGCCGACGAAGTCGCGCGCCAGCTGCGTCTGCGCGACCTGGGCGGCCTGATCGTGATCGACTTCATCGACATGGAGTCGGCCAAGAGCCAGCGCGAAGTCGAGCAGCGCCTGAAAGACGCGCTGCGTCACGACCGCGCCCGCGTGCAAATGGGCAAGATCTCGCGCTTCGGCCTGATGGAGCTGTCGCGCCAGCGTCTGCGCCCCGCCCTCTCGGAAGGCAGCCACGTGACCTGCCCGCGCTGTAACGGCACGGGTCATATCCGCGATACGGAATCGTCGGCGCTTCAGGTCCTGCGCATCATCCAGGAAGAAGCGATGAAGGAACACACCGCGGCAATTCATTGCCAGGTGCCGGTCGAAGTGACCGCCTTCCTGCTCAACGAAAAGCGCGCGGAAATCAACAAGATCGAGTCGCGCTTCAAGGTCGGCGTCGTTCTGATCCCGAACAAGCACCTCGAAACGCCGCACTACAAGCTCGAGCGCCTGCGTCACGACGATGCGCGCCTCGACGACCCGCGCGCCTCGTGGAAGATGGCCGAAGAAGCGGCTCGCGAGCTCGAGTCGGAAACCGGCTACAGCAAGCGCACCGCCGAAGCCAAGCCCAAGCAGGAAGCCGCGGTGAAGGGCATCACGCCGGAGCGTCCGGCGCCGAGCGCGCCGGTCAAGCCGGCAGAAGCGCCGGTGGCCGCGCAAGTGGCCGTTACGCCCGCGGGCGGCGGCTTCTTCGGCTGGGTCAAGCGCCTCTTCGGCGGCGCACCGGCTGCGGCACCTGCACCGGCACCGGTCGCGCAACCCGAAAAGGCCACCCGCCCGACCCGCGAAGCGCGTACCGAGCGCGGTGAGAAGAGCGGCGGCGACCGCAACCGCAATCGCCGCACCGGCGGCCGCGACGCGGCAGGCCGCGGCGAAGGCGCAGGCGGCGCACGCACCGGCCAGCAAGGCGGCCGCCGTGAGGAACGCGAACCGCGCGAACAACGTGAGCCGCGTGAACCCCGCGAACCGCGTGAAGCACGCGAAGGCCGCGGCGCTCGCGAGCCGCGTGAACCGCGTGAGCAACGCGAACCGCGCGAGCAACGTGAGCCGCGTGAAACCCGCGAAGCACGCGGCGAGCGCGAACAGCGCATCGAACGCGTCGAGCGCGGCCAGGAACGCAGCGACGTGACGGCGGAAGCCGGCGCCGCACGCGGTGAGCGCCAGGAACGTGGCGAGCGCCGCGAACGTGGTGATCGCAATGAGTCGCGACGCCGTCAGCAGGCCGAGGCCGCCGAAGCCCAGGAAGCGCGTCTTGACGCAGCATCGGCAGATGCCGAAGGCGTTGAAGCACCGCTGTCGGAAGAGTTGCCCGAAGGCGTGAGTGCGGGTGCCGACGAAGAAGGCGCACCGCGTGAAGGCGAAGAACGCCGCCGCCGCCGCCGTGGCCGCCGTGGCGGTCGCCGCGAGCGCGAGACGGATGCAGCAGGCCTCACGCCGGGCGCAGACGCGCCGGAAGGTGCAGAGGAAGCCGCACCGGCTCAACCGGCCATCGAGCAGCCTGCCGTTGCTGCGCAGGTGCATGAAGCGCATGAAGCGCCGGCTGTGGAAGCGCGCGCCGAGACTGTTGTCGAGACTGTTGTCGAGACTGTTGTGACCGCACTGCCGGCCGCAGCCGTCGTCGCCGAAGCCGCACACGTGCCCGCTGCCGTGACGACCACGCCGGTCGAAACCGTCGCGCCCGCTGCAGAGCAGGCTCCGACCGCGGCCGAGCCGGCTCCGGCACCCGCCGAAGCCGCACCGGTGAGCGTCGAAACCGCGCCTGTGGTCGAGCCGAAAGCCGAGGAGCCGGTGGCGCCTGCAGCAGCGGAAGAACAGGCCGCGCCGGCAGCCCCGGCCGAAACGCAACCTGTCGTGCGCGAAGATCGTGTCGAAGCGCCGCAGACGGTAGAGCCGGCGGAAGCGCCCGTCGCTCAACCGGAGCCGGTGCAAGAAACGGTTGCCGCCGCTCCGACGGTCGTCGCGATCGCCGAGCCGGTGGCAGAGCGTCCGGCCCCGGTGGCACCGGTAGCACCGGTTGCACCCTCGACGGCAGCGGCCGCCGCGGATACGCTGCGTCCGATGCTGGAATCGGCGGGTCTCGTCTGGGTCAACACCGACGCCGACAAGCTGCACGCCGCCCAGCAAGCCGCCGCGCAACTGGTGAAGCCCGCCCGCGCACCGCGCGAGCGCAAGCCGCTGCCGCCGGTCGACAGCTCGCCGATGCAGCAGGTCGAAACCACGCGCCAGCCGTAAGCGCTGCAAGCGTAACTGGCCACGCGCCGGGCCTCGAGTCCGGCGCGCCCCAAAAAGCCCGCCGCTCCCGGCGGGCTTTTTTTTGATATATCAGCGTTCTCCCTCGTCTGTCGGTGCGCGCTGGTTCGGCTAAAATCGAATCAACGCGAGAACGAAGAGACCATGACACGACGCATCATCCCCGTTGCCGATGTTCGAACGCTGCCGCCCGAGCTGCCCCGGCCGGCCGCGGGAACCGTGCGCGCGCCGTCTGGCGCGGTCTTCGACACGCTCGCCAGGCCCCTGCGCGACCTGCGCATCTCGGTCACGGACCGCTGCAATTTCCGCTGCGTGTACTGCATGCCGCGCGCCGTGTTCGACAAGGACTATCCGTTTTTGCCCCATTCCGCGCTGCTTTCGCTCGAAGAAATCGAGCGGCTCGCGCGGCTTTTCGTCGCGCACGGCGTCACCAAGATCCGCCTCACGGGCGGTGAGCCGCTGCTGCGCAAGAACATCGAATTCCTGATCGAGCGCCTCGCCGCGCTGCGCACGCCCGAAGGCGAGCCGCTCGACATCACGCTCACCACCAATGGCTCGCTTCTCGCCCGCAAGGCGCGCGCCCTGCGCGACGCGGGCCTCACGCGCGTGACGGTAAGCCTCGACGCCCTCGACGACGCCCTCTTTCGCCGCATGAACGACGCCGACTTCGCGGTGGCCGACGTGCTCGACGGCATCGCGGCGGCCCAAGCCGTGGGTCTCGCTCCGATCAAGGTCAACATGGTCGTCAAGCGCGGAACGAACGACGGCGAGATCGTGCCGCTCGCCCGACATTTCCGCGGCACGGGCGTAACGCTGCGCTTCATCGAGTACATGGACGTGGGCACTTCGAACGGCTGGAACATGGCCGAAGTGCTGCCGTCGGCCGAGGTCGTCGCGCGCATTTCTGAACACTGGCCGCTCGTGCCGCTGGAGCCGCACAACGCCGCTGAAACGGCGCAACGCTGGGGCTACGCGGACGGCGCGGGCGAGATCGGCGCGATCTCCAGCGTGACGCGCGCATTCTGCGGCGACTGCACACGCGCGCGCCTTTCGACCGAAGGCAAGCTGTACCTGTGCCTGTTTGCCTCGATGGGCTACGACCTGCGCGCGCTGCTGCGCAACGGCGCGACCGACGCGGCGATTTCCGGCGCAATCGCGCAGGTATGGGAAGGCCGCGCCGACCGCTACTCGCAACTGCGAGGCAGCGCGCAGGCCCCGGCGGCCTCCGACGAGCGCCGCATCGAAATGTCGTATATCGGCGGCTGAGAAGCCAATGACGCCGATGAGCGCCAACACCATTTCCATCGCATCGATCACGGGCCTCGTACTCGCGGGCGGCCGCGGCCAGCGCATGGGCGGCGCGGACAAGGGCTTGCAGATGCTGCACGGCAAGCCGCTCGCGGCGCACGTGCTCGCGCGCCTCGCGCCCCAGGTGGGCGCCCTCGCGATCAGCGCAAACCGCAACGGCGACGCCTACGCGGCACTCGGCGCGCCATGGCAAGCAAACGTGCTCGCCGATACGCTGCCCGACTTCCCCGGCCCGCTCGCGGGGCTCCTTGCCGGACTGCGCGCGGCGCAAACCGAATGGCTCCTCACGGCGCCCTGCGACTCGCCCTGGCTGCCAGCCGATCTTGCCGAGCGTCTGGGTCATGCCGCGTTGGGGCAGCACGCCGACATCGTCACCGCGACCACGACGAATGCCGCAGGCGAGGTCTCGCTCCACCCCGTATTCGCGCTGGTACGCACCTCGCTTGCCGACGACCTCGCCGCCTTCCTCGCTGCCGGCGAGCGCAAGGTGCGTGCGTGGTACGCGCGCCACACGGCCACCGAAGTCGCCTTTGCCGACGAACGTGCGTTTTACAATATCAATTCCTTACAGGAACTGGCCGAACTCGAACGCGCCTGAATTGCAATCGGGCGGCGCCCGGCCAGCCGCCGTCCCCGGCACACGGCCGGCACGCCCGCCTTGGACGATCGCCGCACACGCTGTGCGGATGCGACGCTTCCTCACTCGATGACCACGCTTAACCATCCCACCGGCCAAGCCGGGTGCATCAGCCAGTACGATCCGCAAGCTTTGCCCGTCAGCGCCGCGCAGGCCATCGTGCTGCAGTGGGTGACGCCGCTTGCGGCGAGCGAACGCGTGCCGCTGCGCGAGGCGCTTGCACGTGTGCTGGCTGAAGACGTGATTTCGCCCATTGACGTCCCCGCGCACGACAACGCCGCGATGGACGGCTATGCGTTCGACGGCGCGGCGCTGGCCGACGCCGGCGGCCCCCTCTCGCTCGCCGTGTGCGGCAAAGCCTTCGCCGGTCATGCCTACCCGGGCGAAGTCGCCGTGGGTGCCTGCGTGCGCATCATGACCGGCGCGCCGATGCCCGCGGGCTGCGACACCGTCGTGCCGCAAGAACATGTGTCGGCGCTGGGCGAAGTCATCTCGTTCGAAGCGAATATCGTCAAACGCGGCGCGAACGCGCGCCGCAGGGGCGAGGATCTCGCGCACGGCGGTGTGGCGCTCGCGGCCGGCCGCGTGCTGCGCGCGTCCGACATCGGCTTGCTGGCCTCGCTCGGCCTCGTCGAGGCGAACGTCAAGCAACGTCTGCGCGTGGCCTACTTCTCGACCGGCGACGAACTGCGCTCGCCGGGCGAACCGCTCGAGCCGGGCTGCATCTACGACAGCAACCGCTATGCGCTCGGCGCGATGCTTCAGCGCCTGAACGTCGAAGCGATCGACCTGGGCGTCGTGCGCGACGACCCCGCGGCGCTGACCGCCACGCTGAAACTCGCTGCCGAAACCGCCGATGTCGTGCTAACCTCCGGCGGCGTCTCGGTCGGCGAAGCCGATTTCACGCGCACCCAGTTGCAAGCGCTCGGCGACGTCTCGTTCTGGGGCCTCGCCATGCGCCCCGGCCGCCCGCTCGCGTTCGGCCGCATCTGGTCGGGCGGACACCCGGGCGCCGGCCGCGCAGCGCTCCTGTTCGGCCTGCCCGGCAACCCGGTCGCGACGATGGTCTCGTTCTACCAGATCGTGCGCCCTGCCCTCATGACGATGGCGGGCGCGCAAGCGCAGCCCGTCCCGCTCGTCCCCGCGCTGAGCGATCAGCCGATCAAAAAGCGCGCGGGCCGCACCGAGTTCCAGCGCGGCCTCGCGCGCCGCGACGCCAGCGGCCAGTGGCGCGTCGCGCCGACCGGCTCGCAAAGCTCGGGCGCGCTCAGCACGATGAGCGAAGCGAATTGCTTCATCGTGCTCGCCCATGAGGCGGGCGACCTCGACGCTGGAGACCCCGTCGACATCATGCTGTTCGATGGACTCGTCTAGCGCGGCGGCGCCTCAGAGGCCATCAACCGTATCCACACGTCCACACCTGCATAACGGACCGACTACTATGAAAAAACAGATCTCGTTCATCGCTGCGGGCCAGACCGCCAAGGCGCTCATCCTCGTGTACCTGACCTTCAGCGTGCCTATCGTGCTGCTCGGCGTTCTCGTGGCGTTCGTGCGCTATGGCTCGGTCGAACTCTCGACCATCTTCAGCGCGCTGCTGCTCAATGCGATCGTCGGCTTCATCCTGCTGTGGATCGCCTGCCACGCGTACAACTGGGTGGCCTCGCGCTTCGGCGGCATCGAGATCCATCTCTCCGACGTCCCCGAGGAAGCGTGATGAGCGCGACGATCCGCGCCGCCACGGCCGCCGACGTCGGCGCAATGCACGCGCTGATGTATGAACTCGCCGAGTTCGAGAAGCTCACGCATCTGTTCACGGGCACGGCCGAAGGACTCGCCGACGCCCTGTTCGGCGCACGCCCCGCAGCAGAAGCGCTGGTGGCGGAAGACGCCGGCCGCATCGTCGGCTATGCGCTCTACTTCCACAACTACTCGACGTTCCTGAGCCGCCGCGGCCTTTACCTCGAAGACCTCTACGTGCAGCCGTCGCAACGCGGCACCGGCCTTGGTACGGCGATGCTGCGCGCACTCGCGGCGATTGCCGTCGAACGCGGCTGCGCCCGCTTCGAGTGGACCGTGCTCGACTGGAACACGCCGGCCATCGGCTTCTATGAAAAGCTCGGCGCCACCGTGCTGCCCGACTGGCGCGTCGTGCGCATGACCGGCGATGCACTCGAAAGGCTCGCTGCGCCCGGTGAAACGATGATCGGGTAAGCAAACGCACTGCACACGCTTGAATGCAAACGGGCCGCCTGGGAATCAGGCGGCCCGTTTTCTTTTGGCGAGCAGGTTGGGTCACTCGTCGCCGAATCCCCCTTCACTGCCCGCTTCGCCGTTGCGCAGCGCATCGCCGAGAAGATTCGCTGCTGCCTCACCCGGCAGCGCCTCGACGTCGCGCAGCTTGCGGTTCATTGCACGCGTTCGCACTTCCGCGGCTTCGATGGAACGCGTGACCGTTTCGAGCTGCGACTTCGTGCGCGCGAGCACGTCGCCGAACTTGCCGAACTCCGTCTTCACTGCGCCCAGCACCTGCCACACCTCGCTCGAGCGACGCTCGATCGCGAGCGTGCGGAAACCCATCTGCAGGCTGTTGAGGAGCGCGGTGAGCGTAGTCGGACCCGCCACGCTCACGCGGTAGTCGCGCTGCAGGACATCGGTCAAGCCGGGGCGACGCAGGATTTCAGCGTAAAGGCCTTCGGTCGGCAGGAACAGCAGCGCGAAATCGGTCGTGTGCGGCGGCGCGACGTACTTCTCGGCGATAGTGCGCGCCTCCGCGCGGATGCGCAGTTCGAGCGCGCGCCCTGCTTCCTCGATCGCGAGCACGTCCGCGCGCTCCTGCGCGTCGATGAGACGCTCGTAGTCCTCGCGCGGGAACTTGGCGTCGATCGGCAGCCAGACCGGCTCGTCCTGTTCGCCAGCGCCAGCGCCGCGCCCCGGCAGACGAATCGCGAACTCCACGCGTTCCGTGCTCTTCGGCACCGTCGCCACGTTCTTCGCGAACTGGTCGGGCGTGAGCATCTGTTCGAGCAACGCTTCGAGCTGCACCTCGCCCCATGTGCCGCGCGTCTTCACGTTGGTGAGCACCTTCTTCAGGTCGCCCACGCCTGCTGCCAGCGTCTGCATCTCGCCAAGCCCGCGATGCACCTGCTCAAGTCGATCCGAAACGAGCTTGAACGATTCGCCAAGGCGCTGTTCGAGCGTGGCGTGCAGTTTCTCGTCGACCGTGCGGCGCATTTCTTCGAGCTTCGCCGCGTTGTTCGCTTCGATGTCTTTCAGACGCTGTTCGAGCGTCGCGCGCACTTCGGCAAAGCGCCGGTCGTTGACTTCGGTGAGCTGCCCGAGCTGCTGCGTAAGCAACGAGCCGAAGTGGCGCAGCGCGGCGCCCTGCTCGTCGCGCGCCAGCTGGGCCTGCTGATGCAGACTCTGGCGCACGGCGTCGAGCTGCTGCGTATTGGTTGCCGTGAGTTTGGCGAGCTGCTGGGCGAAGCCGTCGATCTGGCTGTTCTGCACCGTCGCGATGCTGCCGAGCTGCGCCGCAAGCGACTGCTGCACCTGTGCAAAGCCGCCGCCGAACTCGCTGCGCGAGGCCTGCGCGGTGCGCGCGATCTCGTTGCGCAGCTCGCGCTCGATGCGCTCGGCCGCGCGCGCCTGCGTGTCGGTCGAGGCAGCGAGGCGGTCGCTCAGTTGATCGAGCGCGTCGAGCGTGACTTCAGCATCGCCTTCGCCGTGGCCTTGACGCGCACGCAGTAGCGCGACGAGCGTCACGACGAACGCGATCGCCAGCGCAACGATCGCCAGCGACATGACTGCGAGCGGACTCATGTACGCGCTTTCCCCAGCACGGCGGGATTGATCGGATTGGGCGGCTGCCCCGCGCGCGGGCCCTCGCCAAGCGCGGCGATGAGATTGTCGGCGGCGAGATTCGCCATGGCGCGGCGCGTGGCTTCGCTCGCGCTCGCAATGTGCGGCGTGAGCACGACGTTCTCCACTTCGAGCAGCGCCGGATGCACGCGCGGCTCGCCCTCGAACACGTCGAGGCCCGCCGCCGCGATCTGGCGCGTGCGCAGCGCGTGCGCGAGCGCCGCGTCGTCGACGATGCCACCTCGCGCGATGTTGGTGAGCGTGGCCGTGGGTTTCATCTGCGCGAGTTCGGCGGCGCCGATCGTGTGATGGTTTTCCGGCGTATAAGGCAGCACCAGCACCACGTGATCGGCCTGCTTGAGCAGATCTTCCTTCGACAGATATTCGGCGTTCAGCTCGCGCTCGATCTCAGGCGCGACGCGCGAACGGTTGTGATACACCACGCGCATGCTGAAGCCGCGTGCGCGGCGCGCGAGCGCCTGGCCGATACGGCCCATGCCGATCACGCCGAGCGTCGCACCATAAATGTCCGAGCCGAGAAACGCGTCGAACGACCACTTGTCCCATTTGCCTGCGCGCAGGAAGTGCTCCGATTCCGTGACTCGGCGCGCGGCCGCCATCATCAGCGCCCAGCCAAAATCGGCCGTGGTTTCGTTGAGCACGTCGGGCGTGTTGGTGCCGAGCACGTTGGCCGCGTTGAAGGCGGCCATGTCGAAGTTGTTGTAGCCCACGGCCATGTTCGATACCACGCGCAAACGCGGCGCAGCGGCGAGCGTTGCGGCGCCGATCGGGTCGCCCGCGGTGAGCGCGCCGTCCTTGTCGGCGAGACGCTGGTGCAGCGCCTCGGGCGAAAGCGCCTCGCCGTCGTTCCAGTCCACGTCGAAATACTGCTTGAGCCGATCGATCAC
Source organism: Paraburkholderia sp. JHI869 (assembly GCF_038900775.1). Taxonomy (NCBI): domain Bacteria; kingdom Pseudomonadati; phylum Pseudomonadota; class Betaproteobacteria; order Burkholderiales; family Burkholderiaceae; genus Paraburkholderia; species Paraburkholderia sp. JHI869. Next base: position 525,437 of record NZ_JAYMSC010000003.1, read on the forward strand.
GTCGGGAAAGATCGGGCGCGCCACGAGAATCTTTTGCATCGTTGCTCTCCACACTTCAATCGTTGTCCGTCATTGTTGCGCGTGACGGGGCGCTCAGGGAAGTCTCGCGTGCTTTTTGCGAGCCGCTTCGCAAACCGCTTGCGGCTAGACGAAAAAGAGCCAGGTGGCCGCGAGAAAGACCGGCGCGAGCAGCACGCCCGACCAGCCAAGATAGCCGAAGAAGCCCGGCATGCGCACGCCGCGCGACTGCGCGATCGCCTTCACCATGAAGTTCGGCGCGTTGCCGATATAGGTGAGCGCGCCCATCCACACCGCGCCCGCCGAAATCGCGGCGAGCGTTTTCGCGCCGCCCGACATGAGTGCATTGGCGTCGCCGCCCGCGAGATTGAAGAACACGAGGTACGTGGGCGCGTTGTCGAGAAACGACGAAAGGAGCCCCGTCGCCCAGAAGTACATCGCTTCGTTGGGGCGGCCCGGTGCGTCGTTGACGAAGCGGATCAGCGCAGCGAACGCGCCTGCCTCGCCCGCGCGCAGCATCGCGATGACCGGCGCGATCGTCACGAAAATGCCCGCGAAGAGTTTGGCCACTTCGACAATCGGCGCCCATTCGAAACCGTTGTCGGCGCGCGCCTGTTTCGACGTGAACGCGAGCGAAATGAGTGCGAGCGCAACGAGTCCCGCATCACGCACGAGATTTTGCAACTGCAGATGCGTGCCCGCGACCTCGAAAGCGATACCTGGACGCCACACACCGCTCATCAACACGAGCGCAATGAGTAGCGCGAGCAGCACGAAATTCGCCTTGCCGCCGATGGCGAATCCGCCCGTGTCGGGTGTCGGGTCGAGCGACGCGGCGAGCACTTCTCCGGCACGGCTGAAGTACCAGCTATCGAGCGCGTAGAACACCGCGAGCAGCACGCCGCAGACGAACAGCATGGGCAGCGCGAGATGTTGCGCAGTCCAGAAGAATCCCACACCGTTCAAAAAGCCGAGGAAAAGCGGCGGATCGCCAAGCGGTGTGAGCAAGCCGCCCGCGTTTGCGACGAGAAAGATGAAGAACACGACCACGTGCACGTTGTGCTGGCGATTGTCGTTCGCGCGCAGGAGCGGCCGGATCAGCAGCATCGCCGCGCCCGTCGTGCCCATCACGCTCGCGAGCACGGTGCCAAGCGCCAGGATCGCCGTATTCATGCGCGGCGATCCTCTCAGATTCCCGTACACGCAGATGCCGCCCGCGATCGTATAGAGCGCGCCGAGCAACACGATGAACGGGAGATATTCTTCGACGACAGCGTGCACGAAAAGCGGATACGTCGCGCCAAAACCATGCGTGGCCGCGAACGGCAGCAGGAAGGCCAGCGCCCACGCCGCCGAGATCTTGCCGAAGTGGTGATGCCAGAACGTGGCCGCGAACATCGGGAAGAACGCAATCGAGAGCAGCATGCCGGCGAATGGCAGCGCCCAGACGGCGCCGAGCGATGCGCCATCGAAGGCCGCTGCGTGTGCGCTCGTGCTGAACAGCGTGAGCGCGGCGAAGAGCGTCCCCGCGCAAGCGCTCGCCGTGTTGCGCTTACGCGCCATGCACGACGATCACATGCACGCGATACGGCCCGTGCGCGCCAAGAATGATGGTCTGCTCGATGTCGCCGGTGCGCGAAGGCCCCGAGACGAAATTGACCGCGCGCGGCAGTTCCCCGCGTTCGGCGCGCATGAGCGCGAAGGCGTCTTCGTGGCCCGCGACGATGCGCGAAGCGGGCACGACGGCGATGTGCGTTTCGGGCAGCAGCGCACCCGAGGCCCAGGTATGCGGGCTGGAGAGCAGCACCAGCGTGCCGGTTTCGGCCGTGGCGCAAAAGCAGCCCGTGAGGCCAACGAGATCACGATCTTCGGGCTTGCGGAATTGAACGGCGAGACCCGCGCCAGCCCAGTCGAATGTTTCGAGCGTTTGCCACGCGACGGCCTGCATCGGCAGGCTGTGCTCGGCGAGATAACGTTGCGCGGCGGCAGGCACGTCGGCCATCTGCTGGACTTCGTCGACGGTGCTCGACATCTTGCGCGCCTCGCCCACGAAGCGCGCGACGAGGTCGCCTTCCAGCGGCGGGCGCGGACCCTCGGGATGGCGCGCGAGGTAGTCGGCCACGGCTTCCCGCTCGTGCGCCGCGGGCGTAGCCTCGCGTCCCTGCGCCGCGCGAATGCGCGCGAGTATGCTGCGGCGGGCGGCCGTCGTGTCCATGAACGTCCTCGTCAAATGAAGAAAGGCGACGCGCCGATTATACCGGGGCGTCGCCTTGCGATTCGCGGGTCTCGCGTGCGTTCTTTCAGCCGCTTGCTAGCCCGCGCATTCCTCTTCCACGGGCTGCTCGATGCCGAACACCTGGCGCAGATAGGCGAGATACGCCTTGTCGTCGCACATATTCTTGCCCGGCGAATCGGAGAGCTTGGCGACGGGCTGACCATTGCAGCGGACCATCTTGATGACGATCTGCAGCGGCTGGTAGCCCAGATCGTTGGTGAGGTTCGTGCCCACGCCGAACGCCAGACGGCAACGTCCGCGAAAACGTTCGTACAGGCTCAGCACCTTGGGAATGTCGAGCGCATCCGAGAAGATCATGGTCTTCGTGCGCGTGTCGCAGCGGTTGTCCTCGTAGTGCTTGAGCAGGCGCTCGCCCCAGTCGAACGGATCGCCCGAGTCGTGGCGCGCGCCGTCGAAAAGCTTGCAGAAGTACATGTCGAAGTCGCGCAGGAAGGCCTGCATGCCGTAGACGTCCGAGAGCGCGATGCCCAGGTCGCCGCGGTACTCCTTCGCCCACATCTCGAAGCCGTAGATTTGCGAGTCGCGCAGACGCGGCCCGAGCGCCTGGCACGCCTGCAGGTACTCGTGCGCCATCGTGCCGAGCGGCGTGAGGTTGTGCTTCATCGCGTAGTAGACGTTGCTCGTGCCGGTGAACTGCTCGCCGAGGTCGTCCTTGAGCGTGAGGATCACTTCCTCGTGCCAGCGCTTCGAGAAGCGGCGGCGCGTGCCGTAATCGGCAATCTTGCAGTCGGCGAATTCAGGCTTCGCGCCGAGCAGCTCGATCTTGTGGCGCAGGCGCTCGCGCCCCTCCTCGTACTGCGGATGATGCTGCGTGTTGCGGAAGTACACCTCGTTGACGATGGCAAGCACCGGGATCTCGAAGAGAATCGTATGCAGCCACGGCCCCGTGATCTCGATGTCGATCTCGCCATTGCCCTTGGGCGACGGCGTGACCGTGATGTACTTTTCGTTGAGGTGAAAGAGCGCGAGAAAGTCGATGAAGTCGCTCTTGATGAAGCGCATCTTGCGCAGATACTCGAGCTCGGTCTCGGCGAAGCGCAGCCTGCAGAGCTTCTGGATTTCGCTGCGGATCTCATCGACGTAGGGCACGAGATCGACGTTCGGCGTGCGGCAGCGGAAACGGTATTCCACATTGGCCGCGGGAAAATGATGCAGCACCACCTGCATCATCGTGAATTTGTACAGATCGGTATCGAGCAGCGAAGTAATGATCATGATGGGCCAGCCGGACTGCAATCGGATAGCGCCCGCGAAGCGGGAACCGGACACGCTGCCGGGCGCATGCCCCGCAGCGGCTCCGGGCGGCGAGCGCCAGCGGTGCGCCCATGTTACCCGAATGCCTGCGCGCGCCGCGTGCCCGCTCGCACGCCCCCTTGCGCACAAGGGGTAAAACGTTGCGGACCGCCCCATCTTATAAACTAATCACGAAACGATATAAGGACGGTTGCAGGCCTGTGGTTGGGGTAATTCCTCATCAGTTACAATAGCGCCTTTGGCGAACCGCCATCCCCCGATACAAAAAGCTTGCAGGAGTTGCCTGAATGACTCACGTTGTGACCGAAAGCTGCATCAAGTGCCGCTATACCGACTGCGTCGATGTGTGCCCGGTGGACTGCTTTCGCGAAGGTCCCAACTTCCTCGCGATCGACCCGGACGAGTGCATCGACTGCGCCGTGTGCGTTGCCGAGTGCCCGGTGAACGCCATCTACGCCGAGGAAGACGTGCCTGGCGACCAGCAATCGTTCATCGAGCTGAACGCCGACCTCGCGAAGGGCTGGCCGAGCATCACCAAGACCAAGGCCCCGCTGCCGGAAGCCGACGAGTTCAAGGACGTGAAGGACAAGCTCGCGCTGCTCGCACGGTAATCGCGCGCTGGTTCCGGATTACCCTTAAAGAGATAGCGACAGGGTATTGACAGGCCCAGTCATACCCCATAGAATCTCGTTCTCTGCTTTTGTTGATCCCCGATAGCTCAGTCGGTAGAGCGCCGGACTGTTAATCCGTAGGTCCCTGGTTCGAGCCCAGGTCGGGGAGCCAGAATTCGCAAAAGCCCGTTAACCAGAACGGGCTTTTTCATGACGTAAAGCGTTGTAGCTGTACTGCTGTTCCCCGATAGCTCAGTCGGTAGAGCGCCGGACTGTTAATCCGTAGGTCCCTGGTTCGAGCCCAGGTCGGGGAGCCAAAATATCGAGGGGTTGCGTGTTTGCACGCAACCCCTTTTTCTTTTGGTGCGCGTGTTGCGCGCCACCTCTAGCGGCGGCTCCGCATCACCGCGCGCACAGCCTCACCCTCCCCGATAATGTCGCATCGTCACCTTCGGGAATCCGCATGAAATCCGCCCGCCTTGCCATTCTCCTCGCGCGCCCGCTTCTCACCTGCGCGTGCCTCGTCACCTTCTCTACCGCACACGCCGAACAAATCGGCAGCGTAAACACCAACTTCCGCGTGACCGGTTCGGACAAAGTCGTCGTCGAGGCGTACGACGATCCGCAGGTGCAAGGCGTCACCTGCTACGTCTCGCGCGCCCGCACGGGCGGCGTGAAGGGCACGCTCGGCATTGCGGAAGATCCGACCGAGGCATCGATCGCGTGCCGGCAGGTCGGGCCGGTCTCGTTCGCCGGGCCGCTCAAACAGCAAGCCGACGTCTTCAACGAGCGCATGTCGCTGCTCTTCAAGACGCTGCACGTCGTACGCGTAGTCGATGCGAAGCGCAACGCGCTCGTGTATCTGACCTACAGCGACCGCGTGGTGAGCGGCAGCGCCAAGAACAGCGTCACGGCTGTGCCGGTGCCGGCGGGCACGACGATACCGCTGCGCTAAACTGGGGATCTGAGCAGGATCCTCCACCATGACCGATTCCCGTTTTCGAGATTCCGCCCGCTACTGGCGCACGCCGCTTTTGCCCGGCGCGGATCTCGTCACGGCCGAATACAACGAACATACGTTCGCACCCCATTGGCACGAGGCCTACACGATCCCCGTGATCGAGGGCGGCGCGGAGTGCTTTCGGTATCGCGGCTCGCAGCATGTCGCCGAGACGGGCAGCGTGCCGGTCATCAATCCCGGCGAACTGCACACGGGCTCGCGCGCCGTCGAAGAAGGCTGGAGCTATCGGGTGATGTACGTGCCGATCGACTTCCTGCACGAACTCGCGGGCGAAATCGCCGGGCGCGCGCAGCCACTGCCGTGGTTCGACACCGAGGTGATCCACGATCTGGATCTCGCGCACAGGCTCTCTCGCGCCCACCGGCTGCTCGAAGCCGACGCCGACTCGCGGCGCGCCGCGGCGGTGCCGGACTCCGGCGCGAGCAGTGGTTTGCCTGGCGTGGCGGCGCTACCCTCGCCTTGCGCCGCACCGTCTTCCGATTTGCTCGCCGTGGAAGGCGCGTTGCTCGACGCGCTCTCGACGCTGCTCACACGCTACGGCCGCACGCGCGAGGCGGCGCTCAGGCACGGCCCGAACGATGCGCGCGTGGAAACGATGAAGGCGCTCCTCGCCGCCGATCTCGCCACGCCGTTGCGCGTGGCCGATCTCGCCCAGGCGGTCGGTCTCTCGCCGTTTCACGCCACGCGGCTCTTCACACAGGCGACCGGCCTGCCGCCGCACGCCTGGCGCACGCAGTTGCGCCTGCAACGCGCGCTCGGCCCGCTGCGCGAAGGCGCCACGGTCGCCGATGTCGCCGCGGCGAGCGGCTTCACGGACCAGAGCCATTTCACGCGACACTTCCGGCGTATGTTCGGCGTGCCGCCCGGCCGCTGGCAGTCGTCCTGAACGCGCCGGCGCGCCTCACGCCGCAAGAACGTACAAGCCACGCGCACGGCCGCCCGCTATGCTGTCCCCATGTATCAGGAGGACAGTTTGACCACGCATCCCAGGCCGCATCCCAACCGCTTTGCCGAATTCATCGCCGGCGCGCGCGACACGATCCCCATGATGATCGGCGCCGCGCCCTTCGGCGTGATCTTCGGCACGCTCGTCACCTCGGGCCCGCTCTCGCTGTGGCACGGCCAGTTCATGTCGCTCGCCGTGTTCGCCGGCTCGGCGCAGTTCATCGCGCTCGGGCTGATCGCCTCGCACGCGAGCTTCGCGGTGATTTGGGCCACCACGTTCATCGTGAACCTGCGGCACGTGCTCTACAGCGCGACGCTCGCGCCGTATGTCTCACACCTGCCGCTGCGCTGGCGCCTCGTGCTGGGCGGCCTGCTTACCGATGAGGTCTTCGCCGTCGCGTGGGCGCATTTCCGCCGCCATCCGCCCGGCGACGATGTCTCGCCGTGGCATTTCCTCGGTTCGGGGCTCTCGATGTACCTGAACTGGCAACTCTGGACCGCAGCCGGCCTGCTCTTCGGCGCGGCGTTCCCGGGTTTGCAGTCGCTCGGCCTCGACTTCGCGATGGTCGCGACCTTCATTGCGATCGTCGTGCCGCAGTTGGTTGCCGTGCGCTACTTCGCCGCCGCCGCGACTGCCGGTGCGCTTGCCTTTTTCTGGCAGGGCTGGCCGTACAAGCTCGGGCTGCTCGGCGCCGTGCTCGCTGGCGTGGTCGTGGGTGTCGTCCTCTCGCGCCCGGGTTCGTCACGCGGCGCCCGCGCCGGCAGCGAGTCGCCCCGCAAGTCCCCCACCGTCCAACGCACCGCAGGAGCCGGGCAATGAACTACGTCGTCCTGATTCTCGGCATGGCCCTCATCACCGTGGTCATTCGCACGGCGGTGTTCGTGCTCGGCGACCGACTGGTGTTCCCGCCGCTCGTGCGCACCGCGCTCGGCTTCGTCCCCGTCACGGTGCTCACTGCCATCATCGTGCCGATGGCGGTCTCGCCGCACGGCCAGGGCGCCGAGCTGACCTGGCGCAACCCGCAGCTCGTTGGCGCGCTCGCGGCGATCGTCGTCAGCGCGCTCACGAAGCGCCCGCTCCTCACCATCGCGGTCGGGCTCGGCGTGTTCTTCCTCTGGCAAGGCGTCGTCCTGCGCTAGAGGCGCCCCTCGCCACTCGCGCTCAAGTTTCACCCCGGCCCGCCGTTAAACCCGTCAAGGCCTGCTCTGGCAGGCCACTGCTCGAACGGCGAGAGCGCGCGAGACGCGATACGGAATACACCGGGGTAACCATAATGGGGCACATCACCCTTAACCTGAAGGACGAAACGCTTGCGTCGCTGCGCAAGGACTTCGACGCGTTCCTGCGCGTCTCGCTCAAACTCGACCCGCAGTTCGCCACGCCGGAATTCGAGGATTACCTGCGCGCGAAGCTGCTCGACAACATGACGCCGCTCACGGAGCACGCAGTGCAGCGGCTCCTGCAAGGTGGCCAGTACGCGTGGGCCAAGCGCACGCTGGACAAGGAATTCCCAGAGGTCGTCTCGATCCTGATGCGTCAGGCGGGCGAATTCGGCTTCGGCTTCGCGTCGCGGCCCGAGTGGACGCCCGACGAACTCTCGAAGCAGTGCCGCGACTGGGCGGCGGCCATCGTGAGCGAAGCCCAGGGCGACGACACGCTGGTCGATCCGCTCGCGGCGCAGATCAAGTCAGGCGTGCAGGACATCCAGGCGCTCGAAGAATCGATGCAGACGCCCGCCTGGCGGCTCACGGAGTCGCTGCGCCAGCGTGCGTACGAAGCGAAGATCGGCTGCGAGCAGGCAACGGGCAGCGCCGCGCGCGAGCGTCTGGGCGAACTGCGCGGGCTGCTGAGGCTTGGCGTCACGCATGGCGTGTTTCAGAAGCAGGAAGCGCAACAGATCATGGAATATCTGCGCCTGCTCAAGCCCGAGATTTTCGTCGAGGAGCCCGACGACGTCTTCACGCGCCTGGCCGCGTGGATGCGCAACTTCTTCATGCCGCCGCAACGCGGCACCGCGCGCGAGCAAAGGCGCTGAGCGCTGGCGCGCCCGCCTTCGGGCGGCGCGACGCGTCAACTGCAGAGTCAAGCGTCGCTCGAGCCGCTTGAGCCCCTCGGCGCGCCCCTTAGTCCCACATTCTCCTGAGCTTCGCGGCGATCTCGACCTTCGCCTGCGCGGCAGCGGCGAGTCCCGCCGCGCTTGGCGCGCTCGCCACGGGCGCAGGCGGCCACGCGCACGATTCGAACAGCGGCAGCATGGGCGCGGCGATGAAGCGCGTGCGCGAAGCCCACACGTGCCGGTCGCCCGACGCGACCTGGTTGTGCACGTAAAAGCGCTGCGGCACGACGATATGCAAATCCTCTTTCGCGCGCGTCATCGCCACGTATAGCAGGCGCCGCTCCTCCTCCAGCTCCTCGTCGCTGCCCGCGCCGAGATCGGACGGAATGCAGCCGTCCACGCCGTTGAGCACGAACACGTTGCGCCACTCCTGCCCTTTCGCCGAATGGATCGTCGAGAGGATCAGATAGTCCTCGTCGAGCAGCGGGTCGGCGGATTCGGCGCTCGTGGCGTCGGGCGGATCGAGCGTAAGTTCGGTGAGAAAGCGCTCGCGCGAGGCGTAGGTGCTCGCAATGCTCTCCATCTGCAGCAAGTCGGCGAGACGCACCTGGGCGTCTTCGTGATTGCGCTCCAGATGCGGCTCGTACCAGCGCCGCACGCGCTCGAACTCAGCGGGCCACGGCGTCGAGCGCATGGAGAGGCTGTCGATGAGCGACGCGAACGCGGGCCAGTCCTCGGCGGCGCGCGGCGGCGGCGCGAAGGCCGCGAGCGCCTCGGCGGCGCGATACGCGCCCGTGCACGCGGCCACCTGGTCGAGCAGGCGCGCGGCGTTGGCGGGCCCCACTCCCGGCAGCAGTTGCGTCACGCGAAAGCCCGCCACGCGGTCGAGCGGATTCTCGGCCCAACGCAGCACCGCCAGCACGTCTTTGACATGCGCGGCGTCGAGAAAGCGCAAGCCACCGAATTTCACGAACGGGATATTGCGCCGCGCCAACTCGATTTCGAGCGTCGCGCTGTGGTGCGCCGCGCGAAACAGCACGGCCTGCTGCTTGAGTTTCATGCCCGCTTCACGCGCCTCGAGAATCTGCTCGACGACGTAGCGCGCCTGGGTTGCCTCGTCGGCCACGGTGACGAGGCGCGGGCGCTGTTGCGAGGGGCGGTCGGTCCACAGGTTCTTGGTGAAGCGCTCGGCGGCGGCGTCGATCACGGCGTTCGAGGCTGCGAGGATCGGCGCCGTCGACCGGTAGTTGCGCTCGAGCGTCACCTGGCGCGCGGGCGGATCGAACTGCGCCGGGAAGTCGAGAATGTTGCGCACAGTCGCGCCGCGAAACGAGTAGATCGCCTGGGCGTCGTCGCCGACCACGGTCAGGCCGCGGCCGTCGGGCTTGAGCGCGAGCAGGATCGAGGCCTGCAGGCGGTTGGTGTCCTGGTATTCGTCGACGAGGATGTGGTCGAAACGGCCCGCGAGATCGGCGGCGATGGCCGGCTCCGCGGCCATGTGCGCCCAGTAGAGCAGCAGGTCGTCGTAGTCGAGGACGTTCTGCTTCTGCTTGGCGTCCACGTAGGCCGCGAACAGCGCGCGCAATTGCGGCTCCCATTCGAGGCACCACGAGAACGAGCGGTTGAGCACGTTGGCGAGCGAGTCGCCGGTGTTGACCGCGCGCGAATAGATCGCGAGGCAAGTCGATTTCGAGGGAAAGCGCTTTTCCTTCGCCGAGAAACCCAGTTCGTGGCGCACGAGATTCATGAGATCCGCGGAATCCTCGCGGTCGTTGATCGTGAACGCCGGCGACAAGCCGATGTGATCCGCGTATTCGCGCAAGAGGCGCGCGCCCACGCCGTGGAACGTGCCCGCCCAGGTGAGCCCCTGCGCAAGTACGGCGGCCGCGCCTGGCGCGCTGGCGGCAATGCGCGCCACACGCCGGGTCATTTCCTGCGCGGCGCGCCGCGAGAACGTGAGCAGCAGGATGCGGTGCGGGTCGGCGCCGCCAGCGATCAAATGCGCGACGCGGTGCGCGAGCGTATTCGTCTTGCCCGACCCGGCACCCGCGATCACGAGCAGCGGGCCCGGCAGCGCCGAGCCCGGCGCGTAGCCCGCTTCGCCGCCGTGCTGGACGGCCTCGCGCTGTGCGTCGTTGAGTTTCTCGAGCCACGCGGATACGGCGTTGGCCGCGTCGGCGCGCGCCCGGCTGGCATCGGAGACGGAGGAATCGGCAACGGAAACAGTGGACACGGCGGGCGCTGGGACGATGAACGTGGCGAATCGGAAAGGGGCGACGCACACTGTATATCCATACACCCCTCATCCGCAAGCGCCTGATTCCATGGCGATCTGGCGGGATTTAACGACAATGCCGCAGCGCGTTTCGCCATCGCCTTCGTGAGGAAGCCGTCAGGCAAAACGGCGGCGCCCGTTGCCGGACGCCGCCGCTAGAGGCCCTGCCAAAAGCCAGCGCCCAACGCGCAGGCGCCACCGGCATCAGCCGTTCGTTACTGCGACTGGCCGCCCTGCTGCTGGGCCGACATGCCGTTCATCTGATCCTTCATCTCCGAATCGTTGGCCTGACGGTCGGCCTTGTGGTTAATCTTCGCGTCCTTCACCTGCGCCTTGTACTGCGACTTCGCCTGCTTCTTCGCGTCGCCGTACTCGGCATTTGCCGACTTCTTCGCGCTGCGGTATTCGGCGTTCGCCGCCGCGTTCGCGTTGCGCTTTTGCACCAGCGGGTCGGCTGACTGCGGCGCGGTCATATTTTGCGGCGCGGGAGCCGGTTGCGCGATGCCCGCGGCCGCCGGCGCCTGGCTCGGCACCTGAGCATTCATCTGGCCCGGCATCTGACCGGGAGCCGCACCCGGCGCCATAGCCGGCGCGCCGGAAGGCGCCATCGTGGGGGCTTCGCCGGCCTGTGTCGCGCCCTGGGTCGCGTTTTGTGCATACGCGCCCTGCGCGAATACGGCGGCAGTGGTCACGGTGGCAAAAGCAGCGGTAGCAGTAAGCAGCTTGCGAATCTGGGTCATGGCGTATCCTCTTTGCAGTGGTTCCGAAGGCGCTTGTGCAGCGGGCAAGCCCGCCTCAGCCGCGCCCCCGCTCGATGGAGCCGCGTATGAAAAACTTCAGCGGCGCTGTCGATCCGGGTGAAACCATTTTGGTATGAAGATCGCCGCCGGGTCCCGCGACGTTACTCAACGTTTCATTTACTGACGAATTCATAACATCCGGCCCCGAGATGTGACAGACGCTGCGGCAAGCCCGCCATCGCTTATGATGCTCACCCTTCGCGCGCTTGCCGCACGCCTTTCGAATTTCAATCCGCCATGCCCAACCTCGATTTCACGCTGACCGGCGACTACGTCGAACTGCACAACCTCCTCAAGATCACCGGCCTCGCGGACAGCGGCGGCTCGGCCAAGCAGATCGTCGCCTCGGGCGCGGTGAAGGTGGACGGCGAAGTCGAACTGCGCAAGACCTGCAAGATCCGCGCGGGTCAGGCGGTGCTGCTGGGCGACACGCGCATTGCCATCAAGGCAGCTGAGTGAACTTTCTCGGACGCGCCAGTAATGCACCAGATTTGAGCATCTGGATCGACAAGGTCGCTGTCTCGCAATAAGCTTTCAGTTTCGACAGACGAACCTGGCCGTGCGGCGCGCTTTTCGCGCCGCTTGTTTTTCATGACTCGAACCACGCTTTCCCGCCGCTCCGTTTCCGCGCCGCCCACGCTGCGCCGTCATGCCGCCGATACCGCCCGCCTCGCCGGCCCGCTCGCGATCGCCCAGCTTTCGCAGATGGCAATGAGCGTGACCGACACGGTCCTGCTAGGCTCCCTCGGCGCCGACGCGCTCGCCGCGGGCGGCCTCGGCGCGAACATGTTCTTCGTGGTGGTGACGGTGCTGCAAGGCGTGCTGACATCGGTGAGCGTGAGCGTCGCGCAGGCGCGCGGCGCCGACAACGAAAGCCACGTGCCGCACATCTATTGGACCGGCTTTGCGCTGTCCCTGCTGCTGTCGGTGCCGGCGTTCGCGCTGCTGTCGTTCGCCGAGCCGATCCTGCGTGCGCTCGGGGAGCCGACGCTGCTCGCGCATCACATCGGCGAGTACACGGCCGTGCTGCGCTGGGGCGCGCCCGCCAGCCTCATCGGCGTGGGGCTCATGCGCTCGTTCCTGCCCGCCATCGGCGCGGCGCGGCGCCTCCTGTGGGTGTCGATTGCGTGCGTGTTCATCAACGGCTTTCTGAACTACGGGCTGATCCACGGCGCGTGGAGCCTGCCGCGCCTGGGCTTTCTCGGCTCGGCGGTGGCCACGACCATCACCGTGTGGCTCACCGCGTTCGTGCTGATGGCGCTGCTGCACCTGCGGCCGTCGCACCAGCATTTCGTTGCCGCGCGTCGGCCTACCGCGCCGCTGATGGGCGAACTCTTCACGATCGGCTGGCCGGTTGCGATCACCTACGCCGTGGAAGCGACGCTCTTTCTCGCCACCGGCCTGCTCGCGGGCCTGCTCGGCGAGACGCCGCTCGCGGCGCACCAGATCGCGCTGAACGTGGCTTCCGTCACCTTCATGGTGCCGCTCGCGATCGGCCAGGCGGCCAACGTGCGCGTGGGCTACTGGTCGGGCGCGGGCGTGCCGCGCGCGGCTCGCCATGCGGGCTTCGTCGCGCTCGCGCTCGGCGTCGGCTTCATGACGCTCTCGGCGCTCGTGATGGTGCTCGCGCCGCACTGGATCGTCGGGCTCTACCTGCATCTCGACGACCCGGCCAACGCGCACACGGTCTCGCTCGCGGCCACGCTGCTCGGCGTCGCGGCGATCTTCCAGATCGTCGACGGCGCGCAGACCGTGGGTTCGGGCTGCCTGCGCGGCCTCAAGGACACGCGCGTGCCGATGGTCGCGGCCACGCTCGGCTACTGGGGCATCGGCTTTCCGCTGGGCTACGCGCTCGCGTTTCACTTCGGCCTCGGCGCGCTCGGACTCTGGTGGGGGCTCGCAGCGGGGCTCACCACCGTCGCCGTCCTCATGACATGGCGCTTTCACCGGATGAGCCTGCGCGCGCAGGCTCACGCCGCCACAGCAAGCGCGACTAGCCGCGTAGGCTGAAGCGTTCACTTAACCGGCCCGGCCGCACCGGCGCGACCGGTTAAAATACGCGCCTGGCGCCGCAAGCGGCGTCCGTCCCACGAGGGCAAGAACAGCGCGCTGCATGGGACTGGAGACAACCGCACCCCGCGAGCGCCGCCGGCCACCCCGGCACCGCTTGCCATGCGTGCAGCGGCCGGGTACGCGTTCGCACACATCGACGCCCACGGCCCGCAATACCCGCGCACGCGCCCAGCCAGCGGCGCGACATATAAAACCACTCACGGACCACCCTTTCATGCTTGCCCCGATTACCCGACTCTTCCCGCTCTGGGCCGTCCTCGTCTCATTGCTGGCGTACTTCGATCCGGGCCTCGTCGCGCCGATCGCGCCGCACGTCACGACGCTCCTGATGATCATCATGCTGGCGATGGGCGTCACACTCTCATTCGCCGACTTCCAGCGCGTCTTCACGCGGCCCGCGCCGGTCGCGGCAGGCATCTTCCTGCACTACCTCGTCATGCCGCTCGCCGCATGGGCCATCGCCAAGGTACTGCGCATGCCGCCCGATCTCACCGCAGGCATGGTGCTCGTGGGCAGCGTGGCGAGCGGCACGGCATCGAACGTGATGATCTATTTCGCGCGCGGCGACGTCGCGCTTTCGGTGACGATCAGCGCGCTCTCGACGCTCGTCGGCGTGTTTGCGACGCCGCTGCTCACGCGCCTTTACGTCGATGCCTCGATCGTCGTCGACGTACACGGCATGCTCATGAGCATCCTGCAGATCGTCGGCCTGCCGATCGCCATCGGGCTTGTCGTGAACCGCCTCGCGGGCGGCCTCGTGCGCCGCGTCGAGCCGGTGCTGCCGCTCGTCTCCATGGTGTCGATCCTCGCGATCATCGCCGCCGTGGTGGGCGGCACGCATGCGAGCATCGCCACGGTCGGTCCGCTCGTCGCACTCGGCGTGGTGCTGCACAACGGCATCGGCCTGCTCGGCGGCTACTGGGGGGGCCGCCTGCTCGGCTTCGACGAGTCGGTGTGCCGCACGCTCGCCATCGAAGTGGGCATGCAGAACTCGGGGCTCGCCGCGACGCTCGGCAAGCTCTACTTCTCGCCGCTCGCCGCCCTGCCGGGTGCGCTGTTCTCGGTGTGGCACAACCTCTCGGGCTCGGTGCTCGCGGGTTACTGGGCCGGCAAGCCGGCGCGCGGCAGCACGCGCGATACGCAAGGTGCCGCAAACGCGTCGCCCGAGCGCGGGTAATTCACGCCGCAGGCGAGCGCCCGGCCTAAGGCCTGGCGCTTACGCCACACGCTCCTTCGGTGCACGGTTTCGCGCCTGCGCCTGGCTGCGCGGCGCACGCCGCGCCAGCCTCGCTTGCATCCATGCCCGTAGCCGCGCGAAGCGCCATTCGGGCGGCTGCGCCAGTGGCTCGCTGCGCAATTCGAAGCGCACCGCCTCCCGCCATCCGCTAACGCGCGCCCGCTCGCCGGGCGCAAGCGGCAGCGCTTCGCCCGGTTCGAGCCAGTAGTCCTCGGCATCACCCTCGACCGTCATCCAGACGCGCCCTTCGAGCGCCACGACCACGCCGCCCTGCGCCAGGCGAATCGTATGGCACGCGCCGCTCGGCACCCACAGCGCGCCCGAAAATGCTGCGCCGTTACCCATCCTGATTCCCGTTCTCATTGCGCTCTCCCGTCGTTCACGATGCGCGCAGTGTCGCGCCGCAAGCGCTGCCGACGTTTCCGGCCGCGCTGAAACGTCAGATGCATGCGGCCCGAAAATTGCAAAGACAGCATGCCCGCCGCCGCAGGCCCGGAGGACCGCTTCCCGTAGAATCCTCGAGAAGCCGTGCAATGAAAACGAACCAACACGCGGCGTGCCGCATTGGAGAATCCGTTTGCCCGCGCATCCCGCCCCATCCGAAGCCGTTACGCGACCCACAACCGCGCCTGACGCCTCGCTGCGCGCGCCCTTCGTCGTCTTCGCGCTCGTTGGCCTCCTGCTGGCCACCGGCTGTGCCACACGCCCGCCCGCCACCGACTACCCGCGCGAGACGAGCACCGCACTGCCGGCTTCGGATGCCAGCGCGACGCCGCTTGGCGCCGCACTCGCAGCCCCCGTGGCCGCGCACCCGGACGAGTCGGGCTTTCGCCTGCTCTCCACCGGCACCGACTCGCTGCAGATGCGCATCGCGCTCGCGCGCGCGGCGACGAAAACGCTCGACATGCAGTACTACATCGCCAACGAGGACACCACTGGCAAGCTGCTGCTCGGCTCGGCGCTCTATGCGGCCGACCGCGGCGTGCGCGTGCGCATGCTGGTCGACGACCTGAATTTCCACGACATCGACCGGCTGATGGCCGCGCTCAACAGCCATCCGAATATCCAGATCCGCGTGTTCAATCCGTACGGCAGCACGAGCGAGTCGATGTACCTGCGCACGCGCAACTTCTTCTCGAACGTCGATCAGTTCACGCGGCGCATGCACAACAAGGCGACGATCGTCGATAACGAGATGGCGATCGTCGGCGGCCGCAATCTCGGCGACGAGTACTTCAACGCGAGCCCGACGATCGATTTCCGCGATCTCGACGTGCTCACGGCCGGCCCGGTCGCGCAAAGCGTCTCGGCAAGCTTCGACGAGTACTGGAACAGCTCGATCTCCTACCCCTTGCGCGTGCTCAATCATCAGAAGTTCGACGCACACGATCTCGACACCGCGCGCGACGACCTGCGCAAGCACTGGCGCGAAAGCGCCGAGCCCTACAACGCCAAGCCGCTCAACGCCACGCCGCTCGCGCAGCAGATTGCGGGCAACACGCTCGGGCTCGTCTGGGCGAAATGGGAGTTCGTGGCCGACTCGCCCGGCAAGATCGCGGGCAGCGAAAAAGGCGAGCTGGGCGACGCCATGCGCGCGCTGCTAGACCGCATCCATCAGGCGCATAGCAGTGTGCTGGTGTTCTCGCCGTACTTCGTGCCGCACGACACGGGCGTGCAAGCCCTGCGCGCGCTCACCTCGCACGGCGTGCGCGTGGCGATCCTCACCAATTCGCTCGCCGCCACCGACGCCGTCGCGGTGCAGGCCGGCTACAGCCCCTACCGCGTACCGCTGCTCGAATCCGGCGTCGAACTCTATGAGTTCAAGCCGCAACAAGGTGGGAACACTGACGAGCAGCGCTTCGGCGTGGTCGGTTCGCGCTCGCGCGCGAGCCTGCACGCCAAAGCCTATGTGATCGACGAAAGCACGCTCGTGATCGGCTCGCTCAATCTCGATCCACGCTCGGCGCGCCTGAACACCGAGCTCGCGCTCACTGTGGAGAGTCCGCCGATCGCGCATGAAGTCGCCGACCTGTTCAAGCGTGCGACCTCGCCGCAGGTGAGCTACCACGTAACGCTCGCAACGCCCGCGCAACTGGCGCAGCTCAAAGGCTCGACGGTCAACTCGCAACTCGTCTGGACCGACGAGGAAAACGGCATGATCCGCACCTACAACCTCGACCCCGGTGCGGGTTTCTACAGAAATGTCCTAACCGGGCTATTCTTGCTGTTGCCGGTCGATAGCCAGCTTTGAAGCGCCTCTGAGCGCGACGTCGCTATCGGGCGCGCATAACGTAGAACGATTGACTTACGCCGTACCGTCCGCCGTCGAGCCAGCCGCGCTTTCATTGCGCTTGTCACTTAGAGGCGCAGCGCCGCCGCCCAGCCAGCACGCGGATCCGAACCCGTCACGAAAGCGGCGCCCTCCCACGCAGCGCGAGCGGAAGGCGCCGCCTCAATCACCGGAGTATCAAATGACCGCAAGCAACGAAAACGTCCGCATGGAGCGCGACACGTTCGGCGAGATCGCCGTGCCCGCCCAGCAGCTTTGGGGCGCGCAAACCCAGCGATCGCTGCAGAACTTCCGCATCTCCACCGAAAAGCAGTCGCCGGAACTGATCACCGCGCTCGCGACGATCAAGCGCGCCGCTGCCGAAGTGAATCTCTCGCTAGGCGTGCTCGACGAGAGCAAGGCGAACGCGATCATGCAGGCCGCCGATGAGATCATCGCAGGCAAGCATCCCGGCGAATTCCCGCTCGCTGTGTGGCAAACGGGCTCCGGCACGCAGACCAACATGAACCTCAACGAGGTGATTGCGAACCGCGCAAGCGAGATTCTGGGCGGCGAGCGCGGCGAGGCGCGCAAGGTGCATCCGAACGACGACGTCAACCGCGGCCAGTCGTCCAACGACGTGTTCCCGACCGCGATGCACGTGGCCGCCGCCTTCGGCATCGTCAAGCATCTGCTGCCTGCGCTGAAGACGCTGCGCGATACGCTCGACGCGAAGGCCAAGGCCTTCGCCGACATCGTGAAGATCGGCCGCACGCACCTGCAGGACGCCACGCCGCTTACGCTCGGCCAGGAGTTCTCGGGCTATGTGGCGCAGCTCGATCACGGCATCAAGCACGTGGAGTCTTCGTTGCCGCATCTCTATGAACTCGCGCAGGGCGGCACGGCCGTCGGCACGGGCCTCAACGCGCATCCGCAGTTCGCGCACAAGGTCGCGCAAAGCATTGCGAAACTCACCGGCGTACCGTTCGTCACCGCGCCCAACAAATTCGAAGTGATGGCCGCCGCCGACGCCCTCGTGTTCGCGCACGGCGCGCTCAAGACCGTGGCCGCGAGCCTCATGAAGATCGCCAACGACATTCGCTGGCTCGCAAGCGGCCCGCGCTGCGGTCTGGGCGAACTGTCGATTCCCGAGAACGAGCCGGGCAGCTCGATCATGCCGGGCAAGGTGAACCCTACGCAGTCGGAAGCGGTGACGATGCTTTGCTGCCAGGTGTTCGGCAACGACGTCGCCGTGAACATGGGCGGCGCGAGCGGCAACTTCGAGCTGAACGTGTTCCGCCCGATGATCGCGCACAACGTGCTGCAGTCCATCCGCATGCTCGCCGACGGCGCACTCAGCTTCAACGATCATTGCGCGGTGGGGATCGAACCGAACCGCTCGCGCATCGACACGCTGCTCAACGAATCGCTCATGCTCGTGACGGCGCTCAATCCGCACATCGGCTACGACAAGGCCGCGCAGATCGCCAAGAAGGCGCACAAGGAAGGCACGACGCTCAAGGCCGCCGCGCTCGCGCTCGGCCACGTGAGCGAGCAGCAGTTCGACGATTGGGTGAAGCCCGGCGAGATGGTCGGCAACGCTGACGCGAAGAAATAAGCCCTGTTTGAAGGGCTAGAATGCAAAACGGGCGGCGAGGTTCACACCTTCGCCGCCCGTTTTTTCATGCTGCCGCAATGGCATGCATGCGTATCAAACCTGCCCTTTCGCCACTTCCTCGGGCTTGAGTTCGACGATCGCGTCGAGCGCTTCCTTCACGTCGAGCGCGTACTTCGCGAGGCGCTTTTGCTCATCCGTTTCCGGCACGTAGGTCGGCACGGGAATCGGGTTGCCGTTCTCGTCGACGGCCACGAACACGATCAGGCAGTCCGTGGTGAGGCGCAGCTGGCCGCTCTTCGGGTCGCCGGCATGCACGGTGATGTGGATGTGCATCGACGTGCGGCCCGTGGCGACCACGCGCGCGCGCAGCTCGACCATGTTGCCGACGAGAATCGGCCGGCGAAAGCGGATGTTGCCCACGCTCACCGTCACGCAATAGCGGCCGGACCAGA
Organism: Paraburkholderia sp. JHI869; assembly: GCF_038900775.1. Lineage (NCBI taxonomy): Bacteria > Pseudomonadati > Pseudomonadota > Betaproteobacteria > Burkholderiales > Burkholderiaceae > Paraburkholderia > Paraburkholderia sp. JHI869. The sequence continues at coordinate 544,363 of NZ_JAYMSC010000003.1, forward strand.
CCGCGGCGCACGCATAGGCCGTCTCGTCGATCCATTTCATCAGCGCACCGCCGTGCACTTTGCCGCCGAAGTTCACCGAAGTCGGTTCGGCGAGGAACCGGAACGTCGTTTCCGAACGGTCCAGCGGCTGGGTAGGCGTCTTCATCTCGGCTTGGCTCATGGCGAAAAGCCGCGTACGGCGGCTCGTATTGTGGGGTAATGAGGCGTTGATTATACGAGCGCAATAAGACAGACACTCGCAGCCGCCTGCGAAACGCCAATTGCGATTGATTCAGCTCGCCGCAAATCGCGCCCGATAATCGATCGGCAGCACGCCATACGACCTTTCGAATGCGCGCCGCAAATTCTGCTCGGTGCCAAAACCGCAGTCGGCCGCGATGCGCTTGAGCGGCCTGCGCGACTGCGCGAGCGCATGCGCGGCGGCCTCCACGCGCATCGCCGCGACCGTGCGCGCCGGCGTGCGCCCCACCGCCTCGACATAGCGGCGCGCGAAGGTGCGCGGGCTCATGCGCGCTTCTTCGGCCAGGCGCTCGACGTTCAGCTCGCCGTGCAGGTTGGCGGCCATCCAGCCGTGCAGCGCGTCGAATTCGCCGCCCGCGGTGGCTTGCGCCGCAAGCGCCTCGCTGAACTGCGACTGGCCGCCGGGCCGCTTCATGAACACGACCAGGCGGCGCGCCGCCTGCATCGCGACCGCATGGCCGCAGTCCTCCTCGATCAGCGCGAGCGCGAGATCGATGCCCGCCGTCACCCCCGCAGAGGTCCAGACCACGCGGCCGTCGCGCTCGTCGCGTATGAAGATGGGCTCGGGGTCGACTTCGACGCGGGGAAAGCGCCGCGCAAGCTGGGCCGCGTTGCGCCAGTGCGTGGCGGCGCGGCGGCCGTCGAGCAGGCCCGCCGCGGCGAGATAGAACGCGCCCGTGCAGACCGACGCGACCCGGCGCGCGTGCGGCGCGGCCGCCGCGATCCAGGCGACGAGTTCAGGTTGCAGCGCGGTGGTGTCGTCGATGGGGACGCCGGGCACGATCAGCGTGTCGATCGTGGCGGGGTCGAGCGTGTCGAGCCGCTCGGTGACGATGGGCATGCCCGCGAAGGTCGGCAGCACGCCGCCAGCGACCGAGGCGAGCGTTGTGCGGTAGGCGCAAGGTTGCGCACCGGTCGCATCGCTCGAGCCGCTTGCCGTGCGCATCGCCAGCTCGGCGCGCCAGAATGCCTCGACGGGGCCGCAGGCATCGAGCAGCACGAGTTCGGGCGCGACGGCGAACACGACATGGCGTGCGGCGGCATGGGACGACGGTTGAGACGGCATGGCGGCGTGCTCGATGCTGACGATAGGCCAGCATCATCGCATGCGCGTGAATGGCAGTCAGGTCAAAGTGACGTCAAATTCTGCCAGCCCGTTTACTTGTGGAACGTGACGCCCTCGTCGATCGTGCCGTACATCGTGATGCCGCTCGCGCTGTGCGCCGACGGCGTGTAGCCGTCTGCACAGGCGGCGCACAAGGCGGCGAGCGCGGCGGCGGCAAAAAGAGCCAGGAAGCGTTTCATGAAGGGCAAGCCATTTGCGTGAATAAACGATTCTAGCGCGGCGCCACCGCGCGCCGCAGTCCGTACCGCCGCAAGCTGTGCTTTGGCCCCATCGCCGTCGATCGAGCGGCTGCAATCGACACTTCATCGCACACTGAAACGTCGAATGCGCCATTTCGCTACAGTAGCGGTGTGGGTTGCATCAGCCGCCAACGCTAGCCATGAAGGAGCCGCCATGACCCTCCCCGCCACCAACGAATCGAGCCACTTCCCGGGCCTCGCGCGCGTGGCCGCCCTGCTCGCCGACCCCGGCCGCGCCGCCATGCTGTGGGCGCTCATGGACGGCAGCGCGCGGCCCGCGGGCGAACTGACGATGATCGCGGGCCTCTCGCCTTCGGCGGCGAGCGGCCACCTCGCGCGCCTGACCGATGGCGGCCTTCTCGCGCTCGACGTGCGCGGCCGCCACCGCTACTACCGCATCGCCACCCCCGAGATCGCCACGGCGATCGAGGCGCTCATGAACGTCGCGCATGTGTCCAACGCCGTCACCTCGCAGCGCCCGACGCCCCGCCCCGCGCGCACGGTGCCGCTGGAGATGCGCCACGCGCGCACCTGCTACGACCACATGGCAGGCGAAGTGGCCGTGCAGGTGTTCGAGCGCCTCGTCGGCAACGGCCTGCTCTCGCGCGACGGGGACACCCTCGAAGCCACCCCCGAGGGTGCGGCGCGTCTCGCAGCATGGGGCGTGGACGTTGCAGCGCTGCGCGCACGGCGGCGGCGCTTCGCCTGCACCTGTCTCGACTGGAGCGAACGCAGGCCGCACCTGGGCGGCGCGCTCGGCGCGGCGCTGCTCGATTCGTGGACGAATAGCGGCTGGATCGAGCGCACGAGCCGCCCGCGCGTGCTGCGCATCACGCCCAAGGGGCAGCGCGAGTTCGATGCGCTGGTGAGCGCCTGAAGCACCTGTCGCCCGGGCCGAATTAGCTGACAAATACCCGACAAAATCGCCGATTTCGCGCGTAAAAACGGGCGTTTCGCCTGCGGTCACACGTTCTGTTACATCTGGTGCATAAGCCTTAACAAATCCGTGAGCATGGAAACAAGCCCGCCAGATACAGTGCCCTGCATGGGATGGCATTACGCGTAACAGCGCCAACTCCCATGGACAGGAGAACAAAGATGACAACGCGCACACCTACGATCACCCAGTTTCGCCGCACCTCGCGCCGCACGCTGTTCGCGCTTGCCGCGCTCGCGGCCCTGAACCTCGCCGCCGCGCCCGCGATCTTCGCGCAGGAGCCGCCGCCCGACGCCGCGGCCGCCCCTGCCGCCCCTGCCGCGACTGGCGGCGATCCGCCGAGCCGTGTCGCGCGCCTCGACTACATGGCCGGCGCCGTGACAACCGAGCCGGCCGGCGCGAGCGACTGGTCGTACGCGCAGCTCAACCGCCCGCTCACGACCGGCGACCAGCTCTGGAACGACTCCAACGGTCGCTCGGAGATGCACATCGGCTCGACGGCGGTGCGCCTCGGTGCGCAAACGAGCCTCGACGTCCTCAATCTCGACGATCGAACCGCGCAGCTCAAAGTGGCGCAGGGCACGCTCTCGACGCGTGTGCGCGAAGTCCCGCCCGGCACCTCGTATGAAATCGACACGCCGAACCTCGCGCTCGGCGTGACGAGCCCCGGCGACTATCGCGTGGATGTGGCGCCCGACGGCAGCACCACGACCGTCACCGTGCGCAGCGGCAGCGTGACCGTCTACGGCGAAAACGGACAAACGCCGATGACGGCCGGCCAGCAGATCCGCTTCGCCGGCACCGACCTGCAGCAGGTGGCGAGCGACCAGACGCCGCCGCCGGACGCCTTCGACCAGTGGGGACTCGCGCGCGACGCCGCCGAGGACCGCTCGGTCTCGGCACGCTATGTTTCGCGCGACATCCCGGGCTACCAGGACCTCGACAACAACGGCACGTGGCGCAGCGATCCGCAGTACGGCGAAGTCTGGACGCCGAATTCGGTGCCCACGGGCTGGGCGCCGTATCACGACGGCCACTGGGTGTGGCAAGCGCCGTGGGGCTGGACGTGGGTCGATGACGCGCCGTGGGGCTTCGCGCCGTACCACTACGGGCGCTGGGCGTACGTCGACGATTCGTGGGCGTGGGTCCCAGGTCCGATCGTCGAAAGCGCGCCGCCCGTCTATGCGCCGGCACTGGTCGCGTTCGTGGGCGGCGGTGACGGCGGCTCGGACTGGGGCGTCAACCTCGCGGTAGGCGGCGTCGCGGCCGCGGGCGTCGCGTGGTTCGCGCTCGGGCCGGGCGAGCCGTGGCATCCGCACTGGGGCGGCTGGAGCCCGCACTACTACGATCGCGTGAACCAGAACGTCGTCATCAACAATTACCGGCGCGACGTCAACATCACGAATATCAACGTTCACAACAACACCTATGTGAACTATCGCGCGCCGGGCGCGGTGACGGCCGTGCCGGCCACGGCGTTCGTCCACGGTCAGCCGGTCTCGCGCTTCGCGCAGCATGTCGATCCGCGGCAGTGGCGCAATGCGCGTATCAACCCGGGCACGCCCGGCATCGCGCCGGTGCAGGGCAGCTTCGGGCCCAACATGCGCCGCGCCGACTACCGGCCGCCCGCGACACTCAACCAGCGCCAGGTCGTGGCTACGCGCGCGCCGGTCGCACCGCCCGCGTTCCACGACAACCTCGCGCAGCGCTTCGCCCATGCCGGCGGCACAGTGCCGGGCGCGGGCGCGCCCGTGGTGCGCGTCTCGGCGCCGGCACATGCGCCCTCCTCGCCGTTCGCTCCGGCTGCGCACGGCGGGTGGCCTGCGCAGAACGTGCATGTCGTGCCGCCGCATTCGCCGGTGCTCGGCGAAGCAGGCAGGCCGGCTGCGCCGCAGGCGCAAGCGGGCCGTCCGGGCATGCCTGGCGGCGCGCCCCAACCGGGCGCCGCGGCGGCCAACGCCATGCCGCGCGGCCCCGAACATGGCCAGCCGGGCATGCCGGCCGCCGCCGCGCAGGAACATGCCGTGCCGCGCCCGCCGCAATTCGCCGGTCGGCCGGAAGGCGGCGCGCCCGCAGCCGGCCAGCCTGGTCCTGCCGCGATGAATGCGGCGAATGCGGCGCGCGGCGAAGCGCATCAGCCGGCCTGGACGCAACCGCACGCGCCGATGGCCATGCGTGGCCAGCCGGGCGGCAACGAGGCTGGCAGGCCGCCCGCCGTCGCAATGCAGGCGCAGCGTGACACGGCGCGCGGCCAGCCGCAGCCGCAGGCGCAACCACAGCAACGGATGCTCGAGCCGGCTGCGGCACAGCATGGCCCGCAGATGCCGCCGCAAGCCGAGGCGCGGCAGGCGCAGCAGCAGCCGCAGCAGGCGCGAGCCGAGTTCCATCCGCAGGCGCAAGCTCCTCAGCCGCAGCCGCAACAGCGCGCGGAGGTCCGTCCTCAGCCGCAACCGCAACCGCAGCCGCGTGCCGAAGCCCGTCCGCAGCTGCAGCCCCAGCCGCGTCAGGAATTCCATCCGCAGCCGCAGCCGCAACCGCAGCAGCGCGCGGAAGCCCGTCCGCAGCCGCAACCGCAGCCGCGCCAGGAATTCCATCCGCAGCCCCAGCCGCAGCAGCACGCGGAAGCCCGCCCGCAGCCGCAGCCCCAACCGCGTCCGCAACCGCAGCCCGCGCCTCATCCGCAAGAGCGCGCAAGCGGCAACAATCACGACGATCGCCACCACGGCTGATCGCCGCGCCACCAACGAAAAAGCCCGCGAACGTCACCGTTCGCGGGCTTTTTTCATGGCGTGGTTCATACCGCCATTAATTTGAATGCGACCGCCTCACACCGCCATTGGCGCGGTGAGCGGCTCGTGATGCCGGTAGTCGACGAGCGAAAAGTCGGACGGCTCGACCTTTTCGAGCCACTCCGGCTCGTAGACGCCCGTCTTCGCGTACTCCGGCACGCGCTCGGAGATTGCCAGACGCGGGCTCGCGTACGGCTCCCGGCGCAACTGCTCGTTAAGCATGTCGAGCTGGTTCTCGTAAATATGTTTTAGGAACTAAAGCAAAAGTACCAAATAGACGTTCGAGCAACAGTGTTATAGGGGTTTCGGAGCACAAGAAGCGATTGTTTAAGAGAATCAAATTTCTTGTCCTTTTCATCAATTTTCACCTAGCATGGGTTCTGATAGGCAGACCATCGTGGGAAAGCCAACTGTCTACTGGGAAAGTTCAGCCATGGCGAAGAACGACATCCTCGAAGCGCAGCTGGCGATAATAAAAGGGGCTGGTTCCTCTGGCGTATTGATTCAGGCCAATGGGGAGTTTCTGGAACTCACCACACCTCGCAACAGATACCCCATTTATAGCGTCACAGATAGCAGCGGCGCAGTCGTGCGAACTGCACACGAATGGCTCCGTAGTCTCACGTTGACGGAAGGGTTATCGAATACCCTTAGCACCGTCGAACAATATGGTCACATCCTTACCTATCTGGTTCGATGGATTGAGCGAGAAGGTCCGTTTCCCGAACTGAGTGTCGATGAAAACATCACCAGGCTGGAACGCGAACATATTCGCGAATGGCTGCAAGATATGAAGCGAATCGGCGCGTACAGCCACGCGACTCGCCGTTCTCGAGAAGCCTGCATTCGGACCTTTTTAGATTGGCTAACAACGCATGATGCGGGCTTGCTCAGACGACTCGAAGATTCGCCTTACGGTCGCGACAATACACTCCGATATCTCACTGCTACACCCACGCCACAGACTCCGAAGTTCATCCCCGCGGAAGTCGTCATTGAAGTATTGCAGCGCATGCATAACGAGTGCGAGCGCTGTATGTTTCACGCACAGTTTGATACCGGCCTCCGCATATCCGAGCTGATAAACCTTACACAGGGGGACGTACCTGATGCCTCCAGGTACAACACCGCATTCGAGTTCATCCCGATGTGTGCGAGACGAGTAAAAGGAAGAGGTGGCCAAGGGCCCCAAAAGGCCACTCTAATATCGCGGGCAGTTCTGAACCGAGTAAAGCGCTACCACAACAGCCTCGAATACAAGCTTGCCCCAGATTGGGATATTCACGACCCAGACAAGCCCGCTTTTCTGACCGCAAATCAGCTCAAGTGGAGCCCGCGCAACGCGTCGAAACAGTTCAAGAATGCTGTCCGACGAGCGAACGTCGACGTTCTCATGTCGACGCATTGGATGCGCCACGGTACGGCTTTCTCAGTTCTGCGCTCCGACATTGGCAAAACGTACGAGGACCGAATGCTGATTGTCCAACAAATGCTGGGACATGCGCATCTGACCACGACTGAGATTTACACCCAGATTCCGCCCGCGATGCTGCAGCGTCTAACGAAGCAAGGCGAACAGCAGGACAGACTGAAGGAAGCCGAGTTCATTAGAAGTAGCACCTTCCTTGGGGCCCTTCAGCATCGAGAAAAGCGAGGGCATCATGCGTGAGCAACCGGTGAGACTGAACAAGCCTCCTCGCCCCACCCTCACCTCCCCCAACGAGCAAATCCGGTGGATGTTCTATCAGCTCGAAGCGGAATATGAACCGCGAAGTGCCGCTCGCATACGATGGGCTGCGAATAGATATTTGCAGTTCGTGACGGAAACGAACGCCTTTTATCCCGAACTCACGCAGGATAAGCGGTTCTTCCTAAGCAAATATTGGGAGGCCGACGCATTGGTTAGATTCTGCAAGTGGCTTCCCTCGCAAAACCTCAAGAGCAAGACACGTTACAGCCTATACAAATCAGTACGCCAAGTCATGGACATGGCCTACGCCCTTCGGATTATCGACTCAGTCGTCTACCACGCGCCGATGTTCATAGGCACATCCGAGACCAATCAGCGTTCAGCATACCAAGCAGATGAACACGAGATAATCAATGCGTCCATCGCTCGTTGGGTCGGCCTAGCTAACAGCGTGCTCAACGGGTACACGCCAACAGGACTCGGAATTCCGTATCGCCCCAAACGTTTTGAACTTGACTTGGTAATCGACGGCGCTGAATACACGCTATCCGAAGCCTCGAAGCACTTCGGCATCAGATATGAAGCACTTTCTGAACGACTTCGGACAGGCTGGCCGGTCTTGCAGGCGGTCGGACTTGAGCCACGTCCTGCCTACACCGAAAACGTTGAACTCACTGTCGACGGGCTGACCTATCCGTCGATGGCCGCGGCGGCGGCAGCCTATGGGATAAGCGCCAAGACGCTCGGCCCACGGGTTCGCAAAGGCTGGACACCTGAACAATGCGTCGGCCTCGAACCCGTTTACGTGTCCAGAAATGACGAAAGAGCAGTCCTATGGATGTTTGAGAATCAATTCGAATGCGATGCGCGGTATATGTACGAGTATGTCTACAGCCGCGGATGGAATCAAGGCAGCTATGCATGGAGCTTGAAAAAGCTTTCGGCCTTATTCATGAGATGGGGCGTCTGGCCGTATGTCGACGACCGTATCGTCATGCCGCTGGCAGCAGAACTTTGTATGCTGACTGGTCTGAATGTCGAATCGCTCAAAGAACTCGAAGTCGACAGTTATCGCCAGAAGCACCCACTGACAGGCCAACCTGTTCTTATGTACGTTAAACCTCGGTCAGCGAGCAGCACGCGTTCGGCAGAAAAGGAACTGCATCTCCCTTTGCTCGAGATGAATGAGCAATATCTCGAAGCATCGGTCGTTCAGCGGGTTGAAAAAATCATCGGCCTAACTCTCGCTCTGACGGAAAAGATTCGGTCAGACGCTCCGCCAGAAATCGCTCGTAAGCTTTTTATTTTCGAAGACGTTGAGCGCTCCCGACGAGACGGTCAACGCTCCATAGTGGCAATCGACCCAAAAGGGAAAACAGCTGTTTGGTACGAACGATTTTGCACGGAGGAAGGACTGCGTCAACTGCTCGGTCCGAACTTCAATTTCACTCTAGCGCGCTGCCGCCCTACGCTTGCGACCAACATGGTCCTCGCCGGCGCTACCCTCTTCGACATACAAGTGCTCTTGGGACATGCCAGCATCAAGACCACGGCAACGTATCTCGACGAACGCGGCTTACAGCCCGCCTTTAACCGAACGGTCAGTGAAGCGCTCCACAGAATCGCGAGTCGCTCGCGGAGCTTAATGGAAGAGCGTGAGGACGAGGCTGCAGATAGTTCCTTAGACGAGGCAAACGTCTTCCACGAAACACTCTCTGGATGCGGCTGCAGCAATCCCTATAGCCCCAGCAAGAATGTGCGCACTGTCACGAAGCATATCAAAGGCACCGCGTGTAAATACTGGAACATGTGCCTGCGCTGTGACCGCGCCGTTGTGACAGAAAGGTCACTCCCGAAACTCGTATTGTATCGGCAGCGGGTCATGGCGGCTCTTGATACCGATTCTCCGGCGATAAGAAGTCGGAAGGAGCTATTTCGAGACGCAGTTGCCATCATTGACGGAATATTGGTCGAAGATGAAATCTTTCCTGCAGCCGTGATTCGACAAGCTGAATTTCAAGCCGTTACGATGAACGACATGCTAGTCGACCATTTGATTTATCAAGGAGTATAGTCATGACGTCGACAGCAGCGCTCCCCAAAGTAGCTGACATCATTGATGGCCATGCTGTTTTTCACGATGACATGCCTGTGTGGGAAGGCATCTTTGGTGAAGAATGCTGGCCATTCTTCAAGCCAGATTCCCCCTTCTTCCGGGGACATCTAACCAGCAGCATTTCTTGGCGGGATTTTGTTGATGGCCGAGGCCACACACACCCTAACTCCATTGCTCGCAGCAAATATGCGTTTTGTCTTACCCCAGAAATTGTCTACGATTTGAAAATCGTGGCGGTAATCTACGGCCAATTTCCAAAACTAATCAAACATTCACATGCGAGAAAAGATGGTCAATTAGCTCCAATTACAGTAAAAGCTCGCATAGATATTTTGGCAAAAATACTTTCCATCGCAATAATCACGGGAAAGAAAAAATACAATCTCGACATTAAACGCACTTCCGATATCCCATTTTCATTGCTTAAGGAAGTCATTCCCACATATTCAGGCAGGCCACAAGAACTGAAAAGAGCATTGAAATTGCTTTCTGACCCGATGGTACAGAGGAACCTGAGTGCCCCGTTGCAATGGGGGCAACCCGACATCGAACAATCCTCTATAGCGTGGCCGCAGTCTTCTGACATAGTAGGTACCCCTACATTGTTGGACACGCAGTTCCTCTTTCTTTTGACGCACTGCATAGCAGCCATCGCAAAGTTTATGGCAGCAGCCGGCCTGGTTGCACACGACAGCGAATGTCGCGCCTTATCGGAATTGTCAGATTGGTACAAGAAGCCGAAGGCCGCTCGTGCGATTGACGCATACTACAAAAACGGGAGGCTCGACAACCCCACATTTTCAAACAAGTATGGATACTCCAGAAGAGAAATCAGAGAGTTGATTGGGGATGCTCATATCTCGGCGATGGTTCTCGTTCTTTTACTCACGGGCATACGACGTTCGGAAACTCAATTTTTTATGCGCGACTGCCTTGCTGAAGAGTTCGGATATCATTTTTTTCGCTCGAAGGTTGTGAAGCATCGCCCTCGAGATACGCCGATATCCGAAGGGTGGCTAGCAATTGACTTAACGAAAGATGCGTACGATGTTTTGATGTTCGTGACGAAAAAAACGGGGTGTCCGCACCTCTTTTCGGCTCCATGGCGAAAGGAAAAGGACGTTGCAAAGCTACACGCGTATCGCCCGGCCTCTTTGAACCTCATCATCATAAGATGGCTGGAACGGATTGATATCGACGAATTTTTCCTTGGCTGGACATTTTCGGTACATCAGCTACGAGAGACGCTTGTCTCACAATTGGCGAAGCAGCAAGTCGGCCTGCCGTTCATTAGCATGCAGTTGAAGCACTTCAACAGCCGCTTCAACTCGATGCCAAATGCTGTAACCGCAGGTTACGGACAGTACAGAAAGCAACTGATGACGAGCGTCTCAAACCGCCTCGCTCTTGAACGCGAAGCTGCGCTATTCGACGTCTACGGTGAGGACGCAAAGTTCGCCGGTGGCGGCGCAGCTGAGCATAAAGCGCGTATCGACACCTTTTTTTCGGGCACGGGCCTGTATGGCAAAGACCGAGAACGATATATCAAGGAGATGGCTCAGCGCGGAGTCAAACTGATGCCGACCAGTATAGGACATTGCGCAAAGAACTTTCTTGTAGCGACAACTGACGCGCCGCCCCCGTGTTACGGCGACTATCACTGCGACCCTAACTGCACAAGCCACGTTATTACCGCCCGGTCAGCGGAAGTCCTCATCATGCGCAGAGAGTTCGCTCACAATGAGGCTCTCTGTGAGACAAACTCGGACTACAAGGTCATATGGCTCGGTTTGGCAAACGAGTTGGACAAACACATCCGTTCGCTTAGGTAGAGGTCCCTATGAGTAATGGCCGTCCAGCCGAACTCTCGAGACACTTGGAAGCCGCCTCGGAGAAAAATGATAAACTCATCGTCCACGCTTTGGGTGAGCTACAGGACCCGGCTAAGCGCGGAAAGCGCAAGCCGACGGTCGCCGTCATATGCCAGATGACGGGGCTGTCGAGGAATACTGTACGTAGCAGGGCATGGGCACTGGACAAGCTAAAGGCTATCAAGGTGAGCCTGAAGGCCGGAGAGGCGACTCAAGCCACTGCCGAGTTGTCCAGCGAACTCTCTGCCCCCACTCCTCGCATGTTGAGGGAGCGAATCAAGTCCATCCTTGGACAGAATGCCTTGTTGTACGAGGAAATCCTGTCTCTCCGGAGAATCGTTGCAAGCAGGGACGAGACCATCCGGGACCTCAAGGCCGCAAAGATAGCCCCATTCCCCCCACCTCGTGGGCGGGCCACCGAATAATCGGATGTCGATATGAAGCAATACCTCGAACTCCTCGAAGATATCCTGGAGAACGGTGTCGTCAAGGGTGACCGTACCGGCACCGGCACCAGGTCCGTTTTCGGGCGCATGTTCCGCCACAACCTCTCGAAGGGCTTCCCTCTTCTGACGACGAAGAAGCTGCATTTCAAGAGCATCGCCAACGAACTTATCTGGTTCCTGAGCGGTAACACAAATGTGAGCTGGTTGAACGAGAACGGCGTCACCATCTGGAATGAGTGGGCCACTGACGAGAACGAACTCGGCCCGGTCTACGGCAAGCAGTGGACAGCGTGGCCGACCAAGGATGGTCGCACCATCAACCAGATTGACTATGTTGTCGATACGCTGAAGAACAATCCGAACAGCCGACGCATCCTTTTCCACGGCTGGAACCCGGAATACTTGCCGGACGAGAAGGTCAGCCCGCAGGAGAACGCGAAGCAAGGTCGCATGGCGCTTCCGCCGTGCCATTTGCTGTACCAGTTCTATGTCGCGGAAGGCAAGCTCTCCTCGCTGCTGTATATTCGCAGCTCGGACAGCTTCCTCGGCCTGCCCTACAACATCGCGTCACTGGCATTGCTCACGCACATGCTCGCGCAGCAGTGCGACCTGGTACCGCACGAGATTGTGGTCAGCCTCGGCGACCTGCACGCGTACTCCAATCACATGGAGCAGATTCACACGCAGTTGAATCGCGACGTACGTGAGTTGCCTAAGCTCGTCATCAATCGAAAGCCTGATTCGATTTACGACTACCGCTTTGAAGACTTCGAGGTCGTGGGCTACAACCCGCACCCGAACATCTCGGCTCCAATAGCGATTTGAAGTGCTGATTGGTTGCGAGGGGGAACTCCGTCCCCCTCGCCGCCACAGATAGCCCGGCGAAGAACAACCATCGCGCTGGCTACCTCCCCTCTCGCCTCACGGGAGGCTCCTTGTCTCTCAGGGGGCTACCGTCCCCTGCCTCTGTCGAATCCGCCGACTGTCCGGTGTCGGCGTCATTCTCCTTCTGCAGTAACGCCCACCAGCTCCACTGGGTCCACGCCAAGGCCAAAGGCGAGGCGCTGAACATTGTCGAGCGTTATGTTTACAGTGGCCCGCTCAACTTGGCTCACGTATGTGCGATGGAATCCACATCGAGCGCTAAGCGACTCCTGAGAGACTCCTCTCTCCAACCGCAGCCTACGAACGTGCTCGGCCAGTCGGCGCCGGAGATATGGGTCGATGTTTTTGCTTTCAGTCTCGGTCATGCCCGCGAGGTTCGCGCAACATCACCTTTTCGTCTACCTCACAAACATCTACCGTACAAATATCTACCCTCTATACATCTACCTTTTATACATATACTGTCTAAACATCTACCGTGTAAACGTATACAATGCGGGCCGTCGCAGCACTCCGCCAGGCACGCAATGCGTCATCGCATATCAACGGCGGCAGGAATGCCTTTGGCCTGAACCAACACGGGAGATAGTTTTGACGGAAGTTGAATTGGCAGCAGGCAACCCAAACGTTGCTGAACGCAGGTCGAATGTGCGGCCACGAGGGTCGGTGCCCGCCGAACAGAGTGCACTGTTCGCAAAATTCCCATTGCTCTTCCGTGCGGTTGCATCTCAAGAGGTACATCCCTCAAACATCGGCAACTTTGGTATTCAGTGCGGGACGGGCTGGTATCCGCTCATTGAGGAAGCCGCGAGGCTGATTGAGCACGAGCTTCTCGAAATGTCGCGCAACCAACTTGTGCAGTCGAAAAACATTGCAGCGCTCGAGCACGCTGTGCTGATGGAAAACACGGGTAAGCCATACCCCGTGCTTCCGCTTTGCACGGACATCCAACAGGTCAATGGCGCGTTGGCAATTGTGATTGTGCAGGGTTTTCTTGTAGACCCGGTCGTTTGGCAGCGCGTACTTGCCGTCGTACATGCAACCAGGGAGAAGTCGCGCGCGGTTTGCGAGAACTGCGGTGTGCCGGGCAAGATGCGCCCGGTCTATTGGCGCCATGTGTATTGCGAAGACTGCATCGCGCCGATTGGTCCACTCGACGACGAAGACGAGTAAAAGTTGTTTTGCGGGAAATGCACTTAGCTCCACTACACAGAATGCAAAACCTTCGACCGAGCGACGTACCGAATGACTTTCCTCGCAGCAGCACGATAGGTGTCGTTGCGGGTGCACAGCCGAAGATTTGCGCTCGCGAGTCCGATGGCAAATACGTCAGCGCGCAGACGGATGACGAACGTCACGAGCGCTGGGACGTCTGCGAAGACCTTGCGCACCAACTCGTCCCGAAAGCGCGGAATGAGGCCACAGCCCATCCGGAACACGACGCGGAAACCACCCTCGAGCGCATTCGCGTTGCAGTCGCTCGCAAGAATTGGGTTTCGCCCAAAGAACTGGTCTGGCTTATTGCTCGTTTGCGCGCGCTACTGAATTGGTAACTGCCGGCGCGATAAGCGCACCCACACAATCTTCGTCTGCCACAATGCCTTCCTCGCCGTCCGCTCCGAAATCGCCACTTAGCCCCCTCGCAGCGGACCTTCGCGCTCTGGGCCGTCTCATCTATGGGCGCCGAATCGAATGTGGACTCGACTTGCTCGACGCGGCCGAATATAGCGACGTCGACGTAGCGGAACTAAGCCGCATAGAGGACGGGCAATCCTCGGGCACCGAGGCTTTGTTCAATATCCTGCGGGGATTCGGTCTTGAGATGCTTATCATGCGACGCGACGATGCCGGTGACGCGCTCACTGCCGTCGGACATACCGTCAATTGGCAAGAGGTGATGCAAGAGCGTGCGCCGAAGCGCGAGCACTCAGAGCGACGGGCGCCAACGCAGTTGGTACTGGATAACACCACGCCGACGCTGTTCGTTGATTTCGACGGGACACTCCACGTGGGCAACGCTTACATCGACGATGCCGGCGAGATTTCGCTCGACACGGGGCGCCCGCTGCTTGAATTCGCGACGCTGCTTGTCGACTTGCTCGCCCCCTACCCTAAGGTGGAAATCGTGCTCACGACATCGTGGGCGCGTCGCTTGCCAGAGGAGCGCGTCATTGCCTACCTGCCGCCGGAACTGCGACCGCGCGTGGTAGGCACGACCAGCAGCATCAAGCCACGGCGCAGCTACGTCCTGGACGGCACCGAGCGCACCGACGTCATCCGGAGCTATGCGTATGGCAAGCGCCTAAAGCACTGGCTAGCAATCGACGACGCGGTGTTCGGCGCCGAGCAATTCGAGCGCGTACCAGGTGAGCTGGTCAAGCATTTTCTCCTACTCGATTCGTCCAAAGGAATTCGCGATTACAACGCATTGAGACGTATCGCGCGATGGCTGTCAGAGGTTCACCTGGAAACGGAGTAAGCCATGACGCTAGTCGAAGTCGCAGAATATCTATTCGTCAGCCGCGCCCATGTGAAGAAGCTGGTGGAGTCTCGGAGGCTGTATGAGGTCCTGCCGAGAAACTCATGCGACACACTTGATATCGACGTCGCCTCCGTGGAGAAGTACAAAGCAGAGCTAGACGCCGCAAGGCGAGCCTACCTCGACTCCCGAACCGAGGACGACGACCAGATGAAGCAGCGACCACCAAACCGCTAACCGAACGCCGACCAACAGGCTGCCTTCGTGCTTTGCAGCGCAACGCTCAGATGAAGCTCATGACGATGGCACCACCAGTGATGTGGCAACCGGAGAAGAGATGAGTGAATCAGTAGCCGGTTGACTCTTTCGAGACGCCCGGCAACAAGCGGCAAATATGTTCCCGTTATCCGAGTCTTCAGCCTGAACGGGCAACATCTTGCTGGTTGTTGCAGAAGCTTGTCGAAGCAGAAAGAGCAAGACACTAGCCTCAATCCACCGATGCGAATACGGACACCAGACGAGATAGCGGCTGAAATCGGGCAGAATTTGAAGACGCTTCGAATACACAAGAACCTCGACCAAGCCACTGTCGCGGCACGCGCGGGCATCAGCGTTCGCTCGTTGCGCAACCTGGAAAGCGGCGATGGCTCATCACTGCACACGCTTATCTTGGTCCTTCGCGTGCTGGGGCGTGAAACATGGTTCGACACCATTGCGCCGGTGCCGACCATCAATCCAATCATGATGACGCGTAAGGCTGTGCCAAGACAGCGAGCGAGCAAACCGCGGCTGAAAGATGTCGGATAAGCCGCATGGCTTGCTATTCTTCGGCCTTCTCGTCGAGTTGCTGAACTGCGTAAACGCCTCTGGGAATGGGCTATCTAATTGTCGCTCAGCCCAACACTGTACCCCCAACGTCATTTACATCGAACTCGCCGCCTCGCCCGCTCGCCGCAGACTTTCGTGCTCTCGGTCGGCTGATTCGAGACGCGAGCCAACGCGCCGACCTGAGCCTCCTCGATGCAGCCGCCCGGTCCGCTCTCCGCGTCCTTCGACGGACGTTCCGGACGCGCTCATCGTCGTAGTTGCGTGCCTATCAACAACGAGCAAGATATTTCCCCTTGAACGACTTTTTCGTTCCACTGGGCAACTTCTTGCCGGTCGTTGCGTACGGACAAGCGCTCGGGCAACTACTGGACGCAATATGGCTATCGCATTCGATGCGTTACAACGAGAAGTATCCCCATAGCGCACTAGAACACTGCTCGCCTCGCGAGTTCCGGCGCTCAATGGATTCAGCAATCCTTATTGTGACGCTGTGTCCGGGATTGAAGGGTCAACTCCAACCATTTTCAGGGCGGTAATCAAGGGCGCCATCTCTACGCAGACGGCCGCGATTTTTTGTGGCTCGTCGCCACCTTGCGTTCAGAATCGGTCTGCTTTGCTCCTACAGTTTGTACCGGCGCAGTGCGCTCGTGCCGTTCGACACGCTGGGTCGCAAGTCCATCGTACACCCCAGACTCGGACAATTCGGAAGCGATTTCCTTCAACGTCGCAATCACAATCCGAATTGCCGGCGTTATCGACCCCTGGCTTGAACTGGCAAGCGTCACGAAGCGCGTGATGTTGGGCTTGATAATTCTCGCTGCACGCAACCGGCCAGCGCGCACATCGGGCGCGATTGCCCACGGCCCGAGCACTGCATATCCGCGACCACTGGCTGCCACCTCCCTCTGGACAGCAAGTGAGTCTGCCTCCAGTACGGTCCTAAGCTCGATACCAGCGCGACGAGCTTCGTCATCCATCAGATTTCGCAGGCGGTTGGGGCGTCCCGGCAATATTAGTGGCAATCCCTCAAGGCGCCGGAATTCGACAGTTTCCCGCTCCAGCACAGGCGAATCCGGAGCACCTACCAGATAGGTTTCGATTGTCGCGAGCGTCGCAAGCCGCTCCGTGGTCATCGAGCGCTCAGCATGGAAAAGGATAGCGAGGTCCACGCGACCACTGTCCAACCACGTCTCCACCTCCCCCAATTGACTCTCCCGAACGTTCAGACGAATGTCTGGATAAGCTGTATTGATACGCTCACATAGGGTGGTCATCAGCGGATGGGCCGTCGACGGCAAAATGCCGATTCTCACTTCGCCGAATGGTGTGCCCGAAGAGGTCCGAATCTCGTTGAACAGCTGGTCGGTGTCTGCAATCCACGCGCGAATTCTCGGAATAATTCGTTCTCCGAAACCGGTCAGCTTCACACCGCGTCCTGTCCGTTCGAACAGGCGGCCTCCGCATTCGCGCTCAAATTCGGCTATTTGCCTGCTGACATTGGACTGCACAGTCTGCCGGAGCGCGGCAACGCGACTGATGCTGCCTAGCTCAGCCACTTCGATAAAAAGCTTGAAGGCTTCCCGTTCCATCGCTGTCTCCACCTATCTCTCTGGAAGCATATCTGAAATCACACCAATGCGCCTATCGGCATGATTTTTCATTGCATAGACTGCTTGAAAACATGACGGAATTGCTGGTGCCAGCACTACTCGGACGACTGGCCAGCAGAGGAGACAGTCGCTTGCAGACAAGCGCCGAGACGCGATGTACGGCAGGCCGCACCACCATTAATTCGAACGCCGAATACAAGCGCCAGCGTTAGTACCGCACACGCCTTCCTTGTAGGTCGACTCGACCTTCAGGCCGCGAACACCAATCCGAGTTCCCCGTCCCGAGAGCGTTCCCGACGCCCCCGGCGGGCACTGCTGTGCCATACAAATACTCAAGGAGACACCACAGATGAGAACCGACCGGAGCGTGCGCATTGGGCGCAGATTGGCTCCAAGTTATCTCGCAGCCGCATCAATTTCCATTTGGTCAGGGTTCGCTCATGCGCAGCCAGCCTCGGCGGACCCTTCTGCCCCGATTCAACTCTACGGCCTCGTAGGCACATATATCGCACAGTCAAAAGTGAGCGGTGCGCCGCAAGGTAGCGTCGTGCTGGGAGGAGGCGGCCTGACGACGTCGTTCTGGGGACTGCGCGGCAAGGAAGACCTCGGCGGCGGATATGCGGCTATCTTTGTACTGGAAAGCTTTTTCCGTCCGAACACTGGTCAATTGGGACGAAACGCTACGGACGGCCTGTTTTCACGCAATGCCTACGTGGGCTTCACGACCCCGTATGGCATCTTCCGGTTCGGCGAGCAGACGACACACACCTACCTGAATCAGATTCTGCTGAATCCGTTCGGTTCTTCCGTCGTGTTCTCTCCGCTTGTCGTCCAGTCGTACACCGCCGCGTACAACAACACGGTTGTCGGCGACACGGTTTGGGCCAACGTCGCGAGCTACGAGAGCGCGGACTACATGGGTCTCACCGGGACTGTGCAATACGGGTTCAGCGGAACGACAGGCCACCAGGGGCGAGACAACCTCGGCCTGAACCTTAATTATGAGCATGGCCCGCTTCAGATTGCCTTGTCCGCACAAAGGGT
This sequence comes from Paraburkholderia sp. JHI869, assembly GCF_038900775.1. NCBI lineage: Bacteria > Pseudomonadati > Pseudomonadota > Betaproteobacteria > Burkholderiales > Burkholderiaceae > Paraburkholderia > Paraburkholderia sp. JHI869. The sequence continues at coordinate 562,663 of NZ_JAYMSC010000003.1, forward strand.
ACGCTCCGCGGTCAACATGCCCAACGTCCAGCAGTATCTCTACCTCGCGGGCGCCACGTATAACGCCAACTTCGCCAAGTTCTACGCAGCAATGCAAACGACGAACACGACGACGACGGAGGTGGGCTCGCATACGTACGAGGTCGGTCTCTCGATTCCCGCTACGCAGACCTCCGCGGTGCTCGTCGAATGGGCGAGAACGAAGCAATCAGCCCCTAAAGAAAAGGACTCGATTCGAAATACAGCATCGGTCGGCTACGACTATTACCTGTCGAAACGCACTGACGTCTACGCCGTCTATTCCTACGACAAGCTGAGCGGGAAACCCTCCGGAAGCACCTACGGCGTGGGTATGAGACATACCTTCTAGAATCCATCTAGCTCTCTTTTAGAATGCCGGCACGAACCGTGAGATTCGTGCCGGCATTTTTGTATTCGCCACATTCTCCGTTTAGCACCTGCACGCCGACGTTCCAATGCGCCATGCTTGTCGTCGCCCTGATGCAAAAAAACATCGCCGCGCACTGTCAAGGCGCGCGGCGATGTCTCAAGTGCTACTCCTGCCAAGGAAACCACCTTCCATGCCCGAGCACCGAGAAGCGGTTGTCAAGGCGAAATTTCTTCGAGTGAGCGGTTAGTCGTTTCAATCATTGCACGAGACGCCAGTAGCCCAACAATTGTCGTAGCGGCGAACATCAAAAACACCGCGGAAATCCCGTGACCAGACAGGACGAAACCGACGATGGCAGGTGCAGCAGCAGAGGCAACTCTCAGCCACGACGTTGCCAGTCCCGTACCAATTGCCCGCATCCGGGTCGGATAGATTTCCGGCGTGTAGAGATAGAGCATGACCGTCGTCGTTCCCATCACCGCGTAGGCAGACGAACCCAGCAACATCACCGACCATGGACTGCCTTTTGCCAACGTCCCGAGTACGAGGAGCAGTAGCCCGCTAAGCACGAATGTCGCCATCGCCCAGCGCCGTCGACCAACACGGTCGACCAGGAAAGCGCAGAGCAACACTGCGCATGCACTGAGCACGTTAGATAGCGATGCCATGTGCAAGGACTCTTGCAGTGGTAGGTGATACACCGTACGGTACAGGCTCGGCAGCCAGTTGTTGATGCCATTGGCCACGAAGTACGAACTGGCCCACAAGACCCACACAATAAGCGTGCGGCCTCGGTAAACTTCCGAGAACAACTCTCTCCACGACGCTCTTTTCCTCGTCTGGCTCGCATCTCGAATCTTTGAGAGTCGGCGCTCGACTTCCACCCAGTCGCGTTCGACGTCCAGGTTGCGACGCGGCGTGCTGGCCTCAATCTTCTCGATAATGCGTTCCGCTTCGTCGTACCGCCCCTTCGAAATAAGCCATCGAGGTGACTCTGACAGACGGGCGATGAATAGCGTAACGAGAATCCCGGGAATCGCGCCAACCAGAAACATACATTCCCAGCCGTAACGCGGGACTACGAATGCGCCAACCTGGGCTGCGCCAAGCAGCCCCAACGGGAAAATCAGTTCGTAGATGAGGAAGAAGCGGCCTCGACCGTGCGCCTGGCTCAGTTCGCTAATATATGCGGCCGCGACAGGCACCTCGCCGCCAACGCCTATACCTTGAAGGAAGCGCGCCAGAAAGAGGAGCTGAAAGTTCCCCGCAAATGCACACGCAACGCCCATGATGGACATCACACCTACCGTCGTGGTCGCGCTAGGCACTCGGCCAAACCGCTCAGCTATCCAGCCAAAGGTCAGCGCTCCGACAAACTGCCCAAGATACCCGGCAGCGATGAGCACGCCTATCTGCATAGGCGAGAGATGCCATAGTCCGACCAGCACCGGCAGAGCGAAGGCGAGAGAAAGTGCGTCGAACGCATCGAAAAATGTGGCACTACCCATGATGATTCGGGCCTTTGTGTGCCACCGGCTAAATGGAACGTTCTCGATGCGGAAAAGCAACTGTGCAGCGCGCGCTACAGGTTCAGACTTGTTACATGCCATATGGTCGGAGCCGACCACGGCGCCTGCCAGAATCTTGCCCATTTTGTCTCCATCCAATCCACCGACTGCGGACTCTAATCCGGCCCACTTATATATCGTTTGTCATGGCCCCCTCGGTATTGCAATCGCGCACTGTGCTTCGTCGACAGGCCCTTCATATGACCGTTGTATGGGTGCTGTCATGTGAGAGAACAGGCTAAGCACTACGCGTCGCACGATGGGCCGAGTCCACGGAGACCTCGGCCCATACTACTGGCAGCTCACGTACTTTCGCACGTGATGGCCCGGTATCGCCAGTTAGTCAACGAGACCGGCCGACCGCAATGCTTGTGCGATTTCGACATCAGCTCCTTCTTGCAGCGGCAGCAGAGGCGAGCGAACCGTTGCGTGCTCGAGGATGCCGCGTGCGACCAGACCATGCTTGAGAGCGACGGTGCCTTCCATATGCGAGCCACGGTGATACACCGAACGCGTGACGGGGAGCAGACGGTCGTGGATAGCGCGCGCTGCCTTGTAGTCCTTCGCCTTACCGGCCTTGATGAACTCGATGAGCGGCTCCGGTGCCAGACCACCGTAACCGACCAGAGCGCCGTCGACATCGAACATCGTGTGCAGCAAATATTCGTCGTGGCACGTCAGGATTTGTAGTTCGGGGCGTTCGCGGCGGATGACGGGGATTTCCGTGTCCCAGCGGCGCATGTTGCGTACGCCGTTCTTCATCGCGAACACGCCCGGCTGCGCGGCAATCTCAAGCTGGGTTTCGAGGTTGTACGTTGCCTTCGTCACGTCCGGGTACTGGAAGAGAATCAGCGGCAGACCGCTCTCTTCGTGAATGGTGCGATAGCGGTCCTGCGGCGCTCCCTTCTGATAGCCGAAGCGCAGCCAGCCGTGGGACGGATACACCAGGCCCGCCGACGCACCGGCCTCGACTGCGCGCTTCGCTTCGAGTGCTGCCACTTGCGTGCCTTCGAGGGTGATGCCGGCGATGACCGGAATCTTGTTGTCGACTGACTTGACGAAGGCCTCGATGACCTTCTGCTGTTCGTCTGGCGTCATGAACGTACCTTCGCCGGCGTGACCCAGAACGGTAAGGCCTTTGACGCCTTCGATGCCCCCGAGCCACGAACCCAGACGCTGGATAGCTGCATAGTCCACGGCGCCGTCGCGGGTGAAGGGAGTAACGGGAGCGGGAACCAGGCCCTTGAGGTCGATGCTTTTCATGCTGTCTCCGAAGGTGCAAAGCAGTTACGTATCTGGATGTCTCCCTGTCCGGGACACATGCCACTGTCAACTCGCCGTGGGGCCTGGCTATCTAGCCTGCGCGTCACGCAGCGGGTATGGAGACCAGTGTAGGCATCGACGCAATATCGAGAAAGGCATGGAACTGCATTTCAGTTATCTCTCAATTGAGATGGCCAATGCGCAGATTCCCCCAATGCATATCATCTGGCAAGCGTCGACAGCCAGTGGCTCAAGAAGGGGCAAGTTGGCGTGGTTGGCTTCTCTTTCTCACGTGTCGTTAGCGGGGTTTTGCTTACAGCGTATGTCCCGTGCGTGCACTTATCTCACAGGTCTCGGGGAGGGAGCCCAGCCTCCTGCTACGCCGTAACACCGTAGCTCGTACAGACACGAACGGCGCGCACGCGTCGAACACTGCAGCTTTGGTTTGGCGCCGGAGAGAACGCAGATTACGCGAGAGCCATCCAAACTTGTTCCGAGGACTCCCCGCACAGTTGTCGGACCATGAGCGCTTTGCACTTGCGGCAACGGTAGTGCTCAAGTGCAACGCGACCCTCGCACTGACCGACCCCGACCAAGGTCATCTCGTCGTTACTAGCGAGACTCGACGAGCGCCCGTCCAGGTTGCTGCATTCCTCACACAGTTCCATGGAAATCCTCCGCAGCCGTCGCTCCCGAGGTGAGCCGGACGGAAAAGATGGCCCGGCGAGCGCACCGCAAAGTCGACGTTGGTAATGCGGCGTGCGTCCAACTCAAATATCCTCCAAACTATGGTGCAGTGCAACAGGTTCTGCTCGGTATATGCACTTCAGAATGCGGGTACCTGCCGCGTAGCGTAGAACGTTGGACGTTTCACACGGAAAACGTTAGTGCTGGAAGCACTTCATGAACAGTCTGACCAACGTCAAGGAGCTGGCACATGGAAGTGAGCACTGAAGCGCTTGTTGAGATGCTTTGCGAAGTCGAGGCAGAAGACCCAATCGCCTATGCGGACCTACCGTTCGGCGAGCGGGAGCTACGACGCCTTGTCATGACTTCGCTGGTGGAGCGGCACCACGCGGTGGAAGCGGCGATGTCGGATTCGGACCTCCAGGCGATGTATCTGCTCAGCACTGCGAAACTTGTTCTCGAAAACTTGGTGCTCCATGCTCGCCTGCTTTTGCTCCAGGGCCAACCAGTCGACGTTCAGTCTGTCCTAGCCTCATACACCCTCAAGGGAAAAAAATGAGGTAGAGGATGGGTGCCGATAGAGTGGCTCATTCAGTCTCCGCCTCTGAGACACCGTACATTTGCCTTCGTGCTTGGGCTAACCGCCCAGGACGAAGGCGAGGTCCTCCAGCGAGGGGGGTTTGATGAGGACGCAGTCGAAGCCGCTTTCTTCGGCTGCAGGGTCCGATGAGGTCCCACTGTAGCCTGTCAGCGCAACCAGACGGGTCGATGAGCATTGCGCACGCTCGCGCAATAGACGCGCCAGTTCATGGCCGCCCATACCAGGCATGTTGATGTCAATGAGTGCAATGTCGGGAATGAAAGACTCGACTATCGAGAGCGCTTCCAACCCCGTCTGTGCGCGCTGGACCTCGGTGGTCGCGCTAAAGGCTCTTGATTTGCCGTTCCCGATTTCTCGCCTTCCGCTTTCGGCGCAGTTGCAATGCTCTTCGACACACGCGGCGGTGCGGGAAACGCTTCAGCAGCCATCAGTTCAGAAGGGAAAAGATTCAGGAACGAACGCGCTTCGTCCGTCGACTTGGTGCCGAGCCAGTCCCTGGTCGGCTGCAATCGCCGCGGCCGTCCTGTCGAATACTCGCCGGCCCAATACACTCTCATTCTGGCCGGCGAAGCTTCAGCGATTAGTGCGCGAAGAAGTCGAGAACCATACGATTGAACTTGTCCGCATGCTCCCACTGCGCCCAGTGGCCGCAGCGATTGAAGATATGGTACTCAGCGTTCGGCATGCCCCAGAGGAGGCGCAGACCGACGTCCATCGGCACGAAGCGGTCATCGCGACCCCAGATGATTAGCGTGGGCGCCTTCACTTCCGACAAGCGATGGCCAACATCGGGGAACTGCTTTGGATTCGCATCGATGCTCTTCACGAAGTTCTCGAGGTGGTCCTTGCGCGCGAGCATGTTGTCGAGGCGGGCCTGAAAGAGGTCTTCAGTGAGGCTGCTCGCGTCATAGACGAACACGTTCATCATCCGCTTGAGGTTCTCAATCGTTGGCACACGATAGAGGCCCTGCAGCAGCTTGATACCTTCGGTCGGCATCGGAACGAACTGGCTCGGGCCGCCCGTTCCGCCCCCCATCAGCACCAGCTTACCGACGCGTTGCGGGTTTGCGAGTGCGAACGCTACCGCCGTATGGCCGCCCATCGAGTTGCCGATGATATGCACGGGACCCTGAACGTCGATGGTATCGAGAAGACCCTTCAGTGCACGCGCATTCAGCCCTGAGCGATTCTCCGTGCAAACAATCGGGTCGCTCTTGCTCCAGCCCGGGCAATCCATGAGGATGACGCGATAGCCCTTCTCGACGAGCGGCTCCAGATTGCGGTTGAAATTCGCCCAGCCGCTTGCGCCCGGGCCAGAACCATGGAGCATGACGACGGTCTCGGGGCCGTTGCCCATATCGTTGTAGTGAATCTGAAGGTCGAGGTCGCCTTCCTTGATGCGAGCGAACTTGCTCGTCGAAGCTTCGGTGAGTGCAGTATTCGTGCTCATACTCGATTCCTGTGAAATTTTAGGTGGTACAGAGCAGCGGCGCTGGCCGCTGCATTCAAAACTACGGCTGGAAGGACCTTAAACCCTGCCCAGCACGCTTTCGAGAGCAGCCATAAGCGCCTGTCGTGCCGTAGCCCGGTCTGATACGCCATCAAGTTGTCGCCACGCCACGTAGCCATCGGGGCGCACGAGCAGCGCGCCAGCTTCTTCAATTTCGCGCAGGCGCTGCCAGTCGCAGTAGACGTCCTGGAAGTCGTCCTTCCCGATTACCACCGTGCGCAGGAACGGCAAATCCAGTTCCTCTGCGGCTTCCGCCCAAGCACTCCCGGAAATGCCCGTAAGGATGGTGAACTTGCCCTTACCGACAACGTCAAGCGTGGACACCCGCGCACCGGTCGAGTTGACGAGCCAGGCGTGTGGGAGCTTGGCGCCCGGTCGGGTCGTCGCCTGAAGATAGAGTTCCGGGTCGCGCTTCCATTCTTCCGGGGACGAATCCGCGTCGGGCACTACGGCGGTGGAAACGTAGCGCTGATTCATCTCGACACCCTGTGCATTGAATTCCTTATTTTTCAGTTCGAGTGCAGCACAGGCGAGGCGGCGAGCGCTCGCTCCTTCAGGTCCTACGTCCCTGAAGCGTGCGATGCCGGCGGCCACAGGGTTCTCTGCACCTTCGACGCTGAACGCCTCTTTGATAAGTGCGTAGTCCTTGCGTGACTGATTTGCTCGCAGCACGATTTGTTTGCCGACGGGTGCGCGCTCGTCCGAATAGCTCTGCAGCAGCTTGTCGTTTGCATAACCCTTAATAACGTACGCAAGCTTCCACGCCAGATTGAATGCGTCCTGAACGCAGGTGTTCAGCCCAAGCCCGCTTGACGGCGGGTGACGATGGGTGGCATCGCCGCCGCAAAGCACGCGCCCCTTCGAACATGACGTCGCGTAAGCCTGATTGACGTACCAGACAGAACTACGCACCAACTCCACATCAAGTTCAGGGTCGCCGACGAGCACACGAATTTTTTCTAGGACGGCCTCGTCGCTCAGGTCCGGGTCACCTTTGGAAATGTCAAAGCCCCACCCCGCAATCCATTGGGTCCACGGCTTGACTGCACGCAGGAGACCGAGACCGATTTCACCGAAGCTTGCGTGCGGGCTGACAATCCAGTGCAAGATGCTGGGGCGGTGTTTTACGTACTTCGACAGGTCGGCGTTGAAGATGACATATGCCGTGCCTGCACGCGCCATCTCGCCCTCAATTTTGAGGTCCAACTCTTCGACGATTTTGGAGCGCGCGCCGTCGGCACCGACAAGAAACTTGGCTCGGACTGAATACTCTCGACCCGTGTTGCGGTCCTGAAGGCGAGCATTCACCCCCGACTCGTCCTGTGTGTGAGACAGATATTCGGTGTTCGTCGCGAAAGACGCACCCCGCTCAGCCGCGTTCGTGAAGAGGATGGGCTCCATCTTCGGCTGAATGAGGTCAACCAGCGGCGATGGACTGCCTTTGACATAGTCGCCATGGCGCTCGTCACCCGTGCCCCATGCGCGGATGCGAATCAGCTCTTCGCCGGCGAGACTGGTTGCAAATAGGCTGTCGCCCATCTGGTCCCACGCCGTCGAGTTGCGAATGACCTCTTCTTCGATGTCGAGGTCACGGAACACCTCCATGGTGCGCTGATTCGTGATGTGGGCACGAGGCGTATTAGCGAGCCAATTCCAGCGCGACACCATGTGAGTACGAACGCCGTAAGTGGCTAGCGCCAATGCGGCCGTTGCGCCCATCGGGCCAGAACCAACAATCAGCACGTCGGTTTCGAATTCAGCGGTGGTACCCATAGTCACATCCTGTGTCTCATCAAAATTATCAAAAATCGCATCCATGGGCACTTGCCACTGGCTGCACACGAAACTTTGCGTGCTGGTCGCCACAAAGGCGCCCCCGTCTTCTTAACGTAGTCTCGTTCTGCGCTGCTGGCCGCGCGCTTAAGCCTGTTCGAGACCGTCGAGCACGTCCTTGCCACGCACGCGGACTGCTTGCTCAGGGAAGGCGAAGGCGATACAGAGCGCGCCGACAGCCGACAGCACGGCGATGCCGATGACGCCTGGCGTCAGACTTCCCGTCGTCGTCTTGATGTAGCCGAGCAAGGGCGGGCTTGCGAACCCAGCGATATTGCCAAGCGTACTGATGAATGCGAGACCGACAGGCGCAGCCTTTTTGCCGAGGTAAGCAGGCGGAATCGCCCAGATAAGGGGGCCGCTCGCGCCGGTTGCGAAGCTTGCAACGGCGAACGAGACGAGCATTAGCGGCAGAGAATGCGTCGACGTGCTCGCAATCAGGCCCAGCGCAATCAGGCAAAAGCAAAGGGCCAGGTGCCAGCGACGCTCCTTGAGCCAGTCAGAACTCCAGCTCAGCAACACGGCGCCAACGAAGCCCATGGCGAGAGGAATTGCCGTAAGCAGGCCAACGTTCACGAGAGAGGCGACGCCACTCTCTTTGACGATGGTTGGCAACCAGAAGAAGAGCAGATAGTTGCTGCAGATTGCCGTGAAGAAAAGGAAGGCAACCATGTAGTTAATCGGGTTCCCGAGGACCTGGCGCAGCACACCCGTGGAATGGTCGGGATGCGTCACCGCCTCCGATGCAAGGTCCGCCTTGATTGCTGCCTTTTCTGCGTCGGTGAGCCATTCGGCTTCTTCCGGCCGGTCGCGCAACGCTTTCAGGCAGACGAGGCCCATAACGCATGCAGGCAGCCCCTCGAGGATAAACACCCACTTCCACCCTTCGAGCCCCCAAACACCGTTCATGCTGCTGAGAATCCAGCCGCTAATCGGCGCCGCGACAGAGCCGGCTGCGGCATTGGCAACAAAGATGACTGCGGTCACGCGAGCGCGCATGCTCGCCGGAAACCAGAACGTCAGATAAAGCACAATACCCGGCAGGAACCCCGCTTCGAACGCACCTACCAGCAGGCGAAGCGTCACCAGATGGCCAACGGTCGTGATGAATGCCGTGGCAGCGGTTGCGAGTCCCCACAGAAACATGATGCGGACAAACGTAATACGCGCTCCCCACCTTGCTAGGAGAATGTTGCTGGGAATCTCACAAAGCGCGTAAGTGATGAAGAACGCTCCGGCCGCAATGCCATACCACGTAGCATTGATGCCCAGCGCGTCACTCATCTGAAGCTTGGTAAAGCCAAGGTTGATACGGTCGATAAATGCGATGCCGTAGCATACAAACAACAAGGGAATAATGCGCCGCCAGACTTTCCGGTAAGCACGACGCTTTATGGCGTCGCTGTCGTTTCCCGAAGCAACATATTCGTTCATGTCTTCCTCCAAACGCGGATTGAATTTTTTTCTTGTGATTGCCGGGCTCGTTATCGAGCCCGGGCATTTACTAACTGCTCTGCTGTGCTTCAGACTGCCTGTTCGTCACGTTGACGAACCAGGTCAAGCGCGACGTCGACAATCATGTCTTCCTGACCGCCAACCATCTTTCGCTTGCCGAGTTCGATGAGAATCGTCCGTGTGTCGAGGCCGTACTGCTTGGCTGCGGCTTCAGCGTGGCGAAGGAAGCTGGAATAAACGCCCGCATACCCGAGACTGAGCGTTTCGCGGTCCACGCGGACGGGACGGTCCTGAAGCGGGCGAACCAGTTCTTCAGCCGCATCCATCAGCGCATACAGGTCGGTGCCGTGGTTCCAGCCGTGCGCGTCTGCTGCGGCGACGAACACCTCCAGCGGCGCGTTGCCAGCACCTGCACCCATGCCCGTCAGGCTTGCATCAACACGAATCGCGCCGTTCTGAACAGCGACGATGGAGTTCGCAACGCCGAGCGAAAGGTTGTGGTGAGCATGAATGCCGCGTTCCGTTTCGGGCTTCAGCACTTCGTCGTAGGCGCGAAAGCGCGCCGCGACGTCATCCATCGTCATGGCCCCCCCGGAGTCGGTCACGTATACGCAATGGGCTCCGTAGCTCTCCATCAGCTTCGCCTGTTCTGCGAGCTTGGCTGGCGCGACCATGTGCGACATCATGAGAAAGCCGGAGACATCCATACCGAGCGAACGCGCGTATTCGATGTGCTGCTTCGAGACATCGGCCTCCGTGCAGTGCGTCGCAACGCGCACGGAGCGCACGCCAAGTTCGTATGCGCGCTTGAGGTCGTGTGCGGTTCCGATGCCAGGGATGAGCAGCGTGGTCAACTTCGCGTGCGAGATGACATCGGCTACAGCTTCAATCCACGCCCAGTCCGTATGGGCGCCAAACCCGTAGTTGAAGCTCGAACCCGAAAGGCCATCGCCGTGAGCGACCTCGATTGCGTCGACCTTCGCAACATCGAGCGCCTTCGCGATGGAGCGGACGTGGTCGAGACTGTACTGATGCCGGATGGCATGCATGCCGTCACGCAACGTCACGTCCTGGATATACAGCTTGGATTTGATTTCGGTGCTCACAGCGCCTCCGCTTTGCTAGTTTCCTGCGCTTGACGCCGCGCGATGCGCTCCGCGGTCGACAACGCCGCAGAGGTCATGATGTCGAGATTGCCCGCATACGCCGGGAGGTAGTGCGCTGCGCCTTCGACCTCGAGGAACACCGTTACCTTCGTCCCGGTGAACCACTGGTCCATTTCGGCGATGTAGAGCGGGTTTTCCTTCGTGTAGTGATGGAACTGCACCTGCTGTTTCAGGCGATAGCCCGGGACATAAGCGTGAACCTTCGCGACCGTCGCTTCGATGGAAGCGGAAATTGCCTCTTCATCGGCGCTGTCGCAAAGTGCGTAGACGGTGTCGCGCATGATGAGCGGCGGCTCGGCCGGGTTCAGGACAATGATTGCCTTACCGCGCTTCGCGCCGCCCACGTCCTCGATTGCTTTTGAGGTGGTTTCCGTGAACTCGTCGATGTTGGCTCGCGTGCCGGGGCCCGCGGAGCGCGATGAAATCGACGCGACGATTTCTGCGTAATGCACCGTCGCCACCTGACTGACGGCGGCGACAATCGGAATCGTCGCCTGCCCGCCGCACGTCACCATGTTCACATTCGGCGCGTCGAGGTTTGTTTCACCGTTCACACACGGCACTGTGTACGGACCAATCGCGGCCGGCGTGAGGTCGATGACGCGCTTGCCGTGCTGCTGCAGGATGGCATCGTGATTCTTGTGTGCACCGGCCGATGTTGCATCGAAGACTATCTTGATGTCTTCGAAGCCCGGCAGGCGCGTGAGGCCGTCGATGCCCTCTGCGGTCGTCGGCACGCCCATACGGGCGGCACGCTTGAGGCCGTCCGATTCAGGGTCGATGCCAACGAATGCACCCATCTCGAGTACATCCGACAGGCGAAGTACTTTAATCATCAGGTCGGTACCGATGTTCCCGGAACCGATGATGGCCACTTTGGTTTTGGACATTGCAAACCTCTTAAACGAATTTAGCCGTGACTTCGCCGAGTCCCGACAGTTGAGCAACGAACGTGTCGCCAGCCGTGACCGGGACCATCGGACCAAGTGCGCCGGTCAACACTACGTCGCCGGCTTTGAGTGGGCGACCGCGCCTTGCCACTTCCCCCGCGAGCCAGACCGCGGCGTTCAAGGGATGGCCAAGACAGGCTGCTCCGCTGCCGGTGGAAACCACATTCGGGCCTGTGGTTACGCCTGCATGCTCGCGTCGCATCGTCATTTGAAGACCGCGCAAATCAAGGTCGTCAATTCGGCGGGCCGGACCGCCGAGGACGAACATGCCCGACGAAGCGTTGTCAGCAACGGTGTCGAAAATCCGGATGTCCCAGTTCGAGACACGGCTACCAACAATTTCGAGCGCCGGCACGACATACGCAGTCGCAAGAATCACATCCGCGATGGTCGGCCACTCGATGTCGAGGTCCTGCCCGAGGATGAGCGCAATCTCAGCTTCAACCTTCGGCTGGTGCAAACGGCTCACTGCGATTTCTTCGCCCTCGCCGGCCGCCATATCTGCGAACAGCATCCCGAAGTCCGGTTGGTCGACGCCGAGTTGCGCCTGTACGACCTTGGAGGTCAGACCAATCTTGCGGCCGACCAGGCGGCGGCCTTGGCCTTCATAGAAGCTCGTGTTGGCATCCTGAATTGCGTACGCCGTATCGACGTCGTCGCGTGTGGTGCGTGTGCGCAAGGGGGCAACCGTCTGCCCGGTCTCGAAGCAATTGCGCAGTTCCGCAGCCAGCGCGGCAACATTCGCAGTATCGAGAGCCGGTCGGTCAATGGTTGCGTCGGACATGGAAAACCTCTTTGAGTGTTGCCGCAGCAAAGTAAATGTCAGGAGAGAACGCCGACTTCGAGTGGGTGGTACCCTCCCCGCCAGTGAAGGAGCGGCGACTTTTCGGCGACCCGCGTACGGAGTACGCGGCCGATGAAAATGGTGTGGTCGCCTGCTTCGACTTCGCGTTCACGCACACACTCAATCCAGCCGAGGCAACCTGAAACTAGCGGAAGACCTTCGACACCTTCCAGCGAATCGACATACGCGAAGCGGTCCAGAGGTTTGCAGAAGATTCGCGAGACATCCTCCTGGTCCGATGCCAGGATGTTCACTGCGAAGTGCGTCGCCTGACTGAAGATGGGATACGAGTACGACGTCGTAGTTAGGCTCCACTGAATGAGCGGAGGGTCGAGCGACAGCGACGCAAACGAACTCACTGTCGCGCCATAAGGTTTGCCCTGTGCATCCAGCGTCGAAATCACGGTGATGCCCGTCGCGAAATGGCCGAGTGCATGGCGAAAGTTAGCCGCGGATATGTCGCACTTGCGCTCCGACGCGGCATCCGTAACGTTGATTGAAGACATGGTTCGCTCCTGTGCAGCGAGCGGTCCGGGAACAGGCTCTATTCGCGGACCACATCGACGTGGTTAGTCCAGAGCGGGCTCTAGCTCTTTGACTGAGCTAGCCGTGATGTCTTTGCCCACTTCCGGCTGGCCTGCGAGTGCCAATGCGTTATCCACGAGGCGCTGCATGTCCGGGCTCTGGTTGCTCAGGTAGTTCATCGCGAGATTGCGGACGGGGTCGCCGGCGTAATAGCGCTCGTACTGCACGAGGCGTTGGCCAAACGCTTCGCCCGCGAGGTCCCAAGCGAGCTTGAAGAGACGCACTCGGTCGACGGACGGCATGCCGCCTGCACCCTGGTAGTACAGCGCGAGGTCATCGGAAAGCTCCGGAGCCCGGAAATCGGCTCCGCTCGGCATAAGCATGAAGCCGCCCGCCCCGATGGTCTGCAGGACTTCGATGACACGCGGATACGCAGTGGGAAGCATCGTCCGGATTGCCTGCAAAGGAGCAAGCGACGGCCGGATAGTGCCCACGTCCGACAGCTCGGACTCGTACTCAGAGCGCACGAGCGCGCTTTTGACCTGCTCGATGTAACCGAGCAGTTCGCCGAGCATCTGCTGAACGTGGAGGAACTGGTCAGCCTTAATGGACTTCGCCACAGCGATGGCGAGCCCGACCGAGAACTGCATCTTCACGAGCGCACGGGTATTTGTCTGGTGCGCGGTGTGATTGCGAAGTAAGCGGCCGGGCAACCCATCTTGAGGATCGGTAAAGCTCTTGGGAGTATCGTGTCCACTTAACGAATAAGCGGACACGTGAACACTATCGAAGAAGTGACACCCTCCGAACGTCGACGCCGGCGA